>NZ_WIWC01000006.1 GCF_009600315.1 Pseudomonas helleri | reverse complement strand
CGCTGAGTTCGGAATAAGACATAGGGCAGCACCGTACCGGAAAGGTCAGGTGTTGCACTCAGTTTTTGCCGCCGCCGATATATTAAATGAGTTCTATGGCCTCAGGCTTGCTAGGCGAGCTATATTGTTCGTGTTTCTCGGCAATGCTTTGGTCATCTCTATGCTTAATGGTATTGCCTATCTTCCTGGATTGCCTGGCTGGGAGCTGGATAGCCCTTATAATAAAGTTGTAAGTCATGTTTTTTCTGTATTGATAGCTTCATTGGTTGCCTTTGTAGTGTCTGAATATGTGAATACTTATTTGCTGAGTAAGATAAAAGCGCTGACCCGTTCAAGATTTTTATTTTTGCGAGTTTTTTTTAGTAGTTTTGTGGCGGCAATAATAGACAGTTTACTTTTTTGTTTTTTGGCGTTTTACGGCGTCATGGAGACCTCTGCTCTTGTGAATATGTTGATTGTTCAAATCTTCATCAAGGTAACATTTGCGTGTGTGAATGTGTTGCCTGCTTATGGCGCAAGGGCGCTTTTTAAAAGGTATGTGTTTACTGAGGGCGATTGATAATGTAATGAAGGCGGGCTTTCGGCACAGGGTGTACGTTGATAACCATTCATTTTTAAGAGCCCATGCAGAGTTTTTTATTTAAGCTGTCGCACACCGCCTGTTTATTTTTTAGGTAATCATCTAAACCTTTGGCCCGCAGCTCACACGCCGCACAGTCACCACACCCGCTCCCTATGATTCCGTTATAACAAGTCAGCGTGTGTTCGCGTATCAAATCCAACTGGTTGTAATGATCAGCCAGGGCCCACGTTTCGGCTTTGTTTAATCTCATCAACGGTGTTTCAATCTGTACGTTGTAATCCATGCCTGATTTGATCGCATGGTTAAGCGATTTGACGAATTCGTCCCGGCAGTCCGGGTAGCCAGAGAAGTCCGTTTCACACACACCTGTGATCACTGTGTGGGCTTGCACCTGATAGGCATAGATCGACGCTAAGGTCAGAAATAAAATATTGCGGCCAGGCACAAAGGTATTGGGTAAACCGTTTTCTTCTATCTGATTAACGTTCGGAACAGGTAGGTCACTGCGTGTCAGGCTGCTGACAGTTAATGCATTGAGTAGGGAAACGTCTAATACGGTATGTGACGTGATACCCAGTTGCCGCGACAACGCTAATGAAGCCTCTATCTCTGCCCGGTGGCGTTGGCCGTAATCAAACGTGATGCAATGAATGTCTTCAAAGCGTGGCATAGCATGCACTAGGCATGTTGTTGAATCTTGTCCGCCGCTAAATACGATGACAGCTTTTTTATTCATTTCGCTCGCTCGTTCGTTGCTTCAAGGGTGCTGCGATATTTATTGAGGCAGCGAGACTAATCCCCGGTTGTGGCAGGTACAAGCAAGTGGCGTTTTTCAGGAAGCTCCCGGCTGTTATAGCGATTAGTCCTACGGACTGTGCTAAAACTACGCGCACTGAAACGTTAAAAAGGAAATTCCAATGACGGTTGCCTTCTGGTGTGTATTGATTGCCCTTTGCTTGCCCTACGTGTGCACCGGCATTGCGAAATTCAGTGGGGGCAAATTCGGGCCTCGGCAAAATCACGACCCCCGATCTTTTCTTGAAACCCTGGACGGGTTTGCCAAGCGCGCTCATAGCGCTCAGCTCAACAGCTTTGAAGTGACACCCGCGTTTGCCGCGGCAGTGATCATTGCCGATATTGTGGGCAACGCCCAGCCAGTGACGATCGATGTACTGGCCGTGTTGTTTATCACCAGCCGCATGCTGTACATCATTTGCTACCTGGCCGACTGGGCGATGATGCGCTCCATTGTGTGGTTTATCGGCATGGCGCTGATTGTCAGCTTCTTCTTTGTGTCGGTGTGAATAAATGAATCTGTAGTCGCTGCCGAAGGCTGCGATAGGGCCGTAGGGCATGAATAGGGTTGCTGCGCAACCCATCGCAGCCTTTGGCAGCGACTACATCGTTCACACCCTTTTACTACTGTGGCAATGCGGCGCCTTTTGGCCACAGCAGCCAGATATTGCCCTTCTGCTTCATGTCCCCTGCGATTTGCCCGGCCTCGGGGCCGGTACCGACAAAGAAGTCGGCCCGCACTTCGCCGGCAATGGCGCCCCCGGTGTCCTGCGCAGCTACAGGGCGAACGATGGGGTGGCCGTCAGCCTGGGTCGTGGACAGCCAGAGCAAACTGCCCAGCGGGATGACTTTGCGATCCACCGCCACGCTGTAGCCCGCCGTCAGTGGAACATTCAGTGAGCCACGCGGCCCCTCGTTGCTGTCAGGGTTTTGGGTGAAGAACACGTAGCTCGGGTTGCTGGCCAGCAATTCATGTACTCGTTCTGGATGAGTCATTGCCCACGCGTGAATCGAGCCCATGGTCACATCTTCTTTTTTCAGCTCGCCCTGCTCAACCAGCCAGCGCCCAATGGGTTTATACGGATGGCCGTTCTGGTCCGCATAACCAATTCTCAACTGACGACCGTCGTCCAGTTGCACACGGCCAGAGCCTTGAATTTGCAGAAATTGCAGGTCCATCGGATCGGTCAGCCACGCTAATACAGGGGCATTCAGGCCTTTGCTATTGATGGTTTCAGCCGTGTCATACGGCTTGAGAATCCGGCCTTCAAGGCGGCCGCGCAGTCGTTTGCCCTTCAGTTCGGGGTAGATGCTGTCCAGATTAACCACCACCAGATCGGCCGGTACGCTGTAGATCGGTACATTGGCCGTTTGGGTAGGCTTCAGGCTACCGGGGTAAACCGGTTCGTAATAACCGGTGATCAACCCGTCACTGCTGCCCTCTGCTGAGCGCAGGCTGTACACATCGAGATGCGTCTGCAAAAACTGACTGATTTCAGCCACGCTCGGGCTAGCGGGCAGGTTGGCAGCATCACTGCACACGCTGCCCCAATTGGGATCGGCCTTAAGGCGGGTACAGGCACTGCGCCATGAAGCAAAGCCACTTTGCAGATCCTCACCGGTCACTTCAGGCAATGCGTTCCAGTCGGCTTTGCTGTAGGTGGTATGGGGTTCCGGTTTTGCCGTGTCTTTGTCGGTGCCGTTGCATCCGGCCAATAACAGGGCGGCGGGTAAGACCCAGGCCAACGGCTTGAAAAATAGGTTCATCAGCAAAATTCCTTCAAGGCTGCCGAGGTTAAATTCCCTTCAAGGCAACCCTATATTCAATAGGGGTATTGGTGTTTGCAGGGTGCGAGAGGATACTGGCGCCCGTTTTCTACGACGTGAAACCACTCTGATGCTTAAACGACTGCTTGTTCTAGTGCTTGCCTGCCTGACGTTATCGGCGTGTGGCGGGGTTGACCCCAATTCGCCGTTGGGCCAGCGTAAAGCGATTTTCAAACACATGCTCAGCACCAGTGAAGAACTGGGTGGCATGCTGCGAGGCCGTGTTCCGTTCGATGGCCCGCGTTTTAGCGAAGGTGCGGTCAAACTGGATGCTTTGGCTCGGGAGCCGTGGAAGCATTTCCCTGAAGTCAAAGAGTCTGACCAGACCAGCGCGACTGATGAAGTCTGGAAAAATCAGGCCCTTTTTCAGGCGTTGGCCCGACAGTTGGAAGCAGCTACCGGTGAATTGGTGGTCGCCAGTCGGGTACAGCCTTATGACCTCAGTCGCCTGTCACCCGCCGTGCAAAAAGTTGAAGACACGTGCAGCGGGTGCCACAAGGTATTTCGTAATCATTGAGAGACGCTGCAAGCAAAAGCCCCTAACCCTAGCCCTCTCAGAGGGAGAGGGGACTGATCGCACGCTGACTTGAAATCATCGCCAATCAGCTCCCTCTCCCTCCGGGAGAGGGTTGGGGTGAGGGGCCCTACCGCATTACTTATCCAGCTGATCCAACGCTTCTTGCAGTTCTTTGCGCGACTCAGCCAACTTGGTTTTGCGCTTGTCGATTTTCTCCGGATCGCCTTTTTTCATGGCTTTGTCCAGGTCTGCCTGGCGTTTGCTGACTTCGTGTTTGGCGTCCAGCACCTTGTTTTCACGCTCTTTCTTCAGACCTGCGTCGGTGCAGTGGGCCTCCACTTCGCTCAGGGCTTTTTCCAGACCCGCCACCTGGTTGCTGTTGCCGTGGGCGCGAGCTTGCTCAAGTTGTTGAGATATTTCGTGCTTCTTGGCGGCGCAACCGGTCAGTTCCGGCGCCTGTTCAGCAGCCATCAACGGTGCCGCCAGCAGGCCACACACAGTAAACAGGGCGAGGGGGGAAAGAAGTTTCATAAAGAGCTCCATGACAAAAGATGACAATAAACACGATTTAAAAGGCAATGCTGCGGGTTGAAGCGCTTCTAGTCAAAGCCGGCAATTCCCGCAGCGCGTAATTGTTCACTTAAAGCCAGTACGTTCGGGTCGTGCAAAAATTCACGCAGTTGCGCCGCACGTTGCGCTCCAATGCCCGGGTGTACCTGCCAGGCTTGTTCGTCGCGAGCGACCAGCGCTTGCCACGACTGACCCAACGGCGCATCACCGCTGGGCGGCAGACCGATGGCTTTGACCCAGCGCTCGAACGGTTGTTGCCGTGACTCCTGCAAACTGTTGAGCAGGCGGGCAATGCGGAGCTCGCCCAAGCCATCAATGTTAGCAAGCTGTGCGGCATCCAGTGTCAACCAATCCAGCAGGCGGGTGACTCGGCCTGTCTGAATCAAGCTGTTCCAGGTGCCCGGCCCGACAAATGGCAGGGCCAACCCCTTTTTACTGCTGAGCCAGTTCAACCGCGCCATAAACTGGCTCTCACACCCCGGTGTTGCTTGCCAGCAACTCAGAGTGTGGAAATTATTGGGGTCGGGTGGCAATACTTCAATGCGCTCGCTGGCGCGGATGACAACACCGTCCAATCGGGGAATGGTCAGGCCAGCAAGGCTGATTGCCACTTGATCGCCGGGGCGGATGTCCTGGCTCTGCCAGCGTTGCAGCGAACCGGCACTGATACGTTTGATGGTGCGGTCGTCGACTCGCACCGGGGTCAACTCAAGCATGGGCGTGATGCGCCCGGTACGCCCGATGTTAAAGGTGACCTTGCGCACTTGGGCCACAGCCTGCGCATGAGGGTATTTCCAGGCGGCGGCCCAGTTCGGTGGTTTTGCCTGCCAACGTTGCGCCAGAGGGCGTTGGCTTTGACGTAAAACCACGCCGTCGCTGGCAAACGGCAGCGCAGTGGTATGCCATTTTTCGCGCCAGAGTTTGGCCTGTTCGAAATGCTCGATGGACTGGCTGTACGTCAGGCTGTCAGCAAAGCCCAGCGTGCCCAAAAGGTGCAGTCGTTCAGCTTGCGTACCTTGGCCTTCAGGCCAGTCCCAGACAAACAGGCCAATGCCTTGACCTTGTTCGGCACTCAGGTGCTGGCGTGCCATAAGGCCCGCCACGGTGCTGCGGGCATTGATGCTGCCTGCAACTGCCTGAATATGGCCGGGCAAGCGCCAGCACAGTTCGCCTTGCAGCACGATGTCCACAGGCTGCGGCAACTGTTGCGGGATGGCGCTGATAGAGCGGGCCGAGCGCTCCCAGTTTTGACCCTGCACGCCATCGCCCCGGCTGATGACCTGTTGCAAACGCCCTTGGCGATAGACCAGCGTCACGGCCACACCATCCACTTTGGGTTGAATCCACAGATCCTGTCGGCCTTTTAGCCAGTCTTTTACCGCCTTGTCATCCGCCAGTTTAGCCAGACCGGTTTGCACCACCGGGTGAGTCACTGGCCCGCCTGCTGTGAGCAATGGGTTATCCACAGGCAACTCTTTGAAGCAGCTTTGCCACTGTTCAAATCGCGTACGTGAAGCGTCGTAAACCGCATCGCTGACCTGGGATATGCCGAGGCGGTGATAGCTGTCGTCCCAACTTTCAAGCTGTTGTTGCAGTGCTTGGTAGGCCGACTTGTCGGGGCATGGTTGTGCCTGCGTGTGAAAGGTTAGAACGGCGAGCAAGAGCCCGCAGAGAAGAGAAAGTCTGGTCAGCATCATGAGCGTCCTTGCCCGGAGTGAACGCTTAAGGCTAGTGAAAGGTTTTTGACGCGGACGGGGACTGCATTACGCCGTATTTCGGGCGCATGAAAAAGCCCCGGACAGTCGCCTGTCCGGGGCTTTTGGGTGCAGCAGGGTTACTTACAAGCCAGCCGCAGAGCGCAGCTCTTCAGCGCGGTCGGTGCGCTCCCACGTGAACGTGGTGAAGGTGTCATTGCCCACTGTATTGGTTTGCGGCGTGCGACCGAAGTGGCCGTAGGCTGCGGTTTCCTGATACATCGGGTGCAGCAGATCCAGCATGGTGGTGATGGCGTATGGACGCAGGTCGAATACGTCACGTACCAGCTTGATGATTTTCTCGTCAGAGATTTTGCCGGTACCAAAGGTGTTCAACGAAATCGAAGTCGGTTGAGCGACGCCGATAGCGTAGGAAACCTGAATCTCGCAGCGCTCAGCCAGACCGGCTGCCACGATGTTCTTGGCTACGTAACGACCAGCGTAGGCGGCCGAACGGTCAACCTTCGATGGGTCCTTGCCGGAGAACGCGCCACCACCGTGACGGGCCATGCCGCCGTAGGTGTCGACGATGATCTTGCGGCCGGTCAGGCCGCAGTCGCCTACCGGGCCACCGATGATGAACTGGCCGGTCGGGTTGATGTGGAACTGGGTGTCTTTGTGCAGCAGTTCAGCAGGCAGCACGTGTTTGACGATCAGCTCCATCACGCCTTCGCGCAAGTCTTTGTTGGAGACTTCCGGGTTGTGTTGGGTCGACAGCACGATGGCGTCGATGGCTACAACCTTGCCGCCTTCATAACGGCAAGTCACCTGGGACTTGGCGTCCGGACGCAGCCAAGGCAGCAGGCCGGATTTACGGGCTTCAGCCTGGCGCTGAACCAGTTGGTGCGAGAAAGTGATCGGTGCTGGCATCAGCACGTCGGTTTCGTTGCTGGCGTAGCCGAACATCAGGCCCTGGTCGCCGGCGCCCTGATCTTCAGGTTTGGCACGGTCAACACCTTGGTTGATGTCAGGCGATTGCTTGCCGATGATGTTCATCACGCCGCAGGTTGCGCCGTCGAAGCCCACGTCGGAACTGGTGTAGCCGATGTCAGTGATCACATCACGAACGATCTGTTCCAGGTCAACCCAGGCCGACGTGGTGACTTCGCCGGCGATGATGGCTACGCCGGTTTTCACCAGAGTTTCGCACGCCACACGGGCGAACTTGTCTTCGGCAATGATAGCGTCCAGCACCGCATCAGAAATCTGGTCGGCGATTTTGTCCGGATGCCCTTCAGACACGGACTCGGAGGTGAAAAGGGAGTATTCGCTCATCTCGACGGTTTCCTAATATTTACCGATGGTGAGTGTCGCCAGTTGGCCGCTGAAAGTGGCGGACCTGAATCTGGAAACCATTACGTAAGCCTATATAAAGGCTTTCCCCGGGAACGAGTCCCGCAGCGGTGGCCCAACGGGCCAGATCATCTTGTTCAAAACCAAGCCAAAGGTCGCCGCAGGCTTCGCGGGCCCACGCCTGATTATGGCTACACAACTCTGTTACCAGCAGGCTACCGCCAGGATGCAGCAGGTTGGCCAGTTGCCTGAGTGCTTCGGCCGGTGCGGCGAAATGGTGCAAGACCATGTTCACAACGACGCAATCGGCGTGGATCTGTGCATCCTGCAACGCGTCGGCCAGGATCAGGCTGACGTTCTTCAAACACTCGCGTTCACATAGCTGGCGGGCCAGCTCAAGCATCACAGGGCTGTTGTCCAGTGCCGTGACCTGATGAAAGCGACGGGCCAGATCGGGCAAGAAACTGCCGTCCCCGGGGCCCACTTCCAGGGCCGTGGCCACTGGGTTGAAGCTCAGTTTGTCCAACAAGGCCAGAACGCTATCCCGGTACTGTGGCAAACCTGCGATCAAATCCTGTTGAGCGCGAAATTTTTCGGCGATGCGCGAGAAAAAATCCTGACTGGCCGCTGCCCGTTGGCTGTGTACGGCACTAATGCGTGCGAGGACGTCGGCAGGCAGGGTCAGATTGTCGACTTCTTCGAGCAGGGCCGCGTGCAGTTTGCCGCCCAACTGGTCCGTGTGGGGCAGGGCGCGACGGTAAAAAATCGCGTTGCCTTCGCGTCGAGTTGCCACCAGCCCGGCCTGGGACAACACCTTGAGGTGATGGCTCATGCCGGACTGGCCGGTTGCAAAAATGTGTGTCAGTTCCAGCACGCCGAACGAATCGTTGGCCAGTGCACGCAGTACATTCAGTCGTAACGGGTCGCCACCGGCCTTGCACAGGGCGGAAAGCTCATCGCAATCGTCATGACGGATTGAAGGTACGCGTAGGTTCATGGGGCCGCAGTCTAGTTACCCGGTTCGCCGCTCGCAAGTTCAATATCAAAACTTTTTGATATTGATGGGTAGAGGGCGCGTTTGTCGGGTTACGTGAGTGAAATAACGAAATGAAATGTCCGATCCTTAACAGGTGGAACGGTTAAGCACAGGAAAAACGCCTCAAGCGACTATCTGTCATTGCCCAGCGGCAGTGGGTGAGGGAAAATGCTCGCCTTTTTTCCGTTCCGTTTTATTTATTAAATACCCAGGAGAACAGCGATGCCCAGCCGTCGTGAGCGTGCCAACGCCATTCGTGCACTCAGCATGGATGCCGTGCAAAAAGCCAACAGCGGCCATCCAGGTGCCCCTATGGGTATGGCGGATATCGCCGAAGTACTGTGGCGCGATTATCTGAAGCACAACCCGAGCAACCCGTCGTTCGCTGACCGTGACCGCTTCGTGCTGTCCAACGGCCACGGTTCGATGTTGATCTACTCGTTGTTGCACCTGACCGGCTATGACCTGTCGATTGACGATCTGAAAAGCTTCCGCCAGTTGCACAGCCGTACCCCGGGTCACCCGGAACTGGGCTACACCCCGGGCGTTGAAACCACCACGGGCCCATTGGGTCAGGGCTTTGCCAATGCTGTGGGCTTTGCCCTGGCAGAAAAAGTCATGGGTGCGCAGTTCAACCGTCCAGGCCACGACATCGTCGATCACCACACCTATGTGTTCATGGGTGATGGCTGCATGATGGAAGGCATTTCCCACGAAGTAGGCTCGTTGGCCGGCACCTTGGGTTTGAGCAAACTGATTGCTTTCTACGATGACAACGGCATCTCCATCGACGGTGAAGTGGAAGGCTGGTTCACCGACGACACGCCTAAGCGTTTTGAAGCTTACAACTGGCAAGTGATCCGCAACGTAGACGGCCACGATCCGGAAGAAATCAAAACCGCCATCGAAACTGCACGCAAAAGCGATAAACCAACGCTGATCTGCTGCAAAACCACAATCGGTTTTGGTTCGCCGAACAAGCAGGGCAAGGAAGATTGCCACGGTGCTCCACTGGGCAACGACGAAATCGCCCTGACCCGTACAGCGCTTAACTGGAACCACGGTCCTTTTGAAATCCCGGCTGATATCTACGCCGAATGGGATGCCAAACAAGCCGGTGCTGCGGTTGAGTCCGAGTGGGACAAGCGTTTCGCTGCCTACGCGGCCGAATTCCCTGAGCTGGCGGCTGAGTTGTCCCGCCGTCTGAGCGGTAAACTGCCGGCTGACTTTGATGCCAAGGCCACTGCCTACATCAATGAAGTGGCGGCCAAAGGCGAGACCATCGCCAGCCGTAAAGCCAGCCAGAACACCCTGAACGCTTTTGGCCCGCTGTTGCCAGAGCTGCTGGGCGGCTCGGCTGACCTGGCCGGTTCCAACCTGACCCTGTGGAAAGGCTGCAAAGGCGTTTCGGCGCAAGACGCCAGCGGTAACTACATGTACTACGGCGTACGTGAGTTCGGCATGAGCGCCATCATGAACGGCGTAGCCGGTCACGGCGGTCTGCTGCCATACGGCGCAACCTTCCTGATGTTCATGGAATACGCTCGTAACGCTATCCGCATGTCGGCTCTGATGAAGCAGCGTGTGATCTATGTGTTCACCCACGACTCCATCGGTCTGGGCGAAGACGGCCCGACGCACCAGCCGGTTGAACAACTGACCAGCCTGCGTACGACGCCGAACCTGGACACCTGGCGTCCAGCCGACGCGGTGGAATCCGCAGCGGCCTGGAAGTTCGCACTGGAGCGCAACGACGGTCCGTCCGCGTTGATCTTCTCGCGTCAGAACCTGAACCACCAAACCCGTGATGCCGGTCAAATTGCCGACATCAACCGCGGTGGTTACGTGCTCAAGGACTGTGCAGGCGAGCCTGAACTGATCCTGATCTCGGCCGGTTCCGAAGTGGGTCTGACCGTTCAGGCTTGGGAAAAGCTGACCGAACAAGGTCGCAAGGTGCGTGTTGTCTCCATGCCTTGCACCAGCGTTTATGAGGCTCAGGACGCAGGCTACAAGCAGTCGGTTCTGCCGCTGCAAGTCAGCGCCCGTATTGCCATCGAAGCGTCCCACGCTGACTACTGGTACAAGTACGTGGGTCTGGAAGGTCGCGTGATCGGCATGACCACCTACGGCGAGTCGGCGCCTGCGCCGGCGTTGTTCGAAGAGTTCGGTTTCACTCTGGAAAACATCCTGGGTCAGGCTGAAGAGCTGCTGGAAGACTAAAGTAAGCCGCGGTGGCCCTTGGCCGCCGCGTTCCCCGTAGTCGCTGCCGCAGGCTGCGAAGGGCCGCAGGGTCCTCAAGAAACGGGTTGCTGAGCAACCCTTCGCAGCCTGTGGCAGCGACTACAGGTTTTGAATAAGAGAACCCCATGCCTGAACCGCGTCCTTACAAAGTTGCACTCAACGGCTATGGCCGAATTGGCCGTTGCGTCTTGCGTGCATTGTTTGAGCGAGGGGCTGCTGCCGGGTTTGAAATTGTTGCACTCAATGATTTGGCCGATATGGCCAGTCTCGAATATTTGACGCGTTTCGACTCCACTCACGGCCGGTTTCCGGGCGAGATACGGATCGAAGGCGACTGCCTGCATATCAATGGCGACTGCGTGAAAGTGTTCCGCAGTGCCACTCCTGAGGGGATCGACTGGGCCTCGTTGGGCGTTGATCTGGTGCTGGAATGCTCCGGCGCTTACAACACCCGCACCGATGGTCAGCGTTTTCTCGACGCCGGGGCACCTGCTGTCTTGTTTTCGCAACCGATGAGCAGTGAGGCGGATGTTGACGCCACCATCGTGTTTGGCGTGAACCAGCACAGCCTGTCGGGCCAGGAGCGTCTAATCTCCAACGCGTCCTGCACCACCAACTGCGGCGTACCGCTGTTGCGTTTGCTGGATCAGGCGTTCGGTCTGGAATACGTGTCGATCACCACCATTCACTCGGCGATGAACGATCAGCCGGTGATTGATGCTTACCACGATGAAGACCTTCGTCGCACGCGCTCGGCGTTTCAGTCAGTAATTCCGGTGTCTACGGGCCTGGCTAAAGGCATTGAGCGTTTGTTGCCGGAACTTGCTGGCCGAATTCAGGCCAAAGCCGTACGGGTACCGACCTTGAATGTGTCGTGCCTGGACATCACCCTGATCACGGCGCGCGACACTGACGCCGCAGAAGTTAACCGCGTACTGCGCGAGGCGGCTACTAGCGGCCCGCTCAAAGGCTTGTTGGCGTATACCGAATTGCCGCACGCCAGTTGTGATTTCAACCATGACCCGCATTCGGCGATTGTTGATGCCAGCCAGACCCGTGTTTCCGGCCCCCGGCTGGTAAACCTGCTGGCGTGGTTCGACAACGAATGGGGATTTGCCAATCGAATGATCGATGTGGCAGAGCACTATTTGCACGTTACTCAACCCCAATCTGCTCCATAACATTAGAAACTCAGGAATTGCGACCCATGACCGTGTTGAAGATGACCGACCTCGATCTGCAAGGTAAACGCGTACTGATTCGCGAAGACCTCAACGTCCCGGTCAAGGACGGTGTAGTCACCAGCGATGCACGCATCCTTGCTTCGCTGCCGACCATCAAGTTGGCGTTGGAAAAAGGCGCAGCGGTCATGGTCTGCTCGCATTTGGGGCGCCCGACTGAAGGTGAGTTCTCGGCCGATAACAGCCTCAAGCCAGTGGCTGATTACCTGAGCAAAGCCTTGGAGCGCGAAGTGCCGTTGGTGAGTGATTACCTCAATGGCGTTGACGTAAAGCCCGGCGACATCGTGCTGTTCGAGAACGTGCGCTTCAACAAGGGCGAAAAGAAAAACGCTGATGAACTGGCCAAGCAATACGCGGCCCTGTGCGACGTGTTTGTGATGGACGCTTTCGGCACGGCTCACCGCGCTGAAGGCTCGACCCATGGCGTAGCCAAGTTCGCCAAGGTGGCCGCTGCAGGCCCACTGCTGGCGGCTGAACTGGATGCGCTGGGCAAGGCGCTGGGTGCCCCGGCCAAGCCGATGGCTGCCATTGTTGCCGGCTCCAAAGTGTCGACCAAGCTCGACGTGTTGAACAGCCTGAGCCAGATCTGCGACCTGCTGATTGTGGGTGGCGGTATCGCCAACACGTTCCTCGCCGCGGCCGGTCACCCGGTGGGCAAATCGCTGTACGAACCGGACTTGCTGGACACCGCCCGCGCCATCGCGGCCAAGGTCAACGTGCCGTTGCCTGTTGACGTGGTGGTCGCCAAGGAATTTGCCGAAACCGCCGCCGCCACCGTGAAGTTGGTCGCTGATGTGGCCGAAGACGACATGATTCTGGACATTGGCCCGCAAACCGCGGCCAACTTCGCTGAGCTGTTGAAGTCCTCGAAAACGATTCTGTGGAACGGCCCGGTGGGCGTGTTCGAGTTCGACCAGTTCGGTAACGGCACTAAAGTATTGGCCCATGCCATCGCTGACAGCTCGGCATTCTCTATTGCGGGCGGTGGCGACACCTTGGCCGCGATCGACAAATACGGTGTGGCTGATCAAATTTCCTACATTTCTACCGGCGGCGGTGCGTTCCTTGAGTTCGTTGAAGGCAAAGTGCTGCCTGCCGTTGAAGTGCTGGAAAGCCGCGCTAAAGGTTGAATGTGATGCAGGCCCTGAGAGGAAGCATGGATATGGTCAAGGTGTTACCGCTGTTAATGATTGCGGGCTTTTTGGCCGGTTGCGCCGGTTCACCTGAACCGTCGCCCGAAGCGGCTACGCCCGAAGAGAGCGGCTGCTACCAGGCAGACTGGCAGGCGCAGAGCGTGCCATTGGTCAACAAGCGCTCAGGGCCTGAAGCGCTGGAAAAATACGAGACACCCCAACCTTCCAAAGAGCGCGGGTGCCCGTAACAGTTACGGGCCAAATGGAATACACGCAGAGCGGCTAACCCCCGATCTGCAATAACTTGAATAGCAGCCGCCGCTACGGCAGGCTTGCACGATTAACGACCCTCGTCCGGGAGAGATACGTACCATGGCACTTATTAGCATGCGCCAGATGTTGGACCACGCCGCCGAATTCGGTTACGGCGTTCCAGCTTTCAACGTCAACAACCTTGAGCAGATGCGCGCCATCATGGAAGCCGCTGACAAGACTGACTCCCCGGTGATCGTTCAGGCTTCGGCCGGTGCGCGCAAGTACGCTGGAGCTCCTTTCCTGCGCCACTTGATCCTGGCTGCCATCGAAGAATTCCCGCATATTCCGGTGTGCATGCACCAGGATCACGGCACCAGCCCTGACGTGTGCCAACGCTCCATCCAACTGGGCTTCAGCTCGGTGATGATGGACGGCTCGCTGGGCGAAGACGGCAAGACCCCGACTGACTACGACTACAACGTACGTGTGACGCAGCAAACCGTTGCTCTGGCCCACGCGTGCGGTGTGTCGGTTGAAGGCGAGCTGGGTTGCCTGGGCTCTCTGGAAACCGGCATGGCTGGCGAAGAAGACGGTATCGGTGCTGAAGGCGTTCTGGATCACAGCCAGATGCTGACCGACCCGGAAGAAGCCGCTGACTTCGTCAAGCGCACTCAAGTGGATGCCCTGGCCATTGCCATCGGTACGTCCCACGGCGCTTACAAGTTCACCAAGCCGCCTACCGGCGACGTGTTGGCCATCGACCGTATCAAGGAAATCCACAAGCGCATTCCGAATACTCACCTGGTGATGCACGGTTCGTCGTCGGTGCCGCAAGAGTGGCTGAAGATCATCAACGAATACGGCGGTGACATCAAAGAAACCTACGGTGTGCCGGTCGAAGAAATCGTCGAAGGCATCAAGCACGGCGTGCGCAAGGTCAACATCGACACTGACTTGCGCCTGGCATCGACCGGCGCCATGCGCCGTCTGATGGCCACCAACCCAAGCGAGTTCGACCCGCGCAAATTCTTCGGCGCAACCGTAACTGCCATGCGTGACGTGTGTATCGCTCGTTATGAAGCGTTCGGCACCGCAGGTAATGCTTCGAAGATCAAGCCGATCTCCCTCGAAGCCATGTACCAGCGTTACCTCAAAGGTGAGCTGAACGCCAAGGTCAACTAAGACCTGACGCTTCAAAAAACCCGCAGTGATGCGGGTTTTTTTGTGAGTTTCAGAAAGCCCCTCACCCTAACCCTCTCCCGGAGGGAGAGGGGACTGACCCAGTTAAACGTTGATTCAGTGACCAAATTGGCTATTGCTGAAAAGCGTCAATATCCCCCAATCAGTCCCCTCTCCCTCTGGGAGAGGGCTAGGGTGAGGGCTGAACCTTTTGCGGGTCTATGCCGTTACCCCTCAGCAGCGCATTCACCAGCGAGCGCGACATTTCTACTGAATGCACCAGCGACCACACCAGCCCGCGCTCCAGGCCGCTGCCCCGTTCGGTGATTTCATCAGACACTTCTTCCGCGCTTTTAAGCATGATCGCTATATGCTGCAAGGCCTCCAGTGCACGGACATCCGCCATTACGGCAAAGGGCGATTGCGCACCAACAGGCTGTGCTTGAGTCGGTTGAAGTGTATCGATGTCAGGAGGGTTGGCGCTCAGATCATCCAGAATGCGCCGGGTGGCTTCATCGTGTTTATGATCATCGCGCCGAGGGCGTTTTGGCTTGGAAGCTTTCATGTGTTCTCCACGGGGATCATCATTTGCGCCAGAGGCCACGGCGACTCAAGAAGATAGCCCCGTGACTTTCCATGCCGCAAGCCGCGCTTGAGGTGAACACACTTTCTCGGAAGCATCCTGCTTTTTTCAGGATAAACGTCTGACTTTTCTATTCGTGTTCAGAATTTGTTGTGGTCAATGTCCAGCTTGCTGAACGTGACTTGGGCGCCTTCCCTGCTGTTTCCTGAGTTGTCCTGCACGTAAGCACCCGCCTTGAAGTAAAGCGGTTTGGTACGCCATTTTGCACTGATATCTCGTGCCCACTGTTTATTGGCGGCCTTGATCTTCAGGGCACCATCGGGCGTGAGGTTGATTACGTAACTGAAATCTTTACCTAAGGGGATATTTTCGGCGATGGTCACGACCCGGGAGTTTTCATTGGGCCGAAGGCGTACTTTAGCGACCACATTGCCACTCTCTTTGCTGGCCTTGTATTGGTATTCAAGCTTGAGCAGAGGTTGTGTGCTCTGGAAGGCATGAATTTGCCCGATTACCACTTTGCCCGAGGAAGGCACCTGATTGACTGTCAGCGTCGCATTCAAAAAGTTGTCGGCGCTTGTGTAAAGCCAGTTACGCAAGGCGCCGTCCGAGCGGGTTTCACGCAATTCGCTGCGTGAATAAATGGCATTTTCAGTTTTGCTACCGGTCACGGGAGCCCAGAAAAACAAGGTGCCAGTGTGTGAGTGAAAGTAGTTGTTTTTATAGCCGTTGAGCAACCGCGGGGTAGTGATCGTCGCGGGAGGATTGCCGACAGGAACGCTCAAATTCCAGGTAGCCAAATCGATCATTACGAGCCTCAAATTATTGGCACTTACAGGCATGAAACCCGGTTGAAGGGTCTAGACCAAGGCTTGGAAGGGATTTCTTTATAAAACGTAGCGGGTGGCCAGTAACAGTGGTGGCACCACCTAATTCTCAAATTCGTTACACTGTCGACCTTTTAGGCTGTAGGTTTTCGCCTCATGATTGTTCTCAAATACCTTCAGGCTTATCCCCAGACCTTACAGGATCAAGTACATCAATTAATTGAGCGGGATCAGTTAGGTAGCTACTTAAGTGAGCGTTATCCACAACGTCATGCCGTGCAAAGTGACAAAGCTCTGTACGCCTACGCGCTGGAACTCAAGCAGGAACATCTGCGTAATGCCCCCTCTTTCGATAAGGTGCTGTTTGATAATCGCCTTGACTTGACTCATCGTGCGCTGGGGCTGCACACCACTATTTCGCGGGTGCAGGGTGCCAAGCTTAAGTCCAAGAAGGAATTGCGCGTGGCGTCGTTGTTCAAAGAGGCAGCGCCCGAGTTTTTAAAGATGATCGTGGTTCATGAGCTGGCGCATTTGAAAGAGTCGGACCATAACAAGGCGTTTTATAAGCTGTGCGAATACATGCTGCCGGGTTATCACCAACTGGAGTTTGACCTGCGGGTGTACCTCACCTGGCGGGATATGCAGAGCAAATAGTAGTTAAAGGGAGTGTGTGATGGACGTCAGCAAAACCAAAAGCAGTTTCTATCGGCGCTTGTATGTGGCCTGGTTGATTGACAGTCAAATCGCCAGCAGTGTGCCGGCGCTGACCGAGGTGACCGGTATGCCGCGCCGCACAGCACAAGACACCATTGCCGCATTGGCCGATCTGGATATTGTCTGCGAGTTCGAGCAGCAGGATGGCGCCCGCAATCATGCCGGACGCTATCAGATTCGCAGCTGGGGCCCGATTGACAAGGCCTGGGTGGGCGAACATGTCGCCCAGATCAAACAGGTTTTGGGTTATCCCTGAGTCGCCTCGGCACGGCGCATGCCGATGTGCTCAATCCCGTCTTCCATGTAGGGATCGCCGACAGTGACGAACTCGTAACGCTCATAGAACGGTGTCAGATACGTTTGAGCGGACATGAAGATCGGCATCTCCGGCCAGTACTCTTCGATGCTTTCCAATGCTTTGGACATGAGCGTATGCCCCAGTTTTTGTCCTCGTCCTTCGGGTGCAACGATCACGCGGCCAATGACCACGTCACCACCTTGTGATTCCGGATCGAGCAGGCGTGCATACGCCACCAGTTGATCGTCCTGCCAGCCCATCACATGCATGGTGTCGCCCGTGAGGTCTTGCCCGTCAACGTCTTGATAGGCGCACTTTTGCTCTACAACAAAGACTTTTGAGCGCAGTTCGAGGATGGCGTAGAGCTGCTCTTTGCCCAAATCGTTGTGGTGTTTGCACAGCCAGTCAGTGGTCACAGTCTTATCCTTGTTATAGAAACGATGACCCCGATAGTAGGCGCCATCTTTGTTCTCGCCAAGTTCTAAGGTGCTTTGATCAAGTGCGCCGCCAGTGTGCGTAAAGGGCCGAGCTGGCGGCATATCAATGCCAGTTGGGTTTGCACCAGACGCTGGTTTTCGTCGATGTCATCGGGCATCTGCTCAAGTTCGTTGGCCAGCGCCTCTTCGTCGTCACTTTGTACGGCAACCGGGTGTTTGGTGTTCAGCCCTTGCGCGATCAGGTCGATGCTGTCGGCAATTTTACGCCCGGCACCTTCGATCAACTGCTCGCGCACCTCAGCGGGCAACTGGGTATCGCGGTGCGCGCCCAAGCCGGACAGATAGTTGAGCAACGTGTGCGAGAGCACTAAAAAGCGAAAGCCCATGTCGGCATCCTTACGGAAGTGCCCTGGCTCCATCAGCATATTGGCCAGTGTGGTGGACAGCGCTGCGTCGGCGTTGTGGGCGTTGCGTCGAGCCAGTCGATAGGCCAGATCGTCACTTTTTCCTTGTGCGTATTGATGCATGATCTGGCGCAGATATTGACTGTTACAACTCAAGGTATTGGCCAATACCTTATTCAGGCGGCGCCCTTGCCAGTCGGGCAGGAACAGGAACACGGCAGCCGCGGCGATCACGCTCCCTACCAACGTGTCGAACAGCCTTGGCAGAAACAAGCCGTAACCATCGCCCACCTGATTGAAGCAAAACAGGATCATCAGCGTGATAGCCGCGGTGCTTAAGGTGTAGCGCGTGGTGCGATTGATAAAGAACACCACCCCGGCCACCACCGCAAACATCGACTGCACCAGCGGGTTGGGGAACAGGTCAAACAGCGCCCAGCCCACGGCCAGGCCGATGGCGGTGCCGATAATGCGCTGGCTGAACTTGCGTCGCGTCGCGCCGTAGCTGGGCGAGCAGACAAACAGCGTGGTCAGAATGATCCAGTAACCCTGACTGGGGTGAATCCAGTGCACCATCGCAAAACCGATGCTCAGGGCCAGCGGCAAACGCAGCGCGTGGCGGAAGATCAGTGAGGTGGGTGTCAGGTGCTGGCGCAAGCGAGACCAGACGTCCTTGAGATTACGCGGTGAGCGATCCAGCAGGCTGCTGTCAGTAGCATCGGCCAACGTATCCGGGTTGCTGGCATCGCTGAGCAAGCGGTCGAGGGTCGCCAGGTTCGCGGCCAGCGCCCGCAGCGAACGCAACAGCCCGCGCCAGGCCGGGTTGCTTTGAATGCGCAAGTGTTCGAGGGAGGCGTGCAAGTCGCCCAAGGCTTCGGCAAAGCTGTCGTCATAGACAAATGGCTGGCGCAGCTTGATCGACTCCGACAGGCGCTGACAGGCGACGCCTTGCTGACGCAGCAAGCGTTGGCAGCGGAACATCACGTCGCTGTGGAAAAACGCGTCAGCCAGCGCGTTATACGGGTAATGCGACGAGCTGGCGCGCTCGTGAATGTCCTGGGCGAGGAAGTAAAGTTTGAGGTATCGGCTCAGCTTGGAGCCCGGCCGCGAATTGCCGACGCGGTGCAAAATGATTTCCTTGGCGGTGTTGAGCGCAGCCACCACTTTGCCGTTCTGTTGCGCCAGCTCCAATCGTCCGGCCTCGACATCCATGTTGCGGATCGGCTCAAACAGCGAGGATTTGATTTTCAGGTACAGGCCCAGTTCCCAGAACAACCGCGCCAGGCTTTGCTGCACCGGCTGATTGGAAAACAGCGCCTGCCACAGCACCGACAGCAGCCCGTACCAGGCGGCCCCCGCTACCAGCAACAGCGGTTCGTGCCAAAAATCGGTAACTTGCCCTCCGCGCTGATCGACGCCGATCATGGTGTACACAGCCAGAATCAAAGTGGCCGAGGCAATCGCACCGTAACGCTCGCCCAGCGCGCCCAGCATGGTCAGGGCAAAGGCGGCCAGCGCCAGTGCGCAGACCATAAGCAGCGGATAAGGAAAGAGTAATTCGACCGTCAACGCTGAAGCGCTGAAGCACACCAGGGTGACCAACAAGGCATTCAGGCGGCCTTGCCAACTGTCATCGGTTTCCGACAGTGCGCTGGCGATGATCCCCAAAAACAGCGGGATCAACAGCGACATCTCGTCTTGATACCAGCAAAAAGCCATGCTGCCGGTCAGAGCGATAAACACACGAACGCTGTAACTGAACTTGTCCCGCGCCCACAGGCGGCGCAGGGAGTGACTAACGCTTTTTGATGACATGAAGTGGCGGTGCCTTGCGAGTCGATTCGCTAAATTGAGCCAGATATGACGACAGTGCAATGACACTGTTCACATCTAACGCAAAATATTTTTGGCGGTTACAGGGTGCTACACAAACTGCGCGGCTGCGTAACCCGATGCCCACGCCCACTGGAAGTTGAACCCGCCCAAATGCCCGCTCACATCCAGCACTTCGCCGACAAAATACAAACCGGGGCTTTTCAGCGACTCCATGGTCTTGGATGACACCTCGCGGGTATCGACCCCGCCCAGCGTCACTTCGGCCGTGCGGTAGCCTTCGGTTCCTGCGGGGACGACTTTCCAGCACGCCAGTTTGTCGGCGATCTCGGCCAATTCAGTAGGCGTGTACTGCTTCATGGGTTTGGACACAAACCAATGCTCAGCCAGCAAGTTAGCCATCTTCTTGGTGAAGATTTCGCCGAGCAGGGTTTTTAGCTCGCTGTTCGGGCGCTCAGCCTGTTGCGTGTGCAACCACTCCAGTGCGTCAAGGTCGGGCAGCAGGTTGATCTCAACCGTATCGCCGGGGTTCCAGAACGACGAAATTTGCAAAATCGCCGGGCCGCTCAATCCACGGTGGGTGAACAGGATGTTTTCGCGGAAGCTCTGATCGTTGCAGCTCACCAGACAGTCCACCGAAGTGCCCGACAGCTCGGTGCAGATCTCTTTGAGCTGGTCGGTGATGGTGAACGGCACCAGCCCTGCGCGGGTCGGCAGCACGGTGTGGCCAAACTGGCGGGCCACTTGATAACCGAACCCGGTCGCGCCCAAGGTCGGAATCGACAACCCGCCGGTGGCGATCACCAGTGACTGACAATTCAACTGATCCAGCGTGGTCTTGAGGCTATAGCCTGTTTCGGTTTTTTCGATCTGCTCCACCGAGGTGTCCAGGTGCAGGCTGACGCCCGCCTGTTTGCACTCATCGAGGAGCATTTCAAGGATGTCACTGGATTTGTTATCGCAGAACAGCTGGCCCAGTTTCTTCTCGTGATACGGCACGCCATGCTTGGAGACCATCTCGATAAAGTCCCACTGCGTATAGCGGGCCAGCGCCGACTTGCAGAAGTGCGGGTTCTGCGACAGGAAATTGGAGGGTTCGGTGTACATGTTGGTGAAGTTGCAGCGACCGCCGCCCGACATCAGGATTTTTTTTCCGGCCTTGTTGGCGTGGTCGATCAGCATTACCGAGCGCCCACGCGCAGCGGCGGTCAGCGCGCACATCAAACCTGCGGCGCCTGCGCCAATAATCACAACGTCGGTGGTACGCAAAGCGGTGTCCTCGGTAAAAGCGGCCCTCACCCGAGCCCTTTCCCATAGGGAGAGGGAGCTTGGTAGAGGTGATTTCAAATGCTGTGTACATCTGCCCCCTCTCCCTCAGGAAGAGGGTTGGGGTGAGGGGGCGTTTAAAGCGTTTTACAAAACCCGAACCCGCAACACGCGGCCTTTGATTTTGCCTTCGCTCAGACGCTGGGCGGCTTGCTTGGCAATGGTACGGTCAACGGCGACATAGGCCTGGAAATCGAAGATCGCAATTTTACCGACCTGAGCGCCGGGGATACCGGCGTCGCCGGTCAGTGCGCCGAGAATGTCGCCCGGACGCACTTTGTCTTTACGACCAGCGCCAATCACCAGCGTGCTCATGGACGGCAGCAGCGGTGCGCCGCCCTGAGATTTCAGGGTGTCCAGGGTTTCCCAGTTCAGCGGCGCTTTTTGCAGCTGCTCAATGGCTTGGGCGCGATGGGCTTCGGACGGCGCGACCAGGCTGATAGCGATGCCTTTTTCACCGGCACGGCCGGTACGGCCAACACGGTGAATGTGGATTTCCGAATCACGCGCCAACTCAACGTTGATCACCATGTCCAGTGCGTCGATGTCCAGACCACGGGCGGCTACGTCAGTGGCAACCAGCACCGAAGTCGAGCGGTTGGCAAACATGGCCAGCACCTGATCGCGGTCGCGTTGTTCCAGATCGCCGTGCAGGCCAACCGCCGAAATACCTTTGGAGGTCAGGTGGTCGACGGTTTCTTGAACCTGCTGCTTGGTGAAGCAGAAAGCCACGCACGATTGCGGACGGAAATGCGCGAGCACTTTGGTCACGGCGTCCATGCGTTCTTCCGGGGAGATTTCGTAGAAGCGCTGTTCAATCTGGCTGTCGGTGTGCATCGCTTCCGCTTTGACTTGCTGCGGGTTGCGCATGAACTTCGACGACAGCTGTTTGATGCCGACCGGGTAAGTGGCCGAGAACAGCAGCGTCTGACGACGCTCCGGGGTTTGACGGATGATGTCTTCGATGGCGTCGTAGAAACCCATGTCGAGCATGCGGTCAGCTTCGTCGAGCACCAGCGTGTTCAAACCGTCCAGTACCAGCGAGCCTTTGCGCAAGTGCTGCTGGATACGACCCGGCGTGCCGACAATGATGTGCGCGCCGTGTTCCAGCGAGCCGATTTGCGGGCCGAACGACACGCCGCCACACAGGGTCAGCACTTTGATGTTGTCTTCGGCACGGGCCAGACGGCGAATTTCTTTGGCAACCTGGTCGGCCAGTTCGCGCGTCGGGCAGATAACCAGCGCCTGGCAACCGAAGAAACGCGGGTTGATCGGGTTCAGCAGGCCGATGCCGAAGGCGGCAGTCTTGCCGCTACCGGTCTTGGCTTGAGCGATCAGATCCATGCCTTTGAGGATCACCGGCAAGCTCTGCGCCTGAATCGGCGTCATCTGGGCATAACCGAGGGAGTCGAGGTTAGCCAGCATGGCGGCGGACAGAGGGAGAGTGTTAAAAGCGGTGGCAATGGTGGTCACGAGACTGGCCTGCAAAACAAAATGTCGCGCAGTGTACCAGTCCCATGCCCCTCGCCAGAAGATTCTGGACGAGATGTCATCCAGATCGCTTCAAAAAAGCCCTTAATGTTCCAGCTCGTGCTCCGAATGGGCCTTGGGTTTACGCCCGTCCTGCGGTGACAGTTGCAGGAAAATCGCCGCCGCCAGCATGGCCATGATCCCTACGGTCAGAAAGGTCAGCTGAAACGCCCCGAGCACCGTGTCCACGCCATCCCCGCCACCGTCGCCGGTAAACCCGCCCAGCAAGGCACCGGCACAGGCCACCCCCAGGCTCAGCGATAACTGCGCCACCACCGACAGCAAACTGTTGCCACTGCTGGCGCTGGCGTCATCGAGGTCGATCAGGGTCACGGTGTTCATCGCCGTGAACTGCAAGGAATTGATCGCGCCCAGCACGGCCAGCATCCCCAGCAGCAATGGGTACGGCGTGTGCTCAGTGACCAGCCCCATACTGGCCAGCATGATCCCCAGCGCAAAGGTATTGACCGTGAGCACGGTGCGATAGCCCGCCCGCTCAATCAGCGGGCGCGCCACCCACTTGGCCAGCATCGCCGCACCGGCCAGCGGCAACATGCTCATGCCGGCCTGGGACGGTGAATAGCCCAGCGCCACTTGCAACAACAGCGGCACCAGAAACGGCAAGGCACCGCTGCCGAGACGGGCGAACAGATTGCCCAGAATGCCCACGGCAAAGGTTTTGGTTTTAAACAGCACGGGGGAGAACAGCGGGTTACTGATATTGCCTGCGCGCAACCAGTACGCCGCCAGGCAAGCCATCCCTGCGAACAACAGCAGCATCACCCGCAGGTGCGGCAAATGCAGCTCGCCCAAGCCTTCCATGGCTATGGTGATAAACACCATTGCCGCGCCGAACAGCACAAAGCCCAGCGCATCGAAACGGGTACGCTCGTTACCGCGCAGGTCAGGAATAAAGTGCCACACCGCCCAGCACCCGAACGCGCCCACCGGCAGGTTGATCAAGAAAATCCAGTGCCAGCTCAGGTACTGCACCATCCAGCCGCCCATCGTCGGCCCGATCAGCGGGCCGAGCAGGCCGGGGATGGTGATAAAACCCATGATGCGCACCAGCTCCGAGCGCGGGTACGCTTTGAGCACCACCAGCCGCCCGACCGGCAGCATCAGGGCGCCGCCCAGCCCTTGAATCACCCGCGCACCGATCAGTTGATCGAGGGTGCCGGATAGGGCGCACAGCAATGAGCCGAGGCTGAACAGCAAAATGGCGCTGAAAAAGATTTTTTTGGTGCCAAAGCGATCGGCGATCCAGCCGGAGGCCGGGATCAGCAAGGCCACCGTGAGCATGTAAGCGACGATGACGCCCTGCATGCGCAGCGGGTTTTCATCGAGATCGCGGGCCATGTCGGGCAAGGCCGTATTGAGGATGGTGCCGTCGAGCGACTGCATGAAAAACGCGATGGCGACCACCCACGGCAACCAGCGAAGGGTTTCAGGACTGAGAACCGGACGTGCGGGCATAGGACCTCTTTGTTATTGGGCTTACCGGAGTTATTGGATTTACCGGATTCTCGTAGCAGCTGCCTAAGGCTGCGTCCGGTTGCGCAGCAATCGTCAAAGCTGTGAACGTGGTTTTACAGGATGACGGTGCAACCGATTTACGACGACTGCGTCGCCGGACGCAGCCTTCGGCAGCTGCTACGAGAACGTCACAACGTCAAGGTCAGCTTGTTGACCAGTGCCCCCGGCAGCAGGTTGGAGGCGGTCTGACGCTGGTCATAGGTGCTGGCCGACAGCAGTAACTCGCGCTCGGCGGTCAGGGCTTCGAGTTGCGACCCCAGCAGACTATAGACGCTGTCATCAAAGCGCATGGTATTGACCGGGGCCTTGATCTCGCCGTTCTCCACCCAAAATGTGGCAAAGCGGGTCATGCCGGTCAGGCGTGCCGCGGGCTGGTCAGAGTAGTTCAAGTACCACAGGTTGCTGATGTACAGCCCGGTGCCCAGTTGCTTGAGAATGTCGGCCTGTTCGAGCGTGCCTGCACCCATCGCCAGTGCGCTCGGCGCTTCGCCCTCCGGAGCACCGTTGACCTCAAGGCCATACTCGGCAGCACTGCGCGAGCCGACTAATTGCTGATTGGCCTTGCCGTGTTTGACCAGGGACAAATCCTGACGCGGGTAGCCTTCACCGGAAAAGGCCGGGCTGAGCGACTGGCTGACCTGTTCATCGAAAGACACCAGCGGGCTCAACTCAGCGTCCCCGGCATAGAGTTTTTGCAACGGGCTGGATTTGCTGGCCAGCGCTTGGGCCGAGAAACCGCCCCAGCACAGCATGCTCATTACTTCTTCCAGTGCTGCCGGAGCCAGATAGGCGCGGTACTCGCCGGGTGCCAAGGCCTGCACCGGACGATCCAGAAACGACAACTGCTCGCGGGCCAGTTGCATGCGTTGGGTGAAGCGCAGGCTGTTCCATTCAGCTCCGGCGTAGCTGGCTTTGACCGCCTGACCATTGCTATGGAACAGGCTCCAGTCGAAGTTGAAACTGTTGGCCTGATGCCAGCCGAATGCGCCTTCGGAACTGGCGTAGCCATAACAAATGGGCCCGCTGGCATAGAATCCGACCAGATCGACGCCGTCAGCGGCGCGACGAATGTCCTCCAGCACGGCAGCGGTATCGGGCAGCGGCTGAGCCTGCACCTTGTGGCTGTGCCAAGGTTCGGAGTTGAGCAGCAGATACGGGTCGGTGGGCAACAACGGCAAGGTTTCGCGCAGCTGTGCAAGCGCCTGAGCCAGTCGCAATTGATCGACCGCCGGGTTGCCGCCCAAGGTAAGGGTCACGTCAGCATGACGACCTTCGTTGATCAGCTTGAGGCTCAAACTGGCTTGCTGCACCTGACCGGCCTGACGCACCTTGCCCTTGTTGAAACGGATAAATTCCGACGACTCGGCGTCGTAGCCCAGAGTGAACTGCTCCGGGGCCTTGATCGCAGCGCGTAGCCACTGCACCAGCGCGTCGAACTGCTCGGCCTGACTCAGTAGTGGATTCATCAGGCATCGCCTCCAAACACATCAATTTGACTGAACACACAGGCCGGGGACGCATGCCCCACGCGGATCACCTGATTGGGTTCACCCTTGCCGCAATTGGGCGTTCCGAGCACCTTGAAGGTGCTGGCGTCGCCCACGGCGCTGAGGTTGCGCCAGAACTGTTCGGAAATGCCCCGGTAATTGGGGTTTTTCACCACGCCTTTCAGCTCGCCGTTTTCGATCAGTTGGCCCCATTCGCAGCCGAACTGGAATTTGTTGCGCGCATCGTCAATCGACCAGGAACGGTTGGTGGCCATCAAAATACCGTTTTCGATACCGCCAATCATCTGCGCCATCGACTGATCGCCCGGCTCGATATTGAGGTTGGCCATGCGGTCGATTGGCGGCCGATTCCAACTGCTGGCGCGGCTGTTGGCCACCCCTTCGAGGCCAGAGCGGAACTGCGACAGTGCGCTGCCCAGCGGTCGCAACAATACCCCTTGGCGAATCAGGAACTGTTTGTGCGCCGGGGTGCCGTCGTCGTCATGGCTATAACTGCCGAGTTGTTCCGGGATGTCGGGGTCGAAGGTCACGTTCAGCAGGTCGGAGCCGTACTGCAGGCTGCCAAAGTCGCTGGTTTTGACAAAGCTGGTGCCCGCGTAATTACGCTCGTCGCCGAGGATGCGGTCCAGTTCCAGCGGGTGGCCGATGGATTCGTGGATTTGCAGAATCATCTGGTCGGGCATCAGCAGCAGGTCGCGTTTGCCTGCTGGCGTATTGGGCGCCATCAGCAATTGCAGGGCTTGATCGGCGACGGTCGGCGCCGCGCCGATCAAGCCGCAGCGACTGATCACATCCACGCCGCCTTGTTGGCCGAAGTTGTCGCGACCCAAGCTGCGGGTTTGGCTGTCTTGCCCGTCGTAGGCGGTGACCGTCATGCCGGGGTAAACGAAGCGCTGCACCTGACGCAACTCGGCGCCCGCGCTGTTGAGGTAGATCTGCTCGACAGTGTTGAGGCCCAGCGACACAACCCAGCTCACCAGTCGTTCATCCTTGGGCACACCGGCGGATTCTGCGGCGAGCAACTCAAAACAGTGGTTGAGCGACGGGAAAGCTTGATCGAGATCGGGTGAGAAATAGTCGGCGCGCTCATGGGACACCGGCTCCTGACTCAAATTGAGTAGGGCATGGGCGGCAATCAATTGTGCCTGCGCTTCGGCGCGATCCAGTGCGGCTTGCAGACCGGTTTGCGACAGGTCATTGGTGGCGGCGTAGGCTTCAATGCCGCGCAGGCGAACCGTCAGCATGGCGCCTTGATCGTGCTTGAAGGCGGGAGGTTCTGCGACGTTCTTGCGCACTGACAGGTATTGCCCGGCTTCGCTGACGTAGCGAAGGGAGAAAAACTCGGCCCAGGTGCGCAGTGCGTCAAAGCGCTGTTTGAGCTGAGGGTAAAAGTCGAACATGCACAGACCTCCTGATAAGAACGAAAAGCCCCTCACCACGCCTCTCCCGGAGGGAGAGGGGACTAAAAGCCGAAGCCGGTCAGCTCCCTCTCCCTCCGGGAGAGGGTTGGGGTGAGGGGCTTGCAGTTAAACCGGGCAACCCTTGGCGCGCAAAATCGCGTCAAAACGGTCAGGGTCCAGCGTACCGGCTTCAATGGCTTTGAGCGTCGCTTGCTCGCGGGCCAGCAAATCGTGGCAGCGCTTGAGCAATTCCGGCAGTTCACTGCGCGACGCTGCGACCACGCCATCACCGTCGCCAATCATCAAGTCACCGGGCATCACCAACATCCCTGCACACGAAATGGGCACGTTGATTTCGCCGCCACCATCGGTACTCGGGCCACGGTGTACGCCGCCAATGGCGTAGGCCGGCAGTTCACCGGTTTGCCACTCGTCGAGGTCGCGCAGGGCACCGTTGATGACCACACCAACAATGCCGGCCTTGAGCGCCATAGCGCGCATGATGCCGCCGAATACGGCGCGGGTCAGGTCAGCACTGCCGTCAATCACCAGCACATCGCCGGGGCGGGCCATTTGCATGGCTTTAAGAATCATCAGGTTGTCGCCGGGGCGAACCCGTACGGTCAGCGCGCTGCCCAGCATCGGGCGGGTGCCGTGGAAAGGCTTGAGGCCCAGACCGCCTACGTTGCGGCCCAGACAGTCACTGACGGCGGCGGCAGGGATTTTGCTGAATTCGGTGAGCCATTTTGGATCGAGAGGTTCTGCGTTTGGATTAATCAGAAAGCCGGTCGGCCATTTGCTGGATGAGACAACATCAAACATAGAAAACCTCTTGGCCAGGCAAGGCTGGCATGTCGGGTGGGGCGGGGGGGTGTTACGCGAAACGAGGCACTAGAGTAGGCCTGCGCTGAAGCGGGAGCAAGCGGGGCAAGATGAAACTCAAAAGTTACATAGCATTCGTAGCAGCTGCCGAAGGAACGAGGCTGCGTCCGGTTGCGAAGCGACCGTGAAACCAGAGGACGCGGTTCATAAAACGAACCGCGTCAGCTGAATTTACGACGGCTGCACCGCCGAACGTAGCCTCGCTCCGCTCGTCAACTGCTACGCAGACTGCTTACTGCGCAGCACGCAGCGGTTTGCCACGTACCGGCGCATCGCCTGCCACGTAGTAGTCGGCGGTGCTGCGCGCCAGCGGCTGGCGACCACGGATCTTGTCGGCGATTTTCTCGGCGATCATGATCGTCGGCGCGTTCAGGTTGCCGGTGGTGATCAGCGGCATGATCGAGGCATCCACCACACGCAAACCCTGCATCCCGTGAACACGGCCTTCGCCATCCACGACAGCCATCTCATCGGTGCCCATTTTGCACGAGCAAGACGGGTGGAACGCGGTCTCAGCGTGCTCGCGAATGAAGGTGTCGAGCTCTTCATCAGTTTGCTTGTCGATGCCGGGGCTGATTTCGCGGCCACGGTAAGCGTCCAGTGCCGGTTGCTGCATGATTTCGCGGGTCAGACGAATGCCGTCACGAAATTCCTGCCAGTCCTGCTCGGCGGCCATGTAGTTGAACAGAATGCTCGGGTACTCACGCGGGTCCTTGGACTTGACGTTGACCCGGCCACGGCTAGGCGAGCGCATGGAACCCATGTGCGCCTGGAACCCGTGCTCTTTCACACCGTTGCTGCCGTTGTAGTTAATCGCCACCGGCAGGAAGTGGTACTGAATGTTCGGCCACTCGAACTCTTCGCGGGTACGGATGAAACCACCGGCTTCGAACTGGTTGCTCGCACCAATGCCTTTGCCCAGGAACAGCCACTCAGCGCCAATCGCAGGCTGGTTGTACCAGAGCAGCGAAGGGTACAGCGACACCGGCTGAGTGCAGGCGTATTGCAGGTACAACTCAAGGTGGTCCTGCAAGTTCTGACCCACGCCCGGCAGGTCATGCACCACAGGAATTTCGAGGCTGTTGAGCAGTTCAGCCGGGCCAACACCGGAGCGTTGCAGCACGGTGGGCGAACCGATGGCGCCGCTGCATAGCAGCACTTCCTTGCGCGCCTTGGCTTCAATGCGCACGTGGTTGTCGCCGGTCATGTAATGCACGCCGACCGCACGCTTGCCTTCGAAGATAATCTTGTCGGTCAGGGCGTGGGTGACGATGGTCAGTGTCGAACGCTGCTTGGCCGTATCCAGATAACCGCGCGCAGTGCTGGCGCGACGGCCGTTTGGCGTCACGGTACGGTCCATCGGGCCGAAGCCTTCCTGTTGATAACCGTTCAAGTCTTCGGTACGCGGATAACCGGCTTGCACGCCCGCTTCAACCATGGCGTGGAACAGCACATTGTTGCCAGGTTTAGGCGTGGTCACGCTGACCGGGCCATCGCCACCGTGGTAGTCGTTGGGGCCGATGTCGCGGGTTTCCGCTTTGCGGAAATACGGCAGACAGTCCAGGTACGACCAGTCTTCGAGGCCAGGGTTTTTTGCCCAGCCGTCGTAGTCCATGGCGTTACCACGGATGTAGCACATGCCGTTGATCAGCGACGAGCCGCCCAGGCCTTTGCCGCGGCCACATTCCATGCGGCGGTTGTCCATGTGCGGTTCTGGATCGGTCTCAAAGGCCCAGTTGTAGCGGCGGCCTTGCAACGGGAATGCCAGCGCCGCTGGCATTTGTGTGCGGAAGTCGAAACGGTAGTCCGGGCCGCCAGCTTCAAGCAGCAGCACGGTGACGCCTTGGTCTTCAGTCAGACGGGCCGCCAGAGTGTTACCGGCAGAGCCGGCACCAATGATGATGTAATCGAATTCTTGGGACATAAATGCACCCTCTTTGAAATAAACAAGCCTGTAGTCGCTGCCGAAGGCTGCGAAGGGTTGCTCAGCAACCCGTTTTCCCGAAGCCCCCACGGACCTCATCGCAGCCTGCGGCAGCGACTACAGGTAATCAGCCAGGTAGTCAGTCAGCCGAGTCGGTTCAGAACACCGAAACGTAATCGCCCAACTCGACCTGCACCGATTTGACCTGGGTGTATTGCGCCAGCGAGCTGATACCGTTTTCACGGCCAATGCCCGACTGTTTGTAACCGCCCACCGGCATTTTTGCGTCGGACTCGCCCCACGCGTTGATCCAGCAAATGCCCGCTTCCAACTGATGAATCACGCGGTGAGCGCGGTTCAGGTCCTTGGTCACAACGCCTGCGGCCAAACCGAATTCGGTATCGTTGGCGCGGCGGATCACTTCTTCTTCGGTGTCGTAGGTGAGGATGCTCATCACCGGGCCAAAGATTTCTTCTTTAACGATGGTCATGTCGTCAGTGCAGTCGCTGAACACGGTCGGTGCCACGAAAGCGCCTTTGCCCAGCTCGCCTTCGGTCAGACGTTGGCCGCCGCACAGCAGGCGCGCGCCTTCTTCCTTGCCTTTGGCAATGTAGCCCAGCACGCTTTCCATGTGAGCAAAGCTGACCAGTGGGCCGTAGTTGGTGTTTTCATCTTCCGGGTTGCCGATGCGGATGCGCGCAACGCGTTCCACAATCTTGGCTTCAAACGCGGCCTTGAGCGCCGTCGGGATAAACACGCGGGTGCCATTGGTGCACACCTGGCCCGAGCTGTAGAAGTTGGCCATCATCGCGGTATCGGCCGCACGGTCCAGGTCCGCGTCGTCGAAAATGATCAGCGGCGACTTGCCCCCCAGCTCCATGGTCACTTCTTTGAGCGTGGACTGCGTGGCGCTGGCGGTCACTTTTTTGCCGGTTTCAACGCCGCCGGTGAACGAGATTTTCTCGATACGCGGGTGCTCGGTCAGCCAGGCGCCCACTTCACGGCCGCTGCCGGTCAGCACGTTGAACACACCGTCTGGCAGGCCAGCTTCGGTGAAGATTTCAGCCAGCTTAAGGGTGGTCAGGGACGTGACTTCGCTGGGTTTGAAGATCATCGCGTTACCGGCCGCCAGTGCGGGGGCGGATTTCCATAGCGCGATCTGAATCGGGTAGTTCCACGCACCGATACCGGCCACGACGCCCAACGGCTCGCGACGGGTGTAGACAAACGAAGTGTCGCGCAGCGGGATTTGCTCTCCTTCGATGGCAGGTGCCAGGCCCGCGTAGTACTCCAGCACGTCAGCACCGGTGACGATGTCGACATAACGGGTTTCGGAGTACGCCTTGCCGGTGTCCAGGGTTTCCAGCGCGGCCAGCTCATCGTTGCGCTCACGCAAGATGTCGACCGCCCGACGCAGAATGCGTGAACGCTCCATGGAGGTCATGGCGGCCCAGATTTTCTGGCCCTTTTCGGCGCTGACTACGGCACGTTCCACGTCTTCTTTAGTGGCGCGTTGCACTTGAGCGAGGACTTCGCCGTTAGCCGGGTTGATGGCATCGAAGGTAGCGTCGCTACCGGCGTCGGTGTAGCCACCGTCGATGTAGAGTTTTTGCAGTTCGAAACGGGCCATAAAATCCTCGCAAGTGCATAAAGTAGTTGGCGGTAATCGCGACGCGGTTGCCATCTAACTGGGGCAACTCAACGTCACGACAGTTCAGGGGTTAAGCGTTTATTGAGGCCTAACTCACCTGTTTCGCCAGTTGTAGATCCATATATTCGTAGCAGATGCGTTGTGCCTGATCGGTGTCGAAACCGTCACCGGAAAGGGCACCCCGCAACCATAGACCATCAATCAGTGCCGCCAGACCGCGCGCCGCATTGCGGGCCTGGGCCTGGGGCAGAACACGTCGAAATTGGCAGCACAGATTGGAATACAAACGGTGGTCGTTGATGCGCTGCAATCTGTGCAACGACGGCTGGTGCATGCTGGCGGCCCAAAAGGCCAACCAGGTTTTCATTGCCGGGCCATTAACCTGGCTGGCGTCGAAGTTGCCCTCGACGATGACCTGCAAATGAGCGCGCGGGCTGTCGTCACTCAGCGCCTGACGGCGTTCGGTGACGTTATCGATCAAGGCGTTCATCAAGTACCGCATGGTGGCGGCAATGAGACCGTTCTTGTCTTTGAAGTAGTGACTGATGATGCCGTTGGACACACCGGCCAAACGGGCAATCAGCGCAATGCTGGCATCCGCCATCCCGACCTGATCGACCGCCTGTAACGTGGCTTCGATCAACTGCTGGCGGCGTATGGGTTGCATACCGACCTTGGGCATTTCGTGCGTCTCCTTGGGCCGGCGAGCAGTGCAAAGCAATCACTGAACGACGGCCAGTCTATTTTGTTTTGATTGAACGTTCAATCAACAAAGAATAAGCTCTGCGACAATTCGTCGCGATTCATGCCGTTTTCCTAAGCGTGAATGGCGCAAAACGACACTTTTAATTCCGGTAACCCCTGTCGGTGCCTACGCATCCGACAGGGTGGATCCAATTAATTAGCGGTGTCTTTATATCACCCGACCGTTGGTCGCTATCTAAGAAGATGGTCGGGTGGCGTGCTGCCACAAGTTTTTCTCTCGCGCTGCCTGGAGCATCCGTGCCATGAGTTCTGCTTCTCTAATAAAGACCCCACCGCAAAAGGTGACGGTCAACGGTTGGGTGTTTTACACCTCCACTGCCTTGATATTGTTGCTCACAGCCATTTTGATCGCGGCCCCCGAAGAGGCGGGCCGTATTCTGGGGATTGCCCAGCAATGGCTGTCGCGCAGCTTCGGTTGGTACTACATGGTAGTGATCGCCGCTTACCTGATTTTTGTCGTCGGGCTGGCGTTCTCTTCCTACGGCAAATTGAAACTGGGCACCAAACAGGACACCCCCGACTTTAGCTACGGCGCCTGGGCGGGGATGTTGTTCTCGTCGGGTATCGGTATTTCGCTGTTGTACTTCGGTGCCTCGGAGCCGCTGGACCACTACTTCAATCCGCCTGAAGGCGTGTCGGGCAGCCATGAAGCCGCGCGTCAGGCCTTGCAACTGACATTCCTGCATTGGGGCCTGCATGGCTGGGCGATTTATGCGTTGGTGGGCCTGGCGGTGGCGTACTTTGCCTACCGTCATAACCAACCGCTGGCCTTGCGTTCGGCGCTGTACCCGTTGATGGGCGAGCGTTGGGTCAAAGGTGCTGCGGGCCATGCAGTAGATGGTTTCGGCATGTTCGTGACACTGCTCGGGTTGGTCACCAACCTGGGGATTGGTTCGATGCAAGTGTCGTCGGGGCTTGAGAATCTGTTCGGCATGGAGCACAGCAACACCAACTTGCTGATCGTGATCATCGTGATGAGTACCGTAGCCACCATCGCGGCGGTCTCTGGGGTTGAAAACGGCATTCGTCGGCTCTCCAACCTCAACATCATTCTGTTCAGTGGTTTGCTGATTTTCGTGCTGTTGTTCGGCCCTACGTTGCACCTGCTCAACGGCCTGGTGCAGAACACGGGTGATTACCTGAACGGCATCATCATGAAAACCTTCGACCTGTACGTGTACGTGGGTGATACGCCTCGCACGGAAGGCTGGCTGGGCCTGTGGACCTTGTTCTACTGGGCGTGGTGGATTTCCTGGGCGCCATTTGTGGGCATGTTTATCGCGCGTATCTCCCGTGGCCGTACCGTGCGGGAACTGGTGGCGGGGGTGTTGCTGATCCCGCTGGGCTTTACCTTGGCGTGGCTGTCGATCTTCGGGAACTCGGCGTTGGAGCTGGTGGTGAACCAAGGGGCGGTGGAACTGGGCAAAACCGCGCTGGAACAACCGTCGATGGCCATCTACCAATTGCTTGAGCATTACCCAGCGTCGAAAATCGTGATTGGTGTGTCGATTTTTGTCGGCTTTGTGCTGTTTCTGACCCCGGCAGACTCTAGCGCGGTGATGATGGCCAACCTGTCGTGCAAAGGCGGTGACGTTGATGAAGACGCCCCGCACTGGTTGCGTATTTTCTGGTCGGCGGTGATTACGCTGGTGACCATAGGCCTGTTATTCGCCGGTAACTTTGCCGCCATGCAAACCATGGTCGTGTTGGCAGGCTTGCCGTTTTCGGTGGTGTTGGTGCTGTTTATGTTTGGCCTGCACAAGGCCATGCGTCAGGACACCCAGATGGAGTTGGAGCAGGCTGAACTGGCGGCGCGGGGTCGTCGGGGTTTCAGCGAGCGTTTGACCGCGCAAGATCTGCAACCGACCCAGGCCGTGGTGCAGCGGTTTATGGACAAACACGTGACCCCGGCACTGGAAGAAGCCGCGGTACAACTGCGCAGTCAGGGACTGGACGTGCAAACCCTTTTGGGCAGCGCCAAGCGTTGCATGGGCTTGCGGGTGGAGATGGACGAAGGCAATCCGTTTGTCTATGAGGTCAGCCTGGACGGCTATTTGGCGGCGCCGAGTGACTCGGGTGATGACGAAGTGCGCAGTCGTTATTACCGCGCCGAGGTGTACTTGCACAACGGCAATCAGGAGTACGACCTGATGGGGTTCACCCAAGAGCAAATCAGTCGCGACGTGCTTGATCAGTTTGAAAGCCATCGCCAACTGCTTGGCAGGGTTTATAGCTGAGCAAGGCCAAAGCCCCTCACCCTAACCCTCTCCCAAAGGGAGAGGGGACTGACCGCGTCGTTTGTGGATTCAACTGCATCCAGTCAGGTCGATGTAAAACGCCAATATCCCCCAATCAGTTCCCTCTCCCTTTGGGAGAGGGCTAGGGTGAGGGGGCTTTTCAGCTAACCCAGATTCTTGCCCAACAACGCGTGATACAACTCCGTATCCCCCAATATTCCCACCACTTGATGATTGTCATGCAACACCAGTTTGTTGCCGGTCTGGTAACGAATCTGCAACGCATCGCGCATGCCAATGTTGCTGTCCACCAGCGTCGGCCCGCGTCCCAGCCCTTCAACCGCCTGCCCGCTGCGCCAATGCTGCAAGTCCAGCGCACCCGCACCTTGGCGCACCCCTTTGATGGTGTTGCCTTCAGCCAAATCGATCCACGAGTCATCCCCCGGATCAATGCACACCGAGCCATTGACGCGTTTGCAGTTAGCCAGTGTGCGCATCAGGCTGCGGCCACACAGTACGTTCAGCGGGTTGGTGTGGGCGACAAAGGTGCGCACATAATCGTCCGCCGGGTTGAGCACGATTTCTTCCGGCTTGCTGTACTGGATGATCTTGCCGTCTTTCATGATCGCAATACGGCTGCCGAGCTTGAGCGCTTCGTCGAGGTCATGGCTGACAAACACAATGGTCTTGTTGAGCTTGTGTTGCAGTGCCAGCAGCTCGTCCTGCAAGCCTTGGCGAATCAACGGATCCAGCGCCGAAAACGGTTCGTCCATCAACAAAATATCGGCATCCATCGCCAGTGCCCTGGCCAAGCCGACCCGCTGCTGCATGCCGCCGCTGAGTTCATCCGGTTTTTTATTGCGCCATTGGCTCAGGCCCACCAGCTCCAGCTTTTCATCCACCAACGCGCGCCGCTCTTTTTCAGGGCGGCCCTGCATTTCGAGACCGAAGCTGATGTTTTCACGCACGGTCAGCCACGGCATCAGCGCGAACTTTTGAAACACCATGGCGATGCGTTGGGTGCGCATCATTTTCAGCTCGGCAGGCGTACACGAGGCAATGTCGATTTGCTTGCCTTCATGCTCCACAAACAACTGACCGCGGCTCACCGTATTAAGGCCGTTGATACAGCGCAACAAGCTGGATTTGCCCGAACCGGACAAGCCCATCAAGACGCAAATCTCGCCTTTTTCGATGTCCAGGCTGGCCTTTTCGACGCCAACAATCTGCCCGGTTTTTTTCAGGATTTCATTGCGTGCCAAGCCTTCATCGAGCAGGCCCAGCGCCGCACGCGGGTCTTTGGCGAAGATAACGTCGACGTTATCGAAACGAATAATGCTCATGCGTCGGCTCCTGCTTTGGCTTCGGGCTGCTTGCAGATCCGGTCAAGCATGATGGCCAGCAACACAATTGCCAGACCGGCTTCAAAGCCCAGGGCGATGTCGGCGGTGTTCAAGGCATTGACCACTGGTTTGCCCAAGCCATCGGCGCCCACCAGCGCAGCAATCACCACCATCGACAGCGACAACATGATGCATTGGGTAATCCCCGCCGCGATGCTGGGCATGGCGTGAGGCAGTTCAATGCGCGTCAGCAACTGGCGCCGCGAGCAACCAAACGCCTTACCGGCATCCAGCAGCTCATGGGGCACGTCGCGAATGCCCAGATAGGTCAGGCGAATCGGCGCCGCAATCGCAAACACCACCGTTGAAATCAACCCCGGCACCACCCCCAGACCAAACAGGGTGAGGGTGGGAATCAGGTAAACGAAGGTCGGCACGGTCTGCATCAAGTCCAGCACCGGGCGCATAAAGGTGTAAAACATCGGTTTGTGCGCGGCAAGAATCCCCAGCGGCACGCCAATGATCACGCACACAAAGGTGGCGAACAGCACCTGCGCCAGGGTTTCCATGGTTTCTTGCCAATAACCCAGATTGAGAATCAGCAGAAACGACAGGGCGACAAACACCGTCAGCCCCCACTTGCGTTGAATCAAGTGAGCGAGCAGGGCCACCAGCCCGATAAAGGCAAAAGGGTTGAACCAGGTCAGCGCAAACGTCACGCCGTGGATCATCGTTTCGAGGGTGTACGCAATGGCGTCGAAGGTGTTGGCGCCGTGTCGGGTCAGCCAGTCAACGAAGCTTGCGATGTGCTCGCCTAGCGGGATTTTTTGATCGATCAGCATGGTAGTGAACGTCCGCATGCAGGGGAATTGAAACGGCACCGCACGGCCAGAAACCGCACGGCAGCCGCGATTACTGCGCGAGGCTGGCTTTGACGGCCTCGGCGCCCGGCTTGCCATCCACGGTGGTCACGCCTGCCAGCCAAGTGTCGAGCACCTGCGGGTTCTGCTTGAGCCACGCCCGGGCGGCCACGTCCGGCTTGACCTTGTCATCCAGCACCTTGCCCATCAGGGTGCTTTCCATGTCCAGAGTGAACACCAGGTTTTTCAGCAATTGGCCCACGTTCGCGCACTCCTCGGTGTAGCCCTTGCGCGTGTTGGTGTAGATGGTGGCCTGACCGTAGTTGGGGCCGAAAAACTCATCACCGCCGGTGAGGTATTTCATCTTGAAACGGGTGTTCATCGGGTGCGGTTCCCAGCCTAGAAACACCACGTCTGTGCCCCGACGCTGAGCGCGATCCACCTGCGAAAGCATGCCCGCTTCGCTGGATTCCACCACCTTGAAACCGGCGTCCTTAAGGCCGAAGGCGTTCTTGTCGATCATGGTTTGAATCATGCGGTTGCCATCGTTACCCGGCTCGATGCCGTAGATCTTGCCGTCCAGCTCCTGTTTGAATTTAGGCAGGTCGGAGAAGTCCTTCAAACCCTTGTCATACAGCGCTTGCGGAACGGCGAGGGTGTATTTGGCGTTCTCCAGATTGGCGCGCACCGTTTCGACGGTGCCCGCGTCGCGGTAGGCCTTGATGTCGTTCTCCATGGTCGGCATCCAGTTACCCAAAAACACGTCCATGTTCTTGCCATCGGCCAGCGACTTGTAAGTGACGGGCACGGAAATCATGGTGGTTTTGGTTTTATAACCGAGGGCTTTGAGCACCTCGCTGGTCACGGCGGTGGTGACGGTGATGTCGGTCCAGCCGACATCCGAGAAATTGACCGTGCTGCATTGCGCCGGCTCTGCGGCCTGGGCAGAGACGTTCAGACTCAGCAATGCAGCCAACAACAACGATGAGGAATGTTTCATGGAACGACTCCTGAGTGTCTAATTAGCGGCTTTCGGTATGAAAAACGATACGAAAACCCGCCCGTAACAGTTGCGGTTGGGCGATGCCCGGCCCGGTGAGGCCCACGCATCTTGCAATCGAGTCGAGGCTGATCATGTAACAGCGAAAATCAAACGCCTACAGGGGGCGTCGCATCCAGTACAGGTAGGGTCGTATCTGATACCTGCGAGGTCGTATCTGGACGTTTATGAGCCAAAAAGTGATGGATTCGCGTGTCTGCACCGGCCAAAACGGCCAAGGCGCTGGCAGGCAATAGCGGGTCGTAGCTGGACGTTTTGCCGCGCCACAAAGAGCCGATGATGCAGGCATTCACTGTCGAGGTTCCTGTTCATGGCTATCAGCGTGTTTGACCTGTTCAAAATCGGCATTGGCCCTTCCAGCTCCCACACCGTGGGCCCGATGCGGGCGGCGGCGCTGTTTGTGCAGGGCTTGCGTGAGCGGGGCCAGTTACCACAGGTGCGCCGCGTTGAAGTGCAGCTCTATGGGTCGCTGTCGGCCACCGGCATTGGCCATGGCAGCGACAACGCCGTGATCATGGGCTTGATGGGCGAGTGGCCGGACGCGATTGACCCGTCCTGCATTGGCCCGCGCATTGCGCAACTGCGTGAGCGTCGAACGTTGCTGTTGGACGGTCATGTACCCATTGCCTTCGAGTGGTCGCAGGACATGCGCCTGATCGACGAGAACCTGCCCTTCCATCCCAACGCCATGACCTTGATCGCAGACAGTGCCCAGGGCGAACTGCATCGCGATACGTATTACTCGGTGGGTGGCGGCTTTGTGGTGGATGCGGCGCAAGCGGCCAGCGGTGTGCTGGACATGGACCGCACGGCCTTGCCCTATGACTTTGGCAGTGCGGCGCAATTGCTCGACCTGTGCCGCGAACATCATCTGAGCGTCGCTGCATTAATGATGGCCAACGAACGTATCTGGCGCAGCGAAGACGAAATCCGCTGTGGCCTGATGAAGCTTTGGCATGCCATGCAGGACTGCGTGGAACAGGGCCTCAAACACGAAGGCATCCTGCCCGGCGGCTTGAACGTGCGCCGCCGGGCGGCCCGCTTGCACCGAAGCTTGCAGGAGCTGGGTAAACCCAACGTCATCGGCTCAACCTTGAGCGCCATGGAATGGGTCAACCTGTTCGCGCTGGCCGTCAACGAAGAGAACGCCGCGGGCGGGCGCATGGTCACCGCCCCCACCAACGGCGCGGCGGGCATCATCCCGGCGGTGTTGCACTACTTTATGAAATTCAGCGATGAAGTCAGCGAAGCCCACGTGGTGGACTACTTACTCAGTGCGGCGGCGATCGGCATTTTGTGCAAAAAGAACGCCTCCATCTCCGGGGCCGAAGTGGGGTGTCAGGGCGAAGTGGGTTCGGCCTGCGCCATGGCGGCCGCAGGGCTGGCGCAAATCCTCGGCGCCACGCCGGAGCAACTGTGCAACGCCGCCGAAATTGGTTTGGAACATAACCTCGGTCTGACCTGCGACCCCGTGGGCGGGCTGGTGCAAGTGCCGTGTATCGAGCGCAACGCCATTGCGGCTGTCAAAGCCATCAACGCCGCCCAAATGGCCCTGCGTGGCGACGGCCAGCACTTTATCTCGCTGGACCGCGTGATCCGCACCATGCGCGACACCGGCGCCGACATGCACGACAAATACAAGGAAACCTCACGGGGCGGGCTGGCGGTGAGTGCGGTGGAGTGTTGAGGGGTTAGTCTTTTTCACGCGGCACCCAAATATTGCCGATTCCCAAAGTAATGAGATAACGCTCTTCATCAGGGTGCCGGTCATCCTGAAAACGAGCCAGCAGCACCATGATTTGGTATTTCTCTTCCGCCTGCCAGAAGGTACGCCCGCGAGTGTTTTCATTGCGAAGCTGGGCACGCCATGCGGGGGTGTCGGCTATGGCCGGGTCAGTTTTGGGAGAGGTTAAAACCCAGCCTTGCCGGCGCCATTGGTCTTGTAAGTCCAGCACAATTTTCAGGGCGTCATCGAGCAATAAGGGCTCGATTTGCGGAGACATTCGAATGCTGGAGACTCGTTCGTCTTCAAAGCTGATGGTGAAGAAACGAGCCAATGGCGTTTCAAAGCCATATTGCGGATGTATGTAACGTAAGCGGGCGTCAGTTTTGGGGATGCGAAATCCTGTTTCATCAGGGATGGCTGGGTTAATTGCCGCGCTGGAACGCTGGCGCATATCTTCCCAAGGCTCGCCGTAAATCAGTGCGATCTCCGGGTCTTCGGCGAATGCCTGCACCACCCAGCGCACGGTGATAACGGCCACAAGTATGAACAGAACGAACGCCAGCTGTTGTCGGCGGCTTAGTCGAGCAACGCTGAACTTATTCTTTTTCACGCGGCACCCAAATATTGCCGATGGAGAGGCTGATGAGATAACGCTCTTCATCTGGGTGCCTATCGTCCTTGAATCGGTGCAGGCTCAGCATGGTCTGGTAGGTGTCATCGGCCTGCCAGAAAGTGGTCCCGCCTTTATTTATGTCGCGCAGCCGTGTACGCCATTCGGGGGTATCGGCTATGGCCGGGTCAGTTTTGGGTGAGGTTAATTCCCAGCCTCGACGGCGCCATTGGTCCTGTAAATCCAGCACAATTTTCATGGCGTCATCGAGCAATAAAGGCTCGATTTGCGGGGACATGCGGATGCTGGATACTCGCTCGTCTTTAAAGCTGATGGTGAAGAAACGAGCTAAAGGTGTATCAAAGCCATATTGCGGATGCATGTATCTTAAGCGGGCGTCAGTTTTGGGGATGCGAAACCCTGTTTCATTAGGGATGGCTGGGTTAATTTTCGCGCTGGAACGCTGACGCATGTCCTCCCAAGGCTCGCCGTAAATCAGTGCGATTTCCGGGTCATCGGCAAATGCCTGCACCACCCAGCGCACGGTCATGACCGCTAAAAGCACAACAAGAATCAGGGCTACTTTTCGGCGCCTGTCGTAAACAGGCAATGCCGGATTCATTGCACTGCACCGGCTTGTGCAATTTCTTTGATCGATTGCTCCAGCGCTGAGCGGTTGTGGTCATGCAGCATTGTGTTAAAGCGCTTGGCTGCTCGAAGTACGAATTCCATACGCTGTTCAACATTAGAGAGATCTGCCAGTGGGTTGTCGCTAAACCCTATTGTGCTGTCATCGTCAGCGCGTTGGCATTTATTGGAAAGGGTTAGTTCAATCGCTTGAGCGACACCTGAGGGCATATCTGTAACAAATGATGCATGATTGGCACGAAGCAGTAAGGCAAGTCGTGACTCCTTGTAAATCGTTGGCTGCAATATGTTTTTTTGTTCGTGATGAGCTAAAAGTTTCACGCTTTCAGCTATCTCTCCTGCTTCGATTGCCGTGAAGGCTTTGAGAATTTCTTCATAAACCTCGCCAAATGGAAGCTTTATAGGATCAACCAACCAAAGCACCGGAAACTTCGGATGCCCATAAATCGCCGCCCGGTTTTGCAGGCATTTCTTCAACTCAGCCAACCCGCGTTTTTTATAAAACGCATGTAACGGAAAGATATCCAGAAACAGCGTGGTATTGCCCAGCGCCATCATCTCGTTCACATACTGAAACTGGTTCTGGGCCACGGACGGTTCATCCGAGTTGCATCGCCAATCCGCTGGCATCGGGTTCAGGTCATCGGTGGCTTTGTATTTTTGCACCAAAATAGTCTGGTCATCCATGTTGTGCTTTGTGAACAGTCCCCACTCGCGTCGGTTGTCACGCAACGGCTGGCGGGCTTCGTGCTCTGCCTCAATAAGCTCCGTCACGTTCGCCGCATGCAGCAACCCGCAGCCCACTTGTTTGGAGGCAAACGCCGCCAGCCCGGCCCATTGAAAGCGCGAGTTATGTAGCCACAGGCGTGCATAGGCGGCATTGATGGCGCGGTTTCGTTCGATGGGGTCGGCGATCAACACGCCGCCAGGGGCGACGATTTCTTCGGCTTCACGCTGGTAAATACGCCAGAGGCAATCACAGGTCAGAATCGGAACTTGCGTCACCTCCATCTCGACGCCATACAGCTCCATGATGCGGGTCTCGCATTCGTCCAGCGGCTTGGTGTTTTCGTTGAGTATTTGGGTGTCGCTGGGATGGTCTTTAAAACACTGGGTCATGGGCCGGCTCCATTGGGAATCTGGCGACCCTAACAGCCCCGGCAGTGCGCGGATCATCGTCAAAGAAATCCAGACATCTCCTACTTTGTTAGAGGATTAATCGCTCGGCCTGTCTGCGTGTGGCGGGCTTTTTAACGTGACGGTTTAACAGCATTTGTAGGCCTTGCGAGTACGAGTTTTTACTCAGAACGGCCAGTAGGCAGGCGGCGCAGTCGGGAGCACTCTCGTTTCACCTTCCTAACCCATCCCGAAGCCTGGCCATGTTGACTCATCATTACCGTTACGACCCTTTGAACCGCTTGACTCATTCGGCAAATATTCAGCGTTTCTACAATCATTTGCGCATGACGACTGAGATCCAGGGCGTCGAGCGTTACAGCGTTTTCCAAAGTGGCGACACTGTATTGGCTCAGACCCGCGATGACGCAGAGGGCAGTGAATGCAGATTATTGGCTACCGGCTTGCAGCGGTCGGTCTTGCACGAGGTCAGCGCTGATGGCAGTCGCGGTATTGCGTATAGCGCGTATGGCCATTGTGACGAGCGCGGTGAGCTTGGGTTTAACGGCGAACGTGCCGACTCGGTGACGGGGCATTACTTATTGGGCAATGGTTATCGGGCGTTTAACCCGATTCTGATGCGATTCAACAGCCCGGACAGTTGGAGCCCGTTTGGGCGCGGCGGAATTAATTGCTATGGCTATTGCGAAGGCGATCCAGTTAATCGAGTAGATCCGAGCGGGCATTTCTGGCGGCGATTATTAGGCGCAGTGACCGGGCTGGCGAGTAGGCGTTCAACCGCAAAGACGGTAGCACTCGCCGCGGCACCTCGTTCTTTGACAGATGTAGGGATTGACGTACTGAAGGATTTAAGAGAGTTGGTACCGGGCATCCACGTGGGAAGGCAGCAAGATGAATTCGGTAAATTCACCACGCTTTTGGTCACAGGGCATGGGGGTATTCATACATTCAATGATGGTAGGACCCTAGGTTATATGGTCTCAGGAGACGGCCCGGTCGTTGCACCCAAACTCGGCAAACTTTTAATGAAAAACAGAAGTTTGAAGGACATCAAAGAAATAAATTTAGTGATGTGTACCTCCGCAAATTTAAAAGAGGCTTCCTATGCGCAGCGCTTGGCGAATGAAATGGGGCTTCCGGTCACCGGCTATCTGAACAGTCCCGCTCGTCGAGAGCCAGAATGGCTCGTGGAACAAATAGCTCGAATACAACCCTTGTCTAGAAAATTATTAATCCCGGGCGGCTTTGTTCTGGATAACGCGACCATTATCCGAGAGGGGCTACAGGGTGGTTCCTACAATCCCGTCAGGTTTCTACCTTCGCCCAGAAATGCCAGATAGTGCCTGCCTATTGAGGTCAAACACACAGCGTCAGGGCTGACCGGTTTTAACGCGCCTGCTTGCCTCAGGCGCGCGCGGCTCAGTGCGTCGTCAGACCGTCCAGCGACTTATCGACATACGCTTTGGCCAGCTCCGCCAAATGCATCACCGATAACACCAGATCGCGCTGCAACCCGCTCAATCCCTTCCCCGCCTCACTCGCCGAAGCGCCCGCGCAGCGCAACAAGTCTGACGCTTGGGCCAAAGCCGCTTCTACATTGACACTGTCGGGGATGGCATACGTGGGCATGCCCACGGGGCGTGGAGGCTTAGGGGTGAGCAGGTAAAAATCGAGGGCGCGATCAGCGGCGGCGCGGTCCAGCGACTGTGCATCGCGCTGAGCAGCATCGTGCAGGGTCAAACAGGGTGGATCGGGGGCAATCTTTTTCATGGCACAACTCCTAATCAATCAAAGGAGCTGTCACCTGTCGCTACTAAACGAATGGGTGGCAGCCGTACGCAGGTTAGTAGACCGGTGATCAGGGAACCGGCGCACCACAAGGGTGCCCTGCGCACGGCCACCATAAAGTTTGGCCGAAAAAAAGCGCCTCGCTAAGGTGGCGCCTTGCGCCTGATCACATCGTCGAGCTACTAAACCCGACCGCTGATGGACAGCGATGGGCCGAGACTAGACCTCGATTTTGGCAGGCGCAAGCGAACAGGATTTTCTCGGAAGTTTCATGGGATTGAAAGGGACACGTCGTACAAAGCACTCAATCGAGCGCTGTTTAAGGGCATGACGACCTTTTATGGCGCACGCAACTGTGCGTTGGGTGACAGGTGTGCACAGCCCAAGGCCTGAACCTTCCCACAAATGCTACCGATGTGCTCAACACGGTCGTCGCCCGCAGCCGCGTCAGTTTAAATCGCGTTTAGCCGTGGGTTTGCGGCCCCTTTGACTAGACCCTTTGCGACGTCGTTTTCAGGTGTTGTTGAATGGCCATTCAATTTTAGGCATGGCAATTGCGTTGTGATTGCCAAGCCCCTGAATCGGGAGCCAGAACAAGAGCCTGCGCCTGAGGCCATCACCCGCTTGTGTGAGGAGATACCGCGATGACGTCGTTCAACTCCGGGGCCCAACCCCAGAACCGTACGCCTCAATCCATCGGCTTTTTGCTGCTGGACAATTTCACGCTGATTTCTTTGGCGTCTGCGATTGAACCCTTGCGCATGGCCAATCAGTTGTCAGGCCGTGAACTGTATCGCTGGAGCACCCTCAGCGCGGACGGCAGTCAGGTGTGGGCCAGCGACGGTCTGCAAGTGACCCCCGATGCCAGCATGCACAAGGCGCCAGCGCTGGACATGGTGATTGTCTGCGGCGGTATCGGAATTCAGCGCACGGTAAGCCGCGAGCATGTGTCATGGCTGCAAAGTCAGGCGCGCCAGTCGCGTCGCCTCGGCGCGGTGTGCACTGGCAGTTGGGCGCTGGCCTATGCCGGCTTGCTCGATGGCTTTGATTGCAGCGTGCATTGGGAATGCCTGGCGTCGATGCAGGAGGCCTTTCCGCGGGTGGCCATGAGCACGCGACTGTTCACCCTTGATCGCACCCGGTTTACCAGTTCGGGCGGCACCGCGCCGCTGGACATGATGCTGCACTTGATCAGCCGCGATCATGGCCGGGAGTTGTCGGCGGCCATCTCGGAAATGTTTGTGTATGAACGCATTCGCAACGAGCAGGATCACCAGCGTGTACCGCTTAAACACATGCTGGGCACCAATCAGCCGAAGTTGCAGGAAATCGTCGCGCTGATGGAGGCCAATCTTGAAGAACCGATAGATCTGGACGAGCTGGCGGTGTACGTGACGGTGTCCCGGCGCCAGCTGGAGCGGCTGTTTCAGAAGTATTTGCACTGTTCGCCGTCGCGTTATTACCTCAAGTTGAGGTTGGTGCGGGCGCGCCAGTTGCTTAAGCAAACGCCGATGTCGATTATCGAAGTGGCGGCGGTATGCGGGTTTGTGTCGACGCCGCATTTTTCCAAGTGTTACCGCGAATATTTCGGCATCCCGCCACGCGATGAGCGCGTCGGTTCCAATACGACTCAGCAGACGACAACCCTGGTGCCGATTACGCAATCACTGCTGCTGGCGCCTTTGGCGGGGCCGATGTCGGCGTTGCATCAGGCGCGCAATGAATCAACCTTTGCCAGTGTGAGAATTTAAAGCACTCACACACCCCTCACTCTCAATGGGGCGAGGGGTGCTTGAACTGCGCGAGCCCCGGCAGCAAGTGCCGGTCAATGGCCTCGCGCACAGCGGGCAAAATGGTTGCGCTGCCGGTATAGAGTTTTTCCACCAGCCCCTTGAGCGCGCGCACGTTAGTGTCGTTCAATCCACACACCACGGCTTTACACGCCTCGTCGGCGCTGCCCGACACTTCAAATCCCAGTGAGCGCAGTTGGTTAAGCAAGTCGTGCTGATCAATCAAATCCGCGTGCATCATGCTTTTTATCCTTCTGTGAAACGCGTTGGAGCCTTGATTCTGGTAGGGCTTTGGCAAAGCGGCAAGGGCGGTGTCCGGTTTGCCTAACTGCAGGTCGTTTTGAGGCATCAGCGCCCGCCGTCTGTGCTTTGTGTCAGGGCCGTGTGACGATCGTTTAATCACCACAAGGGTTGAGCCATGCTGGAGCGTCAGCAAAACAAAGAGCGCAAGTATCAATACAACACACCCACCACAGGCCCTGAACATATTGAGGCGCTGTATGAAGAAGTGGCCCAGGGTGAAGACAAGGACTCGGCTGTGACTCGCAAGACCCTCAAGGGTTATGTGATCGAAATGGTTCAATTGATGCGCGCGTCTGCTCGCAGCAAACGCCGGGATGACGAGGAGCAGGAAAGTCATTTTTGGCGTGCGTTGATTCTGTTGGGAATGGCGGCGGCTGTGTTCATCTACTTGGCCCTGCTGAACAGCAGTGGCTGGGACTGGCTGGATGAAAAACGATTCGCCTTCAAAGTGACGGGAACATTGCTGGCGTTGATTTTTGTGCTGGTTCAGATCGAACGCACCGCGTTCTTCAAGGTGCTCTGGGGGTTTGGCTTTACCAAAATCATCGTGTCTATCGGCGCCTCGGCGTTATTGGTGTTTTCCACGGGCAAGGCGGCCGGGGTGATTAATGGTGTGTTTGGTATCGACGCGACGGCGTTTCCGCTCAGCCTGACGTTTATGACGGGGTTCATTTTTTTTAAAAACCTGTCGCCGTTCATCTTTCTTATTGGTGTGTTCGCCGCACTCCATGCCCTCAACCTGTTTATGTGGTTCAAGGCGTTGCTCAAGGGCAAATACCCTGAGGGGCCCTTGGTCAGTTCTGCGTGCTTTCTGTTGTTTGCGTGCCTGGTGATGGGCTTTTACTTTGGCTGGGGCGGCAATCGATTGAGCGCCGAACGCTTGCCTGAAGTGGCCTACAAATTGGCTCATGTGCTGGATTTCAACAGCAAACACAGTTGTGCCAATGTGCCGGGCAATGCTGCGGTTATCTTTATCGGCCCCAGCCAGAATGTGGTGTTGACCGACAACCACCGGGTAGACGTTGACAGCGTGCAGGCCTTCTTTGAAGAGGACCTGCAGGTACCTGCATTCTTTGCCCGTGTCGAGTGTGCCCTGAGTCAAAACACGGCGCCGGTGGCCGAGCCACAACGGCAGTGGCTTAACCCTTGAGCCACGCCGCGCACGCGGCCTTGAACGCTTCATGCTGATATTTGTTCAGCGTGGCAGGCAGCTCGAAGGCGTGCTTTTTGAACTGTGCGTTGAGGGTTTGCGGTGACAGCAATTGCACGTCGCAATCGTACAGTAACTGGAGGATGCCTTCGATTTTGAAGGTGGTCGGGCCGCCCGCAAACTCACCTTTTTTGCTGCGTTTTTTGATCACGATGCGGGTGATGCCCTGGGCTTTTACAAAGGCTGCCAGGCTGGCCGCGAAGGCTTTGACGCTGGCCGCGTCTTCATCGTCGTCGAGAGCGATTTTTTTGGTGGCAACGGCCACGTGCTCAAGGTTGGATGTGGCCAGGGCGAAGATCGCTTCGCTGCCTTTGATTTCAATACCGCAAATAGTCATAAAAAACCTGTGCTCAGTAATTCAAGTGCCGATCCGTAGCAGCTGCCGCAGGCTGCGTCCGGCTGCAAAGCAGTCGTAAACCCACCAGACATATTCTGCCAGCAAGGTCGCAATCTGCAGTTTTACGGCCGCTTCGCTGCCGGACGCAGCCTTCGGCAGCTGCTACGGGAATCAAATGCGGTGATCACTCCTGGCCGATGGATTCCAGAAACTCTGAGCGGTCGTCACTGATGGCGGCCATGCAGTCATTGAGGGCGATGTTGTAGGTGTCGGTGCCGGCGGTGGCCGGGAACACCGCAATGGCGCAATCGGCGTCACGCTGATGCAGCCACAGCGCTTGCGCGGCTTTGATCTTGCTGATGATGTTATTGAGCTGGGTCGGGTTTGAGCCATACAACGAGGTCATGCGTGTTTGCAGGGCCTCGTAGTTTTCGGTCAGCAATTGCTCGGCGGCATTTTTGCTGAACACGGAACACGCCAGCGTTTGCTGGTCGTTTTCGACGGCATCACACGGGTTGTAGTCGGCATCATCGGCTGCGTAGGCGCCGCTGGTGATCAACGCCAAGGCCAGGAGAATCGATTTCATTGCGGCTTCCTAATCCAGAGTTGGGGCCGATTCTGGCTGATGCGTCGGCCAATGAACAGCCAAGGTGCTCATTGACGCTTTCGGCAATCGCGCTGTCGCTTTTGCACCCGGCTGTTTTTGACCCCAAGCCTATGCTGGCCCCAAAGCGCCGGCAGACGATTCGGCGCAGCAATCGCCGATAAGGGGACGCCTGATGAGCCCAGCCGAGTTGCACGCAGACAGCATCGTTATCGACGGGCTGATCATTGCCAAATGGAACCGCGAGTTGTTTGAAGACATGCGCAAGGGCGGCTTGACCGCCGCCAACTGCACCGTGTCGGTGTGGGAAGGGTTTCAGGCCACCATCAACAATATCGTCGCCAGCCAGACCCTCATTCGCGATAACAGCGATCTGGTAATCCCGGTCAAAACCACCGCCGACATTCGCCGCGCCAAGGAACAGGGCAAGACCGGGATCATTTTTGGCTTTCAGAATGCCCATGCGTTTGAAGATCAACTGGGCTATATCGAGATCTTCAAACAGCTGGGCGTGGGTGTGGTGCAGATGTGCTACAACACCCAGAATCTGGTGGGCACGGGCTGCTACGAACGCGACGGTGGGTTATCGGGTTTTGGCCGCGAAGTGGTGGCCGAAATGAACCGCGTGGGCATCATGTGCGACCTGTCCCATGTGGGTTCCACCACCTCTGAAGAGGTGATTCTGGCCTCCAAAAAACCAGTGTGCTACTCGCACTGCCTGCCTTCCGGCCTGAAAGAACATCCTCGTAACAAATCCGACGCTGAACTCAAATTTATCGCCGACCACGGTGGTTTTGTCGGCGTGACCATGTTTGCGCCGTTTCTGGCCAAGGGCATCGACTCGACCATTGACGACTACGCCGAAGCCATCGAATACACGATGAATATCGTCGGCGAAGACGCGATTGGTATTGGCACTGATTTTACCCAAGGGCACGGTCAGGACTTTTTCGAAATGCTGACCCACGACAAGGGCTACGCCCGGCGTCTGACCAGCTTCGGCAAGATCATCAACCCGCTGGGCATCCGAACCGTGGGTGAGTTTCCCAACCTCACCGACACCTTGCTCAAGCGCGGCCACAGCGAACGCGTGGTGCGCAAGATCATGGGCGAGAACTGGGTCAATGTCCTGAAAGACGTCTGGGGCGAGTAACCGCAACCACTGTTTGCGTAGCAGCTGCCGAAGGCTGCGTCCGGCTGCGAAGCAGTCGTAAACCCGTATTGCAAAATTTTCCCGCAAGAGCGCGGTGGCTGGTTTCACGACCGCTTCGCGCCCGAACGCAGCCTTCGGCAGCTGCTACGGGGCTTAATAATATTTGGAGTTTGATGTCATGGCTAAAATCGCCCCGCAATTGCCTATCGAAGTCGACAGCGAAACCGGCGTCTGGACCTCCGACGCGCTGCCCATGCTCTATGTGCCACGGCACTTTTTCGTTAACAACCATAGGGGCATCGAGGAGGTGCTGGGGGCCGAGGCCTACGCCGAAATCCTCTACAAGGCGGGCTACAAATCCGCTTGGCACTGGTGCGAAAAAGAAGCCGAATGCCACGGCCTTGAAGGGGTCGCGGTGTTTGAGCACTACATGAAACGCCTGTCGCAACGCGGCTGGGGGCTGTTCACGTTACTGGACATCGACCTCGACAAGGGCACGGCCACGATCAAGCTGGAACACTCCTGTTTCGTCTATGTGTACGGCAAGGTCGGGCGCAAGGTGGATTACATGTTCACGGGCTGGTTTGCAGGCGCGATGGACCAGATTCTGCACGCCCGTGGCAGCAGCCTTCGCACCGTGGCCGAGCAGGTGTACAGCGGTTCGGAAGAAGGCCACGACCACGGTCTGTTTATCGTCAAGCCGTTGTAAGTCGAGGATCGGGATATGGCGTTCGAAGCAATGTTTGAGCCGATTCAAATCGGCAAACTGACCATCCGCAACCGTGTGCTGAGCACTGCTCACGCCGAGGTGTATGCCACCGACGGCGGCATGACCACCGAGCGTTATGTGCAGTACTACGAACAAAAAGCCAAGGGCGGTATCGGTCTGGCCATTTGTGGCGGTTCTTCGGTGGTGGCCATCGACAGCCCGCAAGAGTGGTGGAGTTCGGTCAACCTGAGCACCGATCGCATCATCCCGCACTTCCAGAATTTGGCCGATGCCATGCACAAGCACGGCGCCAAAATCATGATCCAGATTACCCACATGGGCCGTCGCTCGCGCTGGGACGGGTTCAACTGGCCGACCCTGATGTCGCCCTCGGGTGTGCGTGAGCCGGTGCATCGGGCCACGTGCAAGACCATTGAGCCAGAAGAGATCTGGCGCATCATCGGCAATTACGCCAGCGCCGCAGGCCGGGCCAAGGCCGGTGGGCTGGACGGGGTGGAGCTGTCGGCGGTGCATCAGCACATGATCGACCAGTTCTGGAGCCCGCGGGTGAACAAGCGCACGGATGAATGGGGCGGCAGTTTTGAAAATCGCATGCGTTTTGGCCTCGAAGTGCTCAAGGCCGTGCGTGCTGAGGTCGGCCCGGATTTCTGCGTGGGCATCCGCCTGTGCGGTGACGAATTCCACCCCGACGGCCTCAGCCATGAGGACATGAAACAGATCGCCAAGTACTACGACGACACCGGCATGCTGGATTTTATCGGTGTGGTCGGTTCGGGCTGCGACACCCACAACACGCTCGCCAACGTGATCCCCAACATGAGTTATCCACCGGAGCCGTTTTTGCATTTGGCGGCTGGCATCAAGGAAGTGGTAAAGGCGCCGGTGCTGCACGCGCAAAACATCAAGGACCCGAATCAGGCGACGCGGATTCTGGAGGGCGGCTACGTCGACATGGTCGGCATGACCCGCGCGCACATTGCCGACCCGCACCTGATCGCCAAAATCAAAATGGGTCAGGTCGACCAGATCAAACAATGCGTGGGCGCCAACTATTGCATCGACCGCCAGTATCAAGGGCTGGACGTGCTGTGCATCCAAAACGCGGCCACGTCCCGCGAATACATGGGCGTGCCGCACATCATTCAGAAAACCACTGGGCCTAAACGCAAGGTGGTGATCGTCGGTGCAGGGCCTGCGGGCATGGAGGCGGCGCGGGTGGCGGCTGAGCGCGGCCATGACGTGACGCTGTTCGAGAAAAAAGACGCCATTGGCGGGCAAATCACCACGGCCTCCAAAGCCCCGCAGCGCGATCAAATGGCCGGTATCACACGCTGGTTTCAATTGGAGCTGGCGCGTTTGAACGTCGATGTGCGGTTGGGCACGGCGGCGGATTTGCCGACGATTCTCGACCTGCGCCCGGACATCGTGGTGCTGGCGGTCGGCGGCCATTCCTTTGTGGAGCAGAACGAGCATTGGGGGGCGGCCGAGGGGCTGGTGGTGAGCAGTTGGGACGTGCTGGACGGCAAGGTTGCGCCGGGGAAAAACGTCTTGGTGTACGACACCATTTGCGAATTTACCGGTATGTCGGTGGCCGACTTTGCGGCGGATAAGGGCGCGCAGGTCGAGATCGTGACCGACGACACCAAGCCTGGCGTGGCGGTTGGCGGCACGTCTTTCCCCACCTATTACCGCAGCTTGTACCCCAAAGAAGTGATCATGACCGGCGACATGATGCTGGAGAAGGTCTACCGCGAAGGCGATCAATTGGTGGCGGTGCTGGAGAACGAATACACGGGCGCCAAAGAAGAGCGGGTGGTCGATCAGGTGATCATTGAAAACGGCGTGCGTCCGGATGAGGAGCTGTATTACGCGCTTAAACCGGACTCACGCAACAAGGGCCAGATTGATGTTGAGGCGCTGTTTGCGATCCAGCCGCAGCCGTGTTTGAACGTGGCGGGGGAGGGTTATTTGCTGTTCCGTATTGGTGACTGCGTGGCTCAGCGCAACGTGCATGCGGCGATCTATGACGCGCTGCGGTTGTGCAAGGATTTTTGAGTACATCCTTGGTCCTCACCCCAGGCTAATGCTGCGCGTGCGGTCAGTCCCCTCTCCCTTTGGGAGAGGGTTAGGGTGAGGGTCGTGTGACCCCACCGAATTTCAAGGGGAGCCCCCCATGCTGAATGTTCTACTGCCACTGCTGCTCTTCGCCGCGCTCAGCCTGGCCGTCATCGGCGCCATTCGCCGCCTCCAGATGTGGCGTCGTGGCCGCCCGTCCAACGTTGATCTGCTCGGCGGCCTGCTGGCCATGCCGCGTCGTTACATGGTCGACCTGCACCATGTGGTCGCCCGCGACAAATACATGGCCAACACCCACGTCGCCACGGCGGGCGGGTTTGTGCTGGCAGCGATTCTGGCGATTCTGGCTCACGGTTTGGGCCTGCATAACCGCATCCTCGGTTACGCCTTATTGTTCGCCACGGTGCTGATGTTTGTCGGCGCGGTGTTCGTCTTCAAGCGCCGCCTCAATCCCCCTTCGCGCCTGTCCAAAGGCCCGTGGATGCGCTTGCCAAAAAGTTTGCTGGTGTTCAGCGCGAGTTTTTTCATCCTCACCTTGCCGGTTGCGGGACTGTTGCCCGAGGGATTTGGCGGCTGGATGTTGGCGGCAGTGTTGGCCGTGGGCGTAGCGTGGGGCGTGTCGGAGATGTTCTTGGGCATGACCTGGGGCGGACCGATGAAGCATGCCTTTGCCGGTGCTCTGCATCTGGCCTGGCACCGCCGCCCCGAGCGCTTTGGTGGCGGTCGCTCCACCGGTTTAAAACCTTTGGATTTGAATGATCGCAGTGCGCCCTTGGGCGTGGAAAAACCCAAGGATTTCACCTGGAACCAATTGCTGGGCTTTGATGCCTGCGTGCAATGCGGCAAGTGCGAAGCCGCGTGCCCGGCCTTCGCGGCTGGCCAGCCGTTGAATCCGAAAAAGTTGATTCAGGACATGGTGGTGGGTCTGGCGGGCGGCACCGACGCGCATTTTGCCGGCAGCCCCTACCCCGGCAAGCCGATTGGCGAACACGGCGGCAACCCGCACCAACCCATCGTCAATGGCTTGGTAGACGCCGACACATTGTGGTCATGCACCACCTGCCGGGCCTGTGTTGAAGAGTGCCCGATGATGATCGAGCACGTAGACGCCATCGTCGACATGCGCCGTTTTCTGACGCTGGAAAAAGGCGCCACCCCGAACAACGGTGCACAGGTGCTCGATAACCTGATTGCTACGGACAACCCCGGCGGCTTTGCCCCCGGCGGAAGACTCAATTGGGCGGCGGATTTGAACCTGGATCTGATGCGCGACACCCCGGCGGTGGACGTGTTGTTCTGGGTCGGTGACGGGGCATTCGACATGCGTAACCAGCGCACCTTGCGCGCCTTTGTCAAAGTACTGAAAGCGGCGGGGGTCAACTTTGCGGTGCTGGGGCTGGAAGAGCGCGACAGCGGTGACGTAGCCCGGCGTCTGGGTGATGAAGCCACGTTTCAGGGGCTTGCCAAGCGCAATATCCAGACGCTGGCGCAGTATCGGTTCAACCGTATCGTGACCTGTGATCCGCACAGTTTCCATGTGCTGAAAAACGAATACGGCGCCTTTGGCGGCGACTACCGGGTCCAGCATCACAGCACCTATATGGCCGAACTGATCAGCGCCGGGTTGCTGGATTTGAAGGCCGACACGGGAGGCAGCATGACCTATCACGACCCGTGTTACCTGGGCCGTTATAACGGCGAATACGAGGCACCGCGTGCGGTATTGCGTGCACTGGGGATCGAGGTCAAAGAAATGCAGCGTTCGGGCTTTCGCTCGCGCTGCTGCGGCGGCGGCGGTGGGGCGCCGATTACCGACATTCCCGGTAAACAGCGCATTCCCGATATGCGCATGGACGATATTCGCCAGACAGCTGCCGAGCGGGTGGCTGTGGGCTGTCCGCAATGCACCGCGATGCTCGAAGGCGTGGTCGAACCCCGGCCGCAGGTCAAAGACATTGCCGAACTGGTGGCCGACGCGCTGATCGAACCTGCCGTGCCCGCCAAACCGGCTAAACGCCTGGAACCTGAGGTGATTGCATGAGTGACATCATTCGCCGCGACCCGCGTGCTGAGCGTATTGCGCGTAATCGCCTGCATCCGCTGCATGCCGCCATGCAACCGGCGCAGTCGTCCTGGATGGGGCCCAATGGCGTGATCCGCAAGAACGTCCACGCCGTCGGGTTTATGGGTCCCAACGGCATCAAACGCATAGACCGCAGCGGTGCGCAGCAGGCTGGCGTCACCAAGCGTTCAGCTAGCATTGAGGTTCAAGTGCCGCTGCATCAAGTCGCTGCCCCGGCGTTTTTCATCGCCGTGGTGCCGGACATGATCGGCGGGCGGCTCAGTAGCCACGACCGCGATGTGCTGGGGCTGGCTCGGCAACTGGCAGGTGCAGACGGTGCGGTGTTGGCGGTGGTGTTTGGTGAGGTAAAAGAAACGGCCTTTGACCGCGCCGGTGTTGACCGGCTGTTGTTGCTCGACAGCGAAGGGTATGCACCGGAGCAGCAGGTCCTGAGCTTACGGGCTGTGGATAACCAGTTTGCGCCCCGGCATTGGTTGTTGCCAGACAGCCGCAGCGGCGGGGGCGAATTGGGCCGGCGATTTGCCGCCGGTGTCGGCGAGCGACCCGCCACGCGGGTTTGGCAAGTTAAAGCCGATCAATGTGTGGGACGCGCCGGGGCGGGTTTACAGGATGTGACGCGGGTTGTGCCGCGCATCATTCTGGCGGCGGTTGAATGCGCCGAGCCGGTGAGTGAGACGCGGCACGAAGTTATCCCGGTGCAGTTATCCACAACCGTGGTGCCCTGTTTGGCGCGTATCGAGGATTTAGGCGCGGTGGAGGTCGATCCGGCTGCCATTCCCATGGCCGAAGCGGAATTTATTCTCAGCGGTGGCAATGGCGTTAAAGACTGGGAACTTTTCCACAGGGCGGCGGCGGCCTTGGGGGCGACGGAGGGCGCCTCGCGTGTGGCCGTGGACGATGGTTTTATGGGCCGCGAGCGGCAGGTGGGTGCCAGTGGAACCTGGGTTACCGCACGGGTGTATGTGGCGGTGGGTATCAGTGGCGCGATCCAGCACCTGCAAGGCATTGGCGCTTGCGACAAGGTGGTGGCCATTAACCTGGACCCGGCCTGCGACATGGTCAAACGGGCGGATTTGTCAGTGATTGGGGAGGGTGGGGCGATTCTTCAGGCGTTGATTGCGGCTGTGGATAAGTGGCGGTCTGGGGTTAAGCGTGATGCAGCCTGAAAAGCCCCTCACCCCAACCCTCTCCCAGAGGGAGAGGGGGCAGATTTGCGGAGTTCTCGAAACCGCGTGCGGTCAGTCCCCTCTCCCTTTGGGAGAGGGCTAGGGTGAGGGTTTGTGAAACCGCGTGCGGTCAGTCCCCTCTCCCTCCGGGAGAGGGCTAGGGTGAGGGGCTTTTGCTTTGGAGATCAATAAATGACTATCGCCACCGTTGCACTGGTATCCATTGGCGCACACCCCGCTTCCGGCCGTGCGCGCCACGCTGAACACGATGCCCGTGCGGTCGAACTGGGCTTGCAGCTGGCGGGGGATAACCTGCACGTGCTGCATGCCGGCAACCCTCACGAACCGGCATTGCGCGCCTATCTGGGCATGGGCCTGTCCGAGTTGCACGTGCTGGAACAACCCCCCGGTGTCGACGCGTTACCAGCGTTAACCAATTACCTGCGTGAATCCAGTGTGCAACTGGTGCTCGCTGGCAGTCAGGCTGAAACCGGCGAAGGCTCAGGCATGTTGCCCTATCTGTTGGCAGAACAATTGGGCTGGCCCTTGCTGGTGGGCATCGCGCAGATTGAATCTATCCACAACGGTGTCGCTCTGGTGCTGCAAGCGCTGCCCCGTGGCCAGCGTCGTCGTCTGAGAGTGCGGCTGCCCTTTATGGCCACTGTGGATAACGCCGCCCCCAAGCCCCGGCAAAGCGCTTATGGTCCGGCCATGCGGGGTGAAGTGAATATAGATTCAGTGGAGGTGACGGTGGAAGAGTTATCCACATCACCCCTTTTTCAACCTGCCAAGCCGCGGCCCAAGCGCTTAAAAGTGATTAAGGCCAAAAGTGGCGCCGAGCGCATGAAAGCGGCCACGGCCAAGGCCGTGGGCGGTTCTGGCCAAGTGCTCAAAGATGTGACGGCAGAAGAGGGCGCTCAAGCCATTTTGAAGTTATTCATCGAAGAAGGTGTGGTTCGCTGACTTGCCCACAAAGTCTGTTAGCGCTTATGTGGATAAGTTGTTTGCTGTCGGCTAAGCGCTATACAGGACGGGGCTTTCAAGCTTCTGGTCAAAAAATAGACAATTCTCGTTGTTATCCACTGCTTCTCTGCTTAACCCTTGAATTACGGTGCTTTAAAAAGGTTTTCCACAAAGAAGGGCCGCGGTGCATAAGTTGCGCACATTCTCTGTTGGCGGTTATGTGGATAAGGTGTTCGCGAGTCGCTGCAAGCCACGTATAACGTGGCTTACATGCATTTGTACAAAAAACAGCCAATCAAGTCTTTTCAGCCGATTTGTCCACTTCCCCACAATTACTGTGGGTGTGGCTGTGGATAAGATGTTGGTGAAGGGCTGCGGGCCTTTAAATGTATGGCGTGTGCAAGGCTGGTTAAAAAATAATCAGCTATGTCACAACTGGATATAAAGCCGACGTAAAGGCGTATTGCTGCGCGCAGTGAGATCAGGCTAAAAACCCTGCTCGATACCTGCGGAGTTTCCGATATGGCTGTTTGTTTTCGTCCAGCTCGACGCAGTGATGCGCGAGAAATAGCGCGACTGTTTCAAATTTCCTCCGAAGGCTGTGCTGATTACATCTGGAGCCTGACTGCGCAGCCGGGGCAACCCTTGTTGGATGTAGGCGAGATGCGCTATGCCCGCGAGGGGGTTATTTTTTCTTACCAAAACTGCCGGATCGCCGAAGCTGAGGGCCAGGTCATCGGCATGATGCACAGTTTTGAAATGCGCCACGATCCCGAGGCACAGCCAGAAACCGACCCGGTGCTGGCGGCCTACGCCGGTATGGAAATCCCCGACACACTTTATATTTCAAGCCTGGCGTTGCATGAGGGCTGGCGTAACCGTGGGTTAGGCCAGCAGTTTCTGCAGTACGCCCATGCGCGCTGTGATGAGTTGGGCCTCAAGGGGTTAAGTCTGATCGACTATGAAGCCAACAGCGGCGCCCGGCGCTTTTACGAGCGCCATGGCTTCCATATCGTCAAAACCTGTGAGGTCACGCCTCACCCGTTGATTCGTGTCACCGGGGAGGCGTATTTGATGTTCTGTACGTTGTAGGCTACTGAGCAACCACGCCCTTGAGGTACGGCGCGGGTGCCGCGCCGAGGTTGTTGAGCAAGCGCTCGCTGTACCAGTCGATAAAGTTGACCACACCAAATTCGTAGGTTTTGGAATACGGCCCCGGCTGGTAGGCGATGGAGTTGATACCGCGCTGGTTTTCTTCGGCGAGTCGGCGGTCTTGATCGTTGGTGGCGTCCCAGACCTTGCGCATCCGCTCTACGTCGTAATCCACACCTTCCACCGCGTCCTTGTGCACCAGCCATTTGGTGGTCACGAGGGTTTCTTGCGCACTGATCGGCCATACCGTGAAGACGATGATGTGGTCGCCCATGCAGTGGTTCCACGAGTGGGGCAGGTGCAGGATGCGCATCGAACCCAAATCCGGGTTTTTGATCCGCCCCATCAATTTCGTGCAGCCTTGCTTGCCATCCAGCGTCATCGACACGGTGCCTTTGAGCAGGGGCATGCGCACGATGCGGTTACGCAGGCCAAAGCTGGCGTGGGCATAGGGAATTTTCTCGGCGTCCCAAGCCGCTGCAGAGGCGGCTACATGATCCTTGAACGCTTGATCGGCACGCGGGTCGGTGACGTCATCCCACTCCAGCAAGGTTTTCAGCAGCTCGGGGTGTGACGCGTTGCAGTGATAGCACTCGCGGTTGTTTTCCAGCACCAGTTTCCAGTTGGCTTTTTCCACCAGGGTGGTTTGAATCGCCACCTTGGTGTTCTCCATGTCGTAAGGTTCCATGTAGTGATTCAGCGTGGCCAGAAACTCGTCAATGGCGGGCGGGTTGTCGGCCAGGCTGATAAAGATGTAACCGCCTGCGGTCTTCACGTTCACGGGTTTGAGGCCGTACTGCTTCATGTCGAAATCTGCGCCCATCTCCGTTCCGGCAAACAACAGACGCCCGTCCAGTTCGTAGGTCCACTGGTGGTAGTGACACACCAGCTTGGCGACTTTACCTTTCTCGCTGGTACACAGCCGTGAGCCACGATGGCGGCACACGTTATGGAAGGCATGAACCTGCCCCTCGGCACCGCGAATGACAATGATCGGGTTTTTGCCCACTTGCAGGGTCAGGAAGTTGCCCTTGGTCGGGATCTCGCAGGTCATACCGGCAATCAACCATTCCTTCTGGAAGATTTCCTGCATGTCGATCTCGAACAATCGCTCGTCGTTGTAGAAGGGCTGCGGCAGCGAAAATGTCCGTTCGCGACTGTGCAGCATCTGGGTGGTGGCCAAACGTGCGGGTTCCAGCGGGTCGCCCAGGCTTAGGGTGGCGGTGATGTCCATCGTTGTCGTCCTCATGGCCATCGGGTGTGGCCTGGCAGTGGCTGATCGGTTGCGCTGAGTGTGCGTTCAGCGCGTGGCGATGCCATATCCACGGGCGACATGGCCCCATCTGTTCCCGACGCGTGAGGGCCTGTTTTCAGGGGCTGGTCGCGATAAGTATGTGAATGTCGCGAATAGGTAAATGGTCGCCTCGGGGCCTGCGCAGAATCGCCAGCATGAGGCCGACAGTCGGCCGTGGAGAAGCGCATGTCCAACAGCTTTCTGAACCCGGTAACCACCCAGACCTGGGCCAATGGCCGACACATCGTGCGTTGCGTCAAAGTGATTCAGGAAACCTGGGATGTGCGCACCTTCTGCTTTATGGCGGATCAGCCAATTCTGTTCTTTTTCAAGCCGGGGCAATTCGTGACCCTGGAGCTGGAAATCGACGGCGAGGCGGTCATGCGTTCGTACACCATCTCCAGCTCACCTTCGGTGCCGTATAGTTTTTCGGTGACCATCAAGCGGGTGCCGGGCGGGCGCGTGTCCAACTGGCTGCACGACACCCTGCAAGAAGGCCAGGAGCTGGCGGTGCATGGGCCGGTGGGGTTGTTCAACGCCATTGATGCGCCGAGCCCCAAGGTGTTGTATTTGAGCGGTGGCGTGGGCATTACTCCGGTGATGTCGATGGCGCGCTGGTTTTACGACACCAACGCCAATGTCGACATGGTGTTTATCCACAGCGCCCGTTCGCCCAAAGACATCATTTACCACCGCGAGCTGGAGCACATGGCGTCGCGCATCGACAACTTCAGCCTGCACCTGATCTGTGAAAAACACGGGCTGGGCGAGCCGTGGGCGGGCTATCGCGGCTACCTGAATCACAAAATGCTGGAGCTGATGGCCCCCGATTTTATGGAACGCGAAGTGTTTTGCTGCGGGCCGACGCCCTACATGAATGCGGTCAAACGCCTGCTGGATAGCAACGGTTTTGACATGAGCCGTTATCACGAAGAGTCGTTTGGCGCGACGCCGCCCGAAGCGCGGGCCGATGCGGTGGAACAGGCCGAGCAGGCGGCCGATGCGCCGGAGTTGGACGCGGCGGACTTGAATCAGGTGGAGTTCACCGCTTCAGGTAAAAGCATCCGCGTGGGCCCGGCCGAAACAGTGCACGCGGCGGCGGCCAAACTGGGTTTGTTGATTCCCAAAGCGTGCGGCATGGGCATTTGCGGCACGTGCAAAGTGCTCAAGCTGGGCGGCGAAGTGGACATGGAGCACAACAGCGGCATTACCGACGAAGACGTAGCAGAAGGCTACATCCTGTCGTGCTGCAGCGTGCCCAAAGGCGATGTAAGGATTGAATTCTGAACCCTGTAGGAACAAAGGTACGAAACCACAGTCTTTAGGGGGCTTAAAGGTGGGTGGCCGCTAGCTTAGCGGCTGACTTTTCTTTATCGTACGCGCCCTCTGAAACTGCTTGAGAACATCACCATGATTGAGTCATCCCTTAGCAAACTGGAACAACTGGTCAGCGACCTGGTACAGCAAAAGCAAGAGCTGCTGGACACCAACGCACAACTGAACGCTGAACTGGTTCAGGCCAAAGACGAAAACGAAAGCCTGCAACTGAGCCTGATGGAACAGGAAGAGAAGCAAGGCGCTACGGCTGCCCGTATTCAAGCACTGGTTGATCGCGCGAGCGTGAGCCCTGTCAACGCATGAGCGCGGACAGAGACGGTGTAAATGTCGTCTCGATTCTGGGTAACGACTACACGATCAAAGCGCCGGAGGGGGAGCAGCAAACCCTGATGGCCGCCACGGTCATGTTGAAGGCAGCCCTGGCCGAAACGAAAAGAAAGTACCCGAGCTTGATCGGGGACAAATTGTTGGTATTGGCCGCGTTGAACCTGTGTTCCCAGCAGATTGAATTGCAGCTGTGCCACAAACAGGAACTCGACCGTTATCAAGAGCAAGTCAGCGCCACGGTCGATGTGATTGAGCGAACGCTGGGTCAATCCTGAGTGATCCAAAGCCCCCTCACCCAGAGGGGGCTAAAAGCGCAACATCCGCAGCACCGCATTTCAAGCCCCCTCTCCCCTTGGGAGAGGGTTGGGGTGAGGGTGTGTTTGACCTTACCCCGCCATCACTTCGCGAATATCCGCCGCCAGCTCCCGCACGCGGGCTTCTTCGGTGTCCCATGAGCACATGAAACGTGCCCCGCCCTTGCCGATAAAGGTGTAGAAGCGCCAGCCCTTGGCCGTCAACGCCACCACTGCCGGTTCCGACAGTTGCAGAAACACACCATTGGCTTCCACCGGGAACATCAACTCAACCCCCGGAATGTCACTGACCAACTGGCTCAACAACTGCGCGCAATGGTTCGCGTGGCGCGAGTGTTTCAGCCAGGCATCGTTCTCCAGCAGGCCCACCCACGGGGCTGACAAAAAGCGCATCTTGGACGCCAATTGGCCGGCCTGTTTGCAGCGGTAGTCAAAATCCACCGCCAGATCATGGTTGAAGAACAAAATTGCCTCGCCCACGGCCATGCCGTTTTTAGTCCCGCCAAAACACAGCACATCGACCCCGGCTTTCCAGCTCAGGTCTGCCGGTGAGCAGCCGAGAAAAGCGCAAGCGTTGGAAAAGCGTGCGCCATCCATGTGCAGCAGCAGGCCCAACTCTTTACAGGTCGCGCTGATGGCGCGGATTTCTTCCGGGCGGTAAACGCTGCCCACTTCCGTGGCCTGGGTAATGGTCACGACACGCGGCTTGGGGTAGTGAATGTCTTTGCGTTTGAGGGCGATTTCACGGATGGACTCAGGCGTGATTTTGCCGTTTTCAGTGCGGGCAATCAGCAGCTTTGAGCCGTTGGAAAAGAACTCCGGCGCACCGCATTCGTCGGTCTCGACGTGGGCGGTTTCGGAGCAGATCACGCTGTGGAAGCTCTGGCACAGCGACGACAGGGCCAGCGAGTTGGCCGCCGTGCCGTTAAAAGCAAAAAACACCTCACAGTCGGTTTCGAACAACGTGCGAAAGTCATTGGCGGCGCGCAGGGTCCACTCATCGTCGCCGTAGGAGCGCTGGTGGCCGTGGTTGGCTTTTTCCATGGCAGACCAGACTTCAGGGCAGATACCGGAGTAGTTGTCGCTGGCGAATTGTTGGCTCTTGTCAGTCATTTCCCGGTTCCTGGGTCGAAGATCGTGATGCACTTTATCCAAGAATCTGGCGGGTGCACAGACACGCCTCAAGATGCGGAAAGATCCTACATATAAATAACCCTACTTCGTGGTAAAACGCAGAACTGACTTTATTGACGGTTTTGATAATTAAGCTTGGTTCAACTGCGCAACTTCTTGCGCACTTTTATTTCATGTTTGTCATTTTATGAAACAACTAATGCTGTCTGCGCGGATGCACATGTATCGAACTTCGGGTGGGTGATCGCCGTGAAGTTACGGGTTCATATCATCTCGTTAACAGCGTCATTGATATTGCCCGTTGTAACTCTTTGGCCTACAGGAGTCTGATTTGTGAGCAAACCCACTCGACCCAACCCTAACCACATCAATTACTCACGCACTCCCAGAACCGCCCTGGGTGTTTGCCCGCTGAGGAAAAGCACCCTTCAACTATTGCCCCTGCGCTATGGGTTGGTGGATAACCCGGCCCTTGACCCCTGCGCTGAAATCGCCATGCCCTACAGCCTGAAGAGTCGTCCGTTGGGCATTCGCCTGCTGCGTGATGGCTGGCTCTATGTGATCGACAGCGGCAACGGCGAGTTAACGGAGTACCGGGTCTATAACGGCGTGGTGGAGTCGATGCTGTTTCAGGGTAAGGAGGTGGTCGAGGACGAACGTGAAGACCCGATCAATTCGCCAACGTTGATCTTCCCCAAAACCAGCACCTTGTATGTCGGGTATGCCGAGGTGCAATGGTCGGCCAACAAATGCCGGCAAGTGATTAATGATCCCGCCGAGCGCAATCACTTTATGCAGGCCGTGGACCTGAGTCAGGCGGACTGCGTCAAAGGCGCCAAGCACTTGCTGACTGAGCCGATGGTCGAGCGATGGCTGGCAGAGCACGCCACCGAACGGGTCGAGCAGGAGCAGGATCATCTGGGGGCTGATGCGTCATTGGCCGAGCACGCCGTCTTTAGTGAGCGGCGCCGTTTGCAGGCTGAGCTACCCGAGCACGAACGTCGTCCCTACCTGTGGGAAAACCCGCCGCGTTTTAGGCCTTATTATTTTGCTCATTTAAAGAACGCTATTCAGCCGCAGTACCACTTTGACACGCTGTACCTGGTGCTTGATGACACCTTGGGTGTCTTGCGCGACCTGGCCAATTATCAGGATGAGGTCGCAGGCTGGGTCGGTGACTGGGCCAATGGCGGCGGCAAAGATGGCGCGCAGGAAGGCCACAACGAACGCGATTACCTGCTGGCGTGTTACATCGAATCCCTCAGCCAACTGAGCGATCCGGATGTGTCGGTGCTGGCCGGAGCCACCGATGACCCGGCGATCAAGGCCATGTTTGCCGAGCTGGAGAACATGCCAGAGCCGGATCGGGGCGTGACCAAAGCAGCGATGCTGGAATACGTCAACAAAGGCGGGCTGATGACCCCACCAGCGGGAAGCCCGGTGCCAGCGGATTTGCAGGTATTGCGTGAGAGGGCAGAGGCGCAGGCGATTGGCGCCGCTCATTCAGGCGGTGATGGTTTCAATCTTGAGGCCCTGAGTGCCGTTGAGGAAGTGGATAGACGCTACTACACCCCCCCGCACTTTCGCCTTTCTCCCAGCGCCTTCGTACAAAAGCATTTCGAGGCTTTAATCGCACTCGGCAAGCTTCACGGCGAACGCATCGACGATATTTTGCACGGTGCCAAATTCGGCCAGCGGGGCGTTAATGATCTGATCGACCGCGAAGCCATGGACCGCGACCTGCTGGCTCACCGCACTGGGCTCGCTCGCTGGAATGACCTGCTAGAGCGCATCACCGCCGACCGCGTGGCGTTGATCACCACCTGCGGCTTTCACACACACGCCTGGTACCTCGACCCTCAACTCAGTCGGCAGAGGGATTTTGCTTTCACCCTTGAATATGCCTGCCTCAAAGACATTTGCCGCAGCGACGAAGCTTGCGATCAACTGTATGCCTTTATCGAATCCCAACCGCAATTTAGCCGCCCGCTGTATTACACCTTGCCCTACAGCGAACAAACCGGCTTGTGGGTGCAATACGCATTTTTGGGTGCCGCGGGCATGACCGTATTCAACAACTCCCGCGGGCTGTTCGATCAAATGCGCAGTGTTGAACACGGGCGGTTACCGGCCTTGGACGACCTTCCTGAAAGCACGCGCCCCGTCGCCAACGCCGCGCAAAATACACTGGCGCCAGCGCTGAATCGCGGGTTGGAAAAACTAGTGGCCGAGTTTGCTGAAGTGTTCAAAGGGCACACCATGCCCGACCTTGATCAACTGTTTCGCAACCTGCCCTTTGCGTTGAAATCGAAAATTCTGCAGGCCGCAAAAACCGAAGGCGCGACGTTTAATTTTTCCACCCCGGAAGAAAAAGCCAGCTTGCGCGACACGATGAAAGAAGTCCTCACACAACGGACTGAAATGAGGAAGCTTAAACGCGAGCGTAAACAAGCCATCAGGATTGCGCGGAGAAAGGGGGGAAAGGGGCATACATCGCCCCAATCGGTAGAAGCTCAGCAAAAGATCAATTACCTGAACTGGCAACTGGACTCGGGCGAAAAACGACTGGCAGCGAGTATCAGCCCGATTGTGGAACTGCCGGATGAACACACACGCCTGTTCGGAGCAAGTCCCGAGCGTGCAGGCTTGACGGTGATCTTCCCGAACGAAGGCCAGCGGCAAGCCGCTAGTTTGATGAGTGACTTTCGCAATGGCGTGAAGAGTGCGCCGGCATTGAATGTGCTGGGGGATGGGGCGGCGTTGTTGCTGTTTTTGGCGCAGGCGGTGAATTTGGCGCAGGTGATTAAAGAAACGTACTCCTTGCCATCACATGAACGGCAATTGGAAGCGTTTATGAATGCTGTATTTGCTACCGGCGCTGCTGGTTTTGCGGCGGCGCAAGGAGTATTTGATACAGCGCTTAGTGCGCAAGCTAACGCTTTGGGTGAGAGTCTGAAATCGAATGCCCTTAGTCGTTTGAAAGTCACAATAGGTAAGTTGCATGTTGGGTTGGGTGCGGGGACTTACCTCTTCGGAATGCTTGCTGCGATTGCTAGTTTCAATGGATATCACGATAAATGGTTACAGGCTGTCCGTAGCGGCAACCGGTTAGCACAGCAAGGTGCCGTGCTAACGATGGTCGGTTCTGGGGGCTTGGCAATCAGCAATGCTTATGGATTGTTCAACACTGGCCGTGCAGGTCTTGGCGTATTGATGGCGGCTAAAGGTGCTGCCCGTGAAGCTGCGTGGATTGCGTCAGGAGCACGTCTAGGCACTGTTTTTTTTCGGACGAATTTGTTCGGAGGGTTGTTCACTCTATTGGAGTTGGCCGGTACTTGGTTATACAACCGCCATAACACCACTCCTCATGATGAGTGGTTACAAAGCACCCCATGGGGCCGCGATCCAGATAAACATAGATATTGGACGCTTATTGAGTTTCAGAACCAATTAACCGAACTGCTACAAGCCCCGGTCGTGCAGATTAAGGGTGTTTCTGATGAATCGTTTTGGCTCAGCCTCTTGCCCAACACTAAGGTTGGGGAAATTTTCCTGATTGTCCCGGGTTTGAGTGTCGCGGACTTCCACGCTTCATTGGAGGGAAAAATACGGAACAAATTATTTATAAGCGCGCAGCGCATTACCAAAATATTGCAGAACAGTCGTGAACGTCCTGCGGAGCAGCGGGAAATGATAAGTGATGCAGTGTACTTGGGCTTGCAGCAGGTTGTTAGTAAGCCAGAGCAAAAGGGGAAGAGTGAACCATTGATGTTGAAACTGAACTATCCGCGTAATCCTGAAACTATTTTGGGGAAGGTTTCAGAAGAATTATTGCTGGTGATTAATATTCAATATTTTGATGATAATGAACAAGTTATGGAGCAGACCCGGAGTGTCCGTTTCAATATTTTGGAAGAGGGGTGCTTTCCTTCGGTGAAGCACCCAATAACCGTTCCAGAAGCTCCATTAGTGGGTGTGGACGTAACTGCATTGGACGTGTCGCAATGAATAGGTCGGTAGAAAATTACGTCTCTAATAATCGCGCGGGTGATGTCGAATATTTTTCTGCAGGCCGCCAAACCTATTTAGCCCCCTTGCCTTTGCCAACCAGTGAGCATCCTTTCTGTCCCTATATTAGTGGTTATAACGATGCTTTTATGGATTTCGGTGGAGGTGAACCCAATGTGTTTTCCTATCAGTTGTGGTTGGGGGGGCCGCTTACTTGCTCATGTTTAGTTGCTTTTGGGGGGCCACTCCTAGGTGGATGTATTGGGCTTATGCTAGATGGTAACTTTGAAAAAAGTTGGCAATTCATGATAGAGATATTCTTAGCATTTTGTGCGCCAGCTTTCGGTATGTGGCTATTAGGCTCATTTATATTCCTTTTAGTCTGGTTCCAAGCCCACAACCTCTTCACCAAAGTTATCCCCACCCGTTTCAACCGCCAACGTCGTGAAGTGTGCTTTATGCCCGATGGCGCCACTGAACCCTTATTTGTCCCCTGGGAATCCCTCTCAGCGTGGGTCGTCCAAGCACAAGGTGCCACTCAATACGGTGTCACCCGCCAATACGGTATGGGCATGGGGTTTGAGCATGAGGGCGAGTTAGTCCGGGTTGAATTCCAGTGCGGCAGTTTGCAGCTGGCGATTTCCAACTGGGAGGCTGTTCGCGGCTATATGGAATATGAACTCAACGACCTCTCAACCCTTCAAGACCCCCTCGGACTGCAAGAACCCGGCGACCCACCCCACGAAGGCCTTCACACGTTCCGCAATGCCCGCGCCGGTTTGCATCGGCGTCTGCGGGAAAAGGAAGTGGGTCGGATATACGCCTTTTTTTGGTACGTCTATCACGTGATGACGCTATGGACGTTGCCCAACCATTTGGTGGAGTGGGAGATAAAACGCATCGCCAAAGTCGGCCGTCGGGCATTGCCGCCTGCCATGCAAGCGTGGTCCGAGCCGTTGCCGCCTGAACAATGGGCCAAGCCCAGCAGTGAACTGTTGCGACTGAGCGCCAAGGTTAAAGCTCTGATCAAACGCCACCCGCGTACGCCGATTACTGAGATATATGCCGAGGTGTATCGCAATGACAGTAGAACTTAAAAATACATCCGGGGGTAAGCGCGCGGGAGATGTCGAATATTTCCCCTCAGGCCGCCAGACTTATTTAGCCCCCATGCCATTGCCGACAAGTGAGCATCCCTTCTGTCCCTATATCAGTGGATATAACGAGACCTTTCTAGATTTTGGCGGAGGTGAACCTAATGTTTTTTCTTATCAAATATGGCTGGGGGGACCCTTTAGTTGTTCTTGTTTAACCGCTTTTGGATTTCCACTCCTTGCAGGATTTATTTTTGCGATATTGGGCAGCAGTGCTGAGAGTATTTATTACGTCATTATTGATATGTTTTTTGCATCTTGGAGGTCCGCAGTTGGCATGTGGTTATTGTCATCCGCCATATGCCTATTCGTCTGGTTCCAAGCCCATAACCTCTTCACCAAAGTGATCCCCACCCGTTTCAACCGTCAGCGTCGTGAAGTGTGCTTTATGCCCGATGGCGCTACTGAACCCTTATTCGTCCCCTGGGAATCCCTCTCAGCGTGGGTCGTCCAAACACAAGGCGCCACTCAATACGGTGTCACCCGCCAATACGGCATGGGCATGGGGTTTGAGCATGAGGGCGAGTTAGTCCGGGTTGAATTCCAGTGCGGCAGTTTGCAGCTGGCGATTTCCAACTGGGAGGCTGTTCGCGGCTATATGGAATATGAACTCAACGACCTCTCAACCCTTCAAGACCCCCTCGGACTGCAAGAACCCGGCGACCCGCCCCACGAAGGCCTTCACACCTTCCGCAATGCCCGCGCCGGTTTGCATCGGCGCCTGCGGGAAAAGGAGGTGGGCCGGATTTACGCCTTTTTTTGGTACGTCTATCACGTGATGACGCTATGGACGTTGCCCAACCATTTGGTGGAATGGGAAATAAAGCGCATCGCCAAGGTCGGCCGTCGCGCACTGCCGCTCGCCATGCAAGCGTGGTCCGAGCCGTTGCCGCCGGAACAATGGGCCAAGCCCAGCAGCGAACTGTTGCGACTGAGCGCCAAGGTCAAAGCTCTGATCAAACGCCACCCGCGTAAACCGATAACAGAGGTCTATGCCGAGGTGTATCGCAATGAGCCGAACCCGCCGCGCAGCGCTTGAGGCTGTGATCAGAGCGCGCAGGTTGGCCATGTCGTAAACGCACCATTGCGTGGCGTCCGTGGGCATTTGATTCTCTCGCACCCGCCCTACCATCGGTCTCAACGGGCAATAGCCCCACAGACCAAGGGCGCGCTGGCGCTGGGAGAATCGCAATGTTCAGCAAGCAGGATCAGATTCAGGGTTACGACGACGCTTTGTTGGCCGCCATGAATGCCGAAGATCAGCGTCAGGAAGACCATATCGAGTTGATCGCTTCCGAAAACTACACCAGTCAGCGGGTGATGGAGGCGCAAGGCAGCGGCCTGACCAATAAGTACGCGGAAGGCTATCCCGGCAAACGCTATTACGGCGGTTGTGAGCATGTGGATAAAGTCGAGCAACTGGCCATCGACCGCGCCAAGCAGTTGTTCGGCGCCGATTACGCCAACGTGCAGCCGCACTCCGGCAGTCAGGCTAACGCGGCGGTGTATCTGGCGCTGCTGAATGCGGGTGACACGGTGCTGGGCATGAGCCTGGCCCACGGCGGGCATTTGACCCACGGTGCCAGTGTCAGTTTCTCCGGCAAGCTGTACAACGCGGTGCAGTACGGCATCGACACCGCCACCGGTTTGATCGATTACGACGAGGTGGAGCGGCTGGCCGTCGAGCATCAACCGAAGATGATCATTGCCGGGTTCTCGGCCTACTCCAAAACCCTCGATTTCCCACGCTTTCGCCAGATTGCGGACAAAGTCGGTGCCTATCTGTTTGTCGACATGGCCCACGTCGCCGGTCTAGTCGCGGCAGGTCTGTACCCGAACCCGCTGCCCTACGCAGATGTCGTCACCACCACCACTCACAAAACCCTGCGCGGGCCTCGCGGCGGGCTGATTCTGGCCAAGGCCAATGAAGCGCTGGAGAAGAAATTCAACTCGGCGGTGTTCCCCGGCGGTCAGGGCGGCCCGTTGATGCATGTGATCGCAGCCAAGGCGGTGTGCTTTAAAGAGGCGCTGGAGCCGGGCTTTAAAACCTATCAAAAACAGGTCATCGACAATGCGCAGGTGATGGCCGATGTGTTTATCAAGCGCGGCTATGACGTGGTGTCGGGCGGCACCGATAATCATCTGTTTCTGGTCAGCCTGATCCGTCAGGGCCTGACCGGCAAAGACGCCGACGCCGCACTGGGCCGCGCCCATATCACGGTCAATAAAAACGCGGTGCCGAACGACCCGCAATCGCCGTTCGTGACCTCGGGCCTGCGCATTGGCACTCCGGCGGTGACAACGCGCGGTTTCAAAGTGGCGCAGTGCACGGAGCTGGCAGGCTGGATTTGCGACATTCTCGATCACCTTGGCGATGCCGACATCGAGGCCGATGTGGCACGTCAGGTGACGTCGCTGTGCAAAGACTTCCCGGTTTATCGCTGAGCGCGGTTTTGGAGTAATCCCTATGCAACGGTACTCAGGCTTCGGCCTCTTCAAACACTCCCTCAGCCACCATGAAAACTGGCAGAAGATGTGGCGCACGCCGACCCCGAAAAAGGTCTATGACGTGGTCATTGTCGGTGGCGGCGGTCACGGGCTGGCCACGGCGTATTACCTGGCCAAGGAGCACGGCATCACCAATGTCGCGGTGGTCGAAAAAGGCTGGCTGGGCGGCGGTAATACGGCGCGCAACACCACCATCGTGCGCTCCAACTATTTGTGGGACGAGTCGGCGCACCTGTACGAACACGCGATGAAGCTGTGGGAAGGTCTGTCGCAGGACTTGAACTATAACGTGATGTTTTCCCAGCGCGGTGTGTACAACTTGTGTCACACCTTGCAGGACATTCGCGACTCTGAGCGCCGGGTCAGCGCCAACCGCCTCAACGGGGTGGACGGTGAACTGCTCAATGGCCAGCAGGTGGCGGACGAAATTCCGTATCTCGATTGCTCGAAAAATACCCGTTTCCCCATTATCGGTGCCACGGTTCAACGCCGTGGCGGCGTGGCCCGGCACGATGCCGTGGCCTGGGGCTTTGCCCGCGCCGCCGATGCATTGGGCGTGGACTTGATTCAGCAAACCGAAGTGCTGGGCTTCCGCAGGGAAAACGGCGTGTGCATCGGTGTAGAAACCAGCAAAGGTTTCATCGGCGCCAAGCGTGTAGGCGTGGTCACGGCCGGTAACTCGGGGCATATGGCGCGTCAGGCCGGCTTTCGCTTGCCGATTGAATCGCACCCGCTGCAAGCGTTGGTGTCGGAGCCGATCAAGCCAATTATCGACAGCGTGATCATGTCCAACGCCGTACACGGTTACATCAGCCAGTCCGATAAGGGCGATCTGGTCATCGGTGCCGGTATCGACGGTTGGGTCGGTTACGGCCAGCGCGGTTCGTACCCGGTGATCGAACACACCATTCAAGCCATTGTGGAAATGTTCCCGGTGCTGTCCCGCGTGCGCATGAACCGCCAATGGGGTGGCATCGTCGACACCACACCGGATGCCTGCCCGATCATCTCGAAAACCCCGGTACCCAATCTGTTCTTCAACTGCGGCTGGGGCACCGGCGGTTTCAAAGCCACGCCGGGCTCGGGCAACGTGTTTGCCGCCAGTCTCGCCAAAGGTGAAATGCACCCGCTGGCGGCACCGTTTTCCATTGACCGGTTCCACAACGGCGCCTTGATCGACGAACACGGCGCAGCGGCCGTCGCTCACTAACAGGAGAATCACCCATGTTGCATATCTTCTGTCCCCATTGCGGCGAGCTACGTTCCGAAGAGGAATTCCACGCCAGTGGCCAGGCGCATATCCCGCGCCCGCTTGACCCGAATGCCTGCACCGACGCTGAGTGGGGCGATTACATGTTCTTCCGTGACAACCCCCGCGGCCTGCACCACGAGTTGTGGAACCACGTTGCCGGTTGCCGTCAGTTTTTCAACGCCACGCGCAACACCGTGACCTACGAAATTCTGGAAACTTATTTGATTGGCACCAAACCGCAGTTCACTGAACAGGCGGCCCCCCTGACCACCACGGCAACCCGCGAGCTGGGAGAAAAAGTATGAGCCAGACCCATCGCTTGCCCAACGGCGGTCGCGTTGATCGCACCAAAGTGCTGACCTTCACCTTCAACGGCCAACAGTACAAAGGCTATGAAGGCGACACCCTGGCCGCCGCATTGTTGGCCAATGGTGTGGACGTGATCGGCCGCAGTTTCAAATATTCCCGGCCTCGCGGTATGTATGCCGCAGGCGCAGAAGAGCCTAACGCGGTGCTGCAAATCGGCGCCACTGAAGCAACGCAAATTCCCAACGTGCGCGCCACGCAGCAAGCCTTGTATCAAGGGCTGGTGGCCACCAGCACCAACGGTTGGCCGAACGTCAACAATGACGTGATGGGCATTCTCGGCAAGGTCGGCGGCAAGTTGATGCCGCCGGGTTTCTACTACAAAACCTTTATGTACCCGCAGTCGTTCTGGATGACCTACGAGAAGTACATCCGCAAGGCCGCTGGGCTGGGGCGTTCGCCGACGCAGAATGATCCTGATACCTACGACAACATGAACCACCACTGCGACGTGCTGATTGTCGGCGCTGGCCCGGCGGGGCTGGCAGCAGCCTTGGCCGCGGCCCGCAGCGGTGCGCGGGTGATCGTGGCCGACGAGCAGGAAGAGTTTGGCGGCAGTCTGCTCGACAGCCGTGAAAGCCTGGACGGTAAACCGGCGATGGACTGGGTGGCCAAGGTGATTGCCGAACTCAGCGCGCTGCCGGACGTGGTGTTGCTGCCACGGGCGACAGTGAACGGGTATCACGATCACAACTTTCTGACCATTCACGAGCGCCTGACTGATCATCTGGGCGACCGTGCGCCGATTGGCCAAGTGCGTCAGCGTCTGCACCGGGTGCGCGCCAAGCGTGTGGTGTTGGCGACGGGGGCGTGTGAGCGTCCGCTGGTGTACGGCAACAACGACGTGCCGGGCAATATGCTGGCGGGGGCGGTGTCGACTTATGTCCGTCGCTACGGCGTGGCACCGGGCAAAAAACTGGTGTTGAGCACCAACAATGATCACGCCTACCGTGTGGCGCTGGACTGGCTCGATGCGGGCCGCAACGTGGTGGCGATTGCCGATGCGCGGGGCAACCCACGGGGTGCGCTGGTTGAAGAAGCGCGGGCCAAGGGCATGCGCATTTTGACCGGCAGCGCGGTGATTGAAGCGCGCGGCAGCAAACACGTGACCAGTGCGCGGGTGGCGGCGATTGATCTGAAACAGAACAGCGTCACCAGCCCCGGCGAATGGCTGGAGTGTGATCTGGTGGCCACCTCGGGCGGTTACAGCCCGGTGGTGCATTTGGCGTCGCACTTGGGCGGCAAGCCGACCTGGCGTGAAGACATTCTCGGTTTTGTCCCCGGCGAAGCGCCGCAAAAACGCGTGTGTGTAGGCGGCATCAACGGTGTGTATGGCTTAGGCGACAGCTTGGCCGATGGCTTTGAAGGCGGCGTGCGGGCGGCCAGCGAAGCGGGTTTCAAAGCGGTCGAGGGCGTGCTGCCCAAGGCCCTGAATCATTACGAAGAAGCGACGCTGGCGCTGTTTCATGTGCCCCATGAAAAAGGCACGGCGCGGGCACCGAAACAATTTGTCGACCTGCAAAACGACGTCACCGCAGCGGCCATCGAGTTGGCGACCCGTGAGGGGTTTGAGTCGGTGGAGCACGTTAAACGCTACACCGCGCTGGGTTTTGGCACCGATCAGGGCAAGCTGGGCAACGTCAACGGGCTGGCCATTGCCGCTCGCTCGCTGAACGTGACCATCCCGCAGATGGGCACCACCATGTTCCGCCCCAACTACACGCCGGTAACGTTTGGCGCGATTGTGGGTCGCCATTGCGGGCACATCTTCGAGCCGGTGCGTTACACCGCGCTGCAAGCCTGGCACGTCAAACAAGGTGCCGAGTTTGAAGACGTGGGTCAGTGGAAACGCCCGTGGTACTTCCCGCGCAATGGCGAAGACCTGCACGCGGCGGTCAAACGCGAATGCCAGGCAGTGCGTGACAGCGTCGGCATTCTGGATGCATCCACGCTGGGCAAAATCGACATTCAAGGGCCGGACGCGCGGGAGTTTCTCAACCGTGTCTACACCAATGCCTGGACCAAACTCGACGTGGGTAAAGCCCGCTACGGGCTGATGTGCAAAGAAGACGGCATGGTCTTCGATGATGGCGTGACCGCGTGCTTGGCTGACAACCATTTTGTGATGACCACCACCACCGGCGGCGCGGCCCGCGTGTTGCAGTGGCTGGAAATTTATCAACAGACCGAATGGCCCGAGCTGAAGGTATATTTCACGTCGGTTACGGACCATTACGCGACGCTGACCTTGTCCGGCCCCAACAGCCGCAAGCTGTTGAGCGAAGTGACCGACATTGATCTGGACCGCGAAGCCTTCCCGTTCATGACCTGGAAAGAAGGGCTGGTCGGCGGTGTGCCAGCGCGGGTGTTCCGTATCTCGTTTACCGGCGAACTTTCATACGAGGTCAATATCCAGGCTGACTACGCGATGGGCGTGCTGGAGAAAATTGTCGAGGCGGGCAAGGCCTATAACCTTACGCCCTATGGCACCGAAACCATGCACGTGCTGCGTGCCGAGAAGGGGTTCATCATCGTCGGGCAGGACACGGACGGTTCCATGACCCCGGACGATTTGAACATGGGTTGGTGCGTGGGCCGCACCAAGCCGTTTTCGTGGATCGGCTGGCGCGGCATGAACCGCGAAGACTGCGTGCGTGAGCAGCGTAAGCAACTGGTGGGGCTCAAGCCGGTGGACCCGAATAAGTGGCTGCCCGAAGGTGCGCAACTGGTGTTCGATCCCAAGCAGGCGATTCCGATGACGATGGTGGGTCATGTGACGTCCAGCTACGCCCACAACTCGCTGGGGTATTCGTTTGCGATGGGTGTGGTCAAGGGCGGGCTCAAGCGCATTGGCGAGCGGGTGTTCTCACCGCAGGTGGATGGCAGCGTGATCGAAGCTGAAATTGTGTCTTCGGTGTTTTTCGACCCGAAAGGCGAACGGCAGAATATTTAAAGGGGTGCTCTCATGACCACAGCCAATGTTTACCAACAGCGCCCGGACTTGGCGGCTAAAGCCGAGTCGTCGCTGCATCACACCGACCTTGCTCGCCTGATTGGCAAGGGGCGGCAAAACCCGGGTGTGACGGTGCGCGAGAAAAAACTGCTGGGCCATTTGACCCTGCGTGGCGACGTCAAAGATCCGGCTTTTGCCGAAGGCGTGCACAAGGCGCTGGGATTGGAATTGCCGGTGGCCTTGAGTCTGGTGGCCAAAGGTGAATCGTCGCTGCAATGGATGGGGCCAGACGAATGGCTGCTGATCGTTCCGGGGGGGCAGGAGTTTGCCGTGGAGCAAGCGCTGCGAGCGGCGCTGGCCGGGCTGCATATTTCGGTGGTGAACGTCAGTGGCGGTCAGCAATTGCTGGAATTGAGCGGGCCGAAGGTGCGTGAGGTGCTGATGAAGTCCACCAGCTATGACGTACACCCGGATAACTTCCCGGTGGGCAAGGCGGTGGGTACGGTGTTCGCCAAGTCGCAACTGGTGATTCGCCATACGGCAGAAGACACCTGGGAGCTGCTGATTCGGCGCAGCTTTTCGGAGTATTGGTGGTTATGGTTGCAGGATGCAGCGGCTGAATTTGGGCTGAGTGTCGAGGCCTGAGTGACCGCTTGCCCTCACCCCAACCCTCTCCCTCTGGGAGAGGGCTAGGGTGAGGGGCATTTGCTTTTCATATCAAAACAACAAGGGACTCCCTCATGAGCCGTGCCCCCGACACCTGGATTCTCACCGCCGATTGCCCGAGCATGCTGGGCACGGTAGATGCGGTGACGCGTTACTTGTTCGAGCATCGTTGCTACGTCACCGAGCACCACTCCTTTGACGACCAGCGCTCAGGGCGCTTTTTTATTCGGGTCGAGTTCCGCCAGCCTGACGGTTTTAACGAAGATGAATTTCGCGCTGGCTTGCAGGAACGCAGCCAGGCCTTCGGCATGACCTTCGAACTGACGCCCCCGCACCATCGCCCGAAAGTGGTGATCATGGTGTCCAAGGCCGACCACTGCCTTAACGACTTGCTCTACCGCCAGCGCATCGGCCAATTGTCCATGGACGTGGTGGCCGTGGTCTCCAATCACCCGGATCTACAGCCTCTCGCCCAATGGCATGGCATTCCCTATCACCACTTTGCCCTCGACCCGGCCAACAAGCCCGCGCAAGAGGCCAAGGTGTGGCAAGTGATCGAGGACACCGGCGCTGAACTGGTCATTCTCGCGCGCTACATGCAAGTCCTGTCACCCGAGCTGTGCCGCAAGCTGGATGGCAAAGCGATCAACATCCATCACTCGCTGTTGCCCGGTTTCAAAGGGGCCAAGCCGTATCACCAAGCGTATGAGAAGGGCGTGAAGCTGGTCGGCGCGACCGCGCATTACATCAACAACGACCTCGATGAAGGCCCGATCATTGCGCAAGGCGTTGAGGTGGTCGATCACAGCCACTACCCCGAAGATTTGATCGCCAAGGGCCGCGACATCGAAGCCCAGACGCTGGCGCGTGGGGTGGGCTATCACATTGAACGGCGCGTTTTCCTAAATGGAGGTCGTACGGTGGTGCTGTGAAGCCGCGGCACGTTCTAAGCTCAACGCAGCAAGTCAAAGCAGACTGCTTGCGGCTTATGGCGTGCCGCCAGCAACTGCCCTCCAATAACAACAAGGGCAAATACGATGGCTGACAATCGCGGTGTGGTGTACCTGGGCAATGGCCAGGTTGAAGTGCAGAGCATTCCTTTCCCGAAGATGCAAAACCCTCAAGGCAAACCCATTCACCACGGCGTGATTCTGCGGGTGGTGTCGACCAATATCTGTGGCTCCGATCAGCACATGGTGCGTGGCCGTACCACGGCGCAAACCGGGTTGGTGCTGGGCCATGAAATCACCGGCGAGGTGATTGAAGCCGGGCGTGACGTGGAACATTTGAAGGTCGGCGATCTGGTGTCGGTGCCGTTCAACGTGGCGTGCGGACGCTGCCGCAGCTGCAAGGAGCAAAACACCGGGGTGTGCCTGACCGTCAACCCGGCCCGTCCCGGCGGCGCTTATGGTTACGTGGACATGGGCGATTGGGTCGGCGGTCAGGCTGAATATGTATTGGTGCCGTATGCCGATTTCAACCTGCTCAAACTGCCTGACCGCGACGCCGCGATGGAAAAAATACGCGACTTGACCTGCCTTTCCGACATTCTGCCCACCGGCTACCACGGCGCCGTCACGGCGGGCGTGGGACCGGGCAGCACGGTGTATATCGCCGGTGCTGGCCCGGTGGGGCTGGCAGCTGCGGCTTCAGCGCGTTTGCTCGGCGCGGCGGTAGTGATTGTCGGCGATGTGAACCCGATCCGTCTGGCCCACGCCAAGGCGCAAGGGTTTGAAATTGCTGATCTGTCGAAAGACACCCCGTTGCATGAACAAATCGCCGAGTTGCTGGGCGAGCCGGAAGTGGATTGTGCGGTTGATGCGGTGGGCTTCGAAGCCCGCGGTCATGGCCATGACGGGGTCAAACATGAAGCGCCAGCTACGGTGCTCAACTCATTGATGGGCGTGGTGCGGGTGGCGGGCAAAATCGGTATTCCGGGGCTGTACGTGACTGAAGATCCGGGAGCGGTGGACGCTGCCGCAAAAATGGGCAGCTTGAGCATTCGCTTTGGGCTGGGCTGGGCCAAGTCCCACAGCTTCCATACGGGCCAGACCCCGGTGATGAAATATAACCGCCAACTGATGCAGGCGATCATGTGGGACCGGATCAAGATTGCCGATATTGTCGGCGTCGAGGTGATCAGTTTGGACGAGGCGCCGCGCGGTTATGGCGAGTTTGATGCCGGGGTGCCGAAGAAGTTTGTGATTGATCCGCATAAATTGTTTAGCGTGTAGTCCTTGCTCAGATTGATAAGGCTATATGAAAAGTATGCAAAAGGATCATGGGTAGGCAAACAGCCATAGTTAAATCTTGCACCTGATTTATTAAGGTGCAAGAGCGCGGGTGTTGAATGATTTTGATATTAATTAGACATGTTTAACGTTGTCGCACCAATCCGTTTTGAATATGAAAATCTCTCATGGTATGTTGCATGAATTCGCCTCTGCTCCGAAAGTCCATTGTTGAAGGCATTACCCTCGGAGCAAATTGTGGATAACCATGCCATATTCTCCCTACGCGAATAGGTGCTTGAACCTTTAAAGCGTCTTCATAGCTAACGAGCTGGGTTGCTGTTTTATAACTGGGTGGGGGTTGAATTTTAACTGCAAATGACGCTTCAGGGATAAATGAGCCTCGTGTATACGCGGGAGGCTTACTGGGTAAGTTTCCCCCTTCTGGTGTTGAGATAAATCTTTCATGTTCTGCGATGTTGTAGTCTGATCTGCTATCGAGGTCTGTGTAACGGGGCGTAGGTTCTTGAAGGCGCGCGCTGGTTTGGGGCGGCATTGTTGCCACAGCACTTGCAGTTGTCCGCATCCTTTTAGGTATTCTCCCGAATATATTTTTTAAGCCCTTCCATATGTTGGGTATGTGACCTGTCGGATCAACTTTGTTGGCAGGATCATTATTACAATAGGAATAGGGGTTAATACCGCCCTCACTAAACGGACTCAAACTGTCCGGACTGTTAAATCGCATCAATACCGGGTTAAAGGCTCGATAACCCTGCCCCAATAAATAATGCCCGGTCACCGGGTCAGGTCGTTCGCCGTTAAAGCCGGACACGCTGTGCAGCGTCTTTGCATCGCTATGATGACCAAAGGGTGTATAGGAGGCGGCCTGTTGAGTGCCGTCAGCACTGACGCTGTGTAGTACAGACGTTTGTATGTCCGTGGCCAGTAATGCGCAAGTGGCTCCGTCTTGCTGAAGCGCCAGCGGCTGAGCGTCGTATTCGAACAGTTGGCGTTTACGCTCGCCTTCAATCTCGGTCGCGAGGCGAGTTTGGTTGTAGAAAAGCAACGTAGCGTTTACGCCGATGAACCGATCCAGAGGATCGTAGACAAAATGGCGGACAGTGTTTTTGCCGAGAGAGGACATTAGGCGTTCCGAAATACAGGACAAGGGACGCTTAGCATTCACTGGAGTCTGCCATGCGTATAGCTGGCAGGTCTGATAGGCGGGTTTGCCGCAGCTCCCGCTTTTTTCATTTAAGATTGCGCGCCGTTTGATCCAATAGTGGCACTTGGGAACATCTGCCGGGCTTTTGGGTCAAACTCACAGTTTTGTCGCTCTCTGGTCTGTGGGCGGCTTTTTGGTTCTAGAGGCTTTTATGATGAAAAAATTGAGCGGCGTAGCACTGGCAACCTTGATGACCGTGGCTGCAAGCCCGGTGTTTGCCGGTTTCAGCATGAGTGACGTGGCGGGTATCGCGGCTCAAGTCCAAGGCGCTAACGGCAATGGCGCCACCACTGACAAGTCTGCTCAAGCCGTGCAGTTGCTGAGCAAGGTCAACGAGCTGGGCGTCAAGCCTGAGCAGGCAGCCGGTGGTGTCGGTGCGATGTTGAGCCTGGCCAAAAACCAGCTGTCGACCAGTGACTATTCCGAATTGGCCAAGCAAGTGCCGGGTGTGAACAAGCTGGCCGGCAACGGTGCTCTGGGCCAACTGAGCCAGTTGGGCGGCCTGCTGGGCAAGTCCAGCGGTGTGTCCGAGACCGCCACCAATGCGGTGAGCAATGTGGCCAATACTGATCAGCTGAACACTGCGTTTACCGCGTTGGGCATGCAAGACGGCATGATTGCCAAGTTCGCGCCGGTGTTGCTGGACTACTTCAAAGGCCAGAACGTCAGCACCTCGCTGCTGAGCAAGTTGAGCAGCGCCTGGGGCGTTTAAAGATTAACCGCGCTCGGCACGCAAGGTGCTGATGCGCTGGTCTTTCTTGATCCAGAGCTGGTTTACCCAGTTCTGGATCTGCTGGCGAAACTGCGGATCGTTTTCGTAATCACCCTGCCAGAGCGCTGGGTCCAGCTCTCGGGTCTGAATATCGACGATCACTTTGGGCACCTGCCCACTGATCAAATCCCAAAATCCCGGAATTCTGGCCTGTGGATAAACCACGGTCACGTCGAGCACGGCATCCAGTTGTTCGCCCATCGCCGCCAATACAAAGGCCACGCCGCCCGCCTTGGGTTTAAGCAGGTAGGTGTAGGGCGAATGTTGCTGCGCACGTTTGGCCGGGGTAAAGCGGGTGCCCTCCAGGTAGTTGACGATGGTGACAGGCTGGCGCTTGAACAACTCGCAGGCGGCCCGGGTAATTTTCAGGTCTTGTCCCTTGAGCTCCGGGTGCTTGGCCAGAAACGCCTTGGAATAGCGCTTCATGAACGGATAATCAAGCGCCCACCACGCCAGGCCCAGAAAGGGCACCCAGATCAATTCTTTTTTCAGAAAAAATTTGAAGAACGGCGTGCGTCGGTTCAGCCCTTGCATCAATGCCGGAATATCCACCCACGATTGATGGTTGCTGATCACCAGATACGAGGTGTCGCGTCTCAAACCCTCGGCCCCACGGATGTCCCATTGAGTGGGCAGACACAAGGCAAAAATGCCTTTGTCGATCTCGGACCAGGTTTCAGCAATCCACATCACCGCCCACGAGTTGTAATCGCGCAGACGCCCCGGCGAGATGAGCTTGAGCAAGGCAAACAGCATCAATGGCCCGAACAGGATCAGGGTGTTGCACAGCAATAACAGGGTGACCAAACAGCCGGTGAGCAGGCGGCGCATAAGGAACTCTTGAACGATGAAGGACTGGCCATCATAAGCAGGCACGCGTCGAACGCCAAATCGGACGCGCCGACAAATGTTTCACGGGCACTCGGTTATCTTACTTTTTGTGACCACTGCCGCTGACTGCGAACCTAATTTATTCTTGGGGTCTAACCTGCACTCTTTAAAGGAAACTGCCTTATGAAGTCTGTTCTCGCCGTGTTGTCCCTGTTGGCGTTGCCGGTGATGGCTGCCGAGCCGACCCTGTATGGCCGTTACGAATACATCAAGCTGCCTGAAATTGGCGAAACCCTGAAGGCCAAGATGGACACCGGTGCGTTGACCGCCTCGTTGTCGGCCAAAAACATCAAAACCTTCACCCGTGATGGCGATGAGTGGGTGAGCTTTCAGTTAGCGACTGAGGGAGCGAGCAGCAAGGTGTATGAACACAAAGTGTCGCGTATCAGCAAAATCAAAAGCCGTGCGGACGAAGACGAGGACAAGGACGAAGCCGTGAGCGCCAAGCGTCCGGTGGTCGATCTGGAGATGTGCCTGGGCAATGTGAAGCGCACGGTGGAGGTGAATCTCACGGATCGCAGCAGTTTTAATTACCCGCTGTTGATTGGTGCAAAGGCTTTGCGCGAGTTTGGCGCGGCGGTCAACCCGGCGCGTCGCTATACGGCGGACAAGCCTGAGTGTTGACAGGGCCAGCCCTCACCCCAACCCTCTCCCGGAGGGAGAGGGGGCTTAATTGAGGGTGACGTTAATGTTGTGCTCGCTGCAGATCAGCCCCCTCTCCCTTTGGGAGAGGGTTGGGGTGAGGGTAAAGGGGGGGCAATCAGCGCTTAAGTAACCCCCGCGCACTGATCCACACCGGTATGCCCAAGCCAATCCAGCTCAGCACATCCCACGCGCCATCGCCCAACAGCGCGCTGAACAAGCCCATCAGACTCACCAGACCGATCGCCAGCGGGATGGAAAACACTTTCCAGAAGCTCGACTGACGCGGTCTCATCGAGCGTTCTCCTTGGCGGCGCGGCGGCGAACCCACCATAAATACAATCCACTGCCGAGCACCACGATGGTCAGCAAGTCGAGTGCCGCCCAGAGGATTTTCATCGCCATGCCACCGTAGTCACCAAAGTGCAGCGGCTGGGACATGCCCATCGCATCCATGTACCACGGACGATCACCCACGGCCGTGACTTCAAGGGTGCTGGCGTCGATCAAAACCGGCGTCAACAAGTGAGCGGTCAGGTGCGTGTTGCCTTTCATAAAGACCGCGTAATGGTGCTCGCTGGAAAACCGTGTGCCGGGGAAGGCGATAAAGTCCGGGCGCATATCGGGCGCCGCACGGTCGGCGATGTCCAGCAGGCGGGTGGCAGGGGCCAGGTGGGTCAGCGGCGGTGCATCGCGATAGGGTTCGATCATCGCGTTGAGGCTGTCGTTGCGCCAGGCATCAATGATCAAGTCGGCGCAGGCACTGATTACCCCGGTCACGCCCACTACCAGCGCCCAGGTCAGGGTGACGACGCCCAACAGGTTGTGCAGGTCGAGCCAGCGCAGGCGCCTGGATTTGTCGGTGCGCACCGTGGCGAATTCATGCCGACGCATAAACGGCAGGTACAGCACCGTGCCGGAGACGATCGCCAGTACAAACAAAATACCCATAAAGGCCAGCAACAGCTTGCCGGGCAAACCGGCGAACATGTCTACGTGCAGGCGCAGAATGAACATCATCAGGCCGCCGTTGGCCGAAGGCACTTCCAGCGCTTCGCCGGTGCGGGCATCGAGCATAAAAGTGTGCGACGAATTCGGTTCGGTGCCAGCCGTGGCGGCCATGATGGCAAACACCGCGTTGGGCTTGTCGTCATCACTGCCGAAGTACTGCATCACCTCATGGGGGCGATGGGCTTTGGCCGCGTCGACCAGTTGTTGCAGGTTCAGGTGCGGCGTGTTGGCCGGCATCTCCCGCAATTCGGGACTGTCGCCCAGCAAGTGGTCGATTTCATGGGAAAAAATCAACGGCAGGCCGGTCAATGCCAGCATCAGCAAAAATGCAGTGCAAATCAGGCTGGTCCAGGTGTGGATAAAGGACCAGCGACGGATCGTTTTGCTTTTCATGGAAATCCAAAGTTGACCGGCAGACTTGCTGTGACACGTCCTGCCGGTGACAGCGTGGGTGTTTAAAACTCCAGCTGCGCCGAGAACTGAACAGTACGCGGGTCGCCAAGGTAGTGGCTATTAAGCCAGTAATCCTTGTTGGCCAGGTTGCTGACGTTCATGCGCAAGGTCAGATCGTTTTGCGACACCTTCATGCGGTAACGCGCACCGGCATCAAAGGTAGTGAACGACGGCAGTTGGTAGTCGTTGGCAACATCGGTGTATTGCTTGCCGGTGTAAAACGCGCCACCGGTCAGGGCCAGACCCGGCACGGCGTTGATGTCGTATTCGGCGTACAGCTTGGCCAATTGTTTGGCGACATCGACGGGGGCGTTGCCATCGTTGGCCTTGTTGTCGGCATCTTTCACTTTAGGATCTAGCAAGGTGAAGCCGCCAATCACCGTCAGCTGCGGGGTGACTTTGCCGGTCACGCTGAACTCCAGGCCGTTGTTAACCTGTGTGCCGCTTTCGGTGTACACCATGTCGCCATCAAGGTAGCCGTTAGGCTTTTCGATGTTGAACAGGGCCAGCGTGAGCAACGCGTCACCGACGGTGGCTTTGGCTCCCACTTCGTATTGCTTGCTGACTTGTGGCGCGAAGAGTTCTCCGGCGTTCATTGCGTTGTAAGGTGCGGTGCCGCCAGCTTGCAGCCCTTCAATGTAGGTGGCGTAGGTCGTCAGCCAAGGCACTGGCTTGTAGATAAGCGACACGCTGGGCGAAGTTTTGCTTTCGTCGTAGCGGGTTTTCTTCGCGGGCGAGGAGTAAATGAAGTCATTGGCGTAGGACTTGATCTGTGTGCGCGTGACGCCAACGATGCTCGACCATTGATCGTTGAAGGTGATCACGTCACCGATCAGGAAGTTGTTGGATTGCGACGTACTCGCCAGGTGCTTGCTGCCATGGCCAATTGAGTAGCCGGGTTTGCTGACTTGCTCGCTGTTGCCGAAAGGCAGGGCGCCGCCGCCAACGTCTGCATACTGCGAGCCGTCCGAGGGGATATGGTCTTCGTACTGTTTGACGCGTGAGTCGTTGCCCTGATAACCCAAGGTCATTTTGTGGCCAATGGCGCCTGTCGCGAAAGCCGCATCCAGGAACAGGTATGCCGAGTTCTCCTGGTGCTCAATCGGTGCAAACGCGTACAGCGGCTGGGTGTATACCCCAGGGCTGTAAACAGTCGGGCCGGTGTAGGTGTTCTCTTCGGTGAATTTCTGTGTGGCGAACGCACCGCGCAGGGTGAAGGTGTCGTTCAAACGCCATGTGGCGCGAACCCCGCCTTTGTCGGTTTCGTTGTCCGAGAACGCCCATTTCTGGCTGTACAGTTTGTTGTTGTCGAGTTGCGAAGCGCGGGGGCGCAGCCCTTGATCACCGAAAAACCAATAGCTGGTCAGACCGTGTATTTCGGTCTTCTTGTGTGACGCATCGAATTGGATTTGCAGGTCGTCGCTGACGTTCCAGTCAACCGCCAGACTGATCAGCTCGCGGCGGCGTTTCTGCATGTCGATTGCCGTTTGGCCGTCCTGCGTCAGGAGGTTCAGGCGATAGGCGAATTTGCCTTCATCATCGATCTTGCCGCCGAAGTCGCCGTGCAGGTAATAGTTGTCACCGCCGGCATTGCCCACGGTCACGCTGCGATAGGTGTCGTAGGTTGGGCGTTTAAGCACGTAGTTGGCCAAACCACCCGGCGTGGCGGGGCCGTACAAGAAGCCGGTCAAGCCGGTGATCACTTCAAGCTGTTCGGTTTCTTCCAGGAAGTTACCGGCATCCGCGAGGGTGGAGAAGCGCAAGCCGTCGTTGGCAATGTTCAGATTGCCCGCACCGCTGAACCCGCGAATATTGACGGCACTCGCATAGCCCGCCCCTGTAGGGGAGAACATCTGAGTGAACGGATTGCGTTTGAACACGTCATCCAGCGAGGTTGCCTGCATGTTTTTGAGCAAGGCCTGAGAGGTGACGCTCATGGAGTACGGCGTGTCTTGCAGCTTCATGCTGCCCAATGCGCCGACATTGCTGATGTTTTCGCTGACGTAGCCCGCGGCTTCCGAACCCTCGGCCACAGCGCTCGCATTGACGTTGACGTCGCCCAGGGTCAATGCGCCCTCAACCACCGGCACCAGCGCATAGGCACCGCCACCGCTCTGTTGCAACTGCAACCCCGTGCCGCGCAATGCTTCGCGCAACGCCGTGGTGCCCTCGAATGTGCCGCTGACGGGCGCCGAGGATTTGCCTGCGACCAGTGCCGGGTCAATCGCCAGCGTGATGCCGGATTGGCTGGCAATCTGGTTCAGCGTGGTGGACAGCGAGCCAGCCGGCAGGTTGTAGGTGCGAGCCGTCGTCGCCTGTTCGGCGGCCATTAGCGAAGGGCTGGCCAACGGGGCGCTCAGGGCAATGGCGGCGGCCAACAGGCCGGGGCGCAAAAACGTGTCGAGGGTGCGGGACATTCGGCGTATTCCTGAATGGAAATGTTTCTCAATGCCTATCTGCCGTACGACATTCGAAAAGTGATAGGGCGGGATGAAAATTATTTCTATTCAGGGTTTCGGCGGGTTGGGGATGACAGTGACCCACCACGGCGTCAGCTGCTCTATTTTGACCGGCAAGGTCGGTGGCAGGGCGTTGAGGGCCAGTTCGACGTTGTTCAGTGCGAAGCTGCCACTGATACGCAAATCAGCCACTTGGGGGTCGACGCCCAGATGGCCACGGCGATAGCGATTGAGTTCGCGCACCATGTCGGCCAAGCGCACGTTGTCGAGCACCAGCATGCCCCGCGTCCAGGCATCGGCGCCGGGGCTCAACGCGAGCATCTGGCCCAAGCTGTCGCGCTGCATCAGAACTTGCTGGCCTTCGTTGTAGACCGTTTCATGGCCACTGTTTTCAGGCTGCGCCGCTACCCGCGCTTGCAGCACGCTGAGACGTGTACCGTCGCTTTCGCGTTTGACCAGAAACCGCGTGCCCAATGCGCGCAGGCTGCCATCGCGGGTTTGCACGATAAAAGGGCGTGGATCTCCATGACCGGTCTCGACCATGATCTCGCCTTCTTGCAGGATGATTCGCCGGGTGTTGGCATCAAATTGCACGTCAACGGCGCTGTGGGTGTTGAGGTCCAGTACGGTGCCATCAGCCAGACGTAACTGCCGTTGCTCGCCGGTTGCGGTGCGTTGGTCGGCCATCCAGTAACCCAGCGGCAGGTAGTTTTTACTCGCGAAAACGGCCAGCCCGCACACCAGTGCGACACTGGCCAGCCCACCGCCGATTTTGCGGATGCGCTGCTGTACCCCGTCGCGAGGCGCCAACAAGGCGTTGCGTGCCGGGATGCTGGTGTTGCTGAAGCGTTGGTCCAGCATGCCCAGTTGCAACCAGGCACGGGCGTGTTCCTCGCTGGCGGCATACCAGACCGCGAATTCAGCCTGCTCAACCGCACTGCCGTTGCCGCAGTCCAGACACAATTGCCAGGCGATGGCGGCGTCCAGAACCTGAGCGCTTACCGGTTTTGAGCTGACGGCACTCATGCCGGTTGCCCATACAGCGCGATGTAGCACTGGCGGATACCTTGTGCCAAGTACTGACGCACACGGGGCACCGACACGCCAAGACGCTCGGCAATTTCAGCATGGCTCAGGCCATCGATGCGGCTATAAAGGAAGGCGGCGCGAGACTTGCTCGACAGTTTGCCCAGCATCGCGTCGATGGCCTTGAGGTCTTCGAGGATCAGTTGCTGTTCTTCGGGCGAGGGCTGTTCGGCTTCAGGCACCTGCATCAGCTCGTTGAGGTAAGCCTGTTCGAGGGCTGCGCGGCGAAAGTAGTCAAACAGCAGGCCTTTGGCGATGGCGGTCAAAAAAGCCCGCGGCTCACGAGGCGCCTTGAGGTCGGTGCGCCCAAGCAAGCGTACAAAGGTGTCCTGGCTCAAGTCTTCGGCGCGTTGTGGGCAGGCCACATTGCGTCGCAGCCACGCCAGCAGCCAACCGCGATGGTCGCGGTAAAGCGCTCCAACCAGTTCGCTGTGGGGATTTTGGACTGACGACAAGGGCATCACCGAATACTAGTTTTAACTAACGATAATTATTCGCGATTGTGTCAGAGCCATTGGCCATGCGCAATTGACGCTCATCGGATGGTAAAGGGGGCTGATGGATTTTGGATTACGTAGCAGCTGCCGAAGGCTGCGACCGGCTGCGAAGCAGTCGTAAAACCTGTCCTCGCGGTATACCGAAATTACCCATACTCAGGTTTTACGATCGCTTCGCGCTCGGACGCAGCCTTCGGCAGCTGCTACGGAGGAGGATGCGCTTATTAAAAACTATGTTGTTGTTTGCGCCGTTGCCACTGGTTTAGCCGCTGTTGCAGGGCTTGGGGGCTGTCAATATGTTGGGCGCGGGCGCGGCTGAACAGGATCAGGGCCAGTTCAGCGGTTGCCAACGCGTCAGCGCTGGCGTTGTGACGTTCTTCAACCTGAAGGTTGAAGTGCTTAACCCACGCATCTAATCCGGCTTCGCGCAGGTGGGTCTGCGGACATAGCATGGGCGCCAGCGCCGCGACATCCATAAAGGGATGCTGCAAACGATAATCCAGGCTTTCTTTGAGGGCGCGGCCGAGCATGTGCTGGTCAAATGGGGAATGGAAGGCCAGCAGCGGGCTGTCACCGACAAACTCCATAAAGTCGAGCAGCGCGTCGACGGGTTCGCAACCGGCGGCAATCGCACTCGGCCCCAGACCGTGTAGCAACACGCTGGGATTGAGCGGCATGTGGGTGCGCAGCAACGTGCGTTCGAAGGCCTGACCCAAATCGATCGCGCCGTCTTCAATCACCATTGCACCAATGGACAGTACTTGATCGCGCTTGAGGTTCAGGCCGCTGGTCTCCAGATCGACCACGACCCAGCGTTGCTGACGCAATGAATGCTCGCTCAGCCCCGGTGATGGCGGCAGTTGCAGCAAGCGTTGTTGCTGCTCAAGGCTCAACAGCGGTTTTTTGCCCGGCCATAACCACGACCACAGATTCATAGCTGATACCGCAACGCCAGGCTGCTTTGCAGGCGCTGTGCCTGACGCAGGGCTTCACGCAGGATGCGCCGGTCGAGCTGGTTCAAGTGATCGGGGTCCACACGGTTGGAATACGGACGGTTCTCCCGGGTTTGCAACTGGTGCTGTTGCATGCGGGTTTGCTGAATAAAGTGATACGCCTCTTCATAGGCGGCGCCGTCCAGCGGTTCGATGACTTCAAGCACGACCAGCTGGCGCAAGCGTTCCAGCGTGTTATTGGCTTCGATGCCGTGGGCCAGTGCCAGCAGCCGAGCGCCGTCGACAAAGGGGGTGAGGCCTTGCACTTTGAGATCAAGAGTGGCCTTGTCGCTGCCTTTGCGCTCCAGCACAAATTCACGGAAGCGCCCCACGGGTGGGCGATGGCGCAAGGCGTTGTCGGCCATCATGCGCTGGAACAGGCGATTGTCGGCCACTTGCTCGAGGATGCCACGGCGTAACTGTTGGCAGCCCTGCTCATCGCCCCAGACCACGCGCAGATCGAAATAGATGCTGGAGGCCAGCAGGTTCTCGGGGGTGGCTTCGCGGATAAAGGCGGCAAAGCGCCGCGCCCATTCGGCACGGGACAGGCACAGGTCAGGGTTGCCGGCCATGATATTGCCCTTGCACAGGGTAAAACCGCAGGCCGCCAGGTGCTGGTTGATCTGTTGTGCGATGGGCAACAAACGCTGGCGTATGTCAGCGGCTTCAGCCGCGTCCTTGGCCTCGAACAAAATGCCGTTGTCCTGATCGGTGTGCAGGGTTTGTTCGCGTCGCCCTTCGCTGCCGAAACACAGCCAGGTGAATGGCACGCCGGGGTCGCCGCGATCAGCCAGCACCAGCTCGATGACCCGACATACCGTGTGGTCATTGAGTTGAGTAATGATGTGGGTGATCTGCGTCGAAGAGGCACCGTGGGCCAGCATCCGTTCCACCAACTGGCCAATTTCGCCGCGCAGGTTGATCAGGTTTTCCAGCTTGGGTGCGTGACGAATGGTACGAGCCAGATGCACCAGATCGACCCGTTGCAAGGAGAACAGATCACGCTCGGACACCACACCGCACAGGCGCTGATTTTTCACCAGACACACGTGGGCGATATGCCGCTCGGTCATGGCGATGGCGGCATCAAACGCGGTGTGGTCGGGGGTCAGGTAAAACGGCCCCGGGGTCATGAATAAATCGATGGCCTGGGCGAAATCTTCAACACCTCTGGCGACCACATGGCGCAGGTCCCGCAAGGTGAAAATACCCAGCGGTGCTTTCTGCGCATCGACGACTACAATGCTGCCCACTTGTTGTTCGTGCATCAGGCGCACGGCTTCACGCAGCGAGGTCTCGGGCAAGCAGGTCACGGGATGGCGCATGGCCAGTTCGCCGAGGCGAGTATTGAGCGAGTACTGGGTGCCCAAGGTTTGCACGGCTTTTTGTTGAACCTGCTGATTGACCTTGTCGAGCAAACTGCTGACACCGCGCAAAGCAAAGTCGCGGAACTCGTCGGACAAGGCGAACAGTTTGATAAACGCCGCTTTGCCCAGTTGCAGGCAAAACGTGTCTTCAGCGGCCCGGTGTTCGGTGCGGGTGGCACGTTCACCCAGCAGTGCAGCGAGCGGAAAGCATTCGCCCGCCGTGATTTCAAACGTGGTTTCGGTGTCGCCTCGGCCCAGATGGGTGCGCTCGCCTACCACACGACCTTGTTTGACGATGTAAAAATGCTCTACCGGCCCGTCCGCCGGTCGGATGATGCTTTCGCCGGGGCCATAGAAGCGCAGTTGGCACTGTTCCACGAGGAACGCCAAGTGCGTATTTTCCATATGGTTAAAGGGCGGGAAACGCTGCAAAAACTGCATGGTGCCGTGAATGTTTTGCAACACTGCCGTCTTCCCTGCCTGGAGAAACGCATCCGATTTACTCATGACCGTTACCGCGTTGTAGGTGGTTAACCCTTGTTGTTATGACAGGGCGGGATGAGCCAGCCCAGGGTGTTACTACCCCCTCATGCTCGTTTGTCTGTGGGCGGGTGCCCATTGGACGTAAGTCTAGGGAGGCTAGAATGGTGAATGTTTAGATCGGTTTGTGTGGTTTCATACCGGATTATTGAAGGCACTGGCTTCGGTATAAGCGCATAGAGAGCAGAGGAGGCGTGGTCGCGAGATGAATGACTGCGCTGCTGAGACATTAGCGGACAGGGTCCCTAGAGAACCGCATGACTGAACATGACATTTTGACCGACGCTGAACGCAAGGCCTTGAACGAGGTGATGCACACGCCGGTCACCGCCCGGCAAAGCCTGTTGATCGTTGAAGACGATCAATTACAGCGCGAGCTGTTGGCCGAGTTTTTAACGGAAGAAGGGTATAAATGCCTGACGGCCAGTAATGAGCGGGAAGCCTTGGCCTTGCTTGCGTCCGACGACTCGGTCGGTCTGATACTGACCGACTTGCGCATGGTGCCCCATGACGGCCTGCACCTGATTCGCAAGGTCCGCGCCTCTATGCGCGCCAGCCTGCCAATCATCATCATGTCGGGCGATGCCGGGGTCAAAGATGCCATAGAGGCCATGCATTTGAACGTGGTGGATTTTCTGCTCAAGCCGATTGATACCCAAAAGCTGCTTCAGTTGATTGCACAGGAGTTGGGGGTTTAGTCACTTGCCCATGCATCACGGGCAAAAAAATACCCCTCAAAGAGGGGTATTTAATGAGCTGCGTTATTACAACCCGTTTTTAGCCTTGTACTCGCGACGGCGGCGATGCAAGACCGGTTCGGTATAGCCATTGGGCTGCTTCGTCCCTTCAATCACCAGCTCGACGGCCGCCTGAAAGGCGATATTGCTGTCGAAGTTCGGTGCCAATGGACGATACAACGCATCGTTGGCGTTTTGACGGTCCACCACCGGCGCCATGCGCTTGAGGCTTTCCAGCACTTGGTTTTGGCTGACAATGCCGTGACGCAGCCAGTTGGCGATGTGCTGGCTGGAAATACGCAGCGTGGCGCGGTCTTCCATCAGGCCGATGTCGTGAATGTCCGGCACTTTGGAACAGCCCACACCCTGATCGATCCAACGCACCACGTAGCCAAGGATGCCTTGCGAGTTGTTGTCCAGTTCGTTCTGGATCTGCTCAGGCGTCCATTGCGGGTTCACGGCCAGCGGGATGGTCAGGATGTCGTCCACCGAAGCCGGAGCACGCTTGGCCAGTTCGGCCTGACGGGCGAACACGTCTACCTTGTGGTAATGCAGTGCGTGCAAGGCGGCGGCAGTGGGCGAGGGCACCCAGGCCGTGTTGGCACCCGCCAATGGATGGGCGATTTTCTGTTCGAGCATTGCCGCCATCAGGTCAGGCATGGCCCACATGCCTTTACCGATTTGCGCACGCCCTTGCAGGCCCGTGCTCAAGCCGACATCAACGTTGTTGTTTTCGTAGGCTGAAATCCATTTTTCGGACTTCATGTCGGCCTTGCGCACCATCGGCCCGGCTTCCATCGAGGTGTGAATCTCGTCCCCAGTACGGTCCAGAAAGCCGGTGTTGATAAACACCACGCGCTCGCTGGCGGCTTTGATGCACGCCTTGAGGTTGATCGTGGTGCGGCGCTCTTCGTCCATGATGCCGACTTTGAGCGTGTTGCGTGGCAGCGTGAGCACGTCTTCGATACGGCCGAACAACTCGTTGGTGAACGCCGCTTCTTCGGCGCCGTGCATCTTCGGTTTAACGATGTACACCGAGCCCGTACGGCTGTTCTTGCGCGTGGCCGTGCCATTGAGGCTGTGCATCGCGGCCAGGCTGGTGAGCAGGCCGTCGAGGATACCCTCGGGCACTTCGTTGCCGTCTTTATCGAGAATCGCGTCGATGGTCATCAAGTGACCCACGTTACGCACGAACAACAGCGAGCGGCCGTGCAGGCTGACGGTGCCGCCCTCAGGCGTAGTGTATTGGCGATCCGGGTTCATGGTGCGGGTAAAGGTCTGGCCGCCTTTGGACACCTGCTCACTGAGGTCGCCCTTCATCAGGCCCAGCCAGTTGCGGTAGATCACCACTTTGTCGTCAGCATCGACAGCGGCAACGGAGTCTTCACAGTCCATGATGGTGGTCAGGGCGGCTTCCATCAGCACGTCTTTGACGCCGGCGGCATCGGTCTGACCGACAGGGCTGGTGGCGTCGATCTGGATTTCAAAATGCAGGCCGTTGTGTTTGATCAACACGGCGGTCGGTGCAGCCGCATCACCGTGGTAGCCGATCAATTGCGCGGTGTCACGCAGACCGGTGCTGGCGCCGTCCTTGAGGGTGACCTGCAAGGCACCGCCGACGATGGCATAGGCGGTTGAATCAACGTGAGAACCCTGAGCCAGCGGTGCCGCTTCGTCGAGGAAGGCGCGGGCGAAGGCAATCACCTTGTCGGCGCGGACCTTGTTGTAGCCTTTGCCCTTTTCGGCGCCATCGGCTTCGCTGATGGCATCGGTGCCGTACAGCGCATCGTACAGCGACCCCCAGCGGGCGTTCGAGGCGTTGAGAGCAAAGCGTGCATTCATCACCGGCACCACAAGCTGTGGGCCAGCCATACGGGCAATTTCGTCATCGACGTTTTGCGTCGTTGCCTGGAAATCGGCCACTTCTGGCTGCAAATAGCCAATGTCTTGCAAGAAGGCTTTGTAAGCCACGGCGTCATGGGCCTTGCCGGCCTGAGCCTGGTGCCAGGCGTCAATCCGCGCCTGCAAATCATCGCGTTTGGCGAGCAGTGCTTTGTTCTTGGGGGCCAGGTCATGGATAACCTTGTCGGCACCTGCCCAGAACTGGTCGGCGTCGAGGCCGGTACCGGGAATGGCTTCGTTGTTGACGAAGTCGAACAGGACTTTGGCGACCTGCAGGCCACCGACGTGAACGTGTTCAGTCATTGCTTGCCTCACTCATTTTTATTTAAAGCCTGACACTGCGTTAGCTCGTGCTTGCGGGGTAGTGCGGGTTAAATCAGACGCCTTGGCGGGCGGTGTTGCAAATTATGTAGTGCTTGCCGAGGCATACTACATGATCGATTGGCGATGTGAAAATCAGACTGATCACGTCGTTCTTCGACCATTTTTACGCTATCGGTCACGTAGAAGAACAGGATGTTCTCAAGAAACACACAGGTTGTTCCAGATAATTCTAAAAACAGTACACAATTTTGTGTTTTGCGGCCTTTTTCACAGCCTGCGGTAGCGGCTACGGGAAGTAGAAGGCGGCCTATACTCAATCGACCCCAAATAAGAGAGTCCCCGCCATGAACCATCTCGTGATTACGGTCTTTGCCCCGGACAAAGCCGGGCAAGTCGAGCGCATTGCTGATTGCATCGCTGCCCATGGTGGTAACTGGCTGGAAAGCCGCATGTCGCGCATGGCCGGGCAATTTGCCGGGATTTTGCGCGTGGGTGTGCCAGCCGAAACCCACGAAGAGTTGCTGGACGCATTGCGAGGATTGGCCAAAGAAGGGATTCAAGTGATGTTCGGCGAAAGTGGCATCGAGCAATCCTGCACCTGGAAGCCCATCGCCATGGAGCTGGTCGGCAATGACCGCCCCGGTATCGTGCGAGATATTTCGCGAGTGCTGACGGAGCAGGGGATCAACCTGGAACGGCTGGTGACGGAGGTGCGGCCCGCGCCCATGAGCAACGAGCCGCTGTTTCACGCCGAGGCTATTTTGGCGGTGCCGCTGACGCTGTCGCTGGAAAGTGTGCAGCAGCGTCTTGAAGCCTTGGCCGATGAGTTGCTGGTGGAGCTGAAGCTGAGTACGCAGGATTAGCTGCGACGCAGGGTCAGCCACGCGTCGATGCTATAGACCACCAGCCCGGCCCAGATAAATATAAAGGCGATGAATGTGCTCGGGGCCAAATGCTCGCCGTACACCCATACTGCCAGCATCAATACGATGGTGGGCGCGATGTACTGCATGAAACCCAAGGTCGTGTAAGGCAAGTGCCGTGCGGCGGAGTTGAAACATACCAGAGGTATCAGCGTGGCGGGGCCGGCGGCGACCAGCAACCACGCTTCGGAGGTGCTCCAGAAGTCGGCATGGGCGCTATTGGCTTCGGGGTGCAGCAGTAGCCAGACGATGGCAAGCGGCACCAGAATCCATGTCTCGACCACCAGCCCCGGCAATGCCTTGACGGGAGCTTTCTTACGGATCAGGCCGTAAAAGCCGAAACTGAGTGCCAGCGCCAGCGACACCCACGGCAAGCTACCGACTTGCCACACCTGCTGAGCCACGCCGATCACAGCCAGACTCACAGCCAACCATTGCAGGCGACGCAGGCGCTCACCCAACAGCAGCATGCCCAGTAACACGTTGACCAACGGATTGATGTAGTAACCCAGGCTGGCTTCGAGCATGCGGTCGTTGTTTACCGCCCACACGTAGGTCAGCCAGTTGGCAGCAATCAGCAAACCACTGCCCGTCAATACAGCAAGGCGTTTGGGGTTGTCACGCAACTCTTGCCACCAGCCGGGGTGTTTCCACACCAGCAGCATCAAGGAGCCGAACAGGGCGGACCAGAGCACCCGATTAACGATGATCTCGGCTGCGGGTACGCTGGCCAACAGTTTGAAGTAGAGCGGGAACAGTCCCCAGATGACATAGGCGCTGAGGCCTAAAATGTACCCGCGACGCGGGTTGGCGGTTTGCATGCAGAATCCTTGCTGGGTCAATAACGGATACACAATGGCATTTTGTAGTCGCTGCCGCAGGCTGCGAGGCGGTGTGCGGCGCTCTCGGGAAAGCGGGTTGCTTCGCAGCCTGCGGCAGCGACTACCCTCTGTTAGCTGGGTTGGTTAAAACAGTTTCAGCGGTTCTTCATTGAGCGCTGACAATTGTTCGCGCAAGGCGAGAATCTGATTGCCCCAATACCGCTCAGTGCCAAACCACGGAAAGCTGTGAGGGAACGCCGGATCGTCCCAGCGGCGAGCCAGCCAAGCGCTGTAATGCATCAGGCGCAATGCACGCAGTGGTTCGATCAGCGCCAGTTCTCGCGGGTTGAAGTCATGAAACTCACTGTAACCGTCCATTAATTCTGACAACTGACCCAGACACTCCTGACGATCACCAGCGAGCATCATCCACAGATCCTGCACGGCAGGCCCCATGCGGCAGTCGTCAAGGTCGACGATATGGAACACCTCGTCGCGGCACATCATGTTGCCGGGGTGGCAATCACCGTGCATGCGGATGTTGGTGTGCGGGGTGGCGGCGTACACGTCCTCGACCCGTTTGAGCAGGTCGCGGGCCACTGATTCGTAAGCCGGGAGCAGGCTGCGCGGGATGAAGTTGCCTTCGAGCAACGTCGTCAGGGAATCATGGCCGAAGTTTTTCACGCCCAGCGCTTCGCGGTGCTCAAACGGTTTGGTCGCACCGACTGCGTGCAGGCGGCCAAGCAGTTGCCCAAGACGATACAGCTGATCGAGGTTGCCCGGCTCAGGCGCGCGGCCACCCCGGCGAGGAAACAGGGTGAAACGAAAGCCTGCGTGTTCGAACAGGCTCTGGCCGTTGTGAATCATGGGGGCGACGACCGGGACTTCGCAGTCGGCCAGCTCGAAGGTGAAACGGTGTTCTTCAAGGATCGCTTCGTTGGTCCAGCGCTGAGGCCGATAAAACTTGGCAATCAGCGGTTCCGAGTCTTCGATGCCGACTTGATACACGCGGTTTTCGTAGCTATTGAGGGCGAGCACACGGGCATCGCTCAGGAAACCGATGCTTTCGACGGCATCGAGTACCAAATCTGGGGTAAGTGTTGCAAACGGATGAGACATGCTGACTCCTGCGCGCAGCAGGCTGCCGCGTCCGGCCATGCATGTTAGCGCAGACCGGTCGCGGGGCGGCGACTTAATCCCGATGTCAGCGAGGGTCAGGTGCCGACGATACCGCCGTCCTCACGGCTGATGGCCATCACCGATGAGCGGGGTTTACCGTTGGGCAGGTGCTCCGGAAAGGTTGAACCGCCGTTTTCGCCCGGATGCTGAATGCCCACAAACAGGGTCTTCTGATCCGGGGAAAAGCTGATGCCTGTCACCTCACAGCCGACAGGGCCGACCATGAAGCGGCGAATTTCCCCGCTGTCAGGGTCGGCACAGAGCATCTGGTTGTTACCCATGCCTGCAAAATCGCCGCTGTTGCTGGCGTCGCCATCGGTCAGGATCCACAAACGCCCGGCTTCGTCAAAACCCATACCGTCCGGGCTGTTGAACATGTTGTGCGGGGTAATATTGGCCGAGCCGCCTTTTGGCTGGCCAACATGGACCACCGGGTTGCCTGCGACCACAAACAGATCCCAGTCGAAGCTGTCTGAACCGTGGTCGCCCTTGTGCGCCTTCCAGCGCAGGATTTGCCCGTAGACATTCTTTTCTCGCGGGTTGGGGCCACCGACCGGTTGCCCGTCTTCGCCGCGCTTGGCGTTGTTGGTCAGGGTGCAATACACCTGGCCGTCCTTGGGGCTGACCACTATCCATTCCGGGCGATCCATACGGGTGGCATTGACGATGCTGCCGGCCAGACGGGCGTTAATCAGTACTTCGGCCTGACTGGTGATCTGGTTGCTGGCGTCCAGGCCGTTTTTACCGTGACTCAACTCAACCCACTGGCCTTTACCTTTGGGGCGATCGGGGTTTTTGTCGCCATCGTCAAAGCGAGCAACGTAGAGCGTGCCGTGATCCAGCAGGTCGCGATTGGCCTTGGGGTCTGCGTGATCTATTTTGTCGCGACTGATGAATTTGTAGATGAATTCACCGCGTTCGTCATCGCCCATGTACACCACTGCGCGGCCGTCGCGGGTTTGTGCAAGGGCAGCGTTTTCATGCTTGAAACGGCCCAGCGCGGTGCGCTTCACCGGAGTGGACTGCGGGTCGAACGGGTCAATTTCAACCACCCAACCATGGCGATTCAACTCGTTGGGGTTGGTCGCCAAGTCGAAGCGCGGGTCATGGGGATGCCAATTGATCTCTTTGCTGGTGCCTACAGCGCCATAGCGTTTTTGCGCCGCGTTGAAGCTTTGTTTGTGGTCGGTGCTGCCAAAACAATCGGTAAAGTTTTCTTCGCAGGTCAGGTAAGTGCCCCAAGGCGTTTTACCGTTGGCGCAGTTCTGGAACGTCCCCAGTACACGGGTGCCGGTGTTGTCGGCTGGCGTGCGTAACAAGGCATGGCCTGCTGCCGGGCCGCTGAGGCGAATCGGTGTATTGCCGTGAATGCGGCGGTTGAAAGGCGAGCTTTGGACAAACTGCCAGCCAGTGCCTTTACGCTCAATTTCAATGACAGAAACGCCTTCGCTGGCTTGGGCTTTGCGTACCTCTTCCAGGGAAGTGGGCATGCCGCCGTGGGGGTACAGGTAGCGATAGTTGGTGTATTCGTTGTTGATCGCCATCAAGGCGCGGTTCGGGTCGTCAGGGAAGGCGAACAGACTCATGCCGTCATTGTTGTCGCCGAATTGCACTTCTTGCGCGCTGGCCGTGCCTTTGCCGCTAGGGTCAAAGGCCGGGCCGTCGGCGTGCAAGGGTTGGCCCCAACTGATCAGCACCGATGAGCGATAGCCGGGCGGCAGGCTGATGCTGTCGCCGGTGGCCGTGTTGATGCTGTCAAACCCCAATAACTGGCTGGAAGCTGCGCTGACACTGGCTGCCAGCGCGCTGCGGCTGAGCAGCCCGCCGCCTAAAAACAGGGCCGCCCCGCACAGTGCTCCTGCGCCGATAAAACCACGTCGACTGAAGCCGACGAGTTGCTCAAGGTCAGTGGGTTGGTCTTCTTCTAATAGGTTCATGGCAGGCTCGGTGTTAGACGATTTTGCCAGTCACCTTAATCAGCCGGTATGACAGGAATGTTTCACCCCCGTACAGCTGTGGATCAAGAGGGCCCTTCGGGCTTTGCGGTACGGGCCAGGCAATACACATCCACCCGCCGGGCACCGGCCTTGCGCAACAACAGCGCCAGGCTTTGTGCCGTCGCGCCGGTGGTCAGCACATCATCCACCAACGCTACATGGGCGCCCTGAACCCGTGCATCCGAGGACAGCGTAAAGGCATTCAACAAGTTTCGTTTACGGGTTTTGGCATCCAGATCCTGTTGCGCCGGGGTGTCCTGAATACGCACTAACCATTGTTCGAGGCAGGGGATTGCCAGTGGCCCACTGAGCCAGCCCGCGATCATCGCCGCTTGGTTATAACCGCGTTGGCGCAGGCGTTGAGTGGACAGCGGCACCGGCAACAGGACGTCCGGCTTTTGGCTGCCCGCATTGAAGTGATCAAGCAGCGATTGGCTGAGAAGTTCGGCTAAAAGTCTGCCGTAGGGCCACTGGCTGTTGTGCTTGAAACGGATGATCAAACTGTCGATGGGAAAGCCATAAAACCAGGGAGCATGCACACGCTCGAAGGCAGGGGGTTGCTTGAGGCAATAGCCGCAGATCAGCCCCGACATCGGCAGCGGCAAGGCGCATCGCTGGCAGTGTTCATTGAGCCAGGGCAGTTCGATCTCACAGGCCGTACACAGGGCAAGTGCGGTGTCGGTGCGCGCATCACACAATAAACAGCTTTGATCATTAAATAACCACTTGTAAACCACTCTTTTCCAATGTGGTTGACAGTTCATGTCACATCCTTAAACATGCCGGGCATCCGTGCCGTGCCTGGGGCGATTGCCTCAGGTTCAAGTCCAAGCATAAACAAGAGAAACGCCGATGAGCGCCAGCACCTTTGCCAACGTGCGACACGATTGGTCTTTAGCCGAAGTCCGCGCACTGTTTGTTCAGCCGTTCAATGACCTGTTATTTCAGGCGCAGACCGTTCACCGCGCGCATTTCGATGCCAATCGGGTGCAGGTTTCGACATTGCTTTCGATCAAAACCGGCGCTTGCCCGGAAGATTGCAAATATTGTCCACAGTCGGGCCACTACAACACGGGCCTGGCCAAAGAAAAGTTGATGCAGGTGCAAAAGGTGCTTGAAGAAGCACAGCGCGCCAAGGACATCGGCGCTACGCGTTTCTGCATGGGCGCGGCCTGGAAGCATCCTTCAGCCAAAGACATGCCCTACGTGCTGGAAATGGTCAAAGGGGTGAAAGCCCTGGGCCTGGAAACCTGCATGACGCTGGGCAAGCTCGATCAGGAGCAGACCGCTGCCCTGGCAGGTGCGGGGCTGGACTACTACAACCATAACCTCGACACCTCGCCGGAGTTCTACACCACCATCATCACCACTCGCACCTACAGCGAGCGCTTGCAAACCCTTAGCTATGTGCGCGAATCGGGCATGAAAATATGCTCCGGCGGCATTCTGGGCATGGGCGAGTCGCTGGATGACCGCGCCAATCTGTTGATCCAGCTGGCCAATCTGCCTGAGCATCCAGAGTCGGTGCCCATCAATATGCTGGTGAAAGTGGCCGGCACACCGATGGAGAACGCTGAGGACGTCGATCCGTTCGATTTTATCCGCATGTTGGCGGTGGCTCGAATCATGATGCCGCTGTGCCATGTGCGCTTGTCCGCCGGGCGTGAGGCGATGAACGAGCAAATGCAGGCGCTGGCGTTTCTGGCGGGGGCCAACTCGATTTTCTACGGCGACAAATTACTCACCACCAGCAACCCACAGGCCGACAAGGACATGCAGTTGTTTGCGCGTCTGGGCATCTTGCCCGAAGCCCATGAGGACCACGCCGACGAAGTGCATCAGGCCGCCATTGAGCATGCGTTGCGGGATCAGAAAACCAGCGAGCAGTTCTACGACGCTACGGTTTAACCCGTTATTCCAGTCGCCGCTGACCCACCTGCGTCAGTGGCGACGAATCGCTCATCGAGGCCAGCATGTCTTTTGATCTGAACGCCCGTCTGGCTGCGCGTCGTGCCGACCATTTGTACCGTCAGCGCCCCTTGCTCGACAGCCAGCAAGGCCCGCAGGTGGTGGTCGATGGCCAGCCATTATTGGCTTTTTGCAACAATGACTACCTCGGTCTGGCCAATCACCCTCAGGTGATCGAGGCCTGGCAAACCGGCGCAGCGCGCTGGGGCGTTGGCGGCGGAGCCTCGCACTTGGTCATCGGCCACAGCACCCCGCATCACGCACTGGAAGAAGCGTTGGCCGAATTCACCGGCCGCCCGCGTGCACTGTTGTTTAGCAATGGCTATATGGCCAATCTGGGCGCAGTCACCGCGCTGGTGGGGCAGGGCGACACGGTGCTCGAAGACCGTCTCAACCATGCGTCCTTGCTGGATGCCGGCTTGTTGAGCGGTGCACGCTTCAATCGCTATTTGCATAACGACCCGGCCAGTCTGGCCAAGCGTCTGGAAAAAGCCTGCGGCAACACACTGGTGGTCACGGACGGTGTGTTCAGCATGGACGGCGATGTGGCCGACCTGCCAGCCTTGGCTCGCGAAGCCAAGGCTAAAGGTGCCTGGCTGATGGTTGATGATGCTCACGGCTTCGGCGCTTTGGGCGCCAATGGTGGCGGTCTTGTCGAACATTTCGGCTTGAGCGTTGCGCAGGTGCCAGTCCTCATGGGGACCCTGGGCAAAGCATTTGGCACCAGCGGCGCGTTTGTGGCGGGCAGTGAAGAGCTGATCGAAAGCCTGATTCAGTTCGCCCGTCCTTACATCTACACCACCAGCCAACCCCCCGCCTTGGCATGCGCCACGCTTAAGAGCCTTGAGCTGCTGCGCACTGAGCACTGGCGGCGTGAACACTTGAATACCTTGATAAACCAGTTTCGTCGAGGTGCCGAGCAAATCGGGCTGCAACTGATGGACAGTTTTACGCCGATCCAGCCCATTCTGATGGGTGATAGTGCCCGTGCGCTTCGTTTGTCTCAGCGGTTGCGTGAGCGCGGATTGTTGGTGACTGCGATTCGCCCGCCCACGGTGCCCGCAGGCGGCGCGCGTTTGCGTGTCACCTTGTCCGCTGCGCACACAGAAGCACAGGTGCAGCTACTGTTATCAGGACTGGACGACTGTTGGCGCGAGCTGGAGTTAGACGATGCGTGATCGCTTGATTTTGTTACCGGGCTGGGGCTTGGGGGTTTCACCTCTGGAACCTTTAGCGGCGGCGTTACGCGGCTTGGATGAGCACCTGCGGGTGGAAATCGAGCCCCTGCCGATGCTGGCGTCGAGCAGCCTGCCAGATTGGCTCGATGAACTGGATGCCACGGTGCCCGAGAACGTCTGGCTGGGTGGCTGGTCGTTGGGCGGGATGCTCGCCAGTGAGTTGGCCGCACGGCGTGGCGACCGTTGCTGCGGGCTGGTGACGCTGGCCAGTAACCCGAATTTTGTGTGCCGTGACGATTGGCCCAGTGCGATGCCCGTCGCCACCTTCGACGCCTTCCTCACCAGTTTTCGCGACGCCCCCAATACCCTTCTTAAACGTTTTTGCCTGTTGTGCAGCCAAGGCGCGGCGGATGCGCGCGGGCTAGCCGGTTTACTGCTGGCCGGTGCCCCAAAAGCGCAGCGCGATGTGCTGGTGGCGGGCCTTGAGCTGCTGGGCTCGCTGGATACGCGGGCAGCCTTGCAGGCCTTCAACGGGCCGCAATTGCACCTGTTCGCCGGGTTGGATGCGCTGGTGCCCGAGTCGGTGGCCACGCAGGTACTGGCGCTTTTGCCGGATGTTGAAGTGGGGCTGATTGAACAGGCCTCCCATGCCTTTTTACTGGAAGCACCCCACGAGCTGGCGGCGGCGATTCAGGCTTTTTTACATGAGTTGGGTGATGACTGATTTGAGTAGTGCAACCTTAGCCAATCATTTACCGGACAAACGTCAGGTAGCGGTTTCGTTTTCACGTGCCGCCACCACCTATGACGGCGTGGCTGAGTTACAGCGTGCGGTGGGTCATGAGTTGATCGCCCGTTTACCGCCTCACCTGACCCCCGGTCGCTGGCTGGATTTGGGCTGTGGCACGGGGTATTTCAGTCGGGTGTTGGGTCAGCACTTTGCCCAAAGCCAGGGGCTGGCGCTGGACATCGCCCAAGGCATGCTGTCTTACGCGCGACCGTTAGGCGGGGCGCAGCATTTTATTGCCGGCGACGCCGAAAGCCTGCCACTGCAAAACAACAGCTGCGATTTGATTTTTTCCAGTTTGGCGCTGCAATGGTGTGCTGATTTCAATGCCGTGCTCAGTGAAGCCCATCGTGTGCTCAAGCCCGGCGGCGTGCTGGCCTTTGCCAGTTTATGTGTGGGCACGTTGGGTGAACTGCGAGACAGCTGGCGGGCTGTTGACGGGCAGGTTCACGTCAATCGGTTTCGCGAGCTTGAGACCTATCAGCAGGTGTGCGCCCACAGCGATTTACAGGTGCTGGGCTTGCAGATTCAGCCCCATGTGCTGCACTACCCGCAAGTACGCCAGCTCACCCATGAACTTAAAGCATTGGGTGCGCACAACCTCAATCCGGGTCGCCCGGAAGGCTTGACCAGTCGGGCGCGGATTCAGAGGCTGGTGGGAGCTTACGAGCAATATCGTCAGCCTTTGGGGCTACCGGCGACGTATCAGGTGATCTACGGCATTTTGGAGAAAACGCGATGAACCCTGCGTACTTCATTACAGGCACCGACACTGATGTGGGCAAGACCACGGTGGCTGCCGGGTTGCTGTTTGCCGCCCGTGAAGCAGGGCTGACTACGGCGGCCGGCAAGCCGGTGGCGTCGGGCTGTGAACAAACCCCCAAGGGGCTGCGCAATGCCGATGCATTGGCGCTGATGGCTGAGTGCTCATTACCGCTGACTTACAACGAAGTGAATCCGGTCGCCTTTGAACCGGCCATCGCGCCGCATATTGCCGCACGCGAAGTGGGTGTCACGCTGACCGTCGAATCGCTGCTCCCCCCCATGCAGGCCATTCTGGCCAAGCAGGCGCAGTTCACCTTGATCGAGGGCGCAGGCGGTTGGCGCGTGCCGCTGTCCGGACAAGACAGTTTGTCGGGTTTGGCCCAAGCGCTGGATTTACCGGTGATTTTGATTGTGGGTGTGCGCCTGGGTTGCATCAGTCACGCGTTGCTGACCGCCGAAGCCATCGCCCGAGACGGCCTGCAATTGGCTGGCTGGGTGGCCAACATCATTGGCCCGAAAACCTCACGCCTTGAAGAAAACCTCGCCACCTTGGCAGAACGCTTGCCGGCCCCATGCCTGGGCCGCGTACCGCGCCTCAAGTCCGCCACCGCTCAGGCCGTGGCCGAACATCTGCAGCTGGATTTGCTGGACTGACCCATCTATCCCCGTAGCCACTGCCGCAGGCTGCGTTCTATTGCGAAGCGATCGTAAACCCTGAGCCTCACATCTATCTGACAGATGGTTGGCGTTGTGCATACGACGACTGCGTCGTCGGACGCAGCCTGCGGCAGCTGCTACGAGTGTCTTGAACTTTCATTCTGTTATCCGAGACGAACGGCGGCATCGCGCTGCTTGACAATAAATAGGCGTAAACGTATGTTTCAAACACCTGTTTGACCGCTATAACAAATCCACGCGGTTGTTCATCCAAGGTTTCATCAGCAGAGGTTTATCGCTATGCCTGACTACAAGGCCCCCTTGCGTGATATTCGCTTCGTTCGTGACGAACTGCTCGGTTACGAAGCGCATTATCAAAGCCTGCCGGCTTGCCAGGACGCTACTCCAGATATGGTTGACGCCATTCTTGAAGAAGGCGCCAAGTTCTGTGAGCAGGTGCTGGCACCTCTGAATCGCGTGGGTGACATTGAAGGCTGCACCTGGAGCGAGTCGGGTGTTAAAACACCGACCGGCTTCAAAGAAGCCTACAAGCAATTTGTTGAAGGCGGCTGGCCGAGTCTGGCTCACGACGTAGAGCACGGCGGCCAAGGCTTGCCGGAGTCATTGGGTCTGGCCGTGAGCGAAATGGTTGGCGCGGCCAACTGGTCGTGGGGCATGTACCCTGGCCTGTCTCATGGTGCGATGAACACCATCTCCGAGCACGGCACACCCGAGCAGCAAGAAACCTACCTGAGCAAACTGGTCACCGGCGAATGGACCGGCACCATGTGCCTGACCGAATCGCATTGCGGTACCGATCTGGGCCTGTTGCGCACCAAGGCCGAACCTCAGGCTGACGGCTCCTACAAAATTTCCGGCACCAAGATCTTCATCTCGGCCGGTGAACACGACATGGCCGACAACATTGTCCATATCGTACTGGCCCGCCTGCCGGACGCACCGGCCGGCACCAAAGGTATTTCGCTGTTTATCGTGCCCAAGTTCAACGCCAATGCGGATGGCAGCCTGGGTGAGCGTAATGCGGTGTCCTGTGGCTCCCTTGAGCACAAAATGGGTATTCACGGTAACGCCACGTGCGTGATGAACTTTGACGGCGCCACCGGCTACCTGATCGGCCCGCCGAACAAAGGCCTGAACTGCATGTTCACCTTTATGAACACCGCGCGTCTGGGTACCGCACTGCAAGGCCTGTCCCACGCGGAAATCGCCTTCCAGGGCGGTCTGAAATACGCCCGTGACCGCTTGCAAATGCGCTCGTTGACCGGCCCTAAAGCCCCTGAAAAGGCGGCTGACCCGATCATCGTTCACCCGGATGTACGTCGCATGTTGTTGACCACCAAGGCGTTCGCCGAAGGCAACCGCGCGATGGTTTACTTCACCGCCAAGCAAGTCGACATCGTCAAGTACGGCGTTGATGAAGAAGAGAAGAAGAAAGCCGACGCACTGCTGGCCTTCATGACTCCAATCGCTAAAGCATTCATGACTGAAGTCGGTTTTGAGTCTGCTAACCACGGCGTCCAAATCTACGGCGGCCACGGCTTTATCGCTGAGTGGGGCATGGAACAGAACGTTCGCGACAGCCGCATTTCGATGCTGTACGAAGGCACCACCGGTATTCAGGCACTCGACCTGTTGGGCCGTAAAGTGCTGATGACCCAAGGCGAAGCCCTGAAAGGCTTTACCAAGATCGTGCACAAGTTCTGTCAGACCAACGAAGGCAACGAAGCCGTTCAGGAATTCGTTACGCCGCTGGCTGCACTGAACAAAGAGTGGGGCGAGCTGACCATGAAGGTCGGTATGGCGGCCATGAAAAACCGTGAAGAAGTGGGCGCGGCCTCGGTCGACTACCTGATGTATTCCGGTTATGCGTGCCTGGCGTACTTCTGGGCTGACATGGCCCGCCTGGCGGCTGAGAAACTGGCTGCAGGTACTTCGGAAGAAGCCTTCTACAAAGCCAAGTTGCAAACGGCGCGCTTCTACTTCCAGCGCATCCTGCCGCGCACCCGTGCGCACGTGGCGACCATGCTGTCGGGTGCTGCCAACCTGATGGACATGAAAGAAGAAGATTTCGACCTGGGCTACTAAGCGCTGGCGCTTCCTGTGCAAAAACCGCATGTCCTTCGGGGCGTGCGGTTTTTTTTTTGGTTAACCGCCCGTAGTCGCTGCCGAAGGCTGCGAAGGGTTGCGCAGCAACCCGTTCTTCAGGAAGCACCGCAAGTCCCCTCGCACTCTTCGGCAGCGACTACAGGATTGTGACTAGATGATAAGAAATGGTCACTGCTTGACCCTATGTATCGCTGTCGTCGTTAAGCTAGACTGTTTCTTTCGCTAAATGGCCCGTTTCGGGCTTCACCGTTAAAAGATCACGAGGTTTGTCATGGCTGATTACAAAGCGCCCCTGCGCGATATGCGCTTCGTCCTCAATGAAGTGTTCGAAGTTGCCAAGCTCTGGGCGCAATTGCCTGTTTTGGCCGAAACGGTCGACGCCGAAACGGTTGAAGCCATCCTTGAAGAAGCCGGCAAAGTGACTGCAAAAAGCATCGCGCCATTGAGCCGCAGCGCTGACGAAGAAGGCTGTCATTGGCATGACACTGTGGTTACGACGCCCGCTGGTTTTGTCGACGCTTATAAAACCTACGCTGAAGGCGGTTGGGTCGGGGTAGGCGGAAACCCTGAGTTCGGCGGCATGGGCATGCCCAAATCGGTATCGGCTCAAGTCGAAGAAATGATCAACTCCTCAAGCCTGGCATTCGGCCTTTATCCGATGCTGACCTCCGGCGCGTGCGTGTCTATCAATGCCCACGCCAGCGAGGAATTGAAAGCGACTTACTTGCCGAACATGTACTCAGGTGAATGGGCTGGTTCCATGTGCCTGACTGAGCCTCATGCTGGCACCGATCTGGGGATTATTCGGACCAAGGCTGAACCGCAGGCAGACGGTGCTTATAAAGTCAGCGGCACCAAGATTTTTATCACCGGTGGCGAGCACGATCTCACCGAAAACATCATCCATCTGGTGCTGGCCAAATTGCCGGATGCGCCGGCAGGCCCTAAAGGCATTTCGTTGTTTCTGGTGCCCAAGTTCATGGTGAATGCCGATGGCAGCCTGGGGGCGCGCAACCCGGTCACCTGTGGCTCTATCGAGCACAAGATGGGCATTCAGGCCTCGGCAACCTGTGTGATGAACTTCGATGAAGCGGTGGGTTATTTGGTCGGTGAGCCTAACCGGGGTTTGGCGGCGATGTTCACCATGATGAACTACGAACGTCTGGGCGTTGGCATTCAAGGGCTGGCCTCGGGTGAGCGTTCGTATCAGAACGCTGTGGAATACGCCCGCGACCGATTGCAAGGTCGTGCAGCCACCGGCGCTGTTGCCAAAGACAAAGTGGCTGACCCGATCATTGTTCACGCAGACGTTCGCCGCATGTTGCTGACGATGAAAGCCAGCAATGAAGGCGGTCGTGCTTTTTCGACTTATGTGGCCAATCAGCTGGATATCGCCAAGTTCAGTGAAGACCCGGCGGCGCGTGAGCGCGCGGATGCGTTGGTGGCGTTACTGACCCCGGTGGCCAAGGCTTTCCTCACGGACCTGGGGCTGGAATCAACGGTGCATGGCCAGCAAATCTTTGGTGGTCATGGCTATATTCGCGAATGGGGCCAGGAACAATTGGTGCGCGATGTACGCATCACGCAAATTTACGAAGGCACCAACGGTATTCAGGCGCTGGATCTGGTCGGTCGCAAGGTGGTGGCCAATGACGGCGTTTATTACCGTTTATTTGCCGACGAAATCCGCCAGTTTATAGCCTCGGCTCACAGCGACTTGCGGGAGTTCACTCAACCTTTGGCTGCAGCTCTGGACACACTTGACGCGTTGACAGCCTGGGTATTGGATCGCTCGAAAAACAACCCGAATGAAATTGGTGCCGCGTCTGTGGAGTACCTGCACGTTTTTGGTTACACCGCGTATGCCTATATGTGGGCAATGATGGCGAAAGCGGCCTTGAACAAAGCGTCCGATGAGGCTTTTTACGTCAGTAAGCTGGGCACTGCACGCTTCTATTTCGCACGTTTGCTGCCGCGTATCCACTCGTTGAGTGCCTCAGTCAGGGCGGGCAGCGAGTCGCTTTATCTGCTGGACGAATCACATTTTTAAAATGTTTACCATAATGTAAGCATTTGCTTACATTACGCACTGCCAATCTCCCATATCCCAGGATTGGATCCACAGGTAATCTAATTGCCATGGACGTAGAGCAGGAAGCTCAAAGAAACAACATGGACACGTAGGATTCTGCCAGGACGGTGGAGTGAAATGGATGTCAGGGAAACAGTCTGTAAAACCCCGCCTCGGCGGGGTTTTCTTTTTTGTGCGTCCGAAATCCCTCATCCATATCCGCTGCCGCTTACAACACGCCCTCCTTGTCATGCATCACGTCCTCAAGCAGCGTTCGCAACAGCCCCAGTGTGGCTTGCTGGCGTTGCACATCGCGGCACACCAGACCGACTGTCAGCGGCACCCGTGGTTCACTGAGCGGTTTCCACAGCAGCGCTTGATTGTCATGCTCATGCCGCGAACGGCCCGGTAACACCGTCGCCAGTTTAGTGTGCGGCAAACTCTCAAGAATCCCCGCCATGGTGTTCAACTCAGCCTGTACCTGAGGGCGGCGGCCCAAGCTGGCCAGCTGGGTTTTCCAGATTTGCCGCACCTGGAATTCTTCCCCCAACAACAGCATCGGCAACTCTGCGGCTTGAGTGACAGACACCTTCTTGAATTCGCGCAGTGGATGATCAGCCGGTATCACGAGTTGCAGTTCGTCTTCATACAGCACCAAGCCGTGCAGTCCACCCTGACGGGGAGGCAGGTAACTGATGCCTATATCCAGCGTGCCATTGAGCAGGCGTCGTTCAATCTCGATGCCGGTCAGCTCGTAAATCTGCACCACTAAATGAGGCTGGGCCTTGCGTACCCGTTCAAGCATTTGCGGCACCAGACTGGTGTGCACGGTTTGCAACACGCCAATGGCCAGGGTGCGCAACGCCTGCCCGCGGAAATTGCTGAGGGCTTCCTTGGCCCGCTGCAAACCATCGAGTAGTGGCAGCGCGTGGTTGTACAACGTGTGGGCGGCGAGGGTCGGTAACAGGCGCTTGCTGCTGCGCTCAAACAGGCTGACATCAAGGTTATGTTCGAGTTGGCGGATCTGCTGAGACAGGGCTGGCTGCGAGATAGAAAGCCGTTCGGCAGCACGGCCAACATGACCTTCTTCGTAGACCGCGACGAAATAACGCAGTTGCTTGAAATCCATAAGTAATACTTATCGAAAATGCTTAAAAATCGAAATGGCTCAAAAGGCCGTCGAGGCCTAGTCTACGCCCATTGCGCTGGGCTGATCGAGCCGGATGGTCTTATATCCAAGGCCGTATTCAGGTTCTTTTAGATAGGCGCAGCTGAAAACCCGTTAGAGGTTAAAGGCACTTGGTAGAACCAGGACAGTTGCAAATCGAATCTGCTTATGGTCACAAGGTCAGCGTGCATGAACCTGTTTAACCTGCGTCGTCAAACGTCCAGTCTTGATCAACTGGCGGCTGTTGCTGTGCGCCCGTCAGAAGGCACCCGTGTGCCTGACAATTATCTGATGCCCAGTGTTGAACGCCCGGCGCAGGTCTTTGTGCGCGGCCAGGGCTCGTGGATGTGGGACAGCGACAGCCGCGCCTACCTCGACTTCACGCAAGGCGGTGCGGTCAACAGTCTGGGCCACAGCCCCGCTGTGCTGATCAAGGCAATGGCCGATCAGGCGCAGTCGTTGATGAATCCGGGTGCCGGTTTCTTTAACCGCGCCATGCTGACCTTGGCTGAGCGTTTGTGCGAAAGCACCGGCAGCGATCAGGTGTATTTTCTGAACACGGGGGCAGAGGCCAACGAAGGCGCGATCAAGCTGGCTCGCAAGTGGGGCCAGCTGCATCGCGGCGGTGCTCATCGCATCATCACAGCGACCCGCAGTTGCCATGGCCGCAGTTTTGGCGCGATGTCGGCGTCCGGCAGCGGCACCTTTGATAACCGTTTCGAGCCGCAATTGCCGGGCTTTATCAATGTGCCGTTTAACGACTTGCCCGCCTTGCATGCGGCGGTTGATGCGCAGACCGTGGCGATCATGCTGGAGCCTGTGCAAAGCGAAGCCGGGGTGATTCCTGCCACCGAACACTACCTCAAGGGCGTGGAACGACTGTGTCGAGAATTGGGCATCTTGCTGATTCTGGATGAAGTGCAAACCGGCATGGGCCGATGCGGCACCTTGCTGGCGGAGCAAAATTACGGCGTAAGGGCCGATATTGTGACCTTGGGCAAAGGCTTGGGCGGCGGCGTGCCACTGGCGGCACTGCTGGCGCGGGGCAAGGCGTGTTGCCTGGAACCGGGTGAGTTGGGCGGCACCCATCATGGCAATGCCTTGATGACCGCCGCCGGGGTTGCCGTGCTGGACACACTGCTGGAAAAGAACTTCCTGAAAGATGTACGCGAAGCCGGCCAGCACCTGCGTGAAGGGCTGGGTCGCCTCGCCAATAGTTATGCACAGGGTGAATTGCGCGGCCAGGGTTTGCTGTGGGGTTTGACCCTGTCAGACAACTCGGCAGATGCCGTGGTCAAGGCGGCTTTATATGAGGGCTTGCTGATCAGCGCTCCACAGCCTGACTGCTTACGCTTTACGCCTGCGCTGTGCGTCAGCAAAGGCAACATAGACGAGATGCTGCTGCGTCTGGCCCGGGCTTTTGCCCGCGTTCGCACCGCGCAATTGCAGTGCCGTCGAGGGGTTGCTGTCTGATCGTAGCCGCTCCACAGAATTTAACGAACCGTCTCGCGGTATCCCGCGCGCCCCATGCCTGTTTCTTTCGGCATGGGGCGTTTTTTTTGCCTGGGGATAAGTTGGCACTGAACCTTTTAACCGCGTCCAGAGTCGATTAACCGTCGGGCTTGAATGAGCCCACTTTATTATTGGGGAGCTGAAAATATGGACTTTATAAGAATCATCATCGCCATCCTGCTTCCACCATTGGGTGTGTTTCTACAAGTGGGTTTTGCCGGTGCATTCTGGCTGAATATTCTGTTGACCCTGTGTGGTTATATCCCGGGCGTCGTGCACGCGGTGTATATCATCGCCAAGCGATAAGACAGACCGCGCCAGCGACTACCGGTTTTGCATGACGCTGCAATAAAACAACCATTCCTGCTCCAGTGCGTGAGCCTGATTACTGGCCTTTCGAAAGCCGTGGCGTTCGTCCGGGTAGTAATGTGCTTGAGCCGGGATGCCGTTGTTTTGCAGAGCCTTGACCATGTCACGGGTCTGCTGCGGCACGACCACAGCGTCCAGCTCACCTTGAAAGAAAATCACCGGCACGCGGATTTTATCGGCGTGTAGTAAAGGCGTGCGAGCCGCATAGCGGTCGGCGTCGCGTTGTGGGTCACCGATCAACCAGTCCAGGTAATCACCTTCGAACTTATGGGTAGCCCGACCCAGCGCAATAGGATCGCTTACGCCGTACAGGCTGGCCCCCGCGCGGAATACGTTCTTGAACGCCAAGGCGCACAACGTGGTGTATCCCCCCGCGCTGCCCCCGCGAATGAAGGCTTGGCTGGGGTCAATCAAACCCTGCGCAGCGAGATGACTGACAACGGCGCATGCGTCTTCTACATCCACGTCGCCCCATTTCAGGTGCAGCGCCTGACGATAGGCACGGCCATAGCCGGTGCTACCACGATAGTTCAGGTCTGCCACGGCAAAGCCGCGTTGCGTCCAGTACTGGATTCTCGGATCGAGCATCGGGTAGCAGGCCGAAGTAGGGCCGCCGTGGATAAACACCACCAGCGGCGGTGCAACCTGTACGTTCATGGCCGGGTAGAAAAAGCCATGAGCCTCGCCGCCCGCAGAAGGATAGTGCAGGGGCTGCGGGTGGCTGATCTGATCGGCAGGCAGAGGCGCAACGCCGCCGGCCATTACGCTTAAGCGTTTGTCGCTTCGACGAATGGCAATCACGGCCGAGGGGCTGATGGGCGAGGCGGCAATGCAATAGATGAAGGTGTCATCCAGCGCCAGGCTGCGGAAGCGGCTGTATTCGCCGGTGAAGTCTTCAACGGTGCCGTCAGCTGAACGCAGGCCCAGGCGTCCGAATCCGCCTTCAGTCCAAGTGGCCAGATAATTCTGCTCGCCCAGCGGTAACCAGGTGCTGGCGCCTAATTGCCAAGGAGCAGGTGCATGATCGGCGGCGCTGGCGGGAGCGGGCACCAACCCTTCTCCGGACTCAGCCCAAGGCTGCCAGAAGCCCGTCCGGTCAGTAAGGCAGTGCAGCCGGTTGTGTTCGTCAAAGCGCGGTTGTTGCAGGGACTCTTCGCTCAAGTCGCCCGCGATACAGTGAGCGGCACTCCAGTGACCGTCGATTTGCCCTTCGGCCAGCATCAGGCGTGTGGCGGTCCAGGGCTGGTGCGGTCGGCTCCATTCGATCCAGGCCAGACGCTGACCGTCCGGGCTTAGGGTGGGCGCCGCATAGAAGTCAGCGCCCTCGGCCAGTACCTGACGCTCCAGCGTATTGGCATGAATGCTGACCAGCCGGTGCTGATCGGCCTGTTCTTCGACCGCAATGACCTGTCCGTCAAACCATTGCACATCGCCATAGCGGCAGGTGCCGGTGGTCAGGGCGCGGGGTGCGCTGCCATCCAGTGTCTGACGGTACAGTTGCTGGTCGGCTTCGTTGACGAACACCACACCGTCATCGCTGAGGCAGAAGGCGCCGCCGCCGTATTCGTAAACCCGACTGCGCACGCTGAAACCCGCAGGGGTCAGACAGTGAGCCTGACCATCGCGCCAGTGCCAGAGGCGACACGCCGCGTCCTGGGGGCGGTATTCATTCCAGAACAGGCCCGCAGAGCCGACCCGCAGTTCAGCGAAGTCGATCCCGGCTGCGACGGCGAGTTCAGCGCTGAATGGTTCAGCCTTTAGCGATGAGACGTGAGTTTCGTTCATTTCGGAAGGCCAGTTGTTCGATGGTCTGTGTGGCGTGCTCGGCTTCTTCGCGCGCCTTGAGAATCAGGTCATGCTGAGGCGATTTGCTGCACACTGGGTCGGCGTTACTGGCGTCGCCGGTGAGCATAAAGGCCTGACACCGGCAGCCGCCGAAGTCCTTTTCTTTTTCGTCACACGAACGGCACGGCTCGGGCATCCAGTCGTAGCCGCGAAAGCGATTGAAGCCGAACGAGTCGTACCAAATGTGCTGCATGCTGTGGTCGCGCACGTTGGGGAACTCGACCGGCATTTGCCGTGCCCCGTGGCACGGTAGCGCTGTGCCGTCAGGGGTGACCGTCAAAAAGATACTGCCCCAGCCATTCATGCAGGCTTTAGGGCGTTCTTCGTAATAGTCCGGGGTAACAAATATCAGCTTGCAAGGGTGGCCTTCAGCTTCAAGTTTGGCGCGGTATTCGTTGGTGATGCGTTCAGCTCGCACAAGCTGCTCTTTGGTCGGCAGCAAGCCGACGCGGTTCAACTGGGCCCAGCCGTAGAACTGACAGGTGGCAAGTTCCACGAAGTCGGCTTCAAGGGCAATGCACAGCTCGATGATGCGGTCGATCTTGTCGATATTGTGCCGATGGGTCACGAAGTTCAGCACCATCGGATAACCGTGGGCTTTCACAGCGCGGGCCATTTCGAGCTTCTGCGCGAAGGCTTTTTTCGAGCCGGCCAGCAGGTTGTTGACCTGTTCGTCGCTGGCTTGAAAGCTGATCTGGATATGATCCAGCCCGGCTTTTTTGAAGTCGCTGATTTTTTGCTCGGTGAGGCCGATGCCTGAGGTGATCAGGTTAGTGTAGAAACCCAGTTTGCGGGCCTCTGCAATCAATTCGGCCAAATCCTGACGCACCAAGGGTTCGCCGCCGGAAAAGCCCAACTGCGCTGCGCCCATTTCCCGCGCTTCGCGAAACACCTTGATCCACTGTTCAGTCGTCAGTTCTTTGCCTTGCTGGGCAAAGTCCAGCGGGTTGGAACAGTACGGACATTGCAGCGGGCAGCGATACGTCAGCTCGGCCAGCAGCCACAGCGGCAAGCCGACTTCGGGTTTGGGTGGCAGCGCCAGCGGGCTATCAGACAAGTTCGATCCAGTGCTCTGCACGAGCGACCTCCATAAATTGCTCGATGTCTGCGCCGAGCTCGGGTACGCCGGGGAACTGTTTATCCAGCTCGCCGATGACAGCGGCAACGTCGCGCTGGCCATCAATCAGACCACCGATCAAGGCTGCACTGTCGTTGAGTTTGATCATGCCTTCGGGGTACAGCAGCACGTGGCCTTTTTGCGCAGGCTCGTATTGAAAGCGGTAGCCGGGGCGCCAGGTCGGAATTTTGCTGCGATCGAAGCTCATAGGGTGATTCCTTTGTGCCAGACACGTTGGTCGGTCACGCTGTGATAAGGCGGGCGATCCAGCTCGTAGGCCATGGTCATGGCATCGAGCATGCTCCACAAAATGTCCAGTTTGAACTGGAGAATTTCCAGCATGCGCTGCTGGCCCTCATAGGTGGTGTAATGCTGCAAGGTGATCGCCAGACCATGTTCGACGTCGCGGCGGGCTTGGCCCAGACGGGTGCGGAAATATTCATATCCGGCTGGATCGATCCACGGGTAATGCTGCGGCCAGCTGTCCAGACGTGACTGGTGAATCTGCGGCGCGAACATTTCAGTGAGCGAGCTGCTGGCGGCTTCTTCCCAGGTGGCGCGACGGGCGAAGTTGACGTAGGCGTCCACAGCAAAACGAACACCAGGCAATACCAGCTCCTGAGAGCGCAGTTGATCCGGGTCCAGGCCCACGGCCTGCCCCAATCGCAACCAGGCTTCGATACCGCCGTCTTCACCCGGTGCGCCGTCGTGGTCGATCATGCGTTGAATCCACTCGCGACGCACTTCCCGGTCAGGGCAGTTGGCGAGGATGGCGGCGTCTTTCAGCGGTATGTTCACCTGATAGTAGTAGCGGTTGGCGACCCAGCCCTGAATCTGCTCGCGGGTTGCACGGCCTTCGTACATCGCCACCTGATACGGGTGGTAGATGTGGTAATACGCACCTTTGGCGCGCAGAGCGGCTTCGAATTCAGCGGTGGAGAGTGGGGCTTGGGTCATGGTGCCTCCAAATTAATGGGTTTTGCTTTCGTAGTCGCTGCCGAAGGCTGCGATAAGGGCCGCAGGACCTTCGAAGCAACCGGGCCGCTGCGCAGCCCATCGCAGCCTGCGGCAGCGACTACAGAGTGCTGCTGCTTACAACTCGATGCTCATGCCATCAAAGGCGACTTCAACACCCCGGCGGGCCAGTTCGGCGCGCTCGGCGGAGTCTTCATCGAGGATCGGGTTGGTGTTGTTGATATGGATCAGCACCTTGCGTTGCTCCGGCAATTGCTCAAGCACTTCGAGCATGCCGCCGGGGCCGTTTTGGGCCAGATGGCCCATTTCACGGCCGGTGCGTGTGCCCACGCCACGGCGCTGCATTTCATCATCGTCCCACATCGTGCCGTCCACCAGCAGGCAATCGCTGCCTGCCATGATCTCCAGCAACGGCGCATCGACCTTACCCAGGCCCGGCGCGTAGAACAGCTTGCCGCCGGTACGCAGGTCTTCAACGATCAGGCCGATGTTGTCGCCCGGATGCGGGTCAAAGCGATGCGGCGAGTACGGCGGCGCGGCGCTGCGTAGGGGCAACGGGCTGAAGCGCAGGTTCGGGCAGGCAGGGATGGTGAACGAGCCTTGCAGTTCAATACGGTGCCAGTTCAGGCCGCCGTTCCAGTGCTTGAGCATGGTGAATAACGGAAAGCCGGTGCTCAGGTCTTCATGCACCATGTCGGTACACCACACATCGTGCGGGCAACCTTCTCGCAGGCTCAGCAGGCCAGTGGTGTGATCGATCTGGCTGTCCATCAGAATGATGGCGCTGATACCGGTATCACGCAGAGCACGTCCCGGTTGCATGGGGGCAAAACTCTGCAATTGCGCACGGATGTCGGGCGAGGTGTTGCACAGCACCCAGTTGACGCCGTCATCGGAGATGGCAATCGACGATTGGGTACGTGCCTTGGCGTTCAGCGTGCCATCGCGAAAACCCGCGCAGTTGACGCAGTTACAGTTCCACTGGGGGAAACCACCGCCAGCGGCGGAACCTAGAATCTGGACAAACATGGCGTGTTCTCTTGCAAATCTGAAAATAAAAACGCCTCGGCGAACCGAGGCGTTGGGTTGCTCTGTTCAGCTCTCTATGGAAGAGCCAAAACAGATCAACGGCTTGCGAAGTACATAGTGACTTCAAAGCCAATACGCAGGTCGGTGTAAGCAGGTTTAGTCCAAGCCATTTCGTGACTCCTTATGCAGGTGGGTGAATGGATCTCTTCTGATTAGTCCAGCTCCCGGAGGAGTTGTTCAAAAGCTTAGGTGGCTATGTTACTAAATTTGACGCTTTTTGAACGCCTGATGTTGAAGAAAGCTCATTGCAGGGTTGGTAACGATCCGCTTCTTCCTTGATAAAACGTTTCAGGCGCGGCGTATGTGGCTAAACACAGCCAGCCATTTTCGGCGTGGGCAATGCGCTGTGCTGCACTCAGTGTAGTGGCCTGATCCAGCGTCATTAGCTCGTTGTAGAGGGCTGTCAGGTAATCCGATGGATGGCCAGCCAGCTTGGCTTGCCACAGCAGCTCTGCGGCCTGAAGCGCCCCCAGTGAAGCATTCGAGAATTGTTGTGCCAGGGAAGCACGCGCCTGAGTGAAAGAAGTTTCATCCAGCGCGGTGATCAATGTCGGCAATTGGGCGATAAACGTTTCGATATGCCCATAGATTTCAGCCACCGAGGCGTGAGGCGACTGCACGCCGAACAGTAGACCGGTTTGACCGTTCATTTGGCGCAGGCCGCTGAATACGGCATAGCCCAGTTGTAACTCAACCCGCAGTTGCTGATAGAACGGTGTTTGGGCGAGGTGAGCGAGCAGACGCCAGGCGGCCTCGTCAGCCAGACGACCGATTGGCGTCGGGCAAAACACTAACAAGGCCTGTTCGCTGGAGTCGCCGGGTTCCAGATACCAAGCGTGTCGCAGTGCTGGCGGCTGTGGAAGCTGCGAGTTTGGAGTGCCAGGGACTTTGCTTAAAACGCTTGCCATTGCAGCTTGGGTGGACGCGGGCAAACCGACGGCCAACCCGTCCCATTGTGCGCGGGTCCAGCACTGCTCAAGGTCGCTGATCCGGGTGGCTGTACCCTGTTGATCGAGCTCGGGCAGCCGCTTGAGCAAGTAGCGAATGGGCATCAATGACGGCGCTGGAGCAACGTCGCAGTCGTCTGCCGCTGGCGCGGCGAGTGTGCGTAGGGCGTGCTCCAGAATGCTGGGCATGGGCGTGTGAAAGCCCTGCATTTTGAGCTGCAGGTCGGTGCCTGATGCGCTCAGTACAAGTTCAACACCCGCCTGGCGTGCATCCTGTTGCAGTGAGCGCAAACTGGTTTGCAGGCGCGTCAGCAACGTATCGGCGAGTGGCCCCGGCAGGCACCAGCGCAGATACATCGACGCCTCAGTGTTTTGTGGCGCAATGGCTGAGCTGAAGCTCATGGCAGACAGGTCGCGGCGACCGCGCAACCGATCTTGAGCAAAGGTACGCAAGCCGCGATGCGCGCTGGTCTGCCCGCGAATCAAGCCTGCACTGACAGGCTCGTCCGTGACCCTGAGAAAAGGGTTAGGCGCAGGCAGTTGCCAGTCGTGCGCTGAAGCAGCGTGTGCTGTGGTTAGCATCTGTTGCAGTACGCTTTTAAGTGCGCTTACGCCTTGTTCCGAGAGCCGGAGTGCCTGTTGCTCAGCGTCACGGCGAGCCAGTTCCATTGCACCGCTGACGGCGTGCTGACGCTGTTGCAACAACTGGTATTCGTCGCGCAAGGTCGGCCACTCGGCGTGAGCACTAAAGAACGACAGCCAGTCGTAAAACGTTTCCTGAATCCGAGCGGCGTGTGCAGCCATGTCGCTGGCAGCACTGAACTCGATGTGCAGGAGTGCCTGACGCTCGAACTGGTAAACAGGAGCGGCTTTGAGGGTGTCGATCAGGTGTTGTTGGCGTAATTCAGCGACAAGGCCGCCCGGTTTATCGGCGTTGATCCAGTGACAGAGAAACCCCAGTGCCTGAGCTGAATCGGGCGGCAACTGGTCGAAGGCGAACATCAGGCTCAGGCACTGCCCGTCAATGTGTTGATAGGCGTGTTCGTCTGAGCTAATCAGCGCGGGTGGGGCGAGCTGCGGTACGGCTTTGCCGGTGTGCAAGACGGCGCTGCAGTGCTCGGCCAATGCTTGCAGTTCAGTCACTGATTGCGGGCCAGCCAGGCTTAGAGTCATTTGCCCGGTTTGGTAGAACTGTTGATAAAAACCCTGCAAGGCCTGCTGAAAACCCGGGCGCAGCACAGGCAGGCTGTAACGATTACCCGCATGAAACGCCCGTAGCGGGTGAGCAGGGTTCAGCGGTTGCAGCCACTTCAATTGGCGTTGAGCCGATGGCTCACGGGCCCACGCGATGAACTCGGCGTGCAGCACTTCGCGTTCACGCAATTGCGCTTCCATATTCATGCACGGATTGGCGAGCATGTCGCACAAGCGTTCAAGGCCACCGGCGAAAGCGCTGGGCGGCAGTTCGAAAAAGAAGTCGGTATGGCGCTCGCTGGTTCTCGCATTGACCTGACCTCCGTGACGCTGCACGTAGGCCATCAGATTATCGGGGGCGGGAAAGCGTTCACTGCCGAGAAACAGCAGGTGTTCCAGAAAATGCGCCATGCCCGGCCATTCGCCGGGCACGTCGTGACTGCCAGCCGCGACGCGCAAAACCGCCGCACAGCGTTTGAGCCGTGGCTCATGGTGCACTGAAAGAGTCAGACCGTTATTCAGGGTCAAACGTTGGGTGTGAGGGTGGTTCAGCGCAGGCATGGGCACTTCCGCAACAGAGAAGTGCCTATGCTAGCGGATCAGCGCTTGGTCAGCTCGCTGTAAAGCTCCGGGCGACGGTCAGCCAGGTAAAAATTACCGTCTTTGGCGTCGAGCAATTGCTGGCTGTCCAGCGTGGCCACAATCAGCATTTCTTCGTTCTGGGCCAGCGCGATCTGTACGCCATTGGGCGCTGCGATACTGCTGTGACCGCAGTACTGAATGTCACCTTCGTGCCCGCAGTAGTTGGCATAGGCCACGTAGCACTGATTCTCGAAAGCACGGCTGCGCACGGTGACGTCCGCAATAAATTCGTAGGGCGCCATATTGGCCGTGGGCACCACAATCAACTCAGCACCGGCCAAGGCCAGACGGCGGGCATTTTCCGGGAATTCGAGGTCATAACAAATCAGCAGGCCAAGCTTCCAACCCTCCAGATCGACGACCGGGAAGGTATCCGGCCCTTGCCTGAACATCGTGCGATCCAGCTCACCAAACAGGTGGGTTTTGCGGTAGTTGCACAAGCGTTGGCCGTGGGCATCAATCAACTGCACGCTGTTGTAAATGTGCCCGTCTTCGGCGTGTTCGGGGTAGCCGTAAACGATGGCCATGTTATTGGCTTTCGCCAGTTCGGCAATCTGCTGTGCAGCGTCGCCGTCCTGAGTTTGCGCGAGCTCGGCGACGGCTTTGGCGCCGATGTTGTAGCCCGTGAGAAACATTTCGGGCAGTACCAGCAAGTCCACGTTGTCTTTGGCCTGCAAGACGATGGCCTGCAGGCGCTGCAGATTACCCGCGACATCCAGCGGCAAAGGCGGGCATTGATAAAGCGCGACGCGCATGAGGTGCTCCTTCTGTGGGGCGAATCAATCCGGCAGGGCGATGGGCCCGATGTCATCGAACACATCACCGGGGCCCGGGTTTTCAGCGTGGGTGCGACCGCCGAAGTGAGTCATGATGCCCCAAACGGCGTTCAAAGAGGTTTGCACGGCGCCTTCGACCCATGCAGGTGTCCAGGACACATCATCCCCGGCAATGAAAATACCCCGTTGCTCGCTGGGGAAATCCTGCTGCATAAAGTGGGCATACATGCGTTGGTTGTAGCGGTAGTGACCCGGCAGAGCGCCTTTGAAGGCCCCGAGAAAATGCGGGTCGGCTTCCCATGACACAGTGATCGGGTCGCCAATGATACGGCTGGCAATATCCACCTTCGGGTAGATTTTCTTCAGCGAATCGAGCGCCAGCTTCACACGTTTTTCGACAGGATGCGGCAGCATTTTCAGCGCATCGCTCATCCACGCGTATGACAGGCAAATCACCCCCGGCTTGTCGTCGCCGTGATCAAACAGGTAAGTGCCACGGGTCAGGCGATCGGTGAGCGTCATGCTCATCAGGTCGCGACCAGTCTCGGGGTCTTTGTCTTTCCAGAAGGGCCTGTCGACCATGACAAAGGTTTTCGACGATTGCATGTAGCGTGTACGGTCCAGTGCCATCCACACTTTTTGTGAGAACAGCGACTCCTCGCACTCGATCTGCGTGGTCAGCAGCCAGCTTTGGCAGGTGACCAGAACCGCTTCATAAGGCCGGGTGACACCGAGATTGTCGGTGATCGAAAACTGCCCGTCTTCGTTGCGGCAAATACTTTTGACCCCAGTGCGCGGCGCTCCGTGGTGCAACGAGCTCAGGCTGGTGCCTTCGGGCCAGTGGGCGCAGCGTTCGGGCGCGTGACGCCAGATGCCCAGTGGCACTTGTTCTGCGCCACCCACCACGAGGTGTTGGTGATCGTCGCAGTTAGTCATGACCACGCGGAAAATTTCGAGCATGGAATTGGGGAAATCAGAGTCCCAGCCGCCGGTGCCAAACCCGACCTGACCAAACACTTCGCGATGCTGAAACGATAACTTGGCAAAGGCTTTTGAGGTGGCGACAAAGTCGTAAAACGTGCGGTCATCCCACAGCGGCACCAGCGTGTTCCACAATTCTTTCAGGCGAGGCACGTCACGGTCGCGGATAGCTTGTTGAATATCGCCAAAGCGTGAACCGGCTTCCAGTGCATCTGCCCAGGCGTCTGCGACTTCCTGGAACAGCGCAGGCAAGTCCGAAAGGGTTTGGGCATAGAAGGTCTGGCCTTCAAGGTCAATCACGGTGCTGCCTGACGCGGGGGTCAGCGGATTAGGGAAGGGTTTGGTTTCCAGTCCCAGCTTATCGACGTAGTGGTAAAACGCAGTGGAGGATACCGGGAAGCGCATGCCGCCCAGTTCAGCGATCACCCCTTCGCTGCCTTCAAAGGCTTGTGAGCGCAGACGCCCGCCCATCTTCGAGGCTTCATACACCACGGGTTTGAGGCCCAGCTTCATCAATTCGTACGCCGCCACCATACCGGCCATACCCGCGCCGACAATGGCTACCTCAGCTCCCAGCTTCTCAACCGGAATACTGCCCAAGCCCGCCGGGTGTTCAATCCAGTCATCAAACGCGAAGGGGAAGTCCGGGCCGAATATGGTGACAGGCTTTTTGCCGTCCAGAGGGTGACGATTCTTCTTGTTCATGGCTGACCTTGCTGGCGACCCGCGCTTAACGCTGAGTATAGGAAAAGACAGGCACCATGATAGGGAGCATAGAACTCGTAAATAAGACGCAAACTGTCGTCGTAATGGCTTATTTTTAGTCAATATGACGAGATGGATAGTCGTAATGCGTTATCCGCGATCCACTTTGCTGCTGAGGATGATCGACGTTGTGGTTTTTTCGACGCCTTCAACGCTGCCGATCTGATCGAGCAATTGATCCAGTTGCTCGGGAGAGTCGCTGCGCAGCCATGCCACGTAATCGAACTCGCCGCTCACGGCACACAACTGTTGCACCTGAGCCATTGCGCTCAAGCGTCGCACCACGTCTTTACCGGAGCGTGGCTGCACCGTAATCCCGACGTAGGCTTGCAACCCGCCATCAATCAGTCGTTGGCCCAAACGCACGCCGTAACCTGTGATCACCCTGGTCTTCTCCAAGCGTGCCAAACGCGAGTTCACCGTGGTGCGCGCAATGCCCAGCTGACGAGCCAGCATCGCCACGCTTTCACGGGCATTGAGCTGCAAGGCGGCAATCAATTGACGGTCGATTTCATCCAGCGCGGGTGGGCGGGTATCGGACAAGGGGCATTCCTGTGGCATGAGCGATGTGGATGTTCATGGTACAGGGCTGTCGGTGATTGCGCTTTGCGGTAGCACTTGCGTAGCTTTCAGGCACTCACAAGGATTGATCCCAGTTAGTCATCAAAAAACTGAATACCGCAAACGCTATAAAAATAATCAAAAACACATGTCCCTTTTTAACTTTGCTCTTCATGCCATCTCCTTTAAATTCCGCGCCCTCTTTTATGCCTGACCCATGCCAGACACTTATAGTCCGAGGCCGGAAAACGTCATGTGCGAACGCCGCACAGCGTTCAACTCTAGTCAATTTTTATTTTTTTTCCGGGCGCACACGACATCGAGATCTGTCTTGCGCATCTCGTTGGGTACGGAAGGCATAAGACTGGCAGGTGCAGGAAGGAGTATTGAGGATTTTGCTTTGGGGAGGGGAAGCCAAAAGGCTGGCAACCGGGCCCTTTGCCTGATGGGCACCTTTGGAACGCAGTGACCACTCCAGAAACACGAAAGCCGCGCAGTGCGCGGCTTTGAGTATGGTGGGCCCAGTAGGACTCGAACCTACGACCAAGGGATTATGAGTCCCCTGCTCTAACCAACTGAGCTATAGGCCCTCAGTAGGTCGCGGATTATAACGATGGTTTCGCGCCAGTGCTATCCGAAAAGTCTGAAATAGACATACGAAGAAAGGAAGCTGCGAATTCATCCGCCGATAACGGCACGCTGACGATGTATCCCTGTATTTGTTCGCAGCCTTCTTTGGCCAGGAAATCCTGTTGGGCCTGGGTTTCTACGCCCTCCGCGATGATGGTCAGTTGCATACTGCGACCCAGTGCAATGATGGCGCGAACGATGGCGACATCATCGACGTCATCCGGCAGTCCTCGGATAAATGACTGGTCGATTTTCAGTGTGTTGAGCGGTAAGCGTTTGAGGTAACTGAGGGAGGAATATCCGGTGCCGAAGTCATCAATGGCCAGTTGTACGCCCATCTGCTTGAGTTTGTGCAAGACGTCCAGCGCTTCTTCAGTCTGGCTCATGATGAAGTTTTCAGTGATCTCAAGCTGTAGTCCTCCTGGCTCAAGGGAGTAGCTTGTAAGCAGTTCTTGAATGCGTGCAAGTAAGGCGGGTTGACGCAGTTGGGTGCCCGACAAGTTGACGGATACGGGGCCGAAGGGTTCGTAGATTTGCTTCCAGGCATTTAATTGATGGCACGCGTGCTCAAGCACCCAATCGCCGATGGGAATGATCATGCCGTTTTCTTCGGCCAGCACGATAAAGCGATCAGGCGGGATGTTCCCCAGTTCTGGATGATTCCAGCGAATCAGTGCTTCTGCTCCCACCAGACTATGGTCTTTGAGGCTGATCTTGGGTTGATAAGACAGTGACAACTGGCCGCGTTCCAGCGCGCGCCGCAGTTCTTGTTCCAGCAGGACTCGCGCACTGGCCTGAGCTGTCAGGTCATGGGTGTAGCGTTCAATACGATTACGCCCTTTAAGCTTAGAGCGATACATCGCGGCATCGGCGTTTTTGACCAGTGTGGCCACGTCGGTTCCGTCATCGGGGTAGATACTGGCGCCGATGCTGGCACTGATAAACAGCTCATGTTCACCTGCCACAAAGGGGGCGTTGAAACAGGCCAACAGCTTGTTGGCAATCAGTTCGGCATCGCTGGGGTTCTTGAGTGCCGGCAGCAGGATGATGAATTCGTCCCCACCCTGGCGGGCCACTGTGTCGATGTCGCGCAACTGTTCTTTCAGCCGTAAAGCGATAGCTTTTAGCAGCAGGTCACCAATGGGATGACCAAGGCTGTCGTTGATGTTTTTGAACCGGTCCAGATCCAAAAACAGAACGGCACCTTGCTGACCGTATCGATCCGGATCGCTAAGCGCCTGTTGCAATCGGTTTTCAAACAACAAGCGGTTCGGAAGGTTAGTCAGCGGGTCATGGTGTGCCTGGTGATCAAGGCGATCCTGTGCGTGTTTGAGGCTGGATATATCGGCAAAAACGGCCACGAAATGAGTGATTTGATGCTCGCTGTCGCGTACCGCGCTGATGGTCATCCAGCACGGGTAGGTTTCACCATTTTTGCGTTTATTACAGATTTCGCCCTGCCAATGACCTTCGCTGGATAACTGATGCCACATGGCAATGTAGAACGCGCTGTCATGGAGGCCTGATGCCAGAATTCGCGGGGTTTGGCCCAAGGCTTCGCTTTCGCTGTAGCCGGTGATTTCTGTAAAGGCTCGATTGACCGCGGTAATGGTTTGCTGAAGATCTGTAAAGACGATGCCTTCAGCCGTGCTTTGAAAAACGGTCGCGGTTTGCAGGAGTTTTTCCTGCATCTGGTGGCGCTCGGTGATGTCGCGGGCGATGGTCAACATGCAGGTTTCGACCCCGATCATCAGCGGTCGACTGGAGACTTCGCACAGGCGAATACGCCCGTCTTTATGTCGGATGCTGCACCGGAAATCACGCACATAGCCTTGCTGCTTCAGCAAGGCCAGCAACTCAATGCGCTGTTGAAGATCGACCCACAGTTTCAAGTCCAGCGTGGAGCGGTACAGAACGTCCGGGCTGCTGTAGCCGCTGAGGTGGCTAAAGCCTTCGTTGACTTCGATCAGTAGGCCATCGCGTTGTCGGGTCAGTAAAAGGCCATCTGGCGAGGCGTGAAAAGCTTTGGCAAATTTCTCCTCAGACAAGCGCAATGCTTCTTCGGTTTGCTTGGCCTGACTGATATTGATCATCAGGCCGCGCAGCACCGGCTGCTGGTTGTGGGTGGTGATACTGATAATGTCCTTTAACCAAAGCGTTTCGCCTTGGGCGGTGATCACGCGGTAGTCAACGCTGTGATCGCGGCCAGCACTGATTTCCTCGTCGCAGTAGGCTTGGGTTTTGGGCAAATCATCGGGGTGTAACAAGCGGTTCCAGAATCCATCGGTTAGCCAATCGGTCAGTGGGTATCCGAGCAACGCTTCCGCCTGCGGAGATACGTAGGTATAGATGTAGTCATCCAGACGGGCTTCCCAGGCAATGGCTGACAGGCTTTCTACCAGGCCTCTGTAATGATATTCGCTGCTGCGCAGCTCTTGTTCGAGGGCAATACGCCGGGAGATTTCGGAACTCAAGCGGCGGTTGATACGGATAACGATGACCAGTACGGTCACGAGTAACAGAATGCCCGGCAAAACGTAGAGCATCAGGGTGTGCCACAACGCTCGATCGTTAGTCGTAGAGCCGATCCAGCGTTCTTGTATGGCTTCGGTTTGGCTGGGGCTGATGTCAGTCAGGACTTTATCCAGAATCCCGAGCCACACGGTTTGATCTTTGGGGACAGCCATAGCCAGTTGATAGCGGTAGGGCGTTTCGCCACTGACATACAGGCCATCAAGTTTTAGCTGCCGCAGGCTCCATACGCTTGAGGCCAGATCGCCCACCATTGCATCCACCTGATCTGTGGCCAGCGCCTGAAGGGCGGAACTAACGTTCGGGAGTGCGACGATGTTCAGGTCGGGGTGTTGAGTTTGCAGTAGTTCATGTGGCGCATAGTTTTCAACCACCGCAACTTTGAGGCCATACAGGTCTTTAATATTTTGTGGGGCAGCTCCGCCTTTGTGAGCGAGGATCACAATCGGGAAGTCGAGATAAGGGCGGGTAAAGGCAAGGCTCTTTTGACGTTCGGGGGTCGACATAATGCCGGGCAGCCAATCGACTTTGTCGTTTTTGGCCATTTCCAGCACGTTGCTCCAACTATAGGGCTCGACGGGTTTGATCGTCACGCCGAGGCGCTCTTCAATCAACTCGACATAGTCAGCGGCCAGACCGGTATAGAGGCCTTCCTGATTACGAAACTCAAAAGGTGGCCATGTGGCGTCAATGCCGAGGCGTAATTGGGGGTGATCTTCGAGCCATTGCTGTTCTTCATCGGTGAGCGTTAAGGCGCAGACCTCAGTCGTCCAAGCGATAAGTGACAGGAACAGGACAGCAAGCGATCGTGACATGCGCTTCTCGTTATACGCTCGAATGCAAGGAGTGTAGACGGGCTGCAGCGCGGAGAAGGGATGTATAAAACAAAACCCCCGGCAGGGCCGGGGGTTTTGGTTTTACTCGTCGAGGAAGGAGCGTAAATGCTCGCTTCTCGTCGGGTGGCGCAGTTTGCGCAACGCCTTGGCTTCGATCTGACGAATCCGTTCACGGGTCACGTCGAACTGCTTACCAACCTCCTCAAGGGTGTGGTCGGTATTCATGTCGATACCGAAACGCATGCGCAGTACCTTGGCTTCACGGGCTGTGAGGCCGCCGAGTACGTCGCGTGTCGCTTCTTTAAGGCTCTCAACGGTGGCCACATCGATTGGCGACTGCATAGTCGAGTCTTCGATGAAGTCGCCCAGATGGGAGTCTTCGTCATCACCGATCGGGGTTTCCATGGAGATCGGCTCTTTAGCGATCTTCAATACCTTGCGGATTTTATCCTCAGGCATTTCCATGCGTTCGCCCAGCTCTTCCGGGGTCGGTTCGCGACCCATTTCCTGCAGCATCTGGCGGGAAATACGGTTGAGCTTGTTGATCGTCTCGATCATGTGCACCGGAATACGGATGGTGCGGGCCTGGTCGGCGATCGAGCGAGTGATCGCCTGACGGATCCACCAGGTGGCATAAGTCGAGAATTTGTAGCCGCGGCGGTATTCAAACTTGTCTACCGCTTTCATCAAGCCGATGTTGCCTTCCTGGATCAAGTCGAGGAACTGCAAACCACGGTTGGTGTACTTCTTGGCGATGGAAATCACCAGACGCAAGTTGGCTTCAACCATTTCTTTTTTCGCGCGGCGGGCTTTCGCCTCACCGATCGACATGCGACGGTTGATGTCCTTGATCTCGGCGATCTTCAGGCCAGTTTCAGCCTCAAGCGCAGACAGCTTTTGCTGGCAACGGATGATATCCGGTTGCAGGCGACCAATGGCTTCAGCGTATTTGCTTTTGCCTTTGGCCAGCGCGTCGCTCCAGCTTTCGTCAACTTCATGGCCGGGGAACAGGCGCAGGAAATCGGTACGCGGCATACGTGCATCACGTACACACAGCTGCATGATGGCGCGCTCTTGGGCACGCAGACGCTCCAGAGCGCTGCGAACACGTTCAACCAGGCCTTCGAATTGCTTCGGGACCAGCTTGATCGGCATGAACAACTCAGCCAGGGCAACCAGCTCGGCAATCGCCTGCTTGCTGTCACGACCGTGCTTTTTCAGTGCCTTGCGCGTGATTTCCATCTGGTCAGAGACGGCACCAAAACGCTGAGCTGCGATGATTGGGTCAGGGCCGCTTTCGACCTCTTCCTCTTCGTCGCTGGACTCCTCTTTGTCGTCTTCTTCATCGTCACCTTCGGCTTTCACCTTGGGGTCGACAGGAGGCGGCACTTCGGCAGCGGGTGGCGCAATACCGTCGTCCGGGTCGATATAACCGCTCAGAACGTCGGACAGGCGACCACCTTCGGTGGTGACGCGAGTGTACTCGGAGAGAATATGGTCAACCGTGCCAGGGAAGTGCGCGATTGCGCCCATCACTTCACGGATGCCTTCTTCGATACGCTTGGCGATTTCAATTTCGCCTTCACGTGTCAGCAGTTCTACCGTGCCCATTTCACGCATATACATGCGCACAGGGTCGGTAGTACGACCAATGTCGGTCTCTACTGCCGCCAACGCGGCAGCTGCTTCTTCGGCAGCTGCTTCGTCGGTGTCGGCATCGGCCAACATAAGGGCGTCCGCATCCGGAGCACTCTCGTGTACGGGGATCCCCATGTCATTAATCATGCGGATGATGTCTTCCACTTGCTCCGGATCTGAAATATCTTCGGGCAGGTGGTCGTTGACCTCTGCGTAAGTCAGATACTTCTGCTCACGGCCGAGGGTGATCAACTCTTTGATACGAGACTGCTGTTGCGCTTTTCCGGACATAACACCCTATCCACTGAAGGTCTTGGCGGGCAAAAAAACAAGCCGAGGATTATACCTTAGCTATGACCTCACGCGCCAGTTGAGGTCGGGTTTGATGCGCGATTGTTACGACCCAAAAGGTCGAGTAACTGTTGCTTCTCCTCGCTACTTAGCTCGCCTTGACGTGCTTTTCGAAGAAGTTGCTCTAGATTTCGCTCGCGTTGGCGAGCTGACAGGCTAGTTATGGTGTCAAAAAACTGTTGTTCAAGGTTATCGGCATCAATTAGCCATTCCTTTTCCAGCAGTCTTTGGAGCAATCGGCCTTGCTCTGTGCCGTGCCAGCGGGACAGCAACTGTATTGAGCTTAGCTTAGGATTTTTCTGTACGGCCTCTACCAGAGCAATCAATAGCTGATTATTTGTCTGGTCTTCAGCGGCAAAGTGCCCCGCATCTTCAACTTTTTTTGCCAATTGCGGATGGTGCAGCAGAGTCCGCAAGGCTGTAAGTGTGGGTGGTTCTACCCCGACTGGAATCCAGGCTTGCTCCCGCTCCCCGCCGCGTTTGCCTTTTTTGTCCCAGGGCTTGTTCTCCCATTTCTTGCCGCCAGCGCCAGGTTTCTTGGGTGTCCACTCCTGTTGAGGGAGGTAGGAGTCCGGTTGCTGGAAGTCGCTGTAATCCGGCATGGCATCGTAATCGATGCCCGGGTCGTAGGCAGGTTGCGGTGCGGCAGGGGCTTTTTGCGCCAGTTGGCTAACGGTTTCGCTGGTCAGGCCGGTAATCTCGCTCAGGCGTTGGCGCATTAATGCCCGAAGGTTGGCGCCGGGTACTTTATCGATCAGCGGTGCAGCCAGAGTGGCCATATGAGCCTTGCCTTCAAGCGAGCGCGGGTCGGCCTCTTCAGTCAGTTGCTGGAAGAAGTAATCGGCCAGCGGTTGTGCGTGTTGGTTGATTCGGGCCTTGAACGCATCGGTGCCTTCAGAGCGTACGAGCGTGTCCGGGTCTTCGCCTTCGGGCAAAAACAAAAACCGGGCGCGTCGGCCGTCTTGCAGGCATGGCAGTGTCGCTTCGAGTGCGCGCCAGGCGGCATTGCGACCCGCTTGGTCGCCGTCAAAGCAGAACAATACGCTGGGTACCACCCGAAACAGGCGCTTCATGTGCTCTTCGCTGGTGGCGGTACCCAGCGTGGCCACGGCATTGCGCAAGCCTTGTTGGGCGAGGGCGATGACGTCCATGTAGCCCTCGACCACAATGATTTCATCAAGGCTGCGGTTGAACTTGCGCGCTTCGAACAGCCCGTACAGCTCCTGGCCTTTGTGGAAGACCGGGGTTTCAGGGGAGTTCAGGTATTTCGGTTTATCGTCACCTAATACCCTGCCGCCGAACGCGATGATGCGACCTCGGCTGTCGCGGATAGGAAACATCACGCGATCACGGAAGCGGTCATAGCGTTTGCCGGTTTCGGCATTCTCGACCAGTAGGCCGGCGTCAATCATCGCCTTTTGCTGAAGGGTGTCGCTGCTCAGGTGTTTGTACAGGTTGTCCCACCCTGGCGGTGCGAACCCCAATCCAAAATCGCGGGCTATTTCGCCGGTCAGGCCGCGGCCTTTGAGGTAATCCACGGCCGCTTTTCTTGCAGGATGGCTTTTTAAGGCTTGGCGATAAAATTCAGCCGCAGCAGTAAGAAGCGGGTACAGCGGAGAGTCAGTGGGTTGTCGCGGTTTGTGCGGTCGGCCACTTTCTTCTCGGGGGATCTCCATGCCAGCGGCTTTGGCCAGTTCTTCGACGGCCTGGGGAAAGTCCAGGTTGTCGTGGTCCATGATGAAGCCGAGGGCGTTGCCGCCAGCGCCGCAGCCAAAGCAGTAATAAAACTGTTTGTCCGGGCTAACGCTGAAAGACGGGGTTTTTTCTTTGTGGAAGGGGCAGCAGGCGGTGTAGTTCTTGCCGGCTTTCTTCATTTGCACGCGTGAGCTAACGACATCGACGATGTCGGTACGGTTCAGAAGGTCGTCAATAAAGCTCTGGGGAATTAGCCCGGCCATGGCGTTCTCGTCATCACTGCGCAGCATTAACCTGCATAAAAGGCGTGGTCATCAGGCGTGCAGGCAAGGGTTTTGCCGGATCGCAAGACGTCTGCTCAATCATGTGGGGGAAGTGTATCTGTCGAAACACATCTGATCATTCATAGTTCAGAGTAGAGGGCTTCGATAGGTGTAGCGCTCTGAGTTCCGTGTTGACCAATGGCTGGTCTCGGATAGCTCAATAAGCAGGCACGCGAGAGGTGCCTTGGGCTGATCGTCTTTGAGGAAAATCAGAGGGGTGTGCTCGTCGGTAGCCTTGGAAGGCTCGTCAGTAAAGACGTGCACCGCTGGCTATTAGGCCAGGTCTGACGTGGTAAAGCGTTTTGTCGCGGTCGCATCTGCGGCCTTGACAGTATTGCGTGTAACTTGCTGCAACTGCCTACGGCCCGGCTTTAGGCCGGGCTTGGCAGAAGCATGCAACGAACGTCTGTGTATTAGTACAGACGAACGGCGCGGCGCTGCTCGCGCTGAACTTTCTTCGCGTGACGCTTAACAGCAGCTGCTGCTTTACGCTTACGCTCAGAAGTCGGCTTCTCGTAAAATTCGCGGCTGCGAACTTCAGCCAGAACACCGGCTTTTTCGCAGGAGCGCTTGAAACGACGCAGAGCTACGTCGAAGGGTTCGTTCTCTTTTACTTTGACGGCTGGCATCCAGAGCTACCTTCATTCATTACCGGGGTCAACGTCTCAAGGCAAAATCGCGTTGGAAGACGTCGGTTTTTAAGGGTTGCGGATGTTAACCCCTCATCGCCCGGAATGCAAAGCCTCTGATCGAAAACCGCTGGCCGGGGGCGGGAGTGGCGACTATTATGCGCGCCTTCGAATTTAGCCTCTACAAGGCGTAAACCCATGCTAGTACTGGGATTAGAAACTTCCTGCGACGAAACCGGCGTCGCGCTGTACGACAGTGAGCGCGGGCTTTTGGCCGATGCACTGTTCAGTCAGATTGATCTGCACCGCGCTTATGGCGGTGTCGTTCCCGAGCTTGCCTCGCGCGATCATGTGCGTCGCATGCTGCCTTTGATTCGTCAGGTTCTTGCTGAGGCAGATTGTGTGCCTACAGAGATTGACGCCATCGCTTACACCGCAGGACCTGGATTAGTCGGGGCCCTTCTGGTTGGGGCTTCTTGCGCTCAGGCGCTGGCTTTTGCCTGGGGTATTCCGGCCCTTGGCGTACACCACATGGAAGGCCACTTGCTGGCTCCGATGCTGGAAGAGCAGCCGCCGGAGTTTCCGTTCGTCGCTTTGTTGGTGTCCGGTGGTCATACCCAGTTGGTGCGTGTTGATGGTATCGGTCAATACGAGTTGCTCGGTGAAACCCTCGATGATGCCGCCGGGGAAGCATTCGACAAAACAGCCAAGATGATGGGGCTCAACTATCCGGGTGGGCCTGAGATCGCGCGTCTGGCGTCTCAGGGGGTTGCGGGCCGATTTGTGTTCCCCAAGCCCATGACGGATCGTCCAGGGCTGGCATTCAGCTTCAGTGGGCTTAAAACCTTTGCCTTGAATACGTGGCAGCGTTGTGTCGCAGCGGGGGATGATCTTGATCAGGCGCGTTGCGACATCGCCCTGGCTTTCCAGCACGCGGTGGTCGAGACGCTGACCATCAAGTGCAAGCGCGCATTGAAGCAGGCTGGCATGCAGCGTTTGGTGATTGCGGGCGGAGTGAGTGCAAACAAGGCGTTGCGCGAATCGCTCGAAAAAATGCTCAGTGGTATGAATGGGCAGGTTTACTACGCTCGTCCGGAGTTCTGCACGGATAACGGGGCCATGATCGCGTTTGCCGGTTGTCAGCGTTTGCAGGCAGGGCAGCACGAAAGTCTGGCGATCAGTGTGCAGGCGCGCTGGCCGATGGAGCAGTTGAAGCCATTGTGAGGGCGGGTGGGGCAGATGAAGACGAGTGTGTGTCATCTGTCCGAATCAGAAATGCCGTTCGCGCCCGGCCATAAGGTCGCGTAAATTACGACGGTGTCGCCAGACAATCAGTGCCGTCAGCGCGCTCATGGGTAGCAGGGCTGTGGGTTCCAGCCAGGCGAACAAGGGCAGGGTCAGTGGGGTTGCAATCAGTGCCGCCAGTGAGCTGGTACGGGTCAGCTGGAAGGTCAGTAGCCATGCGCTCACAGCCAATAAAGCTGCAGGCGGGTAAAGCCCCAGTAGCATGCCGGCGGCAGTGGCGACCCCTTTGCCTCCGCGAAAGCGGAAGTACAGCGGGTACATATGGCCCACCACGGCGCAGGTGCCAATCCAGGCTTGTTGCTGGAGTGGAAGCCCCAGCTGGCTGGCCAGCAGGACGGGGAGCAGGCCTTTGCACAGGTCGCCCAGCAAGGTCAGGATGGCGAGCTTTTTGCCGGCCAGACGCAACATGTTGGTCGCGCCTGCATTGCCTGAGCCACTCGTTCGCGGGTCGGGATTGCCTGTCAGGCGACTGAGCAAAATGGCGAAGGACAGAGAGCCAAGCAGGTAGGCGAGGATCGCCAGTAACCAAAACATGCTAACTATTCCGGGCGAGGATGCCCTGATTCTAACGGCGCATTGCGCCCTTGTCGTGCTGCGGAGAAGAGTGCTTGGACAGAGTGTTTATCGAAGGCCTGGAAGTTGACACCGTAATTGGTGCTTATGACTGGGAACGTGGCATCCGACAGTGCTTGCGGCTTGATCTGAGTTTTGCTTGGGATAATCGCCCGGCTGCGGCGGGTGATGACCTGACGCTTGCTCTGGATTACGCCAGCGTTAGCGCGCGTATTCAGGCGTTTGCTGAAGAGGCGCAATTTCAGCTGGTTGAAACCTTTGCCGAGCGTTTGGCTGAGGTGTTGATGAGCGAATTCAATATTCCCTGGTTGCACCTCAAATTGACCAAGCCGGGTGCAGTTGCAGCGGCTTCAGGTGTGGGTGTGGAGATTGAGCGCGGATGTCGCTAACTCAGGTTTACCTTGGGCTGGGCAGCAATGTCGAGCGTGAAAAAAATGTGTGCGCAGGGCTTGATGCCCTTGCTGACTTTTTGCAGGACATGCGCTGTTCGGCGGTGTTTGAAAGTCAGCCGGTCGGCATCAAAAGCGGGCCTTTTTTCAATTTGGTGGTGTCGGCCAATACTGACCTGGAATTGCCTGAGCTAAGCTGGCGTTTGAAGTTGATCGAAGCAGATAGCGGCCGTTATGCCCAAGATCGCAAAGGTTTGCCGCTGGACATTGATGTGCTGTTTTACGGTGATTTGATCGGCAGCTTCGAGGGGTTGACGTTACCTCGGGCCGAGATTCTGACCAATGCGTTTGTGCTTTGGCCATTGTCAATGATGGCGCCCAACAAGGTGCATCCGAGTGCAGGTATTACGCTTGCTCAGATGTGGGCAGACGCCCGGATTGGCCAAGTGCTGGCGCCTGTCCCGTTCGAGTGGCGGGGCAAGCAGTTGACGCCTGCAATGGTGTTGTCCGCAGCGCCGTTGTAGTCGCTGCCGCAGGCTGCGAGCCCTGTTCCGGGCCCGCGTCAACGTCATCAGACCGATCAGCCGTTTGCGGCCGCTCTGTACGTTTGCAGCGCTTTTAGCCGTTCATGTTTGAGTGCTTCACCCAGCTGTGGGCCTTTGAAGCCTTGCTCAATAAGCGGCTGAACCGCTACGGCCTGCGCGGCCCGCGCAGCGCCGCGCAGATAATCAGCTTGCGGATACGGTCGGTTTTCCAGACCCAAACGTCCTTTGGCGTCCATCTCGCACGCCACAATAAACTCCTCAAAGCGCTGTGGCCGCCGGTACACATCAAAGCGCTGGAGCAGCTCCAGCAGTGTTGACGCTTTGAGTTCCAGGGCGCGATGGCCGTGGGTGTGATATTCGCCCACCAATAGCGCCAGTTCCTGACAGTCACGCGGCACTTTGTAGCGCTCGTTGACAGCTTTGATCAGTTTTAGCCCTTTATGCTCGTGGGCAATATGTCGGGGCCATTGGTCCTCGGGGGTTAATCCTTTGCCCAGATCGTGCAACAGGCAGGCCCATCGCACAGTGAGTGGCTGACGGTGCAAGGCCGCCTGCTCAAGCACGCTGAGGGTGTGAGCGCCGCTGTCGATTTCAGGGTGATGTGCCGGCGGTTGCGGCACGCCAAAAAGTGCGTTGACCTCAGGCAGTAGAACGTCGAGTGCGTCGCAGCGGCGCAACACTTCAATAAAAACCTGAGGATGATCCTCCATCAGGGCTCGAGAGATTTCTTTCCAGCAGCGCTCTGGAGTCAATGCTTGCAGTTCGCCGGAGCGCGACAGTTGGCGCATCAGTTCCAGCGTTTCAGGTGCGATGCTGAAGCCAAGGCCGGCATAGCGGGCCGCAAAGCGGGCCACCCGCAAAACCCGCAGAGGATCTTCAGCAAACGCCGGGGAGACATGACGTAAAACTCGATCTTCGAGGTCACGCAAGCCGTGGTAAGGATCAATGACATTTCCCGCGTCGTCCTCGGCCATTGCATTGATGGTCAAGTCTCGGCGTATCAGGTCTTGTTCCAGCGTGACATCGGGGCTGGCGTGGAAAACGAAACCGCCATAGCCGCGCCCGCTTTTTCGTTCAGTGCGCGCCAGTGCGTATTCTTCACCGGTTTTAGGGTGAAGGAACACCGGGAAGTCAGTGCCCACAGGGCGATACCCTTTGGCCAGCATCTGCTCTGCAGTTGCACCGACGACGACCCAATCAATGTCTGTTACGGGTTTGCCTAGCAGGCGATCACGTACTGCGCCGCCAACTTTATAAATCTGCATAAAAAACCTCCGTTAGCGGCACAGGATAGCCCCTGTGCGCCGATAACGGAGGCTCCGTGTGTTACAGGTGAATAGCGCTCATATCCAGACGGCCATAATCACCGTTACCTGACTCTCCTTTTGGGGGGACATGGTGAACTTTCATGACTTGGTCGCCTTGTACTGTTTCGAGATGAATATCGAAACCCCAGAGGCGATGCAGGTGTTTAAGGACTTCGTCAGTGGATTCGCCCAAAGGTTTGCGGTCATGTTGCTGGTGACGCAAGGTCAATGAGCGGTCTCCGCGTCGATCAATGCTCCAGATTTGTATATTGGGTTCGCGATTGCCCAAGTTGTATTGGGCGGCCAATGTCTCGCGAATAATCCGGTAGCCGTTCTCATCGTGAATGGCCGGCACCAGTAGGTCGTCCTTTTGATCGTCATCCATGATGCTGAACAATTTCAGGTCGCGGATCACCTTGGGTGAAAGGTATTGCAGGATAAAGCTCTCATCCTTGAAGCTGCTCATGGCGAACTTGATGCTCGACAGCCAATCGCTGCCCGCCATGTCCGGGAACCAGCGGCGGTCCTCTTCTGTGGGATTTTCGCAAATGCGGCGAATGTCGCAGTACATGGCAAAACCCAGTGCATAGGGGTTGATGCCGCTGTAGTAGGGGCTGTCAAAACCGGGTTGAAACACAACGCTGGTATGGGATATCAAGAACTCCATCATAAAGCCTTCAGTCACCAGGCCTTCGTTGTAGAGGTCGTTCATCAAGGTGTAGTGCCAGAACGTCGCCCAACCTTCGTTCATCACTTGGGTTTGTCGTTGGGGATAAAAATACTGGGCAATTTTACGCACGATGCGAACGATTTCCCGTTGCCACGGTTCGAGTAACGGTGCATGTTTTTCAATGAAATACAGAATGTTTTCCTGCGGTTCTTCAGGAAAGCGGGCGTTGTCTTTTTCGCTGAGCTTGTCAGCGCTTTTAGGGATGGTTCGCCACAGATCGTTGATCTGCTTTTGCAGGTGCTCTTCGCGATCCTTTTGTCGGCGACGTTCCTCTTCGGCCGAAATCGGATAGGGGCGCTTGTAGCGGTCGACCCCGTAGTTCATTAGTGCATGACACGAGTCGAGCAGATCTTCTACTGCATCGATGCCGTGGCGTTCTTCGCATTGCATGATGTACTGCTTGGCAAAAACCAAATAGTCGATGATCGAGCTGGCATCAGTCCAGGTCCGAAACAGGTAGTTGCCCTTGAAGAAACTGTTATGGCCGTAGCAGGCGTGAGCCACTACCAGTGCCTGCATACAGATGGTGTTTTCTTCCATCAGGTAAGCAATGCATGGGTCGGAGTTGGTGACGATCTCGTAAGCCAGTCCCATTTGACCACGGCTGTATGATTTCTCGGTGCTCAAGAAATGTTTGCCATAAGACCAGTGGTGATAGCCCAAAGGCATGCCTACCGATGCGTAGGCATCCATCATTTGTTCGGCGGTGATGACTTCGATCTGGTTGGGGTATGTATCCAGCGCATACCGCTCGGCCAGACGCCCGATTTCTCGGTCGTAAGCCTGGATCAGTTCAAAGGTCCACTCTGAGCCGGTGGACAGGGGCTGGCGTTTATTCTCTTTGGCGGTCATGTCACTAACCTGCGCTGGAAGAGTTCACGGAAGACCGGATAAATATCGCCGGCCGAGACCAATTGCTGTTGTGCGAAGGTGTCGGAGAAGGCATCACTGATGCGTTCGTATTCGTACCAGAGAGCCTGATGTTCGCGTGGGGTTATTTCAACGTAAGTGTAGTACTGCACGAACGGCATGATCTGGTTGATCAGGATGTCACGGCAAATAGGTGAGTCGTCGTTCCAGTTATCGCCGTCCGATGCTTGAGCTGCGTAAATGTTCCATTCATTGGTTGGGTAGCGCTCGGCCATGATCTCCTGCATCAGTTTCAGAGCGCTGGAAACTATAGTGCCGCCGGTTTCCCGTGAGTAGAAGAACTCTTCTTCATCGACTTCACGAGCACTGGTGTGATGGCGAATAAACACGACATCAATCTTGTCGTAGTTACGCTTCAAAAACAGATACAGCAGGATGAAAAAACGTTTGGCGATGTCTTTGGTGGCTTGAGTCATGGATCCTGAAACGTCCATCAGGCAGAACATGACAGCTTTCGAGCTGGGGTTGGGCTGTTTGACCAGTAGGTTGTACTTGAGGTCAAAGGTATCGAGAAAAGGCACGCGATGTATGCGCGCACTGAGCTTCTCGATTTCGCTCTCGATGTCTTTGATATCGCCAAAATTGTCGGGTTCATCGCGTTTAAGGCGTTCCAGCTCGGCTTTGGCTTCCTTTAGTTTGGCCCGGCTGCTGCCGGACAACGCAATGCGGCGAGCATGGGCTGAACGCAGCGTACGAATGATATTGATACGTGATGGGTTGCCTTCGTTGCTGATGCCCGCACGCACGGTTTTAAAGGTATCTGTACCGGTAAGATTGCGTTTGACCAGATTCGGCAGCTCCAGATCTTCAAACATGAACTCCAGGAATTCTTCCTGAGTGATCTGAAACACGAACTCATCCATGCCCTCGCCGGAATTACCCGCCTTGCCAGGTCCGCCGCCTCCACCGGCGCCCCCTTGTGGGCGCTGGATATGTTCGCCGCTGGTGAATTCCTTGTTGCCGGGGTGAACCACGGTTTGCTTTCCACCACGGCCGTGATGAAGCACGGGCTCATCAATATCCCGCCCTGGGATGCTGATTTGTTCGCCATGTTCCATGTCGGTAATGGACCGACGACCCACGGCCTCTTCAACAGCCTTTTTAATATGGTCACGGTAGCGCCGCAGAAAGCGCTGACGGTTTACCGTGCTCTTGTTCTTGCCATTCAGGCGTCGGTCGATCACGTAGCTCATAAGCCCTCCGGGCAGCTTTAAGTTGTGAGCCTCAAGCGGTAAGGGCTAGCCATGAGAAACGCTAACCCTGTACTGCTTGAGGCTTGGGCCTTAGTGCTGCATCACTGCGACTTTCTGACCCGCAGGTACCACTCGGAGAGCAGTCGTACTTGTTTGTCGGTGTAACCCCGTTCGAACATTCGAGTCACGAAGTCGTTGTGTTTCTGTTGGTCCTCTTTGCTCGCCTTGGCGTTGAAGCTGATAACCGGCAGCAAGTCTTCGGTGTTGGAGAACATTTTCTTCTCAATGACCACCCGCAGTTTTTCGTAGCTGAGCCAAGTTGGATTTTTACCGTTGTTGTTAGCGCGCGCGCGCAGTACGAAGTTAACAATTTCGTTGCGGAAATCTTTCGGGTTGCTGATGCCAGCCGGTTTTTCGATTTTTTCCAACTCCTCGTTGAGGGCTACGCGGTTGAGAATTTCGCCGGTTTCCGGGGCGCGGTATTCCTGATCCTGAATCCAGAAATCTGCGTACAGCACGTAGCGGTCGAAGATGTTCTGCCCGTACTCGCTGTAGGACTCCAGGTAAGCCGTCTGGATTTCCTTGCCGATAAACTCGATATAACGTGGGGCCAGGTATTCCTTCAGGAAGCGCAAGTAGCGTTCGCGGGTTTCAGCCTGGAATTGTTCTTGCTCGATCTGTTGTTCCAGCACGTAAAGCAGATGCACCGGGTTGGCTGCAATTTCGTGGGGGTCGAAGTTGAACACTTTGGACAGGATTTTGAAGGCGAAACGTGTCGAAAGACCGTTCATGCCTTCGTCGACGCCTGCACTGTCGCGGTATTCCTGAATCGATTTGGCTTTCGGATCGGTGTCTTTGAGATTTTCGCCATCGTAGACCCGCATCTTGGAGTAGATGTTGGAGTTTTCCGGCTCCTTGAGGCGTGACAGCACCGTGAACTGAGCAAGCATCTTCAGGGTATCGGGCGCGCAATGGGCTTTGGCCAGTGAGCTGTTGAACAACAGTTTGTCGTAGATCTTTATTTCATCGCTGACGCGCAGGCAATACGGCACTTTGACGATGTAGATCCGGTCGATAAAGGCTTCGTTGTTCTTGTTGTTGCGGAAGGTGTGCCACTCCGATTCGTTGGAGTGAGCGAGCAGGATGCCGGTAAACGGAATCGCGCCCAAACCTTCGGTACTGTTGTAGTTACCCTCCTGGGTGGCGGTCAGCAGCGGGTGCAAGACCTTTATAGGCGCCTTGAACATCTCCACGAATTCCATCAGGCCCTGGTTGGCACGGCACAGCGCGCCTGAGTAGCTATAAGCATCGGCGTCGTTCTGCGGGAATTCTTCGAGCTTGCGAATATCAACCTTCCCGACCAGGGCTGAAATGTCCTGGTTGTTTTCGTCACCGGGTTCGGTTTTGGCGACGCCGATCTGGTTAAGGATCGAGGGGTAGAGCTTGACCACGCGGAATTGGCTGATATCACCGCCAAACTCGGCCAGCCGTTTGGTTGCCCACGGCGACATGATGGTGCTCAGGTAGCGTTTGGGAATGCCAAAGTCTTCTTCGAGAATGGCGCCGTCTTCAGTGGCATTGAATAAACCCAATGGTGACTCGAAGACGGGCGAGCCCTTGATCGCATAGAAAGGGACTTTTTCGATCAGTTGTTTCAGCTTTTCGGCCAGTGATGATTTACCGCCGCCCACCGGGCCAAGCAAATAGAGAATTTGTTTCTTCTCTTCGAGGCCCTGCGCAGCATGGCGGAAATAGGAAACAATCTGGTCAATGCATTCTTCCATCCCATGGAAGTCTTCAAAGGCTGGATAGCGGCGAATCACTTTGTTGGAGAAGATTCGCGACAAGCGAGAGTTGGTCGAGGTGTCCAGCAGTTCCGGTTCACCGATGGCCAGCAGCAGCCTTTCAGCGGCTGAGGCGTAAGCGCTTTTATCGTTTTTGCACAGCTCCAGATATTCCTGGAGCGTGAGCTCTTCCTGGCGTGTGGATTCAAAGCGTTGTTGGAAGTGGCTAAAAATACTCATGACGTCACCTCGCTCGATACGTGGAGTCGGCGATTGATCGGTCAGCGCGAGTGCTGGCATGCAGCAACATTACAGTTGCTGTGTACCCCCCAGAACACCATCAATGGATCTAACCCATTGAAATTACTACTGATAATTCAATCACCGGTGTACCGGCTCTCCCCAGATTTGGATGGCCTGAGGTAAAGGATAGTTGGTAATTGGAGAGGTCAAGGAGAGATGCGTGAATTGTTGGGTTTGACCGTTGGTCAGGCAGGGCGCAAGCCCACTGATCACGCGGGCTTGACGCTAATAAAAATATTACTCGGCTGAATTTTGTGCCGTTTCTTGCGGGTAAGTTGCACGCCAAAGCTCGAATCCGCCATCCAGGCTATAGACCTCGCTAAACCCCTGACCGACAAGGTACGCCGCAGCACTTTGGCTGGAATTACCGTGATAGCAAGCGACGATCAGGGGCTTGTCTAGATCAGCGTTGGCAATGAAATCGTGCAAGGAGTGGTTATCGAGGTGCTTGGCACCGCTGATATGCCCGGCGGCGAAAGCTTGTGGGTCGCGGATATCAACCACAACAGCACCTTGCTCGCGCAGAGTCTGGGCTTCTTGAGGCGGGATACGTTTGAATTCGGTCATGTAAAGTTCCTGTGGCCTGACAGCGGGCGGGCTTAGCCAGCGCCCAAAGGTGGGGTGGGCGGCGTGTTGGCAAGGCCGAGGTCATCGCAATCGCAGCTCAGTTTATGGCCAGTGTCCACGTTGAGCAGGGTCATGGAGCCACCCCAGACACAGCCGGTATCGAGTGCGAAAATCCCGGGTTCCTTGCAGTTGCCTTCCAGTGCAGCCCAATGCCCGAAGATGATCTTGAGGTCTTGAGTTTTACGCTCTTTGTAACTGAACCACGGTGCGTAGCCCGGCGGTGCCGTGCCGACGCCTTCTTTGCTATTGAGGTCGAGTTTGCCATCGCGGGTGCAGAAACGCATGCGTGTGAAATAGTTGGTAATAACTCGCAGTCGTGCGACCCCGCTAAGCTCGTTGTCCCATTTGGCCGGCTCGTTGCCGTACATACCGTCGAGAAAAGGCCCCAGCAAGTTATCGTCGCGCAGAGCATGTTCGACTTCGTTGGCGTATTTGAGGGCTTTTTTCAAAGACCATTGCGGCGGAATTCCTGCATGCACCAATGCGGTATTGCGCGCCACATCGTAATGCAGCAAAGGTTGCTGGCGCAGCCAGTTCAGCAGTTGGTCGCAGTCGGGTGCTTGCAGGATCTCGCGCAGTGTGTCGCCTTTTTTCAGGCGTTCGACATTGTGTCTAACGGCCAGAAGGTGCAGGTCGTGATTGCCCAGCACGCAAACCACTGATTCACGCATTTGATACAGGAAACGTAGAGTTTCCAGTGATTGTGGGCCGCGATTGACCAGATCCCCCACCAGCCACAGTGTGTCTTTGGCAGGATCGAAGGCTACGCGTACCAGCAGGCGTTTAAGTGGTTGCAGGCAGCCTTGCAGGTCGCCAACAGCATAGACCGCCATCAGTGCAGAGCTCCGGGCACGGCAAGGCGGAAAGGCGAAATATGCGCCTTGAACTGTTCGCCGTCTTCAGCGCGCATAAGAAAGCTGCCGTGCATGTTGCCAACTTGAGTGCCGATGACCGAGCCACTGCTATAAACATGTTTCTGGCCTGCGGCGATCAGCGGTTGTTGACCGATAACGCCTGCACCGCGGACTTCTTCCACATGCCCGTCACCATCGGTTATCACCCAGTGGCGGGAAAGCAGTTGTGCGGGAAGCGAGCCATTGTTCTGCACGGTGATGGTGTAGGCAAAAGCGAAGCGCTGTTGATCTGGCTGGGACTGTTCTGGCAGGTAACGCGTGACGACGCTGACGTCGATCTGATAGCGGGGATCGGACATGCGAGAGGCCTTACTTGAAAGCGAAGACACAGTTCGGGATTTAACTGATGCCTGAGTCTAGGCCAAGTAGCGGGTACTAGGCCAGACGTGGCGTCTGGTCTAGTAACGCTAGTGTGCTCGGTGATTAGTCGGCAGCGGGCGCTGCGACGGGCTGTTCGCCGAGTTTGTCAGCCAGGCGCACGAAGGCGGCGAGGTCGAGTTGCTCTGGACGCTTGCTGCCATCGACGCCAGCGGCTTCAATTTCTTCGTTGCTGAGCAGGGCTTTGAGGGTGTTACGCAAGGTTTTGCGACGCTGGTTGAAGGCTTCGCGGACTACGCGCTCAAGCAGGCGGTGGTCTTTGGCTGGGTGCGGCAAGGTTTCGTGCGGCACTAAGCGAACAATCGCCGAGTCGACTTTTGGCGGCGGGTTGAACGCACCCGGGCCAACGTTGAACAGGTGTTCGACGCGGCAGTGGTACTGAACCATGATCGACAGACGGCCCCAGTCTCCGCCGCCAGGCCCTGCGGCCATGCGCTCAACCACTTCTTTTTGCAGCATGAAGTGCATATCGCGAATCAGATCGGCATTTTTCAGCAGATGAAAAATCAGCGGCGTGGAGATGTTGTACGGCAGGTTGCCGACCACGCGCAGCGTGCGCTGTGCGGCGTTGAGGCTTTTGAAGTCAAACTTCAGCGCATCGCCTTGATGCAGAGTGAAGTTGCTCATGCCCGCGAACTGCTGGTTAAGGATCGGGATCAGGTCTTTGTCGAGTTCAACAACATCCAGCTGGCCGCCGCTATTCAGAATACCCTTGGTCAAGGCGCCTTGACCCGGACCGATTTCCAGGAGCCGATCACCGGCTTTGGCATTGAGGGAACGCAAAATGCGGTCAATTACGCCTGCATCGTGCAGGAAGTTTTGACCAAAGCGCTTGCGCGCTTTGTGTTGGAATTGCTCAGTCATAAACGGGTCTCGGACATCTGGTAGGCGGTTTCCAGAGCGACTTGCAGGCTGCCGGTATCAATTTTGCCGCTGCCTGCCAAGTCCAGGGCTGTGCCGTGGTCGACAGAGGTGCGGATGATCGGCAAGCCCAGCGTGATGTTGACAGCAGCACCAAAGCCTTTGTATTTCAACACGGGCAGACCTTGGTCGTGGTACATCGCCAGCACTGCATCGCAGTGTTCCAGATATTTTGGGGTAAACAGAGTGTCGGCAGGCAGCGGGCCATGCAAGTCCATGCCCTCGCTGCGCAGGCGCTCAAGCGTAGGTTCAATAATGTCGATTTCTTCATGGCCCAAATGACCGCCTTCACCGGCGTGGGGGTTGAGCCCGCAGACCAGGATACGCGGTTGGGCAATACCGAATTTTTGTTGTAGATCCGCGTGCAGAATGCGGGTAACCCGCATCAGCCGCTCGGGGGTTATTGCATCGCTGACCTGACGCAGGGGCAGGTGAGTGGTGACCAGCGCCACGCGCAGTCCGCGTGTGGCGAGCATCATCACAACTTGCTCAGTGCGGGTCAGGTCTGCGAGAAATTCTGTGTGGCCGGAGAACGCAATCCCGGCTTCATTGATCACGCCTTTGTGGACAGGCGCGGTGATCATGCCTGCGAAATCACCTTCGACACAGCCAAGGGCTGCACGGGTCAAGGTTTGCAATACAAAGGCTGCATTGGTCTTGTCCAGAGTACCGGCGATGACGGGGGCGTTAAGCGGGGTATCCCACACATACAGGCTACCGGCTGGCGCTGGCTGATCAGGCCAGTCAGCAGGTGTGACGGCCAGCAAACTGACCGCCACGCCCAGTTGCGCGGCCCGCTCAAGGAGCAGGTCGCGGCTGGTGATGGCAATCAGGGGGTGCGGCTGGCGTTGCGAGGCGAGTAACAGGCACAGGTCGGGACCTATGCCTGCCGGTTCACCGGGTGTCAGTGCAAAACGCTGTATTTTCACTGCGCTGCCTGGTTAGCGCTCTCTTGCGAGTCGGCGCCTGGCAATTTGATCTCTACATAGGCTTCGTCACGGATCTGACGCAGCCAGTTTTGCAGCTCTTCATCGTACTTGCGGTTACGCAAGGTGTTCATGGCTTGCTGCTCGCTGGCTTTGGCCGTGTTGTCGACTGCGCGACGACCCAGTACTTCCAGCACATGCCAGCCGTATTGAGTCTGGAATGGCTTGGACAGCACGCCTTGCGGTGTGTTTGCCATGACTTCACGGAACTCTGGAACCAGCGACTGCGGGTTGATCCAGTCGAGGTCGCCACCGTTAAGGGCTGAGCCTGGGTCTTCCGAGTAAGTTTTGGCCAGAGTCGCAAAATCTTCACCCGATTTGACGCGGTCGTAGATTTTGTCGATCAGCTTCTTGGTGTCGTCTTCGGTGCGAATTTCGCTCGGTTTGACCAGAATGTGGCGAACGTGAACTTCGTCCGTCACAACCGTGTTACCGCCTCGTTTTTCATTCACCTTGAGGATGATGAACCCCGTCGGTATACGGACGGGTTTAGTCACATCGCCCGCGTTCATACGACTCAGCTCTTCATCGAACGGAGGTGGCAACTGAGCCGCTTTACGCCAGCCCATGTCGCCGCCTTCCAGTGCGTTGTCGCTGCTGGAGTGAGCGATGGCCAGTTTGGCAAAGTCCGCGCCTTGCTGGAGCTGGTTGTAGATATCAACAGCTTTTTTGCCGGCTGCCTGAATATCTTCCGAACTCGCGCGATCCGGTGTTGGAATCAGAATATTGGCCAGACGGTACTCGTCGGACTGCTGCATGGCACCCATCGGCGACTTGAGGAAGTTTTTTACTTCCTGATCGGTCACCTGAATGCGCTCAGCCACACGGCGCTGGCGTACACGGCTAATGATCATTTCACGGCGCACCTGCTCACGCGCATCTTCATACGACAGACCGTCGTGGGCCAGTGCCTGACGGAACTGGTCAACGGTCATATTGTTGCGCTGGGCAATGGTGCCGATGGCCTGATTCAGCTCTTCGTCCGTGATGCGGATGCCGGAGCGTTCGCCGATCTGCAGTTGCAGGTTTTCGACGATTAGACGCTCAAGCACCTGCTGATCCAGAACACTGGCAGGCGGTACATCCTGACCACGTTTGGCAATGGTTTGCTGAACTTCCTTGACCCGCTGGTCGAGTTGGCTCTGCATGATCACGTCGTTGTCGACGATGGCCACAACCTTGTCGAGGGGCTGTACTGCGGCGTGAGCCGCAGTACCCAGGAACAACGCGCCCAGCAATAGCGGGCGCAGACAATCAGAAAGCTTGATCTTCACGTTCACGATAACCTTGGATGCCTTTGTCGAGGAAGCTCTCTACTTTGGTGCCGACTACGCCACCGAGACCTTTCAGCACAACTTGGAGGAAGAGACCATGATCGCCCTTCTCGTTTTGAGGGGCTTCTTGGGTGAACTCGTCGTTGGAGACCCAATAACGGCTGATCAGACGCAGTTTCCAGCAGCAGTTGTCGTATTCGAAACCACCAAAGGCTTCCAGAGTACGGTTGCGGTTGTAATCGTACTGCCAGCGGCTGATGGCGCTCCATTGCGGCACGATCGGCCAGATAACCGAGAAATCGTGCTGCTGGATTTTGTAGTAGTCCTTGATGTAACCCGGCTGACCCTTGGTGCCGTAATCACCACCGCCGACTACCCATTGACCGGTGTACTGGTCGTAGCGAACCTGGTCGTTGCGATAGCGATAGCCGAGGTTGACGATCTTGTTCGGATTGTCTTCAGGCTGGTAGTGCATCATCGCGCTGCCAGAACGCGGGCTGTGGGTTTCCGGGTCCCAGTTGTAGTCTGCGGTTGCACGCCAATCGCGGTTGAAGCGGTAAGCGTATTCAAGCGCATACGGAGACACGTCTGACGTTGCATCCGCGCGATCGGCACTAATGCCCGGCAGTTGGACCTTGCGGTCTTTGAAATAGTACGCCTGGCCGATGCTGATACGCTGGCGTTCAAAGCCGTTGTCTTCGATCCAGCGGCTGGTCAGGCCCAGCGACAGTTTGTTTTCGTCGCCCACACGGTCAGTGCCGGAGAAGCGATTGTCGCGCCACAACGAGGAATAGCTGAAGGTGCTTTCGCTGGTGTCGAAAATCGGGATGTCGTCCTGATTACGCTCAGGGACATATAGATAGAACGCACGCGGTTCCAGCGTCTGGCGATAGTTGGTGCCGAACCAGCTGGTGTTGCGGTCGAAGTACAGGCCGCTGTCAACGCTGGCGATAGGGACGCTACGGTTGACCGAGCTGTCGAATGTCTGGCCTGCGGTTGCCAGTGTGGTTTTGCCCTTGCTGTCCAGATCAAGGTCGTACTGGGTGTACATGTACTTGAGGGTCGGGGTCACGTAGCCATAGCTCGCCGTCATCGGCAAGCTCATGGACGGTGCCAGATTCAAACGGGTGCCATTGGCACGGGCAAGGCCTGCGACGTTGTTGTCGAGACGTGGAGCGACGGTGCCATCTTCGTTGGTGTAGTTACCGCTTTCGAGATCGCGCTCGAAACGCACCAGCTCAGTGTTGTAGTTGAAGTTCACGCCACCCGGGTGATACGGCAGGGCACCATTGAAGGTGAGCTGCGGCATCTGGTTGTACGGTGTGATCTGGGTCACGGTCGACAACTGGTAGGCATGCACATTCAGCTTGGCCGTGTAAGAGTCGCCACGGTAGCTGACGGCCGCTTGCTGATTCAGGTAGTCACGGTTTTCAACGCCGATTTGATCGGTTTGCAAATCCTGGAAGTAGTACGGGTCGCTGACTTTGGTGTAGTCGACTTCCGTCAATACACGCGAATCCAGACCGCCCTTGTGCTGCCAGTTGAGCAAGTAGCGCTTGTCGGTGTAATCCGATTGATCTTTACGCTCGGTATCGTCGTCGTTCAGGTACGCGGCGCCGAATTGACCTTCGCTGGACTCTGTCAGGTAGCGGAACTCGCCTTCCATCAACAGACCGCGCTTGGTCATGTAACGCGGGTACAACGTGGCATCGTAGTTCGGCGCCAGGTTGAAGTAGTACGGGGTCACGAGCGTAAAGCCGGTGTCGGTGCTGCTGCTGAAAGACGGCGGCAGGAAACCGGACTGGCGGCGATCGTCGATCGGGAAATAGATGTACGGGGTGTAGAAGATCGGAATGTCTTTAACACGTAGCGTCACGTTGGTGGCCGTGCCGAAACCAGTGGCCGGGTTCAACGTGATGTTGTTGCCTTTGAGCTGCCAGGCATTGCTGTTCGGCTCGCACGTGGTGTACGTACCGTCCTTGAGACGGATGACGGCATCTTCAGCACGCTTGGCGTACAACGCACTGCCGCGGATGCGCGACTTGTGCAAGATGTACTCGGCGTTGTCGACCTTGGCGGCACCGGTGTCCAGCTGAACGTCAGCGTGATCGCCCACGATCAGTGCGCCGTTATCACGCAGACGGACGTTGCCATTGAGCTCACCGCGGCTTTCAGCCTGATACAGGCTGGCTTCTTCAGCCTCGACCTGCATGCTGCCCTGGCGCATGACAACGTCACCGGCCAGGGTGGCGACCTGTGATTCCTGCTCATAGCGGGAGGCTTTGGCGCCCACAAACGTCGGCGAGTCGCTTTTGCTGGTGGTGTCATTCATGCCCGGACGAATAGGCTCAATATACGAACCTGAGCAATAAGGCCCGGTTTCGGCCAGCTGTGCAGGCGTGAGCTTGTCACGTGGCACCCAGTCCAGGTGGCTATAGTCGGCACTGCGTGCCTGTAGCCCACGGCCCTTGGCTGACGTGACCAGCGGAGCTGGAGCTTCTTGCTCGCTCACCTCGCCTGATGCGTCGGCCACAGCGGTGCTGTGCGCTGGACGGGGCGGTAATTGCGCAGCCGTGGTTTTCGGCGCGCAATCCCAGCCTCCCGAAGCCGACACGGAACAGTCATACTGCTCCTCGGCAACAGCGAACGGCATGGCTAGGGGTTGCATGGCCAGCAAACTGCCGGTTACCAGCAACGGAAATTTTTTACGAAACGCGGGGGATTTCAATGCCATCTTATTAGTCCGGGCTTCCTGCGTGCCATCAGCCCGCGGTGGGGGACCGCACGCCTATCGATGGTCTGGAAAAGATTCTGGATAATAAAGCATGACCCGCTTGACGGCTAGCGCCGTCGGAGACCCTTGTAATGCCTGACCAAGATGTACGCTTGCAACACCTGAAAGTTTGGCTCGATGAGCAGTTGGCCGCTTTGTTTTTGACCGAGGGTTGGGGCGCTGTACCCCCGGCCACGTTGACTGCCGCCAGCAGTGACGCGAGCTTTAGACGCTATTTTCGCTGGGAAGGCGAGGGCCGCAGTTTTATTGTGATGGATGCGCCGCCACCCCAGGAAAACTGCAAACCTTTCGTCGAGATTGCCGATTTATTGCGAATCAGCGAAATAAATGTCCCGAAAATTTATGCTCAAGACCTGGAACGCGGGTTCCTGTTGCTCAACGATCTGGGCAATAAAACCTTTCTCGACGTAATCAACGGCGACAACGCCGAGGCCCTGTTCAAGGATGCCATAGAAGCCTTGCTGGCCTTTCAGCAGTTGCCGATGGATGCGCCGTTGCCCCGCTATGACGAAGCTTTGCTGCGTCGTGAACTTGAGCTCTTCCCTGAATGGTTTGTGCGTCACCACCTTGGCATTGAGTTTGATGAGCGGCAACAGGCTCTGTGGCAGCGGATCAGCACGCTGTTGATCAATAATGCGCTGGCGCAGCCCCAGGTTTTGGTGCACCGCGACTTTATGCCGCGCAACCTGATGCTCAGTATTCCTAACCCCGGCGTCCTGGATTTTCAGGATGCGGTGTATGGCCCGGTGACGTATGACATCACCTGCCTGTTCAAGGATGCCTTTCTCAGTTGGCCTGAAGAGCGTGTACATACGTGGCTCAACGATTATTGGCAACTGGCAGCGCCACTGGGGATTCCCGTGGGCGACGACTTCGACGCGTTCTGGCGCGACAGCGATTTAATGGGCGTGCAGCGGCATTTGAAAGTGATCGGTATCTTTGCCCGCATCTGCCACCGTGACGGCAAACCGCGTTATCTGGCCGATGTGCCGCGCTTCTTTTCATATATAGAAGCCGTTATAGCGCGCCGCCCGGAATTGGCCGAACTGGCCGAGTTGTTCGCCAGCCTTCCAGCTTCGCCTGAGGCCACGCAATGAAAGCGATGATTTTGGCGGCGGGCAAGGGCGAGCGTTTGCGCCCTTTAACCTTGCACACCCCTAAACCGCTGGTTCGCGTGGGGGGCGTGCCTTTGATCGAGTATCACCTGCGGGCACTGGCGGCGGCGGGCTTTACCGAGATCGTGATCAACCACGCTTGGTTGGGTCAGCAAATCGAAGATCATCTGGGCGATGGTTCGCGCTTTGGCGTCAGTATTCAGTACTCCGCCGAAGGAGAACCGCTCGAAACCGGCGGCGGTATTTTTAAAGCATTGCCGTTGTTGGGCGATAAACCCTTTGCAGTGGTTAACGGTGACATCTGGACCGACTACAGCTTCGCGGGTCTGCGCACGCCTTTGACGGGGCTAGCGCACCTGGTGCTGGTCGATAACCCGGCGCACCACCCCAAGGGCGACTTTTGTCTCTCGGGCACGCAGGTGCTTGATGCCCAGCCGGGAAGTGACACGTTGACCTACAGCGGTATTGCCGTGCTGAGCCCGGCGTTGTTCGACGGTGCCGGGGCGGGTGCATTCAAGTTGGCCCCGTTACTGCGCAACGCTATGGCGGCCGGGCGCGTGACAGGCGAGCGTTTGCAGGGGCAATGGGTGGATGTAGGCACTCATGAGCGTTTAGCTGAGGTTGAATCGTTGATTAAGGGCAAGGACTAAGATGCTGTGGCCAGGGACTCTGATCGGAGCCGGTGCAGGCTATTTAATAGCCAGCATTCCGGGGGCCATGTTGGGCGCTTTATTGGGGCAGACGCTGGACCGGCGTCTGCAACTGCACAGCTGGGCGCATCTGCGGGAGCGCCTGGGCGGTCGGCCGGCGCTGCGTAACGATGAGCTGTTGTTCGTGTTGCTGGGTCGTCTGGCTAAAAGCGGCGGGCGGGTGGTGGACAAACATATCGAGCAAGCGCGTCAGGAAATGCGCTTGCTCGACATGAGCGGCCCTGCGCAACAGCGCGCCATTGCCGCGTTCAATCGCGGCAAGAGCGGGAATGATGCTCTACGCGGCTATTTGCGGCGGTTGAGCAGTCAGCCGCATGCGGCAGAAGGGGTTCTGCGTGCCTGTTGGCGGATGATGTGGGCGGATGGTCGAATCGACCCCAAAGAGCGCGAGCTGATTCTGCTCTGGGGGCGATGGTTGGGCTGGAGCGCTCAGCAGGTGCAAGCCCTTGGCGCGGATTACGGCCCGCAGAAAAGGACACCGGCAACCCGGGGTGGCACTTATCAACAGTCGCTGGCGTTACTGGGCGTGACCGCCAACACTGAGCCGGCTCAGATCAAACGTGCGTACCGGCGCTTGCTCAGTCGTCACCACCCGGACAAAGTGGCCGGCAGCGGGGCCAGCGCGGCCCAGGTACGCGAGGCCACTGAAAAAACCCGCGAGCTGCATCACGCCTACACGCTTATTCGCGAGCAACGTGGCTTCCGCTAGTGGGTTGCGGGCTGAGCCAGCCACGCACTCTGCGCACTAATTGTTCCTGTTCTGCTTCACGGTTGCCCGGCATGGCGATCAACCCCACTTGAACCACGTTTTGCCGGTTCGCCCGTTTGCTGGCTTGCAGCCTTTGCAAAGCGCTCTTGCGTGCGAGCGCTGTGTCTTTATAGAAGATATCCAGTAACCCCACTGTGAGGCTTTGAGTCAGTTGGCTCAGGTCGGGTTGCACCTGATCAGGCGTCACAGCGGCCACCATGATTAACTTCGCGATCTGTGGCGGTTTCTTTTCGCTGATATAGCGGGCTGCCCAGTAAGCACCGGTGCCATTGCCCAGTAGCACGACCGTGCGCATGTTTTGTTGCTGGGCAAAGGCCAGTGCCGCGTCAATGCGTGCAAAGATTCGCGCAGCATCCGCATTACTCATGGCTTCGAATGATTCGCTTGCTTGCAAGGGTGTCACGGAGCTGTCGGTGCCAGCACTGGCGGCTTGTTCGATGGGTTTGGCTGTGGTGCTGGCGTCTTTGCTGCTACTGTTCGGCGCGGGTTCTGTAGGAGGCTTCTCTTGTTCGGCAGGGCGCGGTTGGCTGGCTGTACTCTGCAGGTCGGGCAGGCTCAGGCTCAGGCTCGCCCAGTTGGCGTCCGGCAGTTTGCGCCGTAATGGGCCGACAGTGACGGGCCAATCAGCGTTTTCCCCGGCACCCGGAACAATAATCACGGCACCACTGGGCTCGCCGCTGTTGGCAGGCTTCCAGAGTGCAAGAAAGTCGTCTTGGCCGGCTTGCAACTGCTGCTGTTCGTTTTGCGCCACTTGCCGCTCAAGGGCGGCCGCGTCTTCCTGGCTGCGTTCTTGCAGCAAGGGGCGAACTTCTGGCTCGGCAATTGCGGGTTCGGTTGCGGGTGTCGGGTCGGCGGCGAGCACAGAGAGTGCGCAGGGCAGCATCAACGACAGAGACACGGTTGCAAGTGCCAGACGGTAAAAAGACATCGGTTAGTCCAGGCCAGAAGTAATCCCGGCAGCCTAATGGGTTGGTCAGTATTTGTCAGGGTGCGAGTATTCAGATGAAGCGTTTTTGCTGTCTGTTGGTTATCGGCTGGTTATTGCTGCCCTTGATAGGCCAGGCGGCATCCATTCCAGCTGCTCAATTGAACGCCGAACAGCAGCAGTGGCTGGCGCAGCATAAAGAGCTGCGTGTGGGACTGGTGTTGCAGGCCCCTTATGCCAAATTTGACCAGCGTTTGCAGCGCTTGTCCGGGGCCAATGTAGAGCTGATGAAATGGCTGGCGCAAAGCCTGGGCATTGAGCTGGTCTGGCGTAATTATCCCGACCTTGCACAGCTTGAACATGCCGCGCGTAAAGGCGAAATCGACCTTGCACCGGGTTTGACGCAGACCCCGGCAGGGTTGCGTTTGTGGCTATTTTCCGATCCTTATATGCGGGTTCCGCAGTTGCTTGTCGGGGAGCGAACTGGCGGGGGGGCGGTTGACCTTGAGCGCATTGACAGCCAAACCCGTGTGGCCGTGCGCATGCCAAGCGTCACGGCTGACTTTTTACGCGCCAGCTACCCCGGCCTCAACCTGCAAGGCGTCCCGCTGGAGCGTCAGGCCTTGCAGCTGTTGCTGAGTCAGCAGGCCACCTACGCGGTGATCGACGAAGCGCAATTGGCGCGCCTTTCGGCAGAGCCCGAATTTGCAGGTTTAGCGGTGGTGGGCGATATAGGCTTTCCGCAACTGCTGCGGGTAGCCACGCGCAAGGACTGGCCGCAGTTGGCGGCCATTGTTGAACGCGGGCTGCACGCGATTCCCGCCCGCGATATGGAACAACTGCACAGCCAGTGGCTCCAGCCTAAATACCCGCGTGCGGGTCAGACTCCCGGCTTTTGGCAAAACCTGTGTTTATTGATCAGTGCGTTGTTGCTGGCGAGCATCACAATCGTGGTCTGGCAGCGCCGCCAACAGAGTGCGCTGGAGCATTCTCTACTGAAGGCGCGTGAAGAGGCTGTAGAGAGTGCCGCCAGCGCCGAAGCCTTGCATCTGACCCAGTTTTCAATAGATCAAAGCCCGGTGGGTATTCTCTGGGTCAACTGGGACAGTCACATCCGCTACGCCAACAAGGCCGCCGAAGACCTGCTGGGTTGCTCGGCGGGGGCGGTGCTGGACAGGCCGTTACGAGATTTTGAGCCCGGTCTGACAATGGACCGCTGGTTGACGTTATGGCGCCGCGCCCGCGCCGATGAGGAAGTGGTTCAACGCGTTGAGACGCAGTGTGTGCGGGCCGACGGCAGTGTGTTTCCGGCAGACGTGACTTTGAGCTTTCTGCGTTTCAAGGAGGCGGAGTACCTGGTGGTGTACCTCAATGACATGACCGAGCGGCGCCGGGTACAGGCGGCTTTGCAGGAAAGCGATGCACGTCTGCAAGGGATCGCGGCCAATGTTCCGGGGTTGGTGTTCCGTCTGGAGCGCTCTTTGCTGACCGGCGAACTGGACTTTCCATATATCAGCGAAGGCAGCGAAAACCTGGCGGGCTATTCACCAGCGACGTTACGTCAGCGTGAAGTGGGGTTGCGCAGCCTAGTGCATCCAGATGACAAGGCGGATTACCATCGCGTGCAGGACATAGCGCTGGATAGTGACAGTGACTGGTCATGGCAAGGTCGGATTTTGACCCGTGAAGGTCAGCAGCGTTGGGCTGAAATCAAAGCGATGACCCGTCGTCTGGAGGACGGCACTGTGGTGTGGGATGGCATCGTTTGGGACATCAGCGACAGTAAACGCATCGAGCTGGAGCTGGACCGTTCTCGCGGTCAATTGCGTGAATTGTCGGCCCACCTTGAAAGCGTGCGCGAAGAAGAGAAAGCCCGCATTGCCCGCGAGGTGCATGATGAGTTAGGTCAGATGCTGACGGTGCTCAAGCTGGAAACCTCGATGTGCGAATTGGCCTATGCCGACCTAGACCCGGGGTTGCGAGAGCGGCTCAACAGCATGAAAAAGCTGATTGCCCAGTTATTTCAGCTGGTGCGAGATGTGGCCACTGCGTTGCGTCCGCCCATTCTCGATGCCGGGATCAGCTCTGCCATTGAGTGGCAGGCCAGACGCTTTGAGGCGCGTACGAACATTCCCTGTCTGGTGCAGGTGCCTGAGTATTTGCCGCCGCTCAGTGCTGCCAAAGAAGTAGGCCTGTTCAGAATTTTGCAGGAGGCCCTGACAAATGTGATTCGCCACGCGCAGGCGCACACCGTTGAGTTGACCTTGTGTGTTGAGGGGCAAGATTTGTGCCTGAGCATCAGCGATGACGGCCGGGGGTTTATACCCGTGACTGACCGGCCGACTTCCTTTGGCCTGGTCGGTATGCGCGAACGAGTGTTAATGCTGGGGGGCACCTTGACCCTGCACAGCCAGCCCGGTGAGGGAACCCTGTTGAGCGTGCGGGTACCGTTAAATCAACGCCTTTAGTGATCATTGATAAGGAAGTAGCCGTGATTCGTGTACTGGTAGCTGAAGACCACACCATCGTGCGCGAGGGCATCAAGCAATTGATTGGCCTGGCTAAAGACCTGTTGGTGGTGGGTGAAGCCAGTAATGGCGAGCAATTGCTGGAAATCCTGCGCCATGTGCCTTGTGAGGTGGTGCTTCTGGATATTTCCATGCCCGGTGTTAATGGGCTGGAAGCCATTCCGCGCATTCGCGCGTTGAACAACCCGCCAGCCATTTTGGTGTTGTCGATGCATGACGAAGCGCAAATGGCTGCCCGGGCGCTGAAGTTCGGGGCGGCAGGGTATGCGACCAAGGACAGCGATCCGGCGCTACTGTTGACGGCGATTCGTAAAGTGGCAGCAGGCGGGCGCTACATCGACCCGGAGTTGGCGGATCGAATGGTTTTCGAGGTGGGCTTGACCGATGAGCGGCCCTTGCACACCTCACTCTCCGAACGGGAGTTTTCAGTGTTCGAGCGGCTGGCTCAAGGCGCCAACGTCAACGAGATTGCCCAACAATTGGCGTTGAGCAGCAAGACCATCAGCACCCACAAAGCGCGGTTAATGCAAAAACTCAACATCACCTCACTGGCCGAGCTGGTGAAGTATGCGATGGAGCATAAGCTGGTTTAACACCTGTTCTCGTAGCAGCTGCCGCAGGCTGCGTCCGGCGACGAAGTCGTCGTAAAACACCCTCTGGCGCATTGTGTCAGGACGCCCGTGTACTCCGTTTTACGATCGCTACGCAATCGGACGCAGCCTTCGGCAGCTGCTACGGGGACTGTGGATTCAATATTGCGTGTCTATTTACGACCCTTTCAGCACGATCTTCAGCCTTATTGTTGAGCGCGCCTGTATCCAGCGTTCCATTCACGACATTCCTGTAGGGCACCCCCTACAAAAAACCTTCCAGCCTGCTGATGACATTCTCTCCTGCGCCCCGATTTCTGTGGGCTGGCGGTTTCTTTAGGCTTGAGCCACAGCAGTCCTAAACAGAAGGTGTGGCTATGGGTGAGTTCGGTGCAAGCGCTGGGTCGAATGATATTTTGGTCAGCTTTCGTGGCGTGCAAAAAAGCTATGACGGCGAAAATCTGATCGTCAAAGACCTCAATCTGGACATTCGCAAAGGCGAATTCCTGACCTTGCTCGGGCCGTCTGGTTCGGGCAAAACCACTAGCTTGATGATGCTGGCCGGTTTTGAAACGCCCACCGCCGGTGAAATCTTGCTGGCCGGCCGGGCGATCAATAATGTGCCCCCGCACAAGCGTGACATCGGCATGGTGTTTCAAAACTACGCGCTGTTCCCGCATATGACCGTGGCCGAAAACCTCGGGTTTCCCTTATCGGTGCGCGGCCTCAATCGAACGGATATCAGTGAGCGGGTCAAGCGCGTATTGAGCATGGTGCAACTCGATGCGTTTGCTCAGCGCTATCCGGCGCAACTGTCCGGCGGCCAGCAACAGCGGGTGGCGCTGGCGCGGGCATTGGTGTTCGAGCCGCAACTGGTGTTGATGGACGAACCCTTGGGGGCCTTGGACAAACAACTGCGCGAGCACATGCAGATGGAGATCAAACACCTGCACCAACGCTTGGGCGTGACCGTGGTGTATGTGACCCACGATCAGGGGGAAGCCTTGACCATGTCGGATCGGGTGGCGGTGTTCCATCAAGGCGAAATCCAGCAAATCGCACCGCCGCGCGGTCTTTACGAAGAACCAAAAAACACCTTTGTGGCCAATTTTATTGGCGAAAACAACCGCCTCAATGGCCGCTTGCACAGTCAGGAGGGTGATCGCTGCGTGGTCGAATTGAGCCGTGGTGAAAAGGTTCAGGCGTTGGCGGTGAATGTCGGGTGTACGGGCGATCCGGTGACGTTGTCGATTCGTCCCGAGCGCATCAGTCTCAATGGCTCAAGCCAGTCTTGCGTGAACCGGTTTTCGGGCAGGGTCGAAGAATTTATCTACTTGGGCGACCACGTTCGGGTGCGGATGGAAGTTTGCGGCAAGACCGATTTTTTTGTGAAACAGCCGATTGCCGAGCTGGACCCGACCCTTGCGGTGGGGGATGTCGTGCCGCTGGGCTGGCAGGTCGAACACGTACGTGCGCTGGACCCCCTCATAGAGGCGAATTAATCGCCCCGGCTTCACCAACCCCTGTGGAGAGTAACGATGCAAGCATCCTTGAAGTTAACGGCCCTGAGTGTGGGCTTGCTGTTCGCCGCCAATGCGCTGGCGGCCACCGACCTGACTGTGGTGTCGTTTGGTGGCGCAAACAAGGCCGCTCAGGTCAAAGCGTTTTATGCCCCTTGGGAAGCCAAAGGGGATGGCAAAATCATCGCCGGTGAGTACAACGGTGAAATGGCCAAAATCAAGGCCATGGTTGATACCAACAGTATTTCCTGGGATCTGGTCGAGGTTGAATCGCCTGAGCTGTCCCGTGGCTGTGATGAAGACATGTTTGAAGCGCTGGACCCGGCCTTGTTCGGTAATCCGGAGCAGTACGTCAAAGGTGCCATCCAGACCTGCGGGGCCGGTTTCTTTGTGTGGTCGACCGTATTGGCCTACAACGCCGACAAGCTAAAAACCGCACCCACCAGTTGGGCGGATTTCTGGGACACCAAAACCTTTCCCGGTAAACGTGGCCTGCGAAAAGGCGCCAAATACACCCTCGAATTCGCGCTGATGGCTGACGGGGTTGCTCCCAAGGATGTGTACACCGTGTTGGCCAGTAAAGATGGCCAGAACCGCGCGTTTAAAAAGCTGGATGAACTCAAGCCAAGCATTCAATGGTGGGAAGCGGGCGCACAGCCGCCGCAATACTTGGCCTCAGGCGACGTGGTGATGAGTTCGGCCTACAACGGCCGCATCGCTGCCGTGCAAAAAGAGAGCAACCTCAAGATTGTCTGGAATGGCGGCATCTATGACTTCGATGCCTGGGCTATTCCTAAAGGCCTGAGTGCTGAAAAGGCTGCGGCCGCGAAGAAGTTCATGGCCTTTACCCTGCAACCGCAGCAACAGAGCGTTTATTCGCAAAACATCGCGTATGGCCCGGCGAACAAGGATGCGATGGCATTGCTGCCTAAAGATGTTCAAGCCGAAATGCCGACCGCCCCGCAAAACATTGCCAACCAAGTGCAGATTGACGTCAGCTTCTGGGCTGATAACGGCGAGCAACTGGAACAGCGTTTCAACGCCTGGGCTGCCAAGTAAGCAGCGCTGATACGCGGCGCGACCGCTAGGTTCGCGCCGCCATCGTTTAAAGATTTCCGGAGTTTGCCATGGCCATCGCCGTTCCCCTGAACGAGGTCTCCAGCCCCACGTTGAAGAAGCGTCTTGCGCATGCCGAGCGGGTGAACCGCTGGAAAGCACAGGCCCTTATTGCGCCGTTGGTTATTTTCTTGCTGCTGGTTTTTCTGGTGCCGATCGCAGCACTGCTCTACAAAAGTGTCGGCAACCCGGAAGTGGTCGAGGGGTTGCCGCGCACGGTCGTGGCGGTGGCGGGTTGGGACGGTAAAGGCTTACCTGCGGAGCCGGTTTATCGGGCACTCAGCGAAGACTTGGCCGAGGCGCGCAAGAATCAAGTGCTGGGGGATTTATCCAAGCGTCTGAACATGGAGTTGGCCGGCTATCGCAGCTTGTTGATGAAAACCGCGAAGGCTTTGCCGTTCAAGACCGCCCCCGAGTCTTATAAAGAAGCACTGGAGGGCCTTGACGAGCGGTGGGGCGACCCGGCGTATTGGCAGGCCATCAAGCGCAACACCTCAAGCGTGACGCCGTTTTACCTGTTGGCGGCGGTCGATCATCGTATCGATGATCTGGGTGAAATTGCTCAGGCGACGCCGGATCAGTCGATCTACCTTGATATTTTTGCCCGCACCTTCTGGATGGGGTTTGTAATCACCTGCATCTGTCTGGTGCTGGCGTATCCGTTGGCGTATTTGCTGGCTAATTTGCCCGCGCGTCAGAGCAATTTGTTGATGATTCTGGTGTTGCTGCCGTTCTGGACGTCGGTGCTGGTGAGGGTCGCGGCCTGGATTGTATTGCTGCAATCGGGCGGGCTGATCAACAGCGCGCTGATCAGCATGGGCCTGATTGATCAACCGCTGGAGCTGGTATTCAACCGGGCCGGGGTCTACATCTCGATGGTGCATATTCTGCTGCCATTTATGATTTTGCCGATCTACAGCGTGATGAAGGGCATTTCTCCCACCTACATGCGTGCCGCCATCTCACTAGGCTGTCATCCGTTTGCCAGCTTCTGGCGGGTGTATTTCCCGCAGACCTATGCGGGTATCGGCGCGGGTTGTTTGCTGGTCTTCATTATTGCGATTGGCTACTACATCACACCTGCGTTGTTGGGCAGCCCGAACGATCAAATGGTCAGTTACTTCGTGGCGTTCTACACCAACACGAGCATCAACTGGGGCATGGCGACAGCGCTAGGCGGCTTGCTCCTGCTGGCGACCGTGGTGTTGTACCTGATTTACAACTGGCTGGTAGGCGCCACCCGCCTGCGCTTGAGCTGAGGAGGTTGCGATGCTGAGTCCTTACATGTCCCCGATTGAGCGGGTCTGGTTTTACAGTTTGCGCATCCTGTGTGGGTTGATTTTGCTGTTTCTGATTTTGCCCGTGTTAGTGATCATCCCGCTGTCATTCAACTCGGGCAGTTTTCTGGTGTACCCGCTGCAAGGGTTTTCGTTGCATTGGTATCAGGACTTTTTTGCCTCTGCGGAATGGATGCGGGCGTTGAAAAACAGCGTCATTGTGGCCCCTGCTGCAACGGTACTGGCGATGGTGTTTGGTACGCTCGCGGCGATCGGCCTGACCCGGGGGCACTTCCCCGGCAAAGCGCTGGTCATGGCGCTGGTGATCTCGCCGATGGTGGTGCCGGTGGTGATTATCGGTGTGGCCAGCTATTTGTTCTTCGCCCCGCTGGGGTTGGGCAACAGCTACTTTTCGCTGATCGTTGTCCACGCGGTGCTGGGTGTTCCGTTTGTGATTATTACCGTGTCAGCCACCTTGCAGGGGTTCAACCACAACCTGGTCAGAGCGGCGGCGAGTTTGGGGGCTTCACCGCTGACGGCGTTTCGCCGGGTGACCTTGCCGCTGATTGCGCCGGGTGTCATATCCGGTGCGTTGTTTGCCTTTGCCACCTCGTTTGATGAAGTGGTCGTGACGCTGTTTTTGGCGGGGCCGGAGCAAGCCACCTTGCCACGGCAGATGTTCAGCGGCATCCGTGAAAACCTCAGCCCGACCATTGCTGCGGCAGCGACATTGTTGATCGGATTTTCGGTTGTGTTGTTGCTGACGCTGGAATGGTTGCGCGGTCGCAGTGAGAAACTACGCACGGCACAGGCCTAAGGGTTACATCCAGCAAGCATCCCATAAGGGGTAATCACCGATCCGCGTGGTCAATCGTGCGCGGATCGGGTTTTTGATGATGTAGCGGGCGATGTCTTTTATATCCTCTTCATCGCGTAAAGCTCGGTCGTGGTAGCCCTTTTGCCATAGTCGGCCGGTTGAACGGCAAGCCTGATTAACCATCACGCTACTGCGCGACTTCACGCGGCACATCACTTCCGCGAGCGTTTTGTCTTTTAGTTCTACCAACCAGTGGAAATGGTCAGGCATTACGACCCAAGCCTTGGACATCACAATACCGTCCTCATGCGCCTGCCTGAATTGCTCAACAACAAGACGGCCTAAATAGAAGTCCTTGAAAATAGGCCTTCTTTGTTGGGTGATACTGGTTAAAAGATAAAGGCGGCCGCGTTCAGAGTGACGACCGATACGCAGGCGGAAAGCATTATTAGAGATTGGCAATCCATTGCCCTCCGTGATTGGTTTTTCTTAACCTAGATCACTTTCATACTTGCCGCTGCAGCAACCCTTGACCAGGTATTACACCTCCTCGTAGCAGCTGCCGAAGGCTGCGTTCGAGTGCGTAGCGCTCGTAAAATGGGCCATACAAATCTGTCAGGAAAAATCGTTTCTCAGGTTTACGGCCTGCGGCCGGACGTCGCCTTCGGCAACTGCTACGGGGGGAAATGTATAGCGCGAACGGGTCGGCGGTATACAATGCGCGCCACCGTGTTTTACTCACTAAAGGTGCGTTATGCAGCCCTTCGCTATTGCCCCATCGATTCTTTCTGCCGATTTCGCCCGTCTTGGCGAAGAAGTCGACAATGTGCTCGCCGCTGGCGCTGATATCGTGCATTTCGATGTCATGGATAATCACTACGTGCCCAACCTGACCATCGGCCCGATGGTGTGCACGGCCCTGCGCAAATATGGCGTCACCGCACCCATCGATGTGCATCTGATGGTCAGCCCGGTTGATCGCATCATCGGCGACTTTATCGAAGCCGGCGCGACCTTCATCACTTTTCACCCCGAAGCGACCCAGCATATCGATCGCTCCTTGCAATTGATCCGCGAAGGCGGCTGCAAGGCGGGTCTGGTGTTCAATCCGGCCACTCCGCTGGACGTGCTCAAGTACGTGATGGACAAGGTCGACATGGTCTTGCTGATGAGCGTTAACCCAGGTTTTGGTGGGCAGAAGTTTATCCCCGGCACGCTGAACAAACTGCGTGAAGCGCGCGCCCTGATCGATGCGTCGGGCCGTGATATTCGCCTGGAAATCGACGGCGGGGTCAATGTGGCTAACATCCGTGAAATTGCAGAGGCCGGTGCTGACACGTTCGTCGCAGGTTCGGCGATTTTCAACACCCCGAACTACGAAGAAGTCATCCAGAAGATGCGCGCCGAGCTTGCGTTGGCGCGTCCATGAGCCGCTTTGAGCAGTTGCTTGAAGGTCAACTGCCCAAACTGGTGATGTTCGATCTGGACGGCACCCTGATTGATTCCGTGCCAGATCTGGCCGCTGCTGTGGAGACCATGCTACACACGCTCGGTCGTCCACCCGCCGGTATAGAAAATGTGCGGATTTGGATTGGCAACGGTGCACCGATGTTGGTGCGCCGCGCACTGGCCGGCAATATCGAGGCCTCAGGCGTTGATGACGCCGAAGCCGAGCAGGCGCTAGAGATATTCATGCAAGCCTACGAGGGCGGTCATTCACACACCACGGTCTATCCGGGGGTGCGTGAAAGCCTCAAGTGGCTGCAAAAGCAGGGCGTTGAAATGGCCCTGATCACCAACAAGCCTGAGCGCTTCGTCGCCCCCTTGCTGGATGAACTCAAACTGGGACGGTTTTTTCGCTGGATTATCGGTGGCGATACCCTGCCACAGAAAAAACCCGACCCGGCTGCACTGTTATTCGTGATGAAAATGGCGGGTGTGACACCACGAGAATCACTTTTTATCGGTGACTCACGCAATGACGTGCTGGCGGCCAAAGCTGCAGGCGTACGCTGCGTGGCCCTCAGTTATGGCTATAACCACGGCCGCCCGATAGCAGAAGAGTCGCCGGATTTGGTCATCGACAATCTGCAAGAACTGATAGCCGGTTGCTTAGATTCTGCGCCTGATATAACGTTGGGCAATTCCGTTCACCCCTCTCGAAGAGATTCCATCGTGGTGGTCACTCGCAAACTCTGGATGAAAGTTATCAAGGCCCTGGCCCGTTGGCGTTGGCGCGCCTGACTTGAATCTGGCCGCTGAGTCGGCACGTTTGCACACCTGACCGTTTTACCCTCAGACCACGAGGCACCTCATGATCCGCGAAGAATTCCTGCGCTTGGCCGCTGCTGGTTACAACCGTATCCCGTTGGCCCGCGAAACCCTTGCCGACTTCGACACGCCGCTGTCGATCTACCTGAAACTGGCCGATCAGCCCAACTCCTATTTGCTGGAGTCGGTGCAGGGCGGTGAGAAGTGGGGCCGTTACTCGATCATTGGCTTGCCGTGCCGCACCGTGTTGCGTGTGCATGAACACCAGATCAGCGTGACCCACGATGGTGTAGAAATCGAAGCACACGAATCCGAAGACCCGCTGGCGTTTGTCGAAACTTTCAAAGCCCGTTACAACGTACCGACCATTGCGGGTTTACCGCGGTTCAATGGCGGTCTGGTGGGTTACTTCGGTTATGACTGTGTTCGCTATGTAGAGAAGCGTTTGGGTAAATGCCCGAATCCTGATCCGCTGGGTGTACCGGACATTCTGCTGATGGTGTCGGATGCGGTGGTGGTGTTCGATAACCTGGCGGGCAAGATGCACGCGATTGTGCTGGTTGATCCTGCTCAGCCAGACGCCTACGAAGAAGGTCAGGCCCGTCTTGAGGCGCTGCTTGAACAGCTGCGTCAGCCCATGGCACCTCGCCGGGGTCTGGACTTCACTCAGCAGCAAGCGGCTGACCCGGTGTTTCGCTCCAGTTTTACGCAGAACGACTACGAAAAAGCCGTCGACACGATCAAGGACTACATCCTCGCGGGCGATTGCATGCAAGTGGTGCCGTCGCAGCGCATGTCCATCGATTTCAAGGCTGCGCCGATTGATTTGTACCGTGCGCTGCGCTGCTTTAACCCGACGCCTTATATGTACTTCTTCAACTTTGGTGACTTCCACGTGGTGGGCAGCTCGCCGGAAGTGCTGGTACGGGTAGAAGACAATCTGATTACCGTGCGCCCGATTGCCGGAACACGCCCTCGGGGTGCAACCGAAGAAGCCGATGTGGCACTGGAAAAAGACCTGCTCAGTGACGACAAGGAAATCGCCGAGCACTTGATGCTGATTGACCTTGGGCGAAACGACACAGGGCGCGTCTCGGAAACCGGCTCGGTCAAGCTGACCGAGAAAATGGTGATCGAGCGTTATTCGAATGTTATGCACATTGTGTCAAACGTTACGGGTCAGCTTAAAAGTGGGCTGACGGCAATGGACGCACTGCGAGCCATTCTGCCCGCGGGTACGTTGTCCGGGGCGCCGAAAATTCGGGCGATGGAAATCATCGACGAACTGGAACCCGTTAAACGTGGTGTGTATGGCGGCGCAGTGGGTTATTTCGCTTGGAACGGCAACATGGACACCGCCATTGCCATTCGGACAGCGGTGATCAAAAACGGTGAACTGCACGTGCAAGCCGGCGGCGGCATTGTCGCTGACTCGGTGCCTGCGCTGGAGTGGGAAGAGACGCTGAACAAACGCCGCGCGATGTTTCGTGCGGTAGCGCTCGCTGAACAAACCCCCACGACCGACGCCTGAGGAGCTTTGCCATGTTGTTGATGATCGATAATTACGACTCTTTTACGTACAACGTAGTGCAGTACCTCAGCGAGCTGGGTGCCGTCGTCAAAGTGGTGCGCAACGACGAACTGACCGTTGCCGAGATCGAAGCGCTCAAGCCTGAGCGCATCGTGGTATCGCCCGGCCCCTGTACGCCGAATGAGGCCGGTATCTCGCTAGAAGCCATCAAGCATTTCGCCGGCAAACTGCCGATTCTAGGTGTATGCCTGGGGCATCAATCCATTGGCCAGGCGTTTGGCGGCGATGTAGTGCGTGCCAGAGAAGTGATGCACGGCAAAACCAGCCCGGTGTATCACTTGGACAAAGGTGTGTTTGAAGGATTGAACAACCCGCTGACTGTGACCCGCTATCACTCTTTGGTGGTTAAGCGCGACACTTTGCCCGAGTGCCTGGAGTTGACCGCCTGGACGCAGCAAGCTGACGGCTCGGTCGACGAGATCATGGGCTTGCGCCACAAGACACTGAACATCGAAGGGGTGCAGTTTCACCCCGAGTCGATCCTGACCGAGCAAGGTCATGAACTGTTTGCCAATTTCCTCAAACAAACCGGCGGCACGCGCTAAGGACTTTTTATGGATATCAAGACAGCCCTGACCCGTATCGTCGGACATCTGGATCTGAGCACTGAAGAGATGCGCGATGTGATGCGCGACATCATGACCGGTCAATGCACCGAGGCGCAGATAGGCGCTTTCATGATGGGCATGCGCATGAAGAGTGAGAGCATCGACGAAATTGTCGGTGCCGTGACGGTGATGCGCGAGTTGGCAGATAAGGTTGAGCTTAAAACCCTCGACGGTGTGGTCGATATTGTCGGCACCGGCGGTGATGGTGCGAATATTTTCAACGTATCGACAGCCTCCGCATTGGTTATCGCGGCGGCTGGCTGCACGGTGGCCAAACACGGCAACCGCGCCGTGTCAGGTAAAAGTGGCAGCGCTGATTTGCTGGAAGCCGCAGGCGTGTACCTCAATCTGACTCCCGTTCAAGTGGCTCGCTGCATCGACAGCGTGGGTATTGGCTTTATGTTTGCCCAATGCCATCACGGTGCAATGAAGCACGCGGCCATTGCCCGCCGTGATTTGGGCATGCGCACACTTTTTAATATGCTTGGCCCGCTTACGAATCCGGCCGGCGTTGTGCATCAAGTGGTCGGCGTATTCAATCAGGCGTTGTGCCGCCCGTTGGCTGAAGTGTTACAACGCTTGGGCAGCAAGCATGTGCTGGTGGTGCACTCGCAGGATGGTCTGGACGAGTTCAGCCTGGCGGCTCCAACGTACGTTGCTGAGCTGCATAAAGGCGAAATCACTGAGTATTGGGTTCAGCCTGAAGATCTTGGTATCAAGAGTCAGAGTCTGTTTGGTCTGGTGATCGACAGCCCTGAACAATCGCTGGAACTGATCCGTGACGCCTTGGGTCGCCGCAAAACAGAGGCAGGCCAAAAGGCCGCTGACATGATCGTGCTCAATGCCGGCGCTGCGCTTTATGCGGCAGACCTTGCCTACACACTTAAAGAAGGTGTGGCATTGGCTCACGACGCGCTGCACACCGGGTTGGCTCGAGAAAAACTCGAAGAGTTGGGTGCCTTTACTGCAGTGTTCAAACAGGAGAATGAAGCATGAGTGTGCCTACCGTTCTGGAAAAAATTCTGGCGCGAAAAGTTCAGGAGGTCGCTGAGCGCAGTGCGCGGGTGAGTCTGGCTGAACTTGAACGTATGGCAGCTCAGGCTGACCCTGTACGCGGCTTCGCCAATGCTTTGCTGGCGCAGGCCAAGCTGAAGCAGCCTGCGGTGATTGCCGAAATCAAAAAAGCATCCCCGAGCAAAGGCGTGATTCGCGAAGACTTCGTGCCTGCCGACATTGCCAGAAGCTATGAAGCCGGCGGTGCGACCTGTCTGTCCGTGTTGACGGACATTGACTTCTTTCAAGGGGCTGATAGTTACCTGCAACTAGCCCGGGCAGCCTGTGCACTGCCGGTTATCCGCAAAGACTTCATGATTGACCCATATCAGATTGTCGAAGCCCGTGCGCTGGGCGCCGACTGCGTGCTGTTGATCGTTTCCGCGCTGGATGACGTGAAAATGGCTGAATTGGCGTCTGTTGCTAAAGGTGTGGGGCTGGATGTGCTGGTTGAGGTGCATGACGGCGATGAGCTGGAGCGTGCGCTGAAAACCCTCGATACACCGCTGGTGGGGATTAACAATCGTAATTTGCACACCTTTGATGTCAGTTTGGAAACCACCCTCGACCTGTTGCCACGTGTTCCGCGTGATCGATTGGTCATTACCGAGAGCGGGATTCTCAATCGGGCGGACGTTGAGTTGATGGAAATCAGTGACGTATATTCCTTTTTGGTAGGCGAAGCCTTTATGCGCGCTGAGAACCCGGGGCATGAATTGCAACGTTTGTTTTTTCCAGAACGTAGCATCCCTGTAACAGGCTCAACACTGGACTGATACACCTCCCAAGCCGTTACAGTCTTGAGTCGCGCGTGCTCTTTTTTAGAGATATTTATGACGCTTATCCAACAACTCACGGTCGAAGCAGGCCTTAAAGCTGAACAGGATTTGTTAGCTTCGGTGTGTGCGGGTGAGCGTCAGGCGGGCGTGCTGTTCTGGCGGCCCACTGACCGGGCATTGGTTATGCCGCGTCGTTTGAGCCGCTTACCTGATTTTGAGCAAGCCAGTGTCGAACTGGCGGCGAGTGGTTGGCCCATTCTGTTGCGTGAAACGGGCGGTGAACCTGTGCCGCAGTCCTCTTCAACAGTCAATATCGCGCTGGTTTACGCGCCTCCCCGTAGCGAGGATGATCGCGCACGCATTGAGACGGCTTATCTGCGTTTATGCGATCCGCTCTGCGAATTATTGACCGAGTTGGGAGGTGAGGCCTCGGTTGGCGAAGTGGAGGGCGCATTCTGTGACGGCCGCTACAACGTCAATCTTAATGGGCGCAAGTTGGTGGGGACGGCCCAACGCTGGCGTCAGAGCCAAGGCGGTCAGCGGCCTGTCGGTTTGGTTCACGGAGCATTGCTGGTAGAAAACGAGCGGGAGTCGATGGTGGCCGCCGTCAATCGTTTCAATCAATGCTGCGGCCTTGAGCCAAACTGCCGGGTCGATAGCCATATCGCTTTGCACGAAGTGGTCAGCGACCCCGATTTTTTTGAGCGGTTGAGCGCCAGTTACCAAAAAATACTGGCGCCTGTGTTCAACCTTTAGCGTGTACCAAATACCACCATGGTTTTGCCTTTGACGCTCACCAGGTTCTGCTCTTCCAGATCCTTGAGCACACGCCCCACCATCTCTCGCGAACAGCCCACAATTCTGCCGATTTCCTGACGGGTCACTTTGATTTGCATCCCGTCCGGGTGAGTCATCGCATCGGGTTGTTTACACAATTCAAGTAAGCAGCGTGCCACTCGCCCGGTGACGTCAAAAAATGCCAGGTCTCCCACTTTGCGCGTGGTATTGCGCAATCTCTGTGCGATTTGTCCGCTTATGGCGTAAAGAATTTCCGGTTCGTGTTGTGCGTATTCTCTGAATTTCGAATAGCTAATTTCTGCAACTTCACACTCGGTTTTCGCTCGAACCCAGGCACTGCGTTTCTGTTCCTGTCCTGCGTGTTCAAACAAACCCAACTCACCAATGAAATCACCCGAGTTAAGGTAGGCGATGATCATTTCTCGACTGCCATCATCCTCGATCACAATCGTTACTGAGCCTTTGATAATGAAAAACAGCGTGTGAGAGTGTTCGCCCGCGCAAATGATGTTGCTCTTGGCCGCATAGCGCTTGCGTTGGCAGTGAGTCAAAAACTTGTCTAGGTTTTTGATCTTGGATATGGGAGTAAAAGCAACCATGGTTGTTTCCCGAAAGCATGCACAGTAGGAGCTGGATCTATTTTTATAGAGAGCGCTGGCTGGCTGGCGCCAGTGAATTGGCGCCAGCTTAACAGACAGATTCTTTCCAGTAGGCAGAATTTTCCTTACAGCGTGTAGGTTAAAGCCATATGCATGGCAGGCTCTCTATTTAGGACGCTGTGCTAAGCTGGCGCCCCTTTTAAAGCAGTGGAGTCTGGGTGATGAAGGCACGCATTCAATGGGCCGGCGAAGCCATGTTTCTGGGCGAGTCAGGCAGCGGCCACGTCGTTGTGATGGACGGCCCGCCCGAGAGCGGTGGTCGTAATCTAGGTGTGCGACCGATGGAAATGCTTTTGCTGGGCCTTGGCGGATGCAGCAACTTTGACGTGGTCAGCATTCTCAAAAAATCGCGCCAGGCCGTGGAGAGCTGTGAAGCGTTCCTTGAAGCCGAGCGCGCCACTGAAGACCCAAAAGTGTTTACCAAGATCCACCTGCACTTTGTCGTTAAAGGTCGGGGCTTGAAAGAAGCTCAGGTTAAACGTGCCATTGAGCTGTCTGCCGAGAAGTATTGCTCTGCATCGATCATGCTGGGCGCTGCAGGTGTAGCCATCAGCCACGACTATGAAATTATCGAATTGGGCTGAGTGGCCATTCAATTTTCATAAATGCACTACAGACTCTGGTGAACAGTCGCCGAGGTCTGCATAATGCGCCACTTTTTTCAGGGTAGTGGCTGGGAATATTTCCGGCCACATGCCCGAACAGATAACCAAAATCGCCATCGCGAAGAGGTGTTAACCGTCCTACGCAGGTGCGTCCACGCACTTGACGGGCATGCTGGATCACGCGGCCGAGCCGCATCGACATAGAGAGTTTTATAACGGTGAAAAGCAAACTCAAGCTCCACGGGTTCAATAACCTGACAAAGACCTTGAGCTTCAACATCTATGACATCTGCTACGCGGAAACCCCGCAAGACCAGCAGGCATACGTTGAGTACATCAATCAAGAGTACGACGCAGAACGCCTGACGCAGATCCTTACAGATGTGGTTGATATCATTGGTGCCAACATCCTGAACATCGCTCGTCAGGATTACGATCCCCAGGGCGCCAGCGTGACAATTCTGATTTCAGAGCAGCCGGTGATTCCGACCGAAAGCCAAATCGAAGAATCTCCAGGTCCGCTGCCCGAGACCATTCTGGCTCACCTCGACAAAAGTCATATCACGGTGCATACCTATCCGGAAATTCATCCGGTCGATGGTATTGCGACTTTCCGTGTGGATATTGATGTGTCGACGTGCGGCGTTATTTCACCGCTTAAAGCTCTCAACTATCTGATCCATCAGTTTGATTCGGATATCGTGACTGTCGATTACCGCGTACGTGGTTTTACCCGTGACGTTGAAGGTAAAAAGCACTTTATCGATCACGAGATCAATTCAATCCAGAATTACCTTTCTGAAGACACCCGCGACGGTTATCAGATGACCGACGTGAATGTGTACCAAGAGAACTTGTTCCACACCAAGATGCTGCTTAAAGAGTTTGAACTGGACAACTACTTGTTCGGCGATGCCACCAGCAATCTGTCGGTTGAACAACGCGCTCAGGTGACCGAACGCGTGAAGCATGAAATGCTCGAAATCTTTTATGCTCGGAATATGGCGTAAAGTTTCAAGCATTAAAAAGGCGACTACCGAGAGGTAGTCGCCTTTTTTGCTTCTGGCCAGGCAGGTGATACCTGGCTGTTAAATGCGGTAGGTACTTTTAGTCATGACCTTGGCCATCAAACTCATACCAAACTTGACCGGCGCGGGAAAACGGAAGCCACCGGCTTGCAGCGCGGACTCAGCATGATGAGCTTCGTCAATGCGCATTTGCTCAAGAATCGCGCGGGACTTCTCGTCCTCGGCAGGGAGCTGCTCAAGGTGCTCGTTGAGGTGCTTGCACACTTGATCTTCTGTCGCGGCTACAAATCCCAGACTCACTTTGTCGCTAATCAACCCCGCCACGGCCCCAATCCCGAAGGACATGCCGTAAAACAGAGGATTTAGCACGCTAGGGTGGCTGCCCAATTGCCGAATGCGCTGTTCACACCAGGCCAAGTGATCGATTTCTTCTTCTGCCGCATGCTCCATTGCTTCGCGTACTTGTGGCAGCTTGGCGGTCAGAGCCTGGCCTTGATACAGCGCTTGGGCGCAGACCTCGCCGGTATGGTTAATACGCATCAACCCAGCCACATGGCGTGCTGCCTTGTCGTCCAGCGGGCGGTCGGGTTTTACAATAGCGGGCGATGGGCGGTGAGGTTGGCCACTGAAGGGCAGCAATGTGCGCATCGCGGTATCGGCTTGAAGCAGTAGACGGTCAATCGGCGAGTAGTGACGTTGGGTAGTCATGCTTACCTCCGGAAAAAATCACGGGGGCCAGTTTACCTCAATCGAGGCGCAAGGGGCTGCACGGGATCAATAGCAGTCGTGGGTGCGGCAGTGCACCCACGGTATGCCACAGCGTTATATCAGCCCGGCGGCCAGTTCATCTGGCGTTGACCCAGAACGTGCATATGGATGTGGTAGACCGTTTGGCCGCCCTTTTCATTGCAGTTCATCACTACGCGAAACCCGTCTTCGCAGCCCAGCTCTTTGGCAAGCCGTTGTGCTGTGTAAAGGATATGCCCTGCCAGTGGCTTATCCTCTTCGGTCAGGTCGTTGAGGGTGCGGATCGGTTTTTTTGGGATAACCAAAAAGTGAATCGGTGCTTGTGGGGCAATATCGTGAAAAGCGAGTACTTGATCATCTTCATAGATGATCTTTGCAGGTATTTCACGGTTGATGATCTTGGTAAAAAGGGTATCCAAAGCAGTGTCTCCGTGAGTGAAGTCTGGTCTGAGTGTACTCAGCAGAGCGCGTTACGCCCAGTCGCGTTAACGGGGACAATAGGATTTGTTCACAGAGGCCGCTATTTTCCGTGTCATCCATCGCGACAGTACGCGTGGGATACGTGTTAGCCAGCGGTTACGTCGCCCCGGAATAATGATGGCTTTGTTTTTTTCCAGCGCGCGCACCGTGTAAAGCGCAACTTCTTCCGGGCTCATGCAGGCGGAGCTTTGCTTGATGGTCTCTGCATTCATCCTGGACGCTTCAAAGAAACCAGTTCGAGTAATGCCAGGGCATAGCACCGAAACCTTAATGCCGGTTTTCTTGACCTCTTCACGCAAACCTTCGGAGAAGTGCAGAACGTACGCTTTACTGGCGTAGTACGTGCTTAGCCAAGGGCCTGGCTGAAAGGCTGCGATGGAAGAAACGTTGAGAATTTGGCCGCCACCCTGCACCGCCATCATATTGCCGATTGCGTGACACAGCCGGGTAAGCGCGAGGACATTAAGCTCGATGAGGTCTTGTTCAGCGCTCCAGTCATGAGCAAGGAAGGGGCCGCAGGTGCCAATGCCTGCACAATTGACCAGCAGGTCGATCTGACGATCCCCTTCTTCCAGCTCCAGCAGAAAGCCCGAGAGCCGCAAGGGTTCGCCCAGATCACAGGCCCGGAACAACACCTCGACACCGAAACGTTGGGTCAGCTCTAGCGCAATGCTTTCCAGAGCGTCACGTTGGCGGGCCACTAAAATCAGGCTGCGGCCACGGCGCGCCAGGGCTTCAGCCAAGGCCAGGCCGATACCGCTGGAAGCACCAGTGATTAAAGCGTAACGGGTCATGCTGTTCTCCATCGCAACGGTGCTGTCCGGTGACAATGATGTCCCTGGCGTTAACGCGTTCTTAAAGAAACAGAGTCTACAGGCTCAAGCGGTTCACTGCGTTGATGAAAACGTACGCCAGTGGAGAGGTTGCAATTGCACCAATGCCAGCAATGCATACGCAGTAGATGAAGATCAAAATCGTGCCCACGATTTTAACTGACTTACTGTTTGGGGGAGGAGGAGCGCCAAAGCGATTCGAACCTGGAGTACCAGGCATCACCAGTGCCATGATTCCCAATATTACGTTGGCGATAGGCACCAGTAGCAGTAACAACATCCAGGCGGAAAAATTTAAGTCGTGCAGCCGTTGAGCGGCAATTCTGAGGGTAAATATTAGATAAAGAATGTTTACGACCCCGAGAATCAATACGGAGATTATTGGCGACACGAATACCGCAAACAAACCAACTAAGGCTGAAACAATAAAAATGCAAGCCAGCCCCAGTTGCCAAACCATATAGCGTAAACGTCCTATTCGAGCTTCAAAGCCAAGAAACTCCAGCTTTGCGTACTGCACCTCAGGGGTTTTTTCCAGATCATGCTCTGACATTTAAAGCTTCCTTATTGCAGCGTGAGATTTATCGCACAAAAAAAAGCCCGCCTAATTGGCGGGCTCAGAGTCTCAACAAGAGGCTTAGCAATGAGGAATTCGATTCACCCGCTTTATAGCCTCGCGGTATTCCGTATCGAGTCGTGTGATCAACTGCTGCGTAGTAGGCACATCATTGATGTCACCTACGCCTTGGCCAGCAGACCAAACGGTCTTCCATGCTTTTGCTTCGTCGTTGAGCGGTTTGAGCCGGGTTCCGGTGCTGCTCTCGCTTTTAGCTTGCAGTGTGGCGAGGTCAAAGCCTGCATTTTCGAGGCTTTGGCGCATGAAACTTGCCGGTACACCCGAAACGGCAGCAGTGTGAACGATGTCGACTGCTCGGGATGTCAGAACCATTTGTTTGTATTCGTCAGGTGCATGACTTTCTTGTGTAGCTATAAACCGTGTTCCTAAGTAGGCAAGATCGGCTCCTATGACTTGCGCGGCCAAGATCTCGTGGCCATGGTTCAAGCAACCCGCAAGCAACACCGTTTTGTCGAAGAATTGGCGAATCTCAGCCACCAGTGCAAAAGGGCTCCATGTGCCTGCATGCCCGCCAGCCCCTGCCGCCACTGCGATCAGGCCATCTACCCCGGCTTCGGCGGCTTTCTCGGCATGACGTCGGGTAGTGACGTCGTGGAACACCAGGCCTCCATAGCTGTGAACAGCATCTACAACTTCTTTCACTGCACCCAGGCTGGTGATGACGATGGGGACTTTGTGCTCAATACATATCGCCAGATCAGCCTGTAGACGCGGGTTGCTGTTATGCACAATCAGGTTGACGGCGTAAGGCGCAGGGTTTTCCAATAAGGCCAGCCCTGCTTCGATTTCTTCCAGCCATGACTTGAAACCACTGCTCTCGCGTTGATTGAGTGCAGGGAAGGTGCCAACAACGCCATTGGCGCAACAGGCCAGCACAAGTTGTGGGTTGGAAATCAGAAACATGGGAGCTGCCACTACCGGCAGACGCAAGCGTTGTTCAAGCTGGACAGGCAGTGACATTCGATGACCTCTAAGCAGGGAGTTGGAATTTAGAACGGTTTGACCACCACCAGAATGACGATAGCAATCAAGAACAGCACCGGTACTTCATTGAACCAACGATAGAACACATGGCTACGAGTGTTTTCGCCACGGGCAAAGCGTTTTACCTGTGCGCCACACATGTGGTGATAGCCGATCAGCAGCACCACCAGCGTCAATTTAGCGTGCATCCAGCCTTGGCTCAGGAAACCCGGTGTTAGCGTTATTAACCAAATGCCGAATATCAGGGTGGCGATCATTGCCGGGCCCATGATGCCGCGATAAAGCTTGCGCTCCATCAGGCTAAATCGTTCTTTGCTGACAGAATCTTCGCTTTGAGCGTGGTAAACAAACAGGCGTGGTAAGTAAAACAGCCCGGCAAACCAGCAAACGATACTGATGATGTGAAAGGCCTTAAGCCATAGATAAAGCATTTTTAGTTATCCCCAGGTTCACGGTAGGGCAAATAGTAGTTCTAGAGCGCCCGGGAGTCACCTTGGCAGTTGTCGCATGGGCGCTCTATCCCTATTATCAAAGACTTTCCAGTGGTTTCGTTGAGGGCAGGTTATGGTCAAGGTCGGTATTGTCGGCGGCACGGGTTACACCGGGGTCGAATTACTGCGTTTGCTGGCTCAGCATCCGCAGGCTGAAGTGGTTGTCATCACTTCTCGATCCGAGGCGGGCCTGCCAGTTGCCGATATGTATCCCAACCTGCGCGGTCATTACGACGGCCTGGCTTTCAGTGTCCCGGATACACAAACGCTGGCTGCCTGTGATGTTGTGTTTTTCGCCACGCCCCATGGCGTCGCACATGCGTTAGCCGGTGAACTGCTGGCAGCCGGCACCAAGGTGATCGACCTTTCAGCTGACTTCCGTTTGCAGGATGCCGATGAGTGGGCCAAGTGGTACGGTCAGCCGCACGGTGCGCCAGAATTATTGAAGGAAGCTGTTTACGGCCTTCCGGAAGTTAATCGTGAGCAAATCAAACAAGCACGCTTGATCGCGGTGCCGGGCTGTTACCCAACGGCGACGCAACTGGGCTTTCTCCCTTTACTGGAAGCCGGGCTGGCGGATACATCTGTTCTGATCGCTGACTGCAAGTCCGGTGTAAGCGGCGCAGGACGTGGTGCCAGTGTGGGTTCGTTGTATGCCGAAACCTCAGAGAGCATGAAGGCATACGCGGTTAAAGGGCATCGGCACTTGCCCGAAATTCGTCAGGGCTTGCGCCGTGCTGCTGGTAAGGATGTCGGTTTGACCTTCGTGCCGCATTTGACACCGATGATCCGTGGCATCCACTCCACGCTCTACGCGACAGTGGTTGACCATACTGTCGATCTGCAAGCGTTGTTCGAGAAGCGCTACGCCAATGAGCCGTTTGTAGATGTAATGCCTGCGGGCAGCCATCCGGAAACCCGTAGTGTTCGAGGTGCCAACGTATGCAGGATCGCAGTACATCGTCCGCAAGACGGGGATCTGGTTGTCGTGCTGTCGGTTATCGATAACCTGGTTAAAGGGGCTTCGGGTCAGGCTGTTCAGAACATGAATATCCTGTTCGGTCTGGACGAGCGTCTTGGTTTGTCGCACGCGGGCATGTTGCCTTAAAAGCCGCTTTGAGTATCAAGCTACAAGCTACAAGCTACAAGCTACAAGCTACAAGCTACAAGCTACAAGCTACAAGCTACAAGCTACAAGCTACAAGCGGCAAGGGAAAAGCGGTCTCCGCGTCTCGTTTGCGGCTTGTCGTTTAAAACGTGCTGCTGCCCCTCAAATAGTTGACCGCTTTTCTGGGAGAAGCGGATAATGCGCGTCATCACGCATTATGGCGGCACAGCGCCGGGAGATAGTCAGCATGAGCGTCGAATCCTTCACCCCCATGGCTTTGCAATTCACTGAAGGTGCTGCGCACAAGGTGAAGAGCCTGGTCGATGAAGAGGGTAATGATCGTTTGAAGTTGCGAGTTTTCGTTACGGGCGGCGGTTGTTCCGGTTTTCAATACGGTTTTACTTTCGATGAAGAAGTAGCCGATGACGACACCATTGTTGAGCGCGAGGGCGTTAGCTTGGTGGTTGACCCAATGAGTTTCCAATACTTGGCAGGTGCCGAGGTGGATTATCAGGAAGGTCTGGAAGGTTCTCGTTTCGTTATCAAAAACCCGAATGCCACCACAACGTGTGGTTGCGGGTCTTCGTTTTCGATCTGATTGCACAGAGTAGGTTTCACGCTCAACGCCGCGTAGATTCGCGGCGTTTTGCTGTCTGACCCATTATTGGGCAGGTTGTCAGGCGGGATAGATCGCGCCCAGTACACGCAGGCCGCGTGCGCCCGTAACGCTGGGACGGTTGGTGGGAATGTTTTCGAGGCAGCAGTGGGCAAGCCAGGCAAAAGCCATGGCTTCGACCCAGTCAGGATCTACGCCTCGGGCCTCAGTGCTATTGACCTGAGTGTTGGGGAGTAATTGCTTCAAGCGAGCCATGAGTGCCGCATTGTGAGCGCCTCCGCCGCAAACCAGCAGTTCGTCTGTGCATGACTGAGCCGTTTGCAGTGATTGCACGATGGTCAATGCGGTGAGCTCAAGGAGTGTTGCCTGGACGTTTTCAGCGGTAAAGGTTGGCAGAGCCAATAGATGATGTTGCAGCCACTTGAGGTTGAACACTTCTCGGCCTGTACTTTTTGGCCCTTGGGTCTGGAAGAAAGGGTCGCGCAACAAGGCTTCAAGCAACAGTGGTTCTACGTTACCACTGGCTGCCCATTGACCGCTGCGGTCGTACAGCTCACCGCGCTCCTCTTGTATCCAGGCATCAAGCAGAACATTCCCTGGGCCGCAATCGAACCCGGCGACGGGGTTTTCTGTGGTTATCAGGCTTAAGTTACTGAAGCCGCCTATATTCAATACCGCTCGATTAGCCGTGTTATGTGTAAACAATGCCTCATGAAAAGCAGGGACGAGAGGGGCGCCTTGTCCGCCGGCAGCGACATCTCTGCGACGAAAATCGCTAACCACACTAATGCCAGTCAATTCGGCCAGTAAAGCAGGGTTACCAATTTGCACAGTCCAGCCCTGGGCGGGTTCGTGACGTATGGTCTGACCATGGCTACCTATGGCGCGGATACGTTCAGGTGCGAGTTCTTGCTGCGCGAGCAGGTCGTTGACCCCTTGGGCAGCTAGCCTTGCCCAATGGTTTTCTGCAATGGCGCTGCGGGCCACTTCATCCGGCCCGCTGGCACATAGTTGCAGCAGATCGCTGCGAAGGCCTTCGGGCATAGGAATGTAATGAGTGGCCAGCAGTGTAATGCTCGCCCCGAGTTCAACTAACGCGATGTCCATACCGTCAAGACTGGTTCCGGACATCACGCCTATATATAGAGCCATTACTTAACGCTTGCTCGAGGCCAGGAGGGTGGCCTTTTCCTGGTTCATGCGAGCCATCAATGGCTGACTTTGCTGGAGGAAGCGAGTGCGTTCTGCTTTAGCTATCGGATCAGACATGGGTAGCTTTTGGCCAAGAGGGTCAACGTGTACGCCATTGACCTGAAATTCGTAATGCAAGTGAGGGCCGGTCGATAGGCCGGTAGTGCCGATGTAACCAATCACTTGCCCTTGCTTGACGGAGCCGCCTGTTTTGACGCCTTTGGCAAAACCTTGCATGTGGCCGTAAAGCGTGCGGTAAGTATTGCCATGCTGAATGATGATGGTGTTGCCGTAGCCGCCACGGCGCCCCGCCAGGAGTACCTTGCCATCACCGGTTGCTTTGATTGGCGTGCCACGTGGCGCTGCGTAATCGACACCTTTGTGTGCGCGAATCTTGTTAAGGATTGGATGTTTGCGACCTGCTGAAAAACGCGAGCTGATTCGGGCGAAATCTACAGGTGTGCGAATGAAAGCCTTGCGCATGCTGTTGCCATCAGCGGTGTAGTAATTGCTGGTGCCCTGTTTGTTGGTATAGCGAACCGCAGTGAAGGTTTTGCCTCGGTTGGTGAAGCGCGCGGAAAGTATGTTCCCGGTGCCTACCGTTTTGCCGTTGGCCACTTTCTGTTCATAGATCACCTCGAACTGATCGCCGGGGCGAATGTCTTGTGCGAAATCAATGTCGTAGCCGAATACTTTGGCCATGTCCATTGTCAGGCTATGAGGTAATCCTGCGCGTTGGCCAGATGCTGAAAGGGAGCTGGTGATGACGCCATGCACGTAAGCAGAACGTATTGTTGGCAATGTCGTTACACGACGAAATGTATAGCCTTTAGCAGTTTTGCTGAGGCTGATGGTTTCTAGGTCGCTAACTTGGCTATGAAGGTTGTTCAACTGACCGTCAGGGGTCATTTCAAACTCGAGTTTTTGCCCATGTTTCAATTGGCTGAACTGCTTGGCCTGCTTGTCGCTGGCCAGAATTTCATGCACGGCAGACGCAGGAAGGCCTACTTTCTCGAAGAGTGTAGAGAGCGTATCGCCTTTAGCGACGAGGACTTCGCGATGGCTGGGTGATTTGTCTTCTTCAGCGTTAACAGTGGGATTTTGCGGCTGTTCAATTTCGGCGAATGGAGGCGGGCTCACTTCATTTGTGGCTTGAACGAGATCGGAAGCGTCTTGTTCTTGTGTCAGTTGCTCAGAAGGGCTTTCCAGCTCCAGGCTGAGGTTCGTTCTTTTGGCTTCAACTTCGCTGGAAGGAAATACCAGCAAAGCCAAGCTTAGAAGGGCGGCGATACCACTTGCTGCAAGCAGGTGGGTCTTCGGATAAAGCGGTGGCGCTTTAGGCGGCTGACTGGTCATAGATAATTTGACTTTGAATAAAGGATGAATTGGAAAAGATGACTGGCACGGTGAAGATGAAATAACTGTATAAAATATAACCAAATCACCCTTGAAGCAAGTCTGCGAGCTATTCCCCGACGGATAGTGGGCCGTATGCCGGTCAAAACTTGTAATTAGTCTCTGATCTTGTATGTTGGTTCCCTTTGAATTTGAGCCTTACGGGTCTGATATGAAGTCGGTAGAAGAGCAGCTAGCGCTAATAAAGCGTGGTGCCGAAGAGGTGCTGGTCGAGTCTGAATTGGTTGAGAAGCTCAAGCGCGGTCAGCCGTTGCGTATTAAGGCTGGATTCGACCCAACAGCACCGGATCTGCACTTGGGTCACACCGTGCTGATTAATAAGCTGCGCCAGTTTCAGGAGCTGGGTCATCACGTGATCTTCCTTATAGGGGATTTCACCGGGATGATTGGCGATCCAAGCGGGAAAAGTGCCACGCGCCCACCGTTGACTCGAGAGCAAGTGCTCGACAATGCCGAGACGTACAAGACTCAAGTATTCAAGATTCTTGATCCTGCCAAAACCGAGGTGGCATTCAATTCCACCTGGATGGATCAAATGAAGCCTGCAGACTTCATTCGCCTAACCTCTCAATACACCGTAGCTCGTATGCTTGAGCGCGACGATTTTGATAAGCGATACACCACTAATCAGCCTATCGCTATTCATGAGTTCCTTTACCCGCTTGTACAGGGTTATGACTCTGTGGCTTTGAAAGCTGATGTGGAGCTAGGCGGCACGGATCAGAAGTTCAACTTGCTGATGGGGCGTGAGCTGCAGCGCGGCTACGGCCAGGAAGCGCAGTGCATTGTGACGATGCCTTTGCTGGAAGGGCTGGACGGCGTCAAGAAGATGTCTAAATCCTTGGGTAACTATGTCGGTATCCAGGAAGCTCCAGGCGTCATGTACAGCAAACTGGTTTCCATTCCCGATGCTTTGATGTGGCGCTACTTTGAGTTGCTTAGCTTTCGCTCTATGGACGAAATCAATGTATTCAAGGCTGAGGTTGAAGCCGGAGCTAACCCTCGCGATATCAAGATCAAATTGGCTGAAGAAATTGTAGCTCGCTTCCATGGTGAAGAGGCTGCTGCTAATGCGCATCGCGGTGCCGGCAATCGAATGAAAGATGGTGAGCTGCCTGATGATCTGCCAGAGGTTGAGCTGACAGCTACAGAGGATATGCCGATTGCAGCTGTCCTTAATAAGGCGGGTCTTGTGAAGAACTCTGCGGTGGCACGAGACCTGTTGGGGTCGGGTGGGGTGCGCATAGATGGTGAGATCGTTGATCGCAGCTATATATATGCACTGGGTTCGACTCATGTGTGTCAGGCAGGCAAAAAGGCTTTTGCGCGTATTACGCTAAGAGCTGAGTAAAGCTGTGTCTGGGGTTAATTGATAGGTTCGATTAATTAACCCTTGACTCTAAATTGCAACGGCCTATAATTCGCCCACTTCCGGCGCAGTCGAAACGGAAAACTCCTTGATATTCAATGAGTTGTACGGTTTTCGGCGGTGTCAGCTTCAAGTCATCGAAGCAGGAAATGAGGTGTTGACAGCAGCGTGTAACGCTGTAGAATTCGCCTCCCGCTAACGAGAGATCGGAAGCGCAAGTGGTTGATGTTACGAAGGAAACTTTGAAAACATCTTAAAATAACCGCTTGACAGCAACAGAGGCTGCTGTAGAATGCGCGCCTCGGTTGAGCGAAAGCTTAACCAACCGCTCTTTAACAACTGAATCAAGCAATTCGTGTGGGTGCTTGTGGAGTCAGACTGATAGTCAACAAGATTATCAGCATCACAAGTTACTCCGCGAGAAATCAAAGATGTAACCAACGATTGCTGAGCCAAGTTTAGGGTTTCTTAAAAACCCAAAGATGTTTGAACTGAAGAGTTTGATCATGGCTCAGATTGAACGCTGGCGGCAGGCCTAACACATGCAAGTCGAGCGGTAGAGAGAAGCTTGCTTCTCTTGAGAGCGGCGGACGGGTGAGTAATACCTAGGAATCTGCCTGATAGTGGGGGATAACGTTCGGAAACGGACGCTAATACCGCATACGTCCTACGGGAGAAAGCAGGGGACCTTCGGGCCTTGCGCTATCAGATGAGCCTAGGTCGGATTAGCTAGTTGGTGAGGTAATGGCTCACCAAGGCTACGATCCGTAACTGGTCTGAGAGGATGATCAGTCACACTGGAACTGAGACACGGTCCAGACTCCTACGGGAGGCAGCAGTGGGGAATATTGGACAATGGGCGAAAGCCTGATCCAGCCATGCCGCGTGTGTGAAGAAGGTCTTCGGATTGTAAAGCACTTTAAGTTGGGAGGAAGGGCATTAACCTAATACGTTAGTGTTTTGACGTTACCGACAGAATAAGCACCGGCTAACTCTGTGCCAGCAGCCGCGGTAATACAGAGGGTGCAAGCGTTAATCGGAATTACTGGGCGTAAAGCGCGCGTAGGTGGTTTGTTAAGTTGAATGTGAAATCCCCGGGCTCAACCTGGGAACTGCATCCAAAACTGGCAAGCTAGAGTATGGTAGAGGGTAGTGGAATTTCCTGTGTAGCGGTGAAATGCGTAGATATAGGAAGGAACACCAGTGGCGAAGGCGACTACCTGGACTGATACTGACACTGAGGTGCGAAAGCGTGGGGAGCAAACAGGATTAGATACCCTGGTAGTCCACGCCGTAAACGATGTCAACTAGCCGTTGGGAGTCTTGAACTCTTAGTGGCGCAGCTAACGCATTAAGTTGACCGCCTGGGGAGTACGGCCGCAAGGTTAAAACTCAAATGAATTGACGGGGGCCCGCACAAGCGGTGGAGCATGTGGTTTAATTCGAAGCAACGCGAAGAACCTTACCAGGCCTTGACATCCAATGAACTTTCTAGAGATAGATTGGTGCCTTCGGGAACATTGAGACAGGTGCTGCATGGCTGTCGTCAGCTCGTGTCGTGAGATGTTGGGTTAAGTCCCGTAACGAGCGCAACCCTTGTCCTTAGTTACCAGCACGTAATGGTGGGCACTCTAAGGAGACTGCCGGTGACAAACCGGAGGAAGGTGGGGATGACGTCAAGTCATCATGGCCCTTACGGCCTGGGCTACACACGTGCTACAATGGTCGGTACAAAGGGTTGCCAAGCCGCGAGGTGGAGCTAATCCCATAAAACCGATCGTAGTCCGGATCGCAGTCTGCAACTCGACTGCGTGAAGTCGGAATCGCTAGTAATCGTGAATCAGAATGTCACGGTGAATACGTTCCCGGGCCTTGTACACACCGCCCGTCACACCATGGGAGTGGGTTGCACCAGAAGTAGCTAGTCTAACCTTCGGGAGGACGGTTACCACGGTGTGATTCATGACTGGGGTGAAGTCGTAACAAGGTAGCCGTAGGGGAACCTGCGGCTGGATCACCTCCTTAATCGACGACATCAGCTGCTCCATAAGTTCCCACACGAATTGCTTGATTCATTGTAGAAGACGATA
>NZ_WIWC01000069.1 GCF_009600315.1 Pseudomonas helleri | reverse complement strand
ATGTGTCGTATTAAAAAGTGTTCGCTATGTCTCCGAACATTCTGTTCGCGATGTCCCCGGTCCATACAGGGAGAGGGCTGGGGTGAGGGTTTGGGAAACTAACTCGACGCAAACAAATACCCCTCTACATCCATCCCCGCATCACGCATTTGCGCCAGCTTGTAGCGCAACGTTCGCGGGCTGATACCCAACCGCTCAGCCGCTTCCTTGCGCCGCCCGCGCTCGTTGCGCAGGGTGTCGATAATCATCTGGAACTCACGACGGCGCAGGTCTTCACCCAGCGCCCCGGCTGAATCACCCACATCCACCGGCAAGGCTTCAGCCAGCACCGGCAAAGGTGCACAGGCAACCGGCCCGGACAGGCAAAAATCGGCCGCTTCGATCAAACCGCCCTGCTGCAAAATCAGCGCGCGCTGCAGCGCATTGTCCAGTTCACGCACGTTGCCGGGCCACGGGTAGCCCGTCAGGGTCGCTTTGGCCTGAGGCGAGAAACGCACCGTGGTGTGTTTCATTTTGCTGATGTGTCTGGCCAGCATCCGCTGCGCCAACGGCAGAATATCCGCCGTGCGCTCGCGCAAGGGACGCCAGGCCAACGGGAATACTGAAAGCCGGTAAAACAAATCTTCACGGAAACGCCCCGCCGCCACTTCGGCGCCAAGGTCACGGTTGGTCGTGGCGACCACCCGAATATCCAGCACAATCGGCTTGCGCCCGCCCACTCGCTCCACTTCGCGCTCTTGCAACACCCGCAGTAACTTGGCCTGCAAACTCAGGGGCATTTCGGAAATTTCGTCGAGCAACAGCGTGCCACCGTCCGCCTGCTCGAACTTGCCCGCCTGCGCCGCGATGGCGCCGGTAAACGCCCCCTTTTCATGACCAAACAACGTGGCTTCTAGCATGTTGTCGGGAATGGCTGCACAGTTGATCGCAACAAACGGCTGCTCGGCACGACTCGAATGCTGATGGATATAACGTGCCAACACCTCTTTACCCGTGCCCGACTCGCCCGAAATCAATACCGTCGAATCACTGCGCGCCACCCGGGCCGCCAATGCCAGCAACTGCACACTGGCCGGCTCAACCGCCACCGGGCCGAGCGTGTCGACCACACCCAGACTGCCCAGCGCATGGCGAGCCACCAGATCAAGCAACGCCTTGGGCTCAAACGGCTTCACCAGATAATCGGCCGCCCCTTGGCGCATCGCATCAACGGCGCGCTCAACGGCACCGTGGGCCGTCATCAATAGCACCGGCAACTGCGGCTGACTGGCCCGTAGATGGCTGAGCAATTGATGACCATCCATTCCGGGCATATTGACGTCGCTGACCACCAGGCTGAATGACTGCTCGGCAACCGCCAGCAACGCCTCTTCAGCCGAAGCCACTGCATGAAAACCATGACCGGCCAACAGCAGCGTGTCCACCAGCGCCTCACGCAAGGCAGGGTCGTCTTCGACCAACAGGACTTTGATGCTCATGACCATCAGTTGTGCTCCGTCGGGCCGGGGATCAACGGCAAGCTGATCAGCGCACAAGTGCCGCGTCCCAACCGTGAACGCAGGTGCAACTGCCCTTGATGCGCCCGCACTACAGCATTGACCACCGCCAACCCCAACCCGGTGCCCGTGGCTTTGGTGGTGAAAAAAGGTTCGCCCAGTCGCTTGAGAACGTCGGTCGCAATGCCGCTGCCACTGTCACTCACGCACAGGCGCAACACCGGGCCGCGCGCGTACAGGTGAACCTTGAGCAGCATCTGAGGCGTACCGGCTTGCAGGGCGTTTTCAATCAAGTTCAGCATCGCACCCACCAGCGTGTCTCGATTGCACAGCAGCTGCCCCTCATGAACATCACACTGCCAGCGGATGGCCACCCCCTGAACATGGGTCTGCGCGGCCGACTGCAGCGCTTGCAGCAAAGCCGAGGGCGATAGCCTGTCGGTCAATGGCAATTCACCTCGGGCAAACACCAGCATGTCGCGCACCTGATGCTCCAGTTCATGCAGCCGCTCTTTGAGGCGCCCGGCAAAACGCTGCTGGGTCTGCACCGGCAACTCTTGCTCAGTCAAATGACTGGCGTAGATCAACGCCGCGGACAAGGGCGTGCGAATCTGGTGGGCCAGCGAAGCCACCATGCGCCCCAGTGACGACAGGCGTTCATGGCGCGCGAGCTGATCCTGCAAGCGGCGGGTTTGCGTCAGGTCATTGAGCAACACGAGCTGCCCCGGCTCCGCATCCAGCGAACGGGTGGCAATCGACAGACGCCGACCATCCTTGAGCGACACTTCATGACCATCATCTTCACGAGGCGCAAAGCAGCGGGTAATCACCTGCCGCCACAACTCGCCCTGCAGCGGCTCACCCAGCAGTTCAATGGCGGCCGGATTGGCCTCGCGCACATGACCGCGATCATCAATAACGATGACCCCGCCCGGCAACAGATCAAGGAGGTTTTGCAGCCGATTGGCCAGCCGTTCTTTCTCGGCCAGCTCGGCCATGCGCTGAGCACTGACCACCGCCAGCTCACCTTTAAGCTCGGCCACCCGAGCTTCCAGCAGGCTGTAGGAATCGGTCAACTGAGTCGACATTTCGTTGAACAGCGAGAACGCTTGCTCCAGACCTTCGCGACGCACTGGCTGCGTCGCAAGCGGGAGGCCCGACCCTGCAAGATCAGGGGCCGAGGCGTGTTGGGCGGTATGGGGCATGAGGCATTCTCGCTTGGCTGACCGTCATAAAACGGTTCGTTACACCAAGCAAAGCAATACCCGTGCCTGAACACCGCGACCCTGACTTAAAGGCTGAGGGTCAATCTTCGAGCTGCTCTTCGCCTTCGCGACGGCTCATGCCGTATTTGCGCATTTTTTCGACCAGGGTGGTCCGTCGAATGCGCAGGCGTTCCGCCGCCCGTGCAACGATGCCATTGGCATCGTCCAGCGCTTGCTGAATCAACCCTTGTTCCAACCCGCCAAGGTAATCCTTGAGGTCAAGCCCTTCGGGCGGCAGCATTGCGGAGGAGCTGAAATCGGGCACGCTGTTATTGATCGCCACCCGCTCCTCCATTTCACTGAACATCGGGTCCGTGGCCTGCTGCTCGTCATCGTCGTCCACGTAACGGAATTTTTTCGGCAATTCAGCGACCCCGATCACTCCATACGGATGCATGATCGCCATGCGCTCGACCAGATTGGCCAGCTCTCGCACGTTGCCCGGCCAGGCGTGTCGGCATAACGACATGATCGAGACGGAGTTAAAGCGAATCGAACCGCGCTTTTCGTGCTCCATGCGCGAAATCAGCTCGTTCATCAACAACGGGATGTCTTCGACGCGCTCGCGCAACGGCGCCATTTCGATCGGAAAGACATTGAGGCGGTAGTACAAGTCTTCGCGAAAAGCGCCGACTTCAATCATGCTTTCAAGATTTTTGTGGGTGGCGGCAATAATGCGCACATCCGCGCTTTGGGTCTTGTTGCTGCCCACACGCTCAAAGGTGCGTTCCTGCAAGACGCGCAGCAGCTTGACCTGCATCGGCAATGGCATATCACCGATTTCATCAAGAAACAGCGTACCGCCATTGGCCAGCTCAAAACGCCCGGCACGGCTGGTGATGGCGCCGGTGAAGGCACCCTTCTCATGGCCGAACAATTCGCTTTCGAGCAGTTCAGCGGGAATCGCCCCGCAGTTGACCGGCACAAACGGTGCGTCGCGGCGTTTGGAATGGTAATGCAGGTTGCGCGCAACCACTTCCTTGCCGGTGCCGGATTCGCCAAGAATTAACACGCTGGCGTCCGTATCGGCCACTTGCTGCATCATTTGGCGCACGTGCTGAATGGCCCGGCTGGTGCCGACCAAGCTGCGAAACAGGTTGGGTTCACGGTGACGGCCGCGCTCGCGGGCCTTGTCGTACATCTCGCGATAGACCTGAGCTCGGTGCAGGGAGTCGAGTAATTTGCTGTAGCTGGGAGGCATTTCAAGGGTAGACAGCACGCGGCGGCGTTGGTCTTCAGGCAACTCTGCCGAAGAAATTTCACCTAAAAGCATCACGGGAAGGAACTCATCCCACTCTGCCACTGTCCTAAGCAAGCTCGAAATGCCGCCAGGGATATTTACAGCGCCTACCAGCACACACAACACCTCGCGACTGGAGGTCAGGTCACTGACATCTTGTTCCCATGCGTGGCTGGTGCTGGCTAAATTTTCTTCACCCAGAAAATTTAGAATCACCGCCAGATCACGGCGGCGGACGCTATCGTCATCGATCAGCAGAATTTTGGTTTCACGCCACATGCAATAGCAACTTCCCTAGTCAGCTCAATACCCCGGATGGCAGGGTATTATTTAGCCGTCCTACCCAGTTGGGTATGTATGACGACTGAAACAGGATACAGCACTAGTTAAGTCATAAACTTGAACACAGTCAAATTTATGGCGCACTGCGTCAATAAACCACACATTTCTTATGCCTTAACCGAATAGATGGTAAACCTTTGATGCATTTTTTGCTTGGTTGATCTGAGACATTTGATCGACCAACTGCTGACGCTCGCCGGTCGCCGCCTCCAGCAGCATGCGATAAACCACCAACAACCCCTCCAGATTCTCGCGCAATACCGCCTCGTCCACAGGTGCTTCATCCAGAACGCTTTCGACCGACTGGCGACAGGCTAAATCCAACTCACCAATAGCCTCCCAATTACGCTCTGCCAGGGCATCGATCAGCGCATCACGGGTTTCTTGAATTCGTTGCAGCTGGCTCATAACGCACTCCTCAGACTCTCAGGCTTGATTATTCAGGCGCGATCTCATCCCAGCCGCTTTTAACTGTGATCAGCAGGCGTGCCACTTCGTCGATGATCGCAGGATCGTTTTTCAGGTTGGCTTGAAGCAGGCGCGAGCCCATGTATTCGTACAGGTCATCCAGCTGACGAATCGAGGCCGGATCTTCGGCCTTTTTCTCATCCAGCCCCTGACGCAGCCCGACAATGATGTCGATGGCCTTGCCGAGCAATTCGCCTTTTTGCGCAATATCTCCGCGCTCCATAGCCCCTTTGGCTTGCGCCATGCGATCAAGCCCACCCTGCATCAGCATTTGTACCAGCCGATGGGGGCTGGCCTCGGAGATTTGAGCGTGGGAATTGACCTTCTGGTACTGGCGAAGGGCTCTCATGGGATTCATGTGTCTACCTCGGAACAGGGACCGCTGGAAAAATAAGCGTTTGAAAAAAACGCCTTAAAAGACGCCACTCTGTTGTATGTCGACGTGACGACACAGAACTTGAGGGCTGCTTATCAGGTCGATTTAGGATTGTTCAGCGAGTTCAGCGTGGTCATCATGCTGGTGGCCGACGCCGTGATCTGAGCGACCAGGGTGTCCATCGCGTTGTATTTGGCCATCAACGACAGCTGCAGGCTGTCCATGCGAGTTTCCAGCGCTGTCTGCTGCTTGGTCAGATCATTGAGATTATTGGTCAAACTGGCGGAACGCGCCGCGAGAATGCCGGTATTGCTTCGCGCATAGTCGGCCGTCGAGTTTTGCAGGCGCATCAACAAGCCTTTGTCACCGGTGAAGATGCTTTTGAGATCCGACGCATTGGTCGCCACTGCGGCATCCCACTTTTTGTCGTTGATTTCCAGCAAGCCCGACGTCTGGTTGGTGCTCACACCAAACTGCGCCAGCGACTTCAATTCGCCGGTGCCCGACATGGCATTCAGCTCATTGCGCAATGTAGACGTCAGGGTGCGCATGGTGGCGTCCCCGGTCAACGCGCCTGCGGTCTGCGTGCCGTCTTCACTCTTGGTGACTTTGGTTTCGGCATTGATCGCCGTCAGCAAGGCGTTGTACGTGTCCACAAAGCCCTTGACTGCCGACTTCAGCTGAGTCGAGCTGGTGGACACCGACACCGTGGTCGCGGCGCCGCCGGTTGCGGTTGGCGCTATCAGCTGAAGACTGACACCACTGATCGCGTCGGCAATATTATTGGTCTTGGAGACCATTTCGATGCCGTCGATGCTGTACAGGGCGTTTTGTGGCGGGTCGATCACTTTGAAAGCGTCTTCCAGGCCACTGTTACCTTCCAGACTGAGGTCGCTGCCCTCGCCCATGGTGGTCGTGGTCAAAACCATGCGCGAGCCGGTGGCGTCGGTCAGGATGTTGGCGCTGATGCCCTTGGCGCCGTACTGGCTGTTGATCGAGTCGCGCACCTGTTGCAAGGTCGCCCCGGCCGGCACGCTGACATCAAACTTGGTGTCGCCCTGCTTGATCACCAGATTGCTCGGTGTGGTACCCGCGTTGACCACCGAGCTGGCGCCTTTCTCGTAGACCTTGGTGGAGATCTTCGAAGCGGTGGCCAATTGCTCGACCTTTAAGGCAAAGCTGCCGTTGGACGCGCTGCCGCTCAAGGTCACCTTGGCGGTTTTTTCATCCGACGAGGTGGCGGTCAACCCGCCAAAAATGGTGGTGGTGTTCATCGTGGCCAAGGCCGAGCGGAAATTGCTCAAGGCCGACTGGACTTTGCCGATGGACGACAGCGTGGTGGTTGCTTTCAGTGATTGGTTGTTGATTTGTGTTTGCTTGGGCGCTTTTTCAGCCGCAACCAACGACTTCACAATCGCCTGAGTATCGACGTTCGAACCGATACCGCTAACCGTTGTACCTGCCATCATCCTTCTCCTTATCCAGTGGCTGCTGTTTTGTTGACGAACAACGCCTCAAGACAAACAGCAACAAATTTCGTGCCAGCTCAGGCCTTGCTTTGAAACATCAGGCTGTTGGCATTGGTCAAACTTTGCGCCAGTTTCAGCGCGGCTTCCGAGGGAAGCTGACGGATCACTTCACCACTGTCTGTGGCAATCACCTTGACCACCACCACGCCGGTGGAGTCATCGATGGAAAAATCCAGATTGCGCTGAGTCGATTGCACAAACTCACGAATATCCGTGACGGCTTTCTCCAGCTCATCGCGCTGGGGGATACGGCCCGCCTCAACGCTTTCGGCCTTGGGCTGAGCGTTGGCAGCCGCCGCGTTCAGCACCGGAACCTGCGGGGAGTAAGCGTGGTTCAGCTTGACACTCATGTCCATGACGCTGCCCTCTTCACTGAAAACACAAAAGGGCGCGTAAACGCGCCCCTCCGTTTGTTACCAAGCGCTGGAATTACTGAAGCAGTTTCAGTACAGCGGATGGCAGCTGGTTAGCCTGGGACAGGATTGCAGTCGAAGCCTGTTGCAGGGTTTGTTGCTTGGTCAGTTGAGCAGTTTCCGAAGCGAAGTCAACGTCCTGGATCGCGCCACGTGCTGCAGTGGAGTTGTCCGAGATGCTGCGCAGGTTGGAAACAGTGCTGTCGAAACGGTTTTGCACGGCACCCAAGTCAGCACGCTGGGAGTCGATGTTGGCGATCGCCTGAGTGATAACGGCGATGGCGTCTTGTGCGCCAGCAGCGGTGGTTACGCTGGTGTCGGCGATGGTGGTTTTTTTCGAGCTGGCTGTTGTGTCAGCGGCACCGCCGAACAAACCTTTAACGCCATCACCACTCAGCGAGTAACCTTTGGCCGAATCCAGCGATACAGCGCCGGTTGCAATGATCTTGCCGCCGACCGCAAGTGCAGTTGCATCATCAGCGTACTTACCGGACGCATCCTTGGTGTTTACCGACAGACCCGCCGCACCGCTAGCGGCCTCACTAGTGAACTCAAAGTTCTCGCCCGAGTCGGACTTGATCGACAAAGTCTTAGCGCTGCTATCGTAGTTAACGCTGATACCCAGCTTGGCGGCGTTGGAGTTGAGCTGATCAGCCAGGCTGTCCAGATCCGTTACGTTAACGAAGTCAACGCTCTGCTCACCCACTTTCAATTTGAAGTTCGCAGACGCAGCAGCGCTGGCTGGTGCGGTGTCGGACAGCGTCAGCTTGGCTTCAGTGCTTGCTGTTGCTGCCAAGCCTCCAATGGCGCCGTTCATTTGATTGGCGATTACTTTGGCAGAAGCACCAGCTTTCACTGTAATGTCGGCAATCTCACCGCCACCCGAGATCTTGATTGCGCCACCGGCTACGCCAGTGCCATCCGGCTTGATCGCTGCCGATTTGATCTGCTGCGAACCAATGCTGCTCGCCGACACATCACCCATGGTCATGTTGATGGTCTGGTTGGCGTTGGCACCGATCTGGAAAGCGGTGGTACCGAACGAGCCGTCCAGCAGGTTCTTGCCACCGAAGGTGGTGGTGGTTGCAATACGGGTCAGTTCCGAAGTCAGTGCCGCGTACTGGGCGTTGTTCGACTTGCGGTCTTCTGCACTCAGGGAACCGTTGGCAGACGACAGGGCCAGGGTACGCATGGTTTGCAGAATGTTGGTGGATTCCTGCATTGCGCCTTCAGCGGTTTGCGCAATGGAGATACCGTCACCGGCGTTCTTGATCGCTGTGCCCAGGCCGTTGATCTGGCTGGTCAGACGGTTGGAGATTTGCAGGCCAGCTGCGTCGTCTTTAGCGCTGTTGATACGCAGGCCGGAAGACAGGCGCTGCATGGAAGTCGACAGAGCCGTCGAGGATTTGTTCAGGTTGTTCTGAACGTTCAGCGATGCAAGGTTGGTGTTTACGGTTAAAGCCATGACGAAATCCTCACTGGGTAATTACTGCGGCTTCCGGCCCTGGCAACCGCCGGGTGTGGCCTAGAGAACCTTCGTAATAGTTATCGTCGTCAATGCAGGTTGCTTGAGGGCTTTTTTGGATTTTTTTAATGGCCGGGGGCCATCCCTTGTATTTCAGGGGGTTAGCCCGGGGTTTTAGTCATAGGTATGGCCGGAAAACGGCCCTCACCCTAGCCCTCTCCCAGAGGGAGAGGGGACTAAAAGCAAAAGCAGATATGCGCAACGACACCGATCAGTCCCCTCTCCCTCCGGGAGTGTATGGACCGGGGACATCGCGAACACTTTGTTCGGAGACATAGCGAACAGTTAGC
>NZ_WIWC01000068.1 GCF_009600315.1 Pseudomonas helleri | reverse complement strand
AAAAAGGCACGAGAACGGAAAAAGAACAGCAGGCGCAACGGATTAAGTCGGCTGAATAGGCGGGCAAGATAGGTGAAGTAGGCCTACCGGCCCACTTCACAGCTTGTCCATTCGCCTGCGGCTCAATGGAAAGTTTCGCGGGCGCGAAATGGTTACTTGGCCATTTGGGCACCAGTTGTATAACAAGTGCTATACAAAATTCTCCAGGTTTTGTGGGCTAAATCATTTGTTTTGTATCACAACTGTATAGCGTCAAAGAATTATTAGTTTTTAATAAATTTTTGAAAAATAAAGGTTTTTTCCATCGCCTGAGGTGCGTGATGTGTATTGAGATTTTGACCCTGTTAAGGGGGAAAATCTGGCTCTTCAAAGGGCGTAAAAATCATTCAGGTCGAAGACCGTGGCCAGTCGATGGCAGGTAAGGTGCAAAAGAGGTGCAGGGTAGGTGCAGGGTGGGTGCAGACCAGGTGCAAAACGGGTATAGAGCTGGTGTAAAGAGAGGCGGAAAGGGTGCAAAAAAAGCCATCGATCTACGATCCAGGGGCGGCGTTAACCAATCCAGAAACCAGGGCCGTGTTTATTGCGGATGCTTTAGCGACCGGCCATGCCGCTCATATTGTGGCCTCCATAGGTGTGGCTATCAGCGCATTTGGGGCGGCCAAAATGGCGAGTCTGACCGGGATCACCGTGGCAGATCTGGAGCAGCTCTTTGGTACCCATGGCGATCCGGACCTTTATCGCTTGATGAAAGTGCTACACGTGCTGGGGGTCAGTTTATCCGTGACTGCAAGAACGCAGTGACGCGTCACGTGACGGCACAAAACCATGCGCGACCCTTATATTGAGCTACACTGTGGCCCAATATAGGAGGACTACCCATGTCCACAAATGCTGTCGTTCGTGCTCGTATCGATGAGCACATCAAAGAAGAAGCCGCTGCAGTACTTGCGACAATGGGCTTAACGGTTAGCGATGCTTTCCGCATGATGATGACCCGTATAGCGCAGGAAAAGGCGCTGCCATTCGAGCCGTTGGTGCCCAACGCCAAAACCGTTGCCGCGATGAAAGAAGCCCGGCGCGGAAAGCTGCAAAAGTTCGCCACCATTGATGATCTGATGGCGGATTTGCATGCGGACGATTGAGAGAACCAGTCAGTTCAAGCGAGATTTTAAGCGAGAGGCCAAGGGGCCGCATCGAGCTGACTTGGAGCCGGGCGGCCTGTTCATCAAGATTGTCACTGCCCTGATGAATGACAAACCGCTGCCGGAAAAACATCGGGATCATGCTCTGACTGGTAACTGGAAAGACCATCGGGATTGCCATATCAAACCGGATTGGCTGCTGATCTACTGCAAGCCCGACGATGAGCGCTTGCAGCTTGTGCGACTCGGATCACACAGCGAGCTGAGCCTATGACCAGCCAGGCTAAAGAGTGTGACGCGTCATATGACGGTAGAGCACCATGCGTCACACCATAGATGAAGCCGCGTCACTGATCGGCAGAACGCGCCGGTCCATATACCGGGCAATGACCGAAGGCCGTATATCATATGGCTTAGAGTCCGATGGACGTCGCTATATCGACACCGCGGAGTTACTGCGTGTGTACGGTGCTTTCGAGCCAGCGTCACAGAGCGTCACAGTGGAAATGTCACACGGCGTCACAGTGACTGGCGACCTCGGGGAGATCATCGCCAGGGCGGTGGCAAAGGCCGTCGCTGAAGCGGTGGAGCCATTGCGGCAAGAGATCGAGAAGCTACGCCTTGATAATGCTGAGCAACGCCTTATTGAGCACAACCCTGAGCCTCAACCTGAAAAAGCGCCAACCCCGGGAAAGCCAAAATTACCCGGGCCTGCCAAGTCTTTTTCCGATCTACTGGCCGGACTGGCCGATTAGTCTCGACGGTGACGATCTAAACCCAGTCCGACCCACGTACATCAATCCAGTCATTCAGCCAGTGCCAAGGTGATCTGGTTGAGTCTGGCATGTGCTGCTTCCCAGCTCTCACCAGGACGAGCGCGTTTGGCAACCTCAGCGTCTGTCAGCTTGCCAAGCTTTTGCTTCACCGGCACGGATGTTGGTTCTGGTTTGATGGCAAAGATCAGATGGGTGACGGTGCGTCCGGTCTTGCGCTGTGTGTAGCTCACACGAATATCGCTGTATTCGTTGATTTGTGCCACGGCTGTATCTAGGACTCGCTTTTTAAAGTCCTTAATTGCCTTGTATTCGTTGGTAAGGCCGAGACTTTCGCGCAGATTAGCGAGTGCCAACTCGCGTTTTCCGATTGTGAGGTACTGCACCAGTAGCTCGTAGAGCCGTACAGCGTGAACGCTCGACATGCCACTGATTTTCTCCAAACGGTATGACGTGAACTCGGACTCGAGACGTGTGATGTAGGGGATCACCCGAGGGGCGAACGTCAACTGAATTCGGCCTGTTCCGTCGATGTAAGCCTTGTCGCTGATCCATCGGGTTGTGACAGTACGGTCCTTACCGGTGTCCGGATCGGTGTCATAGATCGTCACCGAGCGGTCGAACAGGTCGCCCATCGCTTCTTTAAGTTGTCCGTAAACCTTGGTTTCGTTGGTCCCGAATGCCTGAGCGAAATCGCTCGCTGCAATCGTGACTGGCTTATCTGGCGAAAGGCCCAGCTGTTCGTCGCGACTACGACTGATGGCAAACAGGATGATTTGTTGTTCGACCAGGTTGAGCCGGTAGCTAGCTTCGACAAGCCGGTTAGATTTGACAACAACTTCGCTTTTCTCAGCCATCAGTAGTCCTCGTGGGGAGATCCACCATAGCATAAAAAGGACTATTTAATACAAGTCCCTTAATACCGCAAATCTGTCCCTTTATGACCGCAAATCTGTCCCTTTATGACCGCAAATCTGTCCCTTTATGACCGCAAATCTGTCCCTTTATGGAGGCTGTATGCCACGTAATACGTGGCATACAGCCCGACTAAAAGCTTTTAAAAGCATTAAAAGCATTAAAAGCATTAGTCCGAGTTACCCACAGCCATTTTTCCCTCACATAACGAACAAGGAATGAATAAGCGCCGAGCTTGCGGATTTCATGACTATTCGGACACTTTAAGGCAGGCAGCGACGCAGGATTTATCACTATCACTGACCTCTTTTCTCGAAGCAAAGAGATCTTCGTGGCGCGTATATGACAACAAATCCCTCCCTTTATGAACACTACAGGCCACATAACATAAGGCGTCTAGACGACCTCAAAGGTTTAAAAAGGGAAAAGTAAAAAGCGCGGCTCTGCCGGGGCACCCCTACGGGGTTCCCCCACTTCGTGGCTCCCCCTCCGGTAATAATGCCCAGCCTGCCGGCTGGAGACTTTGTTTATGCGCTCCAAGGAGCGCTGTGACGCCTCTGCTAGCAAGGATCATCCAAACGCCTGCTGCGGGCTCACAGACGACAAAGGCGAGTAATCAGGGGATAACAGCGAGCCGGATTTCAGTGTCGTCCTGATAAAGTGATGTTGCTATTAATCTTGTCTGTGCAAGCATTCGCTCTGGATCTGATTCCAGGGAGTGGGGCCCCCCTCAGGGGGTCGAGCTGGGTGAGCGCGTAGCGCGAATGCTCTGGGATTCTGTCTTTTTGTACCTTTGCCTTTTTGTACTTCCTATGGGTCTTCTATTGCCTGAGCAATAGCCGAAGCAATAGAACGACCAATAGAACGCCACATAGATAATCAAAGACAAAAGCAGAGCAACAGCACGCCATCCCTACGGTCTGTCGTGGCCGCCCTACGGGACGCCCAAACCTTCCGGGGGAGCGCCCCGTCAGGCTTTCAGGGTTCTGACTCGCTGCGCGAGCCTCCACCCTCTTTCCTCCCCCGCCCCCTGGACGGGCTTGTCTCGAAAATTCACCCGCGTGCGCGCCCGGCAAAGCCGGACCAACCTGCATTCTGCAATTGCGCGACGTCTCGTTGCGGTCCTTCGTCCCTTTCTCGACTGCTACATCGCGAATCCAGGTTGGTCCGGTTTCACCTGACGCGCACGCAAGCGTTGCGGCCGGATGCTTCGCACCCTGGTTACGCCCTGAACGGGCTTCACCAGGGCAGACCGGAAAAATTTGGCCTGGGGGCCATTTTCCCTCACCCCCCTCGTGGGCTCGGGAGGCGTCTGTCAGGCTGTTCTCGCCACCAGAGGTGGCGGTTTATCCGAGCAGCTTTTGGCTGCTCGGGATGCGCTACCATGCGATTTTTTTAAGGAGCAATCTCATGCAGCGTTTGGTAAAGCCGTCTGATTACGTCCTACAGGACGTTCTTGGCCAATCGATGTATCAGATTCCCTGGGAGTCCAGGCTCTGCCCGGGCAACCCTGCAGAAGATCCCGAGGTTGGCGCACTGCTTTACAACGCATTCGTCCAGGATCAGGCCAAAGGTGTTGTGCCGCGGACACCCACCGAGCAGATGAGCGACATTCTGGATTGGGTTTTCGAAACGGCGGGCGAACCCGCCCGCAGCCTAGCCGCTGACTTGGCGGCAGCGTACCTGGGCAAGCACGCCTTCCTGATCGATGATCTGGAGGATTGGGACGCGGAAACCAAGTCGCATCGGGCGCACATGGTTTTTCATGGAGAGGACATTGGGAGAATTTCAGCGCGAACCGTCATGAAGTTGCGGGCTCGAGCCGCTGGATTTTAGGCGCGAAAATATCGCTCGCCTGGTTGTTGCTACTAGCAACACGGGAGCGCATGACGAATAGAAAGGAACCTCACTATGTTGAAGATTGACCCGGCCGCGCTGGGTGCCTTGGCCGTCCACCTCGCCAAATCTGAAGCGGCTGGCCAAGCGGTGTCAGACGCGAGAGACGCGCTGGAGGCGGCGGCAAACGTGGGTAGAGAGCCGGAGCGGTTGGTCTGCCACAAAGCGTTATACCTTGCCGCTGAAGAGCGAGAAGACGCGCTGATGGATCTGGAGGACGCGGTGCGCGTGGCGCTGTACGGCCCGGATGAAGACGACAAAGACTGATCCGAGCGTTACGAATAACGCCGCGTATGTAAGTCGGACACAAAAAATCCCGCCCCAAGGCAGGATTTTTTGCTTCGGAACTCACCAATCGTCAGGGCGTTCCGCGTGCTGATGGAGAATTCGATATATCAGGATGGTATCCCCCTTCCGCGTGTAAATAGATCGATAGGGGTATTTCGAAATAATCAGTTCTCGGCAATCAGGGATATCCGAGGCTTTCCCTAACTGAGGAAAGGTCTCCAGTCGGGTTATGGCTTCCAGCACTTGGAAAATGACTTCCTCGGCCTTTTCAGCACCTAGACGCGGTTCGTAATGCTCGTAGATACCTTCGAGGTCACTGTCCGCTTTGCTGGTTAATGCGATTTTCGGCACGAGCCACCCACTTAGCCTTCACGGCATCCAAGTCGATTAGATTGCCTGCCTCAGCATCAGCGATCCCTTCGGCTACCGCTCGAAAATGCCAGGACTCTGACTCTACATAACGTGCCAATGCACGTTTGAGATGGTACTGACGATCCCGATCAGTTGCTTCAGCGAGCTGATCGAGCTGGTTAATCAGCTCCGATTCCACACGAAAAGACAGGACAGGCGAGGCCATGTTATCACTCCACACGATTTTGTCTACGATGTAGACGTTGTCTACTCATATTTGAGTATTCCACTATCAGTGGAATATCGCAACTATTTGCTAATCATTTATGAGCACTCACTATCATCGACCCAGTGCGAATAACGCAGTTATCGTTAAATTCCAGGCGCAAAAAGCCCACCAACCGGTGGGCTTTTTTTTGGATAAAGATCAACGCGGCGAGGAGTCATCAGCCAGAGGCAGCATCCTGGTACTGGAAAATCTGGATTTGATTCTTTTTAGATTCATTTATTGATTCATAATTTGAATCTGTGTAAGATTCAAAAAACAAACCATCAGAGATTCAAAAATGACTAATATTCTGTCGCTGATCGAAAACTCCAGAAAAACCAAAAAAGAGTCGGTTGCTTCAACCGTCAGAATGCCCGAGTCGCTGCATACCTTCATCGAAACGCTGGCCAACGATCTAGAGCTTTCAAAGCAAGAGATCATGCTCAAATTGCTTGAACAAGGTGCCGAGGTTGCCCAAGAGGCGTTAGCCGAGGTGGAAAAGGCTGAGTTAGCTCAGTTAGCTGTGGCAGAAGAAGTCGAGCCGCAAATAACCGCTGGCTTCCATATTTTGAATACCAACAAAGCTCACAGCGATGAAGATCCTGAGTGGATGCTCGCCAAAGGCATCGCTGCCGCTTTTTATGATCCATGGAAGTGGAACATCAACCGCATCAAAGCCAATGATGTGGTGTTCCTATACGAAAACGGTAAAGGCATAGTGGCCTATGGTCGAGGCACCGGCGAGGTCAAGACTTGTGATCGAGATGGCGATAAAGATGAATGCCACTACCAAGAGCTGGAAGAGTTCAAGATTCTTGAAAAGCCACTTTCGGCTGCAGCTATCAAGAAAATATTGGATCGGAACGTGGTGTTTTTGAAGACCATGTCGGGTATGCCAGATGGTCAAAAAGTGCTGGAGCTTATCGAAGGGTGATACCGATAATTTGAGTGTATTGGGCTCTTAAAACCAGTACCAATAACGAGGTTTATGGTAAATCCTGCCTACTGGTCTTGAGACCCGTGGCAGGAGAGGTGCGGGGAAATACCCTACTGAGGAACCCGGCATGAGTGAAACAAAAGCCAGGTGACTCAGTTTCTTGCTGTGAAAAGCCATTTTTAGACTAGGCCGGGCTCATACATTGAGCTGAAAAGCTTTATCAAGCATTGGCGCGAACCTCCGCTTAAACTCTACGCAGCTACGAGCTAACGCACTAAAGAAGTCATCATATCCTTCTATATCCATAAAAAGACTATCAGGGTAAGTAACCACGATTTTTATATAGCTTGTCGCACATATTTATCAATTCCAGTTCGTCAAATGTGCTCTCTGCTACTCGGTTCTGCCATGCTAATTTATCGGCCTTAAGCAAGCTTTCAGGATACTTTTGTGGGGCTTCATTAGTTGTTTTTATATAGTAGGCGGATGCCCATTCGGCTTTTTTATAATCACTGCTTGATGAATATATTGGTATGCATCTATTTGCATTATATGCACCATTCATATGCATCTGGACATCTATTTTTAGATCTTCAGAAGATTGAACTTTTAGCTCATCAGGAATAATGCGACCATCGAGGCACATTTCATAGGTAAAAACTGCGGCGACAATTGCATCTTCTCTTGCCGCATCAAGATTTATATTCCCCTCTCCTGCGTTGCCATGCGAAGTTACGCCATATAGCTCTGCCTTGTCGATGAGCTCCATCGGTATTCCAGGCCTTCTATTATTGGCCTTACTTGCATCTGTTTTCGCAGTGACAAGATTGTTCGCATCCCTCTTTGATAGATGGGAGGTTGCCGCCCAGTGGGTGACCTCTGCAAGATCTCCACACGTAGCCGATGTTGCTGCTGGCACTTGAACTATTTCGTAAGAATATGCTTGCGGCACAAATACAAATAACAAAGTACATACTGGAAATAGACGAACTTTCATAGTTTTAAACTTTTGGTGGGTGCTGACGAGTACGGGGGTCGACTTAGCTTATGATCTTGGCTATAAATATTCATAAACGCCATTCTGAGTATTCCCCATTATTGTTATGACTCTTGGTATATCCACATAAACTCCAGGGGCTGTCACTTGGTATGTGCACACAACCACGTCAGGCATAGTTTCCACAGCATCCAAAACACTTGCTTCTTTAAGGTTTCTCTTACTCAAAATATCACGTAGAAAATAATTACATGAATTGATTAGTTTTTTATTGTATGCCTCACGCGCCTTTCGTTCGGCAATACCTTTCGGACTCCTTTCATATTCTGCTCGGGCTTTCCGTGCTTCAGTTGCTATTTTTTCAGCCTCCAGCCTAGCTACCTCTTCATCACGGTGCTTTTTTTCATCAAGCTCTTGTTGTTTTTTAATCCGAGCATCAGCAAGATTTTCAATGCACTTCTGAATAACTTTATGTGTGGATGAATTATAACATTCAGGATATTTTTGTGCCATGCAGGTAGCGCTGGGATAACGATAGATGTTATTAGCTTCATCCACGGTTATGCACATCCTTGCCGGATTGTTTTTCATCTGACATGCCAAGGTTTTATCTTGGCCAGTGCACTCAGCTGGAATCGCCGTAATAAACCCTATGGTTTTTTTGCTCAGTACCTCCTCATTATCAAACTTATCAAATGTAGTGCACCCGGAAACTATTAGCGAGGTAATGATAACCATTGTGATCTTTACGAATTCCATTTATATAATTTCCACACCGTGTTTAATATTTCGCGGCTACAAACACCACCTAACTCCGAGATTATACACGACGGTCGCGGAAGCATGGCAACACCTGAGACTTTCGACAAGGTGTTGCCATATTCCATCAATCACAAACTCAGAAGATATCCTGAACAAAATTCAACGCGCCCGTGAGGCAATTGCCTCGCAGGCTAACGGGTAATTTATTTCGAAACCGGCACACTAGGTTGAGCCGCTGAACGCCGCACTGGGTACACCTGCGGAAGTGAGCAGTCGATAGCTGTGTCGCAAAAATTCTAAGTTATGCGACACACGCGCATCGTCAGGTTCTGAGGGCTTTCGTCTGTCGCATAAGTCAGTCGCAGGTGCTAGATTACCTGCAACGACTAATGCGACAGGTGTCCCCATGGAAAATGCAGGACAGCAGATTGGCTACGCTCGGGTTTCGACGCAAGGTCAGGAGCTGGAGCAGCAACGGATCGCTTTAGGGCAAAACGGTTGTCAGCGGATTTTTGAAGAGAAGGTCAGTGGGGCCAAGCAAGACCGCCCCGAACTTAGTCGGCTGCTCGATCACCTTCGCCCTGGTGATGTACTGACTGTGACGCGGTTGGATCGCTTGGCCAGGTCAACCACCGACCTGCTCCACATTGCAGAACGACTCAAAACCTTAGGTGCAGGTCTGCGTTCGCTTGCTGAGCCTTGGGCCGATACGACGTCTCCAGCTGGGCGTATGGTGTTAACGATCTTCGCCGGCATTGCTGACTTTGAGCGATCCCTCATTGGTGAGCGCACCAGTGCTGGCCGTGCTGCTGCCAAAGCTAAAGGCGTTCGATTCGGCCCAAAACCTGTTTTAACCCCAGAACAGATCGCCCATGCACGACAGCTGATCGACGGGGGGCAATCGGTTTCCGAAGTTGCACGGCTCCTAGGCGTTCATCGAGCCACGCTATACCGCGCACTGCCTCAATAGGTAGAACGGGAGAGACAGGATGAACAGCACGGATTCGGTACCGCGATTTATTGAGCCGGGCGACGACCAGGACGAGTGCCTGGCGCTGCCGCTCTACGTCACCCGCCAAGTCGATGACGAGACCCGGCGCGCTCAGGAGGCGCGCAAGCGGCTGTTGGCGGCTGCTGTACTGCAGTAGCAGAGGACCGACGCCTTAAACAACGGCTGAGCGTATGCAAAACAACCCCAAAAGAACGGTAGAAAAAGGCACGAGAACGGAAAAAGAACAGCAGGCGCAACGGATTAAGTCGGCTGAATAGGCGGGCAAGATAGGTGAA
>NZ_WIWC01000067.1 GCF_009600315.1 Pseudomonas helleri | reverse complement strand
CGCCGTGACGGGCCATCCTTGGCCCAACACGGCTCTCCCGGCATCCATGCCGGTCGACCCACTCCGCGAAACCTCCATTCGGCCTCCCGAAGGGGCGGCAGATCAAGATCAAGATCAAGATCAAGATCAAAAGCCAAATCAAAAGCCAGATCAAAAGCCAGATCGAAAGTCAGATCGAAAACTACCGGCTACTTACGTGCTCGCCCGTGCTTTGGCGCTGACGAAGGACGAACGCTGCAACTACAAGGCCGGGATTACGCGTAGTAATCCACCGCACTGCTGCCCAGCACGACACTGGGCGCTACAGGCTCAGCGGCGGCAACCGCATGATCCTCGCCAGCACCGCTCTCAAGCCGTTGGCCGCCAGCGCTATTGCGTGCCTGCTGCTCCTGGCCCTGACCTTGCCAGTTACGCGATTGATCAGACACGTTCACGTCAACCTGCCCCATGCCTTGCTGGGCAAACATCTCCCGCAGGCGATGCATTTGGCTGTCCAGCGCTTCACGCACACCCGCATGACCGCTAACAAAGTTAACTTGAGCCGCCTGATCGGCGCTGATGTTGACGCGAATATCCAGTCGCCCCAATTCCGCAGGCTCCAATTGAATATCCGCAGATTTGAGATTGGCACTGGACAGGTACATGACCCGATTGACCACTTCTTCGGACCAGCCGCTCTGGTGCATGGCCAAAGGCTGGTTGATCGGCAGGGCGTTGGCTGTTTTCGGCACCGCGGCCTGAGTCAATGCAGCCAGACGGTTGGCGAAGTCATCGACCCGCGTGTCGCTGGCCGCGCTTTTAAGGTCTTTAAGGCCGTCATCCACCAGACCTTTAAAGGCTTTTTCGCCCCCTTCTCCCGGCTCTGATGAATCAGCTTGGGTGTCGATCAACAGGGCAACAGACGCCACAGGCCCTTGAGTGTTAGCCGCCATGTTGTCGGCGCCACCGGCTTTGGCGGGCGATTTGCTGGCGGCAGATATATGACCGCCCTGTTCCATCGCCAGACGCAATGCAGGCAGATCATCCAAAGGGTCGGCGGGTGGCTCGGCAGTGTCATCTACCACAGGTTCAGGCTGGACCTGAGCGGCGGCGATCAACGCCATCGCGGGAGACGGTGGCGCTTGAGCGTCGACCGGAGTCGTCTCGACACTGGGCGCAGGCTCGGTTGAATCGACCACCGGCGCCGTGGCAACCGGATCGGGCACAGGGGCCGTGTCGCCCGGCGTTGTTGTGCTCAGGTCAGTGTCAGCCGCTTCCTTGGCCTTGCCAGCAGGCAAGGATTTGCCGCTATCGGCAACAGTCGATGATTTACCGGCACCCGCCAACCCTTTGGCAGCCGACTCCGGCGCTTTGCTGAAGACCGTATCGGACGCCTTGGCATACACCCGTGAAAATTTTTGCCCGCCGCTATCAGCAGGCGGCGCTGCCTTGCCGGCAGCAGCCTTGGACGCCGCGGCGGCAGGTGATGAGAGAAGCGGGTTGGCAGCAAATGGCATGTGTGAGTCTCCGCTGCACGGCAGGCATCGGTGCAGGTCAGAGATTCAGAGCAAGGTTCGGGCCAGTTTGGCCCAATCAGTTCGCGGCCGACTCTGACGAGTCGTAACGCTGTCGCTCGGCAACGTAAAGTCGACGGACCATTTGGTACTCATCGCTGATTTCAATGACGAGTTTCTCGACACCCGCCAACTGCTTTTTGTGTGCACGCTCTTCAAGCTGACCGCACAAGTGCGCCAAACGAATGGCACCCATGTTGCTGCTACTGCCTTTGAAGCTGTGCGCTACCAAGGTCAGGTCACTGGCGAGATGGGCGCTTTTGAGCTGGTCGAGGCGTTCTTGCGAGTCGGACAGAAAGGTATCAAGCAGGTCGGCAAACCCGCCCTCCATCATGTCGCGTAAGGCACTGACCACGTCGGGGTCCATATGAATGTCAGACACTTGCTCACTCCTTGATCAAGAATGGACGAATTATGCCTGAGCCTCCCATGAAAACTCTACGGTTGCGCTCCGACCATCGTCGGACCAACGAACTTGCGGGCACATTTGCCGGATTAAACTGACTCCACGACCCGACAAACGGTCTCTATCCAACGGTCTGGCGAGTATGCTGGCAACGTCAAAACCCGCACCGCTGTCTTCCACGCAGAGCACGGCACGACCGCCTTCACGCAGTGGGATCACCTGTAATTGCACGCGCACATAACCGTCTCGCAAGGCTGCCAAGCGCTCCTTGCGCAGCTCGTAATATTTGGTAAAACCTTGAGGGTCACGCTTGAGGCTAGAGTCCAGGCCCAGCACCCCGTGCTCCAGTGCATTGCTGTACAGCTCCGACAGCACCGCATGAATAACCGGCCCTTGGGGCCGCAACCCGTGTACCTCCATTAACAATTGCAGCAGATACGGCAACGGGTTGAACTGTTGCAGTGAAACGGCGCGAAACTCAAAGCGGGATGACCAGTCCAGCGGGCTGCATTGGCCACTGTCGGAATAAAGCATGGGCGGCGCACCCAACTTCTGTGGCAACTGTGAGGTGATGTGGACCATGCTCACGTCATCACGACTGCTGCCTTGAAAATCGCGCAACGCCTGTTGAACTTCGGCAATCAACTGCTGCGGATCGCTATTGTCAGCCATCACGCGCTGCAAGCGCTCGACCCCAAACAGCTGATCATCAGGGCCACTGGTGTCGATCACCCCATCAGTCAATAAAAACAGCTGATCACCGGGCATCATTGGCCACACCTGCGTGGCATGGTCGAAGCGCTGCGCGGGCAACACCCCCAAAGGCAAATGCTGCGAAGTCAGGGTCGCGTCGTGACCCGCCCGGCTCAGCAGGTAACCATCGGGCATACCGCCATTCCAGACTTCAACACTGCGCCGCAGCGCGCTCACACAGGCCAAAGTGGCGCAGCAAAACATGTCGATGGGCAAGATGCGCTTGAGCTTGGCGTTCATTTCGCGAAGTATTTCGCCCAGCCTGTAGCCCTTGGCCGTCATGCTGTAGAACACCTCAGCCAGCGGCATCGCGCCAATCGCAGCTGGCAGTCCGTGCCCGGTGAAGTCGGCCAGCAGCAGGTGTGTATCGCCGGTCGGGGTGTAGGCGGCCAGTAGCAAATCGCCATTGAACAACGCATAGGGTGATTGCAAATAACGAATATTCGGCGCACTCAAACAGCCTGAGTGCGCCACCCGGTCAAACACCGCTTTGGCCACACGCTGCTCATTGAGCAGGTAGAGGTTGTGCCGCACGATCTGATCGCGCTGTTGCAACACCGTGTCCTGCAAACGCCGCAAGCGATCCATGACGGTGATTTTCGCCGCCAGCACCAACGGGTTGTAGGGTTTGATCAGCACATCATCGCCGCCCGCTTCAAGGGTACGTGCCAATGCATGGGCGTGATCCAGCGAGGTGAGGAAAATCACCGGCACCAGCGCATCACCGGCCAGCGCCTTGATTTGGCGAGTGGCCTCAAACCCATCCATCACCGGCATCAAGGCGTCCATCAACACCAGATGTGGACGCTCACGGACAAACAGCTCGACCGCTTCAGCCCCGTTGGTTGCCAACAGCACCTGGTGCCCCTGCTTTTGCACGATCCGTGAAAGCAGTAGACGATCGACCGGACTGTCTTCAGCAATCAGTATCGTCAGCGGGCTCTTCACGTGATATCGAACAGCTGGTTGAAGTTGGAAATATCCAGGGTTTTGCTGACATCCAGGCTGCAGTTGATGACCCTGATATCGGACTCATCGCCGCCTGCATAATCGCGCAACATCAACAACATCCCCAGCGCCGAGCTGTCGAGGTAGGTGGCTTCTTTTAAATCCACCACCACCGACTGCGGCTTGGTTTGGAGTTTTTCGTAAGCGTCACGAAATTCTTGATGCTTGGCAAAATCGAACCGGCCTTTGATGGCGATTGTCAGTTTGCTGCCGTCTTCCGAGATAACGGACGTAACTGCCATAAGCTTGCTCCCGTGTCAGCTATCGGTTGGACAGTGAGACTATAGACGCTCTGAAAGCGAAGGCACTCGCAGCATTCGCTCCTTGCCAACGACTACTGGATGGGCGTTATGCGCACCAGACGCTGAGACAGTTCATCCATCAGCTTTTGCTCGCGCTTGTCTTCCAGCTGACGGGCTTCGTCGGCGTAGCGTTGCACCAACTTGCGCAAGCCCTCGACCCGGGCATACGCCTGTTGCCAGGTTTCACGGGCCTTGTTCAGGTTGTTTTCATGCCACACCAGACTTTGCCGTTGCTGGGAGACCGCGGTTTCCAGCTGATTAAGGAAGTACTGGTAGTTGCGCATCCATTGCCCGCTCACGCCCTGACTGCCGCGTTCGACCCATTGCGCCTGATAGTCGCCACGGAAATTCTCAAGGTCGCCAAGTTTGCTGTTGGCCAGATTGACCTGCCCCTGAAAGTGCCCAAGGCGCATGGCCGCGGCCTTTTCGGTTTTCTCGGCCATCTCGACCACAGGCGCAAGGCGCGCTGCTCTTCCATCCTTGGCCACGGACCTTTACCCGCCCGCAGCCGGAGCAAAAAGGCTGCCCAGGTGGCCTTCGCTTTCGGCCATGCCGATCTTGTCGTTCAGACCTTGACGCAAGTAACCCACCATCGCGGGTTGCAAGGCGATGGCCGTATCGGTCTCGCGGTCGCCGCCCGGCACGTAGGCACCGACGCTGATCAAGTCGCGTGCTTGCTGGAAGCGCGACCACAGTTGTTTGAACTGCTGCGCGCGGCGCATATGCTCGACCGTGACCACCGAAGGCATGACCCGACTGATGGACGCTTCGATGTCGATCGCCGGGTAATGGCCTTCTTCGGCCAAACGCCGGGATAAAACGATATGGCCATCGAGCACACCCCGCGCCGAGTCGGCAATCGGATCTTGCTGATCATCGCCCTCGGATAACACGGTGTAAAAGGCAGTGATCGAGCCGCCCCCGGCTTCCGCATTACCGGCGCGCTCGACCAGCTTGGGCAATTTGGCAAACACAGAAGGCGGATAACCCTTGGTGGCAGGCGGCTCGCCAATGGCCAGTGCGATCTCCCGCTGAGCCTGGGCGAATCGAGTGAGGGAGTCCATCAGCAACAAGACATTCTTGCCCTTGTCGCGAAAGTATTCGGCAATCCGCGTGCAGTACATCGCTGCACGCAAGCGCATCAGCGGCGCGTCATCGGCTGGCGAGGCGACCACCACCGAACGCTTGAGACCCTCTTCACCGAGGCTGTGCTCGATGAACTCCTTCACCTCGCGACCCCGCTCACCGATCAGGCCCACCACGATAATGTCGGCCTCGGTGAAGCGCGTCATCATGCCCAGCAGCACACTCTTGCCCACACCCGTACCGGCAAACAAGCCAAGCCGCTGACCGCGACCCACCGTCAATAACCCGTTGATACTGCGAATGCCCACATCCAGCGGCACGCTGATGGGGTCGCGGTTGAGCGGGTTAATGGTCGGGCCGTCCATCGGCACCCAGTCCTCGGCTTTCATCCCGCCTTTGCCGTCCAGCGCCCTGCCTGCCCCGTCCAACACGCGGCCGAGCATGCTCATGCCCATCGGCAAGCGCCCGGTATCGGCCAACGGCACCACGCGGGCGCCAGGCGCGATCCCGGCGACACTGCCCACCGGCATCAGGAAAATCTTGCTGCCGGAAAACCCCATCACTTCGGCTTCGACTTCGACCGGATGAAAACTGTCGTCGTTGATGACCAGACAACGGCTGCCCATCGCCGCGCGCAGGCCTTCGGCTTCGAGGGTGAGACCGACCATGCGCAGCAGGCGGCCTTCTACCACCGGCTGGGCAGGCAAGGTTACGGCCGCGGCATAGGTGCTCAGGCGCTTGGCAAAACTGGTGCGCTCAAGGCGCATCGGGGGTGTCCAGGTCGACGGCGATGTCTGCCGCAGCCAGGTGCAACGCTTGCTCGTGCAGTTGATCGAACAGTTGGCTCATCGCCAGCTTGATGCGCGTCTCGATACTGGCGTCGATGCGACTGTGTTCCGTTTCAATGCGGCAGCCGCCGGGTTGCAGCGTGTCGTCTTCGACAATCCGCCAGCGCTCTTCATGGCGTTCGCGCAGGGCTTTGATCTGCTCAAAATCCTGCGGATTGATAAACAGGCGGATATTGTCAGCGCCCATCGGCAGCAGTTTCAGGCCTTCGCGCAGCACCTGTTCGATATGCCGCGAGTCGGTTTTCATTTCGCGCTGGATGACCTGTCGCGTCATGTGCTCGACCAAACCGATCATGGCTTTTTCAAGCTGCATGTCCTGTTCGGCCAAGGGCGCCATAAGGCTTTTCATCAAGCGCTCAAGACTGTCGACCTTGGCATTCAAGGCCGTTTCGGCTTCCTGACGCACCTTGAGCTGGGTGCTGTGAAACCCTTCTTTTTCACCGGTCGCGAAGCCATCGTTATAAGCCTCCTGACGGATACTTTCGAGTTCTTCGAGGGTCAGGGGCTGGACTTCATCCAGCGGCACTTCTTCGACTTCCTCGGGCACCTCTTCGACCACCTCGGGCACAGGCTCGACTGGCTCGCGCCACGGGTCGAAACTGGGCAGGCCCCAGACGTCGAAAGCGCCCACATCCCTGGCGCGAATCACATCTCCCGGAGAATCACTATTGCTCACTTAGATCATCTCTTCGCCGCCCTTCCCGCCGAGAACAATTTCTCCGGCTTCGGCCATACGGCGAGCGATGGTGAGGATTTCCTTCTGCGCCGTCTCTACATCACTGACGCGTACCGGGCCCTTGGCTTCCAGGTCGTCGCGCAGCAGTTCGGCCGCACGCTTGGACATGTTCTTGAAGATTTTTTCCTGCACGTTGTCGTCGGAGCCTTTGAGCGCCAGCACCAGCACATCGGATGACACTTCGCGCAGCAGCGCCTGAATACCGCGGTCGTCGACATCGGCCAGGTTGTTGAAGACAAACATAAGGTCTTCGATCTGACCGGACAGGGTCTCGTCGATATCGCGAATCGAATCCATCAACTGCGCTTCCATCGAGCTGTCGAGGAAGTTCATGATGTCGGCCGCACGCTTGATGCCGCCCAATGAGGTACGGGCCGAATTGGAGTTGCCGGAGAACTGTTTTTCGAGGATCTGGTTCAGTTCCTTGAGCGCTGCCGGCTGCACGGTATTGAGCGACGACACGCGCAGGATGATGTCCAGACGCGCCTTTTGATCAAAATGACCGAGCACTTCGCCCGCCTGATCGGGGTCGAGGTACGCCACCACGATGGCTTGAATTTGCGGGTGCTCGTAGCGGATTACGTCCGCCACCGCACGCGGCTCCATCCATTTCAGGCTGTCGAGGCCGCTGGTGTTGCCACCCAGCAGAATCCGGTCGATCAAGCCGTTAGCCTTGTCTTCGCCCAGCGCCGAGGTCAACATTTTGCGGATATAGCTATCGGAGCCAACGCCCAGGCTGGTTTGATCGCCGACAATCTCGACGAACTCGCTCATCACCTGCTCGACCTGCTCGCGGTGGACGTTGCGCATTTGCGCCATCGCCACACCCACTCGCTGGACTTCCTTGGGGCCCATATGCCGCAGCACCTGGGCGGCATCGGTTTCGCCGAGCGACAGCAACAGGATCGCGGCCTTGTCGACGCGGCTCAGCTTGGCGTTCGCGGCGGCGCGGTTATCACTCATCGGCATTGATCCACTCTTTAACGACCTGAGCCACGCGGCCCGGGTCTTCTGCTACCAGACTCTTGATGGCATTCAACTGGGCGTCATAGCCTTCGCTCGGGCTAGGCAACAGGATGCTTTTCGGCCCGCCCAGACTGACCCGGTCATTGGCCAACTCGCCATCCAGACCGCCCATGCCGGCCAGTTCGGCGTCGCTGCCAATACCCGCCACTTGCTTGTTGCGACCGTTGCCGGTGAGGTTATTGAGCACCGGGCGCAACACGCCAAACACCAGCACCAGAATAAACAGCACACCCAGCGCCTGTTTGAGCACATCCCAGAACCAGGGCTGCGAATAAAACGGAATATCGGCGATGACTTCTGCGCGCTCAGTGGAGAACGGCACGTTGATCACGCTGACGCTGTCACCCCGGCTAGCGTCGAACCCCACGGCGTCCTGCACCAGACGGGTAAAGCGCGCCAGTTGGTCGCTGGTCCACGGCACTTGAGTAATTTCACCGTTGGCCGGGTTGACGTTGACCTTGTCGTCGATGACCACGGCCACCGACAGACGATTGACCTTGCCCTGCTGCTGCTTGGTGTGACTGATGGAACGGTCGAGCTCGAAGTTGCGCGTTGACTGGGTGCGCTTGTCCGCCGGGTACGGCGCGAGCATGGGCTGGCCGGTGGCCGGGTCCATGATCTGCTGACCGTTGGCATCCAGCAAAGGCTGGCCGGGCTGAACCATGCCAGCGGCGCCTGCGGCTTGACCGGTTTGCTGCGGTGCCGTGGCCGGGCCAGGAGGCTGATTGCTCAACGCCCCCGGAACGCCTTGCGGGCCATTGCTGGCGGTGCGCTGCTCGTTGGTCGATTGCTCGCTGCGCAGCGCCGGTTGATCCGGGTTGAACTGTTCGGACGTGGACTCGACCGCACTGAAATCGACATCGGCGGACACTTCGGCTTTGTAGCGGTCGTTGCCCAGCACCGGCTGCAGGATGTTGTGCACGCGCTGGGTCAGCAGGCTTTCCATGCGGCGGCTGTAATCGAATTGCTTGCCGGCCATGGTCAATTCCGAGTTTTCTGCTTGATCAGAAAGCAGATTGCCCTTTTGGTCGACGACCGTGATTTGCGACTTGCTCAGCTCAGGAACGCTGGTGGCCACCAGATTGATAATGGCCAACACCTGCCCCGGCTCCAGCGAGCGCCCGGCGTAGAGTTCAACCAGCACCGAGGCACTGGGCTTGCGCTCGTCGCGCACAAAGACCGAGCTTTTCGGGATGGCCAGGTGCACGCGGGCAGCTTTGACGTTGTTCAAGCTGGAAATGGTGCGGGCCAGTTCGCCTTCAAGACCGCGACGGTAGCGCGTGGCCTCCATGAACTGACTGGTGCCCAGGCCTTGATCCTTGTCGAGGATTTCAAAGCCGATATTGCTGTCGGTGGGCGTGACCCCGGCGGCGGCAAGCTTGAGGCGCGCGCGGGCAACGTCATCGGCCTTGACCAGCAAGGCGCCCGAGTTCGGCTCAACGGTGTAGGCAATGTCGGCGGCGGCCAGGGTTTCGGTGACCTGCTTGGCATCCATACCGGCCAGACTGCCGTAAAGCGGCCGGTAATCGGGTTGTTGCGACCACAGGACCACCGCAAAGCCGATGGCCACGCTTGCAGCCAGACCGACCATCAGGCCGACCTGACGCAACATGGTCATTTCGGCCAGGTTGTCCAGAAAGGAAAGGCCAAACAGCGGGGGCTTGCCGCCCGCCGGGCCGGTATTGGCCGGAACGTTATCCGGGAGTGCATCTGCCATGACTTGATATCGCCCTTAAACCGGCATCTGCATGATGTCTTGGTACGCTTGAACCAGCTTGTTACGCACTTGGGTCAAGGCCTGAAAGGAAACACTGGCCTTTTGCGAGGCGACCATCACATCGGTCAGATCGACACCACTCTTGCCGATTTCAAAAGCGTTAGCGAGTTGAGTCGACGCCTGCTGAGTATCGCTGACCTTGTTGATCGCACTACCGAGCATGTCGGAGAAGCTGCTGGCACCCGCTTCAGGCGCGGCTTGCACAGACGATTTCGATTGCGCCATAGCGTCCATTTGCATGGCCCGCATATCCAACATCAATCGATTAAATTCAATACCTTGGCTCATGGACCACTGCCTCCGACAACCCGCATTTTTTTGACGCTGGGACAACGCTTACTGTGATGAAGCAACAAAGATGCCAGCTCTATGTTGCATCCTGTGATTAACGTAACAAAACGTCGCTTCTGTGGATTGAAAATCAAGATCAACCCTCACCCTAACCCTCTCCCAGAGGGAGAGGGGACTGATCGAGCACGGGCGCTGAATTTGAATATGACTCGGTAAAGCCCCCTCTCCCTCTGGGAGTGTATGGACCGGGGACATCGCGAACACTTTGTTCGGAGACATAGCGAACAGTTAGCGAAGCGATTTCCCTG
>NZ_WIWC01000066.1 GCF_009600315.1 Pseudomonas helleri | reverse complement strand
AGAAAGCCTTGGCTATGCAATATGATGCTCCTGCGTCAATTCAATAACCGTGTTGCACTCAGCTCCTGCAACCGCCCGGTGTTTATTTACTAAACGTCCGGACACAGACCGTTCCGGGCAACGCCAAAGAGTGGTCTCAATCTATTCGTATCGAAGTCGATACGGTAGCTCCAGGGGGGGGCGCGTTCCCTTATATCGTTTTCAATGGTCCGGTTGAGTCGAGCAAAAATATCACCGATGACGACATCGTTGACGCAAAGCTTCCAGGCGCAGTGGCGCATTATGAAGGTATTGCGCCCGGCGATGAGGTAACTCCACTTATTAACGGAACCCCGGATGCTGCTAATGTATTAGTGATACCTGACCCGGTACCTAATGAGGATTTTCTAGCCATTTACTTCAGCGAATCGGCTTTGCTGGCCTTGAATAATAATACGGTAGACTTGAGTTATTCTGTCAAGGATAAAGCAGGTAATAAGGATACGGCGCGAGATCAATTTTTAAATGTCGACTTGCGATCCAAACCGGAAAATCTACTGGCCCCTTTGGTGCCGAAAAGTGATGATGGACTGATTGATGATGCAGATGCGCGGGCCCCGGTTCAGGTATTAATACCCAAGTTCGACAAGGCGCGAGTGGATGATGAAATTATCGTGCATTGGGGTAATCAAGTTGCCGATGGCGTTAGATTGACAAAAGAAGATATTGAAAATGATCCGTTTATCGCCGTACAACTTCCTTATGCAATGGTGTTTGATGCTGGGAAAGGCACAGTCAATGTAAAGTATTTTGTCAACCGCGCCGGCAAGGAAGTGGGTGACTCGCCCGACAAGCCTGTAGAGGTTGATCTCACCCTGATCGGCAATCCCGACCCGATTCCAGAAACTCCCGTGCATGAAAATCTGTTCCCCCCAAAAGTGATCAGCGATAGCGGATCTGGAGAGGAAAATAATATCCCGCCCGAGCATTATGAAGAGCCTGCACAAGTCGTAATTCCTTGGCTGGCTAAAGATGGCGCTGAAATTTACATAGAAAATGATGAAATATTCATCACATGGGGCGATCAAGTTGGAAGCAAAGTACTGCGCACGGTTCTCGGCGCCGACGTGACTGCCAAGATAGACCTGATTGCGACCATTCCGAAGGAAACCATTTCCGCTCAAGGGGGTGGCACGATTCAAGTGTTTTATACCGCTTCACGCGTAACTACGGTACCACCGCATGAGAATACTTCCCTTTCACCGTCACAGCCCGTTACGGTCACCAACGCTACAGAATTGCCGGGTGGAGGGAATATTGATGCTCCGGAATTTCCCGTACTCAATGAGTTTGACGCCATTGGCCCGGACGAACTTTTAGATGGACCAAACGGTTTATATAACCCGGTTCGGGTAGTCACTACCTACACCCATGCTGAGGTAGGGGACACCGTTGAATTGTTTTTTGTCGGTTACGACGACCTGTCTGCCGGCAATCCTGTACCCGGGGCTGCTTACAATCCGCAACCGCCTTACACGATCACTCAGGATGACCTTGACCTTGGCTACTACGACTTCAACGTGCCGGCCAAGTATCATTACGCTGTCTGCACCCGGGGGGCCGTAGAAGCTCATGTGATTGTCAGAAATAGCTTTGGCTCAACCACCGGCTCTAAAAAGCGAGTGTTCTGTGACGTCAAGATGCCAGGCTGGGAAGACTGCAACAACAGACCCTAAACGTTTAAATGTATGAGTGACTCAAGTCTGCGGCGGTTGCCAGCCGCAGGCACTCTTAATATATAAAGCGTAAGGACTTACCGCATGAGCACTTACAAGCTTTCTCAATCAAAGGGTCCATCAACGCGGGACCTGCCCGCTCCGACCGTACCTGCCGCCATCGCCAACGGCGGCTTGGGCTGGGCCGATTTGCAAGACCCGGACAACCCAGTATTAGTACAAGTTGTACTGGCTCCTGGCACTGTCTTCATTAATGACCGCATCGACCTGTACTGGCAGAAAGTGCCGGTAGCAACCACTCCCGTCAAGCAAGAACATCTGGACGTTGGCGTCGTCACGCTCCCGGTATTTCCGAGCGACATTCTCGAGCACGACGACGGTCGCCATATTCTGCATTACATAGCCATCGCGGCCATCGGTGGAGGCGAGTCTCCCTCCCGCGACGCTCCGGTTGAGGTCAAACGCCTGATCCCAGGCGGTTATGACAGCGATGCCGGTACGGAGTACATCAATGAAGACCTTGCCGCGCCCACCGGCATCCCGGAATTGATTAACGACGAAATCGCCGAGCAAGGTCTCACCGTCACCATTCCCGTTTACATAAACATGGCTGTCGGAGATCGTCCCCAATTGGATTGGGGAGGACAGCGTCTGCATCATGAGCTGCTGACGCTGGAAGACGTCGGCAAACCGGTAACGTTTCGCGTCGAAAAAGACGTACTGATTCTCCGCCCGGGCCCGGTCAACGTGCGTTATGAAGTGCGCGATAAGGTGAATAACTGGTCTAAGTGGTCGCTTTCGACCATCACCAATGTGGAGGCCGGTGACGACCTGTTGGCTGCTCCTCGGGTAATCGACGCCATCAACGGTACTATTGATCTGGCGGTACTCGGCGATAAAGATGTTCGCGTGCAAACTCCGGTCTACTCGGGCATGAATACCGATGATGAAGTGGTTCTGACGTGGCCCGGTGAAACAGCTGAAGGGGTAGGTGTTCCGGTTGTTCAAAGTACGGAAGTTAAGGAGATCGGCTGGCCGTTGAATTTTGACATCCCGAACGAAAAAGTACGGGCCATTGCACAAGGCCATGCGGTGGTCAGCTACATCGTCAATCCCGCACTCGGCGGCTCGCCAAAACCTTCACGTCGCAGCCCGCGCATTGATGTCATTGGGCAAACGACTAACCTGCCAGCACCGCAGGTCGCAGGCGTGATCGGCGATGTGCTTGATCCGTCCACGCTGCCCGACAACGGCACCACCGTGACCATTCTGGCCAATGACCTGATCAAGGCCGGCAACACCATCACGTTGGTGTGGGATGGCGTCACAGCCGGAGGTACTCAGCTACCTTACCGTGATGCCTTTCCGGTGACTGGTTCGATGGAAGGTAAGGACATCAGTCGCCAGATTTCACTTACCAACATTACCCCGCTTCTAAACGGTTCGGTCACAGTCAGCTATGTTCTGAGCAAAGAGGGTGTGGAGTTGCCTTCGGACTTGGTGCCCCTGAAGATTAAAAGCCAGAGTGCTCAACTGCCCATACCTACCATCGACTTTGCCCAGGGCGATGCTCTAAACCCGGACGACGTGCCGGCCAGCGGTACCTTCGTGCGCATCAATTACAGCCCGATGGAAACCAGCGATCGTATTGAGGTGCAATGGGATGGCGTGCTCGATTTCACTGATTTCTTCCCAGTACCGGCCACCTGGAACAACAAGGAAGTGGTGTTTCCGATCACGAAAGATTATGTGGATCTGAACATTGGCCAAACAGTTGAGGTGTATTACACCGTAACTCGTGCGGGCGTGCTCTTGCCCGCGTCGATCAAGCAACCGTTGTTGATCGGGAGTGCGCTAGAGCTACCGGGCGGTTCTGGTGGTCTTCCTGAGGTTAAATGGACTGAGCAAGTAGAGATGTTAGATCCGTACGAAGGTAACTACATGCTGGATAAACCCATGTCTCTAGATGGTCAGGTAGTTGAGATTCCCTATTATGAAAATAAAAAAGATCGTGATTTGATTGCTTATGAATATATAAGTTGTGCGGGTGGTTTTTTGGGGGACGGAACGCCCGTTGAAGTCGATGTGACGAAAGTTTCTGACAGTTACACTGTGCCGTTTGATGAAATTAATTCGCCGTCGTTCATTACCTTGCCGAACACAGCTTTTTTCTACAGTATTGCATCTGAACCTATTCACAGTCCCGGTATTTACGGAGTTGGGAAAATAGCCTATTCAGTCACCCCCGAGGGTAGCAGCACCGCGACGCCTCGCGCCGAAACCATTATTTATTTAGATACTCGAAATCCACTGTAACAGCACGCAGGCTCTCTTGGTTGTCACTCAGGTATCTCGCTGTTGAGAGATACCTGTTATAAAGTTTTTATGAAATAGGTCTGTTGTTCGCAGAGTAGTTTTATTGGGTTAAGGGGTAAGATGGGTGGAAGCCCTCCATTTTCTGGAGTCAATAGCATGTCATTTAAAACGCAAAAAAATCGACCTTCCGGTTTGCGGGTTAATAGAATAAGTGGTTATCCGCTGCCCTTCATTGACGATGTATCCATTAACGGAGGACTCAATTACCTCGCATTGAAAGCCGACCCAACCCTTGAGGTGATAGTCAATTGCGGCCCCTTCTTGCCGGCAGTGGCTGGAGATCGGATTGATTTGTATTGGAAAGGCAGTGATGGCATTGAACGGAAAGTTGCATCTCGAACCTTTAATGTTGGGGAAATTATGGCGTCCTTCCCCATTCCTGTTGCGGTGGCGTTGCAAGCACATGAAGGGCCCGGTGAAATTCGTTACACCTACACGGATTCGGCTGCCACTTACCCAGCAGAACCGCTGGAATGCCTCATAAAAACCACGGTGCCCGGTAATCCCTACAGCGCCCCCAATCTGCCGGAGACCTTCTACATCAACGAAGCCATGCTGGCACCGACCGTCGTCCCTTTAGCAATTGATCAAGGGAACGTGGGTTCCGGCGCGACAGTCACCATTGCTGCGTGGACCAACATGTTTAAGGGGGACATTCTCACCCTTAACTGGGGTGGATACCCCATCAAACAACCGGCTCTGACCGACACTCAACCCGGTCAACCGGTGGTCATCAAGGTCTCTGAAGAGGATATACGCGCGGCTGGCAACTCAGCAGAGGTGCATGTCAGTTATGAGATTCGTGACCTGGTAAACAATTGGTCGTTGAACTCGCCTGCCACACTGGTAGATGTCAACACCGACCTGAACTTGCTTGATGCGCCAGATGTGATTGATGTCGATGCTGGCAAACTGGACTTCGACGCCTTAGAAGGCGGAGTCAGCCTTACCATCGTTAAAACACCGGCTCCAATCTTCTCTGTGGGTGATGGGGTTACCCTCTACTGGAAAGGCACCAACGCACAAGGCGCAGTGATTGAAAAAAGCTACGAACTGGACGTGACCAGTACGACCGGCAGGCTTCAATTCAAAGTGCCTAACGCGGACGTTGCGCTGTTTATCGGCGGTTCTGTGACATCGGTGTCTTACACCTTGGCATCAAGTTTTACAGGTGAGCTGGAGTTTTCCCGCAGCCTTATGTTTGCCGTGATCGGCACTCAGTTAGATTTACCTGCCCCTCAATTGGAGAACGGTTTAGTGGGCGGTGTGTTTGAACCTGTCACCTTACCGAGTACCGGTGCCCTCATTTCCCTGCCCCCTTATCCGGGCATGGCAGCTGAAGACCGCATTATTCTCTCTTGGGATGGTCTGGACAGCAACGCTGACCCACTGCACGGCAGTGATGACCAGACGCTGGAATTTACAGACGTTGGTAAGGAGTTTGTCTTTGTCATCGACAAAAACGCTTACCTGAACGTAGGTGATGGCAGTCAACTGACCTTCAGTTATCTGGTTATTTTTGGCGGCACGGGAGCTACACGCAACTCCGATGAGGTCTCATATACGGTCAAAAATCTCACGCTGGCTATTCCGCCAGCACCCTCTGTTGTTGAGGCTCCGGGCGATGTACTCAACCCGATGAATGCGCGTACGGGGGCTACTTTGCGGGTGAAGTATGATGGGATGTTCGACAGCGACATAATAGGGATTAACTGGAACGGTGACGGGAACTTCCCCAATCAGCCCGGTAATCAGGCGGTGGGTTTTGTGGACTTCCCCATAGATGTAGCCCGTGTGGCGCCGACAGTGGGTAAGACGGTTATTGCTTTCTATTCGGTTGGACGTACTGGGGGCTATGACATATCCCATAATCTGCCGCTGACCGTACTTGACTTTCAGGATCCGGAAGAGGAATTGCCGAGCCCGTGGATAGCCGAAGTTGTAAACGATACGCTTGACCTTGGCCGCTTCGCTAATGATGCGCATATCACTGTGGATGCGTGGCCTTTGATCAGTGTTGGGCAAAAATACTGGATTGATGTTACGGGCACAGGTGTTGATGGAACTTCTTACTCCAGTGTCGTTGCGAGTGGAGAGACAGTTGGTGTCGATGAAGAGACCACTGGCATTAGCTGTGATCTTTTACGCACAGAGTTGGAAAAGTTCAAAAGTGCCTCTTTTTTGAAAGTAGAGATGAGGGTGTTGTTCGATCCGACAGGCACTGAGGCGCAGGCTATTTCTTTTCCGGTGTTCCAAACTTTAATTGAAGCGGATACGTGGGTCGATTCGATCGCTGATTTCAATAATGGCACGGATGGGGGGTGGACGCGCGGACCTGCTGCTGTATTGGGGGTCATTACTGCGCAGGGGTATTTTAGTCAGAACTCTATCGATCCTAATTACAGTTACGCGGGTGTTGTGTTTTCCCGAATCTTTACGTTTAAGGCGGGGCGAACTTATGAGTTTTCTGTTCAGGCTTATAATTGGGTGGGGCTCCCAGGAGGGCTTCTTCCCACGTTTGTGTTGCGCAGATCAAGTGCGGGGGCGATTACGCAAAGCACTCAAGTAGCTTATAACGAAGGTTGGAAAGCTATTTCAGGTAAATTTACGCCTCAAGAAGATATTACGGAATCGTTGGATATTTTTAGTCAACAAGGTCTGGGTTGGGGAGGTGGGGCGTTAGGCGGGAATGATTACTATCTAGACAATATTATGGTCAGGCGTATCGCATGATGATCGACTTTCGCATGTGTCTGGCCACAACATTCGAGGCACGGTGAGTTCAAAAAACGGGGCGCCACAGATCAATCTGCCGGTAATGAGAACCACCCCATTACTGGCAGATGGTCAGAAATAGTCAATGTGTCTTGCTGTCGTACGTAGCCCTCAGTGCGTTGAAGTTTCGGGCTGTAAAAGAGGTAGTCGAGAGTACGGTCAGGACCGTCTACGCGTGGGTCATTGGGAAAGTGCGTTAACCACAATTCTCGATCTATGCCGGTAGCGTCGGGATTACTGGGAATCATCGGGTATCTTTCCCACAACAAATGCAGCTCGCTGTCGCGTGAATATCCTTGGCGCAAATCGGCAGACAAACGTTGGTATTGACCAATTGGCAGTAAGTTGAAATCCCCGCCAATCAGCCAAGGGGTGCCCTGACTTTCGAATTTATTGAGCACTTCGCCGGTGGCTTGAATTTGTCGACGCAGGTTGCTGTTGTCTTGGCTCGGTGCATCCAGTTGGGTATTCATGGCAACTAATTGGCCACCATCGTTAAGCGGCAGGTAATTTACCAGCAGTGCTGGTTTTGGCTGAAACTGACGGCTGATGAAGTTGGCATCGGCAACAGGTAATTGCAGGCGTTCGGCGTGTTCGATCTGGAAGCGGCTAAGGGTGACCAGTTGGCGCCCGACGCTGCCAAGAATATGCAAATCGGGCACGAAGTCGGCCTTCCACGTAAATACATGGGTGCTGCACGGGTACAGGTCAGACAGGCGTTCTTGAAGCAGAGTCAGTTGATTCTGGTAATCACTGGCCTTGGCGTTTTCATCGACTTCTTGCAGCAGTACCAGATCAGGGCGCTCATCACGAATAACGCGCGATACCTCATCAAGACTGAAGGCCATGTCTTCATGGGTAGGTTGCGTGTCTGGGCCGCTGCCGTCCGCAAGGTTGTACCAAAAAACATAACGCTTGCCGGCCAGGTACTGAATATTCCAAGTCATGACCTTGATTGCCTGTCCGGGCATGAGTACCGGAGCCGTGGCTGGGCAGGTCAGTGTCAGCACTTCTTTGGCCTCCGGGCGCCACGTCAGGCTGTAAATCAAGCTCGCCAGCGCACCTGCGAGCAGCAGCAAACCTAACAGGGTGTGGCGCAGGAAACGTGGCATGGGATCAGCTTATGACGGAGCAAGGAATGGCCGAGCATACCGGACGACTGTTCGTCACCCAAGAAGCTATCAATAAGGAATCGTACTCATTTAGTGTCAGACGATTCGCTAATTAGCATAAATAGGCGGAATAAAGCGATTGTCAGAAACAGCTGTAAAAAGCTGTAAAAGCTATCAAGCGTCAGTGACAAGAGCAGATTTTCATCCTTTGGGAACGCTGAGAACGTCAGTTCTTTGAGCAGCATCAGCGGTGCCAGTACGGCTGCCACGCAGATAAATATCTGCCAGAAATGCCCTCGGCTCATCAGCACGCTGGATTTCAATGCTGCCAGTGGCCCTTCACCGCGTAACACCAGGCGGTACTCGGAAAATGCAAAGACGATGGTCATGAAAATGCCGGGCAGCACTAATAACGAAAGCCCTAGCACAATGGCCAGCGTGCTGATGGCGGACAGCAAGGCAAAGTTGGGCCAGAGGGTCAGCGCGCGCGCCAGCAAGTCACTGTTGCGGGGCGTTTCGCCACGGCTGCGCGCGTCCAGAAACAGAATCAGCGCGCCCGTGTACAGCGGGTACACCAGCAAGCCGACCAGAAGGTCATAACCGGGTGAAGCATCCGGCCCCGATGCGCTGCTAACCATCTGCGTGATGACCGTTTCAAGAATGATCAGCGGCAAGCACAGCATAACGATCTGGCCCAGATTACGTTGGGCGAAGTAAAGGGCGTCGCGAAGAACAGTCATCGGGTTCATGGTTGGGTATCGGCAGTCAAAAGCGGTGTGCCACTTTAACCGATGACGTTACCACTTTACGCAAATGTTACTCAGGATCGACTTGAACCTACAGCTGAGCGGTTTATCCGCGCAAAGGTTCGGCAGGCTGGCATACTGCGGCCTTGTTTTTCAGCTCATTGCCCGAAAGTCCGGGCTGCCAGAGGTTTTCCGGTGAAAAAAATTGCGGTCTTTGCGGATGTGCAGAACCTCTATTACACGGTTCGCCAAGCTTATGGCTGCCATTTCAATTACGCCGCGCTGTGGGCTGACATCAGCAAACGCGGTGAAATCGTCGAGGCGTATGCCTATGCGATTGACCGGGGTGACAGCAAGCAGCAGCAGTTTCAGCAGATCCTGCGCAACCTCGGTTTCACGGTGAAACTAAAACCTTACATCCAGCGCAGCGACGGTTCGGCCAAGGGCGATTGGGACGTCGGGATCACCATCGACATCATGGACTCGGCGGCGAATGTCGATGAAGTGGTGCTGGCTTCGGGTGATGGTGACTTTGACCTGTTGCTTGAGCGTATCGCCAGTAAGCACGGAGTTGAAACCGTGGCCTATGGTGTGCCAGGCCTGACCGCCAATTCATTGATTCGCGCCGCCACGCGCTATGTGCCGATTGAAGGCAGCCTGCTGCTGAAGTAACGCCCCACTTTTACAGGATTGATCAGTTTTGGAACGCATCGCGGTAATTGACTTTGAAACCACCGGCATCTCCCCGAGCAGCAGTTGCCGGGCGACTGAAATTGCTGTGGTGATTCTTGAACAGGGACGTATTGTCGAGCGTTACCAGAGCCTGATGAATGCGGGTGTGCGGGTGCCGGGGTTTATTGAGCAGCTCACTGGCATCAGTAACGCCATGTTGCGTACGGCGCCCTCGGCTGAGCAGGTGATGAACGAGGTCAATGAGTTTGTCGGCATCACGCCACTGCTGGCACACAATGCGGCGTTCGACCAAAAGTTTTGGGATTTCGAGATGGGTCGCATCAAGCGCACCCGCTTGCAGCACTTTGCCTGCTCCCTGTTGTTGGCGCGTCGTTTGATGCCAGAAGCCCCCAATCACAAGCTTGGGACCTTGACCACGTTCGCCCATTTGCCTCACACGGGTCAGGCTCACCGGGCCATGGCCGACGCTGAAATGGCCGCCAACCTGACCACACATCTGGCTGTGCGCCTGCGCCAGCAGCATGGGCTGCGTGAGTTGGATCACGAGTTGTTGCGCGGTTTGCAGAAAATACCGGCGGCGAAAGTGACGGAGCATTTGAAGCGTTATCGTGGTTTTTAACAGCACCCTCACCCCAACCCTCTCCCAGAGGGAGAGGGGGCTGATTTGTGGTGTTGCACAGATCGGCTTTTGCCTTTAGTCCCCGCTGCCTTGGAGAGCGCGCTGATTTGTGGTGT
>NZ_WIWC01000065.1 GCF_009600315.1 Pseudomonas helleri | reverse complement strand
GCTGAGTTCGGAATAAGACATAGGGCAGCACCGTACCGGAAAGGTCAGGTGTTGCACTCAGTTTTTGCCGCCGCCGTGCATTTAGTTGGGGGCTGTTAATTCGCAACTATCGATTAAATTAAAACGGTGGAGATGAAACTTTAAGTGCGTATCAGGCGGTTGTCAGGGTGGGGTCGGTTTCGCTTAACGCACCTTCTGATTGATGTTGCCATAGCCGGTAATACAGCCCGCGGCGCTCCAGCAACTGCGCATGGCTGCCGTCCTCAATGATCGTGCCCTTGTCCAGTACGACGATGCGGTCCAGATGGGCAATGGTCGAAAGTCGGTGGGCCACGACCAGCACCGTCTTGTCCGCCATGATGTCATCCAGACTGCTCTGGATCAGGCTTTCTGTCTCGGAGTCGAGGCTGGCGGTGGCTTCATCGAGGACCAGAATCGGTGCGTTTTTAAGCAACGCACGAGCGATTGCGATGCGTTGACGCTGGCCACCCGAGAGTTTGACCCCGCGTTCACCAATCAAGGCGTTATAGCCGTCCGGCATTTGCACGATAAAGTCATGGGCATGGGCACGTTTTGCCGCCAGTTCAATGTGCGCATCACTGGCGAGTACATCGCCGTAGCCAATGTTTTCTTTTAAAGAACGGTGAAACAGACCCGGTTCCTGGGGAATTAAACCGATGTGGCGATGAAGTGACTGTTGAGTCATATCCAGAACATCAATCCCGTCAACTTCAATGGTTCCACTTTGCGGATCATAAGAACGCAGTAAAAGACTCAGCAGGGTGGACTTTCCAGAGCCGGACAAACCAACAATACCGACCCGTTGGCCGGCGCGAATATGCAAATTGAAGTTGCTGAAAATCGGCGTGCCGGGGTGATAACTGAAGTTGACGTTACGAAACTCAATCACGCCTTTATTGATAACGGCCGATTGGGCTTTTGCCCGGTCAGGCATTTCATGGGGTTGCAGCAGTGTATTGATGCTGTTTTCAATGTTGCCGATGTATTCGAACAAGTGCATGAACTGCATGCTGAGAAAACTGCATTGCGCCACGATCATCAAGCCCAGTGTGGCAACCATCACCAGTTCACCGACATCGATTTTGCCCAGATGCCACAAGTACAGCGCCAAGGCCACCAGACCGACCCGCAGCAAGATGGACAAGGCGTCCTGCAACAGACGGATTTTCTCCTGATAAAAGAAGGAACGCTGTGCGGCCTTTTTCTCTTTGGCTTGAAAGCGGGTCAAGTAGTCGAGTTCAAAACCCTGACGGGCAAACAGGCGGATGCTGCTCAAATTGCCTACCGCATCGACAATCTTGCCGGTGGTGACACTGCGGGTTTGCGCGTGTTCGTTGGCCAGCACTTGGGCTTTACGCGACAGCGCGTACGCCAACAGCGAATAGCAGACCACCCACACCAGCAAACTCAATCCGAGCCACGGCGAGGCCAGGGTTAACAACACCAGGCTGGTGATCAACACCGCCAGAATCGGCAGCATTTCCACGATCAGCACCCAGGTGGTGTCCAGCAAACCAATGCTGCCCTCACTGATGCGTTGAGCCAGGCTGCCGGCAAAATGCTCGCCGAAATAACGGGGCGAGTGCTGTTGCAGATAGGCGAATAGATCACGGGTGATACGCACTTTCTGATGTGGACGAACCATGATCATGCAAAACGTCGCGCCGCGGGCACAGAGCATCTGCGCCACGCCAAGGCCTAGCAACAAGCCCAGCGCGGGAAGGCTGGCTGCCCAAAGCTCACTGTGATCCCACAACCCGTCGCTGACAGCCCCAGTAATGCGGCCAATGGCATAGGGCATCAAGGTGGCGGTCATGGCGGCACCGACTTGCAGCAGCGCAATGCCCCAGTACCAGCCGGGATAAAGACGGATGTAATGCCACACAAAGGCCCACGGCCGTTTAGGCGGAACGGTAATAGCGTCAATTTCAGACATGACTGACCTTTTGTATAAGAGCAAACGAGTCGGTCTGGCAGCACACAATGCGCTGCCAAGCGCGCAGGGGCACAAATCGCGGGATGCGTTTATCTGCCGCCCATGCGCACAGAGCGGGACGTCAGAACGCAGGTCAGGCTATGTATCAGTGCCCAGGGAGTACAGGCACAAAGGTAAGGGCAGGCAAGCTGCGGTGCGGCGGGAAGTTATTGGCATAAGGCACACTGAACACATCGAGAATATTCCTTTATTACAGCGAGTCTTGAGCTGGCTTTTGACCAGCCCTTGCACTGAATGTGGACGTGGATACCGTCCTTGCTCGCAATGGGGGCGTTGCAGCCACCCTGGGCGTTGTGTGCGCCTGAAGATCACGAACGCGGAATAACAAGAAATATTTGTGCCAAGTTGTAACTTTTGTTGTGTAAATGTTTAGAACTGTTTATTTGGGTAAAGCCTGCAAGGGCGAGGGTGGGCAGATTTGCGTTTTTGGACGATGCGGGTACTGTGTTGCCCGGTTCACATTGACCAGGCACCCCCCCCCATGCGCAGAGAGATAGGCTACTGGCACCGCGAAGGCCGTGAGTTGTTTTATTACCTGGAATTCAAACCCGACACCGCCGAGTTTTACCTCACCTGCGAACACACACCCGCAGAAGGCGTAGGCAGTGTGCGTTCGGTGTTGCTCAGTGAGGCGCGGGGCGAGCGCTATTACGAAGATGCACTGTTGATTATCAAGGAGGAGCTGTTCAAACAGTGCATCGTATGACACAGCGGGGTTGGGCCAGGACGGTTTTGTCCGTTTAAAACGCGACTTCACTGATCTGCAACACCCACGCAATGACCTGCTGTTTGTCATCCCAGACATACCGAAAATGCGGGCCTTGAACCGGTATCGACAGTGCGGGGGGGCGAAAGGCTGCAACACATTCGTGGCCCTTGAGGCGCACGCTCTTGTACAGCAACCCCCAGGCGCCGTCTTCGCGCAAAGGGCGGGCAAAGGCCTGGCAGGTGCCGTAGGTATCGGGCGAGGGCTGGTGCAGCGCTGTTTTTCGGCGCACATCGATCATCGGCTGGCAGACCTGATTGATGTAGGTTCGCAGGGTGATTTCGATACTGGCTTCACACGTGGCGCGCCAGAATTGCTCCTGATGAAAGCAGGTTTCGGCGATCGCCGCTTCAACGCTGCTGGCGCAGTAATAAACCCCATAGCTGCCATCGGTGAAACGGCTAGCCCGTCCGATATGGGTAAACGCAGCCATCACCGGGGTGGAGCCTGCGCCACACAGTCGGTCTTGAGGGTTAACGCGGGTGATCAAACCGGCCTGATCGCGCAGGCGATCATTGGTCAAGCTTTCAAGCGCAAAGGCGATATCCAGGTCTGCCGGGTCAAGGGTGTCTTCAAACACCGAGATGGGCGGAAACGCGCTGTTGATGATTCGCCAGGCCTTGTCCCACTCGGGCAGCACCGCCCGCATCAGCCGCGTACGCCATCGAGGTAGCGACGCACGTCAGCCAGGTCCACAACTTGACCGCCGAGCATGTAGGTCAATGCACTTTGGCCGTTGAAGGGCGCTGCGATATTGGGCTTGTGAACCCAGTCGTAGGCGCGTTCCGGTTGATTGCTGAACAGGATGCGCAAGGATTTATGGATGCCCATCAGGTAGGAAATACGCTCAAGGGTGTCGTGGGGCAAGCGTACTGCGGGCAGTTTTTTGTATTTGAAATAGGTGGTGCTGCCGATGGCCCCCAGCAAGGTGCATTGCTGATCCTTGTTGCACCCCCAATGCGCCATCAGATTGAAGAAAAAGGTCAGGGCAACGCGGCCTGCCTCGGGGCTGTTGATGTCAGGTTCGATGTGACGGGCTGCGAGTCCCATAAGATTTTCCTTTGAATGACTGGGCTCGACGCTACTCCGTATCTGGTGTTTTTCAATCAAATTGTTCGTATCTGAATTTTTCATAGGCTTGCCAGCGCTTTAGCCCGGTTCATACAGCGTTGCCGCCGTTCATCGACTCGCTGGGCAAACCAGGCTGTTGTCAAATTACGGGTGATTTTAGGGCTTTGCAGGGAAATACCCGGCAAGACGGCGCGAGGCAATGGCTGGCCATTTTTGCGGTCTGCGAGGGCATAGACGCGCTGGTAAACCGCCGTGTCGTTGAAGTCCAGGCTGTCGCCTTTAAGCAGTTGGTTGCGGATGGCGTTTTCGCTGAGATCCAGCTGTTTGCTTAATGTGCGCACGGCGCGTTCAGTGGCGCCGACGGCATAGGAGTCAGGAATGGTCAGATCGCCATCGAGGGCTAAAGGAATACCGGACATCTTGCTGACGGCGTTTTGAAATGCGGCATTGCGACTGGCGTACCAGCCCGCATTGAAGTCGGCGAAGCGGTACAGCGATCGCGGGTAATCCACCGGATACCCCAATAAGTGGGCAATGCCGAAATACATGCCGCCACGCCGGGTGAAGACCTCATGGCGAATCGACTCGGCGACCGGGTACGGATAATCGCGTGCCTGTTGTTGTGCAAACGCGATGCTGACCTGCATCGGGCCGCCGGTGTGTACCGGGTTCAAACTGCCAAACAGGGTTTTACCCAGCGGTACCATGCCAATGAAATCATCGAAAATGGCGCTCAGCTGGCCCTCGGTTCGGGCCGCATCCAGACGCTGGTTATAAGTCTTGCCAGTGGGCGAGGTGATATTCAGCGCACTGCGCAGCACAAATTCGGGGATATGCAGTTTGCTGGCGCGCCGGTTGATTTCGCTTCGTGCGATTTTCGCCAGTCCCGGTACGGGTGGGTCTGCCTGAAAGGTCGACTCTTGCTCAGTGACGGCCAGCACCGAGCAGATGTTTTCATCTGACGGGGTCAGTTCTTGAACGGCAAAGGCGGTCTGTATATCAGTGGCCCAACCTTGACGATCCGACACGTTGCTCGGCAGCAGTTGTACGACCCGTGCGCGTATTTGCTCCGGTGAGCGCACCGGTTGCGTTGGTTGAGTGCTGCAACCCGCGAGCGCTATGAATAGAGAAAGCGTCAAAACCTTTATGAAGAATCGATTCACTTACGCTTATCTCCTGAAAATAATCCTGTTTATAACGCACGCTTAATCGTCGCGCGTCAGCACTTCCAGCAGTTCGATCTCAAAGGTCAGGTCAGAGTTCGGTTTGATATGGGCGCCCATGTTTCTTTCACCATAGGCCAGGTGGGCGGGCACTTGCAGTCTGCGTTTACCGCCCACTTGCATGCCCATCAAACCGATATCCCAGCCCTTGATCACTCGACCCGTGCCAATCACGCACTGGAACGGCTTGCCACGGTCGTGGGATGAGTCAAACACCGTACCGTCTGCCAACCAGCCTGTGTATTGCGTGGTGATCAGTGCACCTTTAACCACGGTTTTGCCGTCACCGCGTTGCAGGTCAGTTATTTGAAGTTCATGGGTCATGGGTGTTAGCTCGAAAAAGGGGCGTTAAGTTAGGTCGATAATGCGGTGTTTTGCTGTTTTTTTACATTTTGTTTCAAAATTAATCGGTAACAAAAGCCTTTTAAATACAGGGAATACCACGGCCTCAAATGCGGTTGCCTATCAATTGCGCTTTACTCTCAAATGAGATTGCTTATCATCCCGGCTCTTGCAGCGCCGGGAACCGCTCAATCATGCCGCCTTTCAAGTGGGGCTGCGCCAGCGATTTCCCGCCTGTGGCCCGCTGAGCACTCTCCCTGGTTAAGGATCAACTGGACATGCCGTCTCGATTCAAACGCAGTCATTTCTCACTGGCTTTTGTGGCCGCTCTGACGTCGCCAACGTTACTGGCCGATGCGCTGGAGCGCGAGCGCGATGAAGTGCCGATAGAGGCCAGCGACCTGCCGGTCGACGGAACAAGGCAAGCGCTGCAACTTGAAGAAACCCGTGTGCTGGGCACCGCCGCACAAGAATTGAAGCAGGCACCGGGTGTGTCGATCATCACCGCCGAAGACATCAAGAAGCGCCCGCCCGCCAATGATTTGTCTGAAATCATCCGCCGTGAACCCGGCGTCAACCTGACGGGCAACAGTGCCAGCGGCGCTCGCGGCAACAACCGCCAGATCGATCTGCGCGGCATGGGCCCGGAAAACACGCTAATTCTGATTGATGGCAAACCGTCTGCCTCACGCAACGCCCAGCGCTATGGCTGGAGTGGCGACCGGGACACCCGCGGCGAAACCAACTGGGTACCGGCTGAAGAAGTCGAGCGTATTGAAATCCTGCGTGGCCCGGCGGCCGCACGCTACGGCTCAGGGGCGATGGGCGGGGTGGTGAACATCATCACCAAAAGGCCCGCCGACAAGCTCAGCGGCTCGGTAACGGCCTATTACTTGTCACCTGAAGACAAGGCTGAAGGCATCAGTAAACGCACCAACTTCAATCTCAGCGGGCCGATCACCGAAGATCTGGTCTTTCGCGTGTATGGCGGTGTGAACAAGACCGATGCCGACGACCCCGGCATCAACACGGCCGAGCAAGCCTCACCGGACAGCGTGGTGGCCGGTCGTGAAGGGGTGCGCAACAAGGACGTCAACGGCCTGCTCAGTTGGCAGTTCACCCCTGAGCAAAGTCTCGATCTGGAAGCCAGCTACAGTCGTCAGGGCAATATCTTTGCCGGTGACACCATGCTCAACAGTGGTGGAGATTTTGTTAATAACCTGACCGGCAAAGAAACCAGTGTGCTTCAGCGCAGCACCTTCTCCGCGACACACAATGGCGCGTTCGACTGGGGGTCAACCAAGGCGTCACTGACCCACGATCTGACTCGCAACTCACGCTTGAATGAAGGGCTGGCCGGTTATGGCGAAGGCGCACCTTCCGAGAGCGCCGGCTCGTTTGAGTCACGCTTGCGCAACACGCGGGCCACGGCTGAAGTGAACCTGCCGTTGCACATGGGCACAGAGCAAGTGCTGACGGTGGGCGGCGAATACCTGTATGAGTCGTTGAATGATCCGGGCTCGTTGCGCCCGCAAAGCTGGGACCCTGGCGCTGACGGCACACCAGGGCTGCCAGGCACCGACCGTACGCAAACCAAAACCACCGCCAACAGCTATGCGCTATACGTTGAAGACAACATCGAAGTCGGTGCCAAAACCATCGTCACGCCGGGGCTTCGATTCGATCACCACAGCGAGTTTGGCGGCAACTGGAGCCCGAGCCTCAACGCATCTCATCAGATCACCGATGAACTGAGCATCAAGGGCGGTATTGCCCGTGCCTATAAAACCCCGAACCTTTACCAATCCAACCCCAACTACCTGTTGTACAGCCGCGGTCAGGGGTGCAGTTCGGTAGAGGTGAACCTCGGTGGTTGCTATTTGGTGGGTAACCCGGATCTCAAGCCGGAAATCAGCATCAACAAAGAGATTGGTCTGGCGTTCGACAAAGGCACCTGGCGCACCAGCGGTACGTACTTTCGCAACGACTATCAAAACAAGATCAATGCCAGTAACGAAGCGGCCTTCCGCTTGCCCAACGGACGTCGTGTCCTGCAATGGGAAAACAGTGGCAAGGCCATTGTGCAAGGGATCGAGGGCAACCTGTTTGTCAGCCTGCGCGACGATCTGGACTGGAACACCAACCTGACCTACATGATCGAAAGCAAGGACAAGGAAACCGGTGATCCGCTGAGCATCATTCCCAAGTACACCCTCAATACAATGCTCGACTGGTACGCTACCGAGAAACTGTCCTTTCAAGTCAGTGGCACTTACTACGGCAAGCAGGAAGCGCCCAAGCGTAACAACCGGGCTAACGAAGAACTCGACAAGTCGGTACAGATTCCGGTCGATCCCTACGGTCTGGTGGGCGTGAGCAGTGGTTATGAATTCAACAAGCACCTGAGCGTGCGGTTGGGCATCAACAACCTGTTCGACAAACACTTGTACCGCAAGGGCAACTCGGATGAGGCCGGTGCGCAAACCTACAACGAAGCCGGCCGTGCTTACTTCGCCTCGGTCACCAGTTCGTTCTGATCCACCCGAGGTACCGCGTCACTGCGGGTGGCGCGGGCATTGAGGCGTGACATCCGCAGGTAGCGGGTGTCGCGCCGTTGTCGCCTCTGGCGCACGCAAAAAAATAAAGCCTGTGAAGGATTGAATCCATGAAACTCGCAACCTCGGCCTGGCTGCCGATCCTGTCCCGCACACTGGCAGCGCTGGTGGGCGGCTATGTCTTTACGTATGCCTTTACGGCGGCGTTGGCGCGACTGTTGCCGCTGGACAATGTGGACTCGCTGATTGTGGCTAGCCTGTTGTCATTTGTGATCTACACCCTGGCGATTTTGTGGGCGTTTGCCGCCCGTCATCAGTGGGCGGTGTGGATGGGCCCGGTATTGGCGGTGCCGTTGGCCGCCATCGGATTTTGGCCGCAATGGCTGGAGCGTCTTGGATGAAACAGACTCTGACCCAATCCATGGCCTGGCTGCACACCTGGGGCGGCTTGATTGTCGGCTGGTTGTTGCTGGTGATTTTCCTGACCGGCAGCCTGGCGGTGTTCGATCAAGAAATTGATAACTGGATGCAGCCCGAGCTGCCCGCGCATCACCTGAGCGATGAGCAGGCCGTGCAATTGGCGCTGGGCTATTTGAGTGAACACAAGGCCGACGCCCGGCAGTGGGGCATCAGCCTGCCCAACGAACGCTCGCCCCAGCTTCAGGCTTCAACCGGCGGGCGCCGTGATGGCGTATCGGTGAGCCTGAACCCCGACACCGGCAAGGTATTGGCGGTACGGGAAACGGCAGGCGGGATGTTCTTTTTTGGCTTCCACTTCACCTTGCACCTGCCGCGCATGATCGGCATCTATCTGGTGGGTGCGTTGGCAATGGGCATGCTGGCGGCATTGATCAGCGGCATAGTGATTCATAAAAAATTCTTCAAGGAGTTTTTTACCTTTCGCCCGGCCAAGGGCCAACGCTCCTGGCTGGATGCCCACAATGCGAGCGCTGTGCTGTTACTGCCGTTCCACCTGATGATCACCTACAGCGGGCTGGCCATCTTTTTGATCATCTACATGCCAGCCGCGATGGACGCGTTATTTGAGGGCAACCGCGAAGCCTTTTTCAAAGCGCAAGATTCAGCGCCTGTGGTGCGCGAAGCTGCACGCGGCATGCGCGCTGAACCCGCTCCGCTGGTGGACATGGCTCCGTTGCTGGCCAAGGCCCGTGAGGTGATGGGCCCCTTGGGTGGCGTGAGCATCAGCAACCCGGGGCAGAGCACTGCCGAAATTCAGATTCGGCCACTGCTGGGTAATCGCATTGCCCTGACCAAAGGCCAGGGTATGCGGTTTAACGGGGTCACCGGTGAACAACTGTCGGGGCCGACAGAGATGCGCGCCAGCGTTCTCACGCACCGGGTTATATCCGGGTTGCACTTCGCCCAATTCGGCGGCTACCCGATGCGCTGGTTGTACTTTGTATGCGGTTTGATCAGCACTGCCATGATCGGCAGCGGTCTGGTGTTGTTCACGGTCAAACGTCGACGTAAATACGCCAGTGAGGGTCGGGTAGGGCAAGTGCTGTATCGGCTGGTTGAAGCCATCAACGTGGCGGTCATGGCCGGTTTGGGCCTGGCCTGCATCAGTCTGCTGTGGGCCAATCGCTTACTGCCTGCGGGCATGACCGACCGCGCTGATGCCGAACTGAACGTCTTTTTTTGCATCTGGGCGTTGAGCGTGGGCCATGCCCTGTTCCGTTCGCGCATGCAGGCCTGGCGTGAGCAATTGGGATTGGCTGGGGTGATGTGCCTGACATTACCGTTGCTCAGTTTAATGACGGTTAACACACCTTGGTCACTTCCCAGCCGCGCCGGTGTGGAACTGACGGCGATGGGCCTGGGGGCTTTGTTGCTGTGGGCCAGCTGGAAAGTCTCACAACCTGGCGCGGTGCGTGTACCGCGTCGTCAGCGTGGCGCCATGGCGGAGGGTAACTGATATGGCGGGGTATTTTTTCGCAGCGCTGGCTTGTGCCTATATCGCCATGCTGGCGTTGTGTCAGGGTCTTGAGCGTCATTACAAACAGGTGTGGCATGCCGCGCCGTCGACACGATTGCGCCGGTTGCTACGGGGTGGCGGCTGGCTAAGTCTGGGGCTGAGTTTTTACTTCAGTGGTCAGGTTTGGGGATGGGCGATGGGCCCGGTTGGCTGGTTTGGGCTGGTCTCGTTAAGCGGTTTTGCGCTGCTTATGCTGCTGCCTTACCGGCCCCGGCTGGCCGTGTGGTTGCCGGTGAGTTTTGCCCCGATGTGGGCGGCGTGGGTGACGCTGTTTTAGGTCGGTTGGGGACAACTGCTTGCACAACCGGGTGCATGGTTTTACCTGATGCACCGAGAGGTGTGAACATCGAAGGCTGTCGCTACAGGAACAACATCGCCAGAGGGTTTTTGATCTGCTTGTGATCTGGTTTTTGATCTTGATCTGCCGCCCCTTCGGGAGGCCGAGAGGAGGTTTCGCGGAGTGGGTCGACCGGCATGGATGCCGGGAGAGCCG
>NZ_WIWC01000064.1 GCF_009600315.1 Pseudomonas helleri | reverse complement strand
GGATGCCGACGCCGATGCCGATGCCGATGCCGATGCTGATGCGGATGCCGACGCGGATGCTGACGCCGATGCCGATGCCGATGCCGATGCCGATGCTGACGCCGACGCCGACGCCGATGCCGATGCCGATGCTGACGCCGATGCCGATGCTGACGCGGATGCTGATGCTGATGCTGATGCTGATGCTGATGCTGATGCGGATGCCGATGCTGATGCTGACGCGGATGCGGATGCGGATGCGGATGCTGATGCTGACGCGGATGCCGACGCCGATGCTGACGCCGACGCCGACGCCGACGCCGATGCCGATGCCGATGCCGATGCTGACGCGGACGCCGATGCCGATGCCGACGCGGATGCCGATGCCGACGCAGATGCTGACGCTGATGCTGACGCGGATGCCGACCCAACCGCCCGCGACGATCTGGCTACAGCTGAAGTCATCATTACACCAGTCACTACCAATACACCTCTGGCCGATATGCGTGCTTCAGTGCTCTTGGGGGTGGGTGGCATTATTGAAGTAGGTTCAACCCAAGCGGTACAAACGTTCTCGGTCGCCAGCGGTGAAACCGGTAGCCTGAATGTTTCGTTTGGTTCGGCTGATCTGGTCTCGCTGTTAAAAGGTGGGTTTTCAGCGACCCTTGAGGTCAGCGATGGCAACGGAAACTGGTCTCCAGTGCAGTCGGTGGGCGGTGGTACTGGCTTGCTCGATTTGTTGGGCTTGCTGGGCTCCGGCAATAGCTTCCAGGTTCCAGACCTGGCGTCCGGTGAGTACCGCTTCACGCTCAAGGTAGAACCGAGTTTGTTGTATGTGGGCGCCAATGCGGTTGCGCAGGTGAGTGTCACTAACGAAAGTCTGACCGACTTCAATACCTCGGTTACTGCAGTGGGCGGTAATGTCATCACCGATGCCGGTATTGATGGTCAACCGGATGATCCGGGCACCGGTGGCCCGGTCACGGTTCAGATCGAGTCCGGCGGCTCCTTTATTGACGCCAATGCTACTACCGGCACCGTTGTGCAGGGGCTTTATGGTCAATTGACCATCTTTGCCAATGGCACTTATAGCTACACCCCGAATGGCGATGCGACCAATATCGGTAAGGTCGATGCCTTCAACTATCAACTGATCAACACCAGCGGTGGGACATCAGCAGCGACCCTGTATGTACGGATTGACAGCCCGGATGTCGACTTGACCTGGAACGCTGCAGATCCGTCTGCACCGGGCGTAGGGACTACCGTTGCGACCGATGATCTGGGTACGGCCCAAGTCGATATCAATAACGTGGTCGGGGCGCCGCAAACCGTGACGACGTTGTCTTACGGCGTGCCGGTATTGGGGCAGGGAACCGGTAACGGCGCCAGTTTCACAGTGGCCGCCGATACCACGGCTCAGTTGAAAGTTGACCTCACGGTAGGCGGGCTGTTGACCGTGCTGCCCAATACCACGCTTTACCTGCAAAAGTTTGTAGACGGTGCCTGGGCAACTCAACAAACCCTCACCTCGTCTCCGGCTTCGCATACCTTCAGCGGGCTGACCGAGGGTACATGGCGGGTGTCGGGGTTATCGGGAGGGCTTTCGGTATTTGGGACAGTCAACATCGCCCAGACCGTGACCCCCACCTACCTGACGCAGTTCGAAGTGGGTGCAATGACTAACGCAACGGGCAGTGTCTTTGCCGACAGTTTGTCAGGTGCAGATGTTCGTAGCCCGCTGACCGTCTTGAGTCTGTTGGTCGGCGCTGCTTATGTGATACCCGGCCCGACGGGCGCAACCGTCAACGGTGAACACGGCAGCCTGACGCTGTTTGCCAATGGCAGCTACATCTACACACCTCACGCAGGTTTGACCCTGACCGAAATTGGTCAGGTGGATCAGTTCACCTACAAACTTACCGATCCAAACGGTCAGGAAGATACGGCAACCCTGTATGTGCGTATTGATACACCCGACCGCGATCTGGTCTGGGACGACACCAATCCGGGTGCCCCGGCCACAGAAGGGCCAGCGCTCGCCGCACTGTCGGTGGAGGAGCCTGCCGCCGTCACTGACGAGGATGCTGCAACCGATGGCAGCGGTGATCACAGCGATCCTTCAGTGGTTGCCGACACCGACTTTGCCCACGTCGCTTCAGACGCGGGTACTGAGGGGCTGTTGTGGGAGGGCAGCGATGCGGCCATCAACCTCACCGATCTGATCGGCAAGGTCAGCGGCATTGACAGCATCGACCTGAATAACGTCAGCGCGGTTGATCTGACCTTGAGTCTCGAAGACCTGGTGTCCATCACAGGCCCCGAGGCGGATCGCCTGGTGATTCAGGGCGACGATCAAGACAGCGTCCACCTGACCGGCAACTGGTCGTCTGGCGTCAGTCAGGTAGAGAACGGTCTTGAATACGTGATCTACACCAGCCCGGAAGATCAAACCCATCAGCTTTGGGTTCAGAGCGGCATCACCGTGGTGTAAATCACACCCCTTAACCCGGGCCGAAAGGCCCGGCTTTATGCATTAACGGTATTGCGACGATGGCTCGGGTCTCAGACGAGACCCGGTCTGTTGTTGTGTGCATCGGCCTTTACCGGCGTGCATGTGATACCCCTTTGCTGTTTCGCTGAGTGAGCCTTTATCGGGTAACACTCATCTGGGGGCTGGATTTGAGGCATAAAACGCTGGTCAGACATTTATCTGCCTTGTGTGTGGCAGTCGCAGTAGTTCCGCTGCCTGTAGAGCGGATCATGGCCAAACCGTTTTCCGACGACGCCCAAGGCGTCAGCATCATCAGTCCAAGCAAACTGGACACGAATTTACCGGGTGGCCCCATGGGCGTCAGTGCGCCTGTGCCACCGCAACATGTAATCCCGGACACCCTCGACCTGAACCGCGCCGTACAGTTGGTGGTGGAGTGGCATCCGGCAATTGCCGAATCCATTGGCAAGTTGTTTCAACAGAACCAGAACGTGACCATTGCTCGTTCCGGTTATTACCCGCAAATCAGCGGCGGCCTGCGCTCGGGCTACGACAGCGGCGTCTCCGGTAATGGCCAAAGTCAGGCCTTTACGCTGTCGATGTCGCAAATGCTGTATGACTTCGGCAAGGTCTCGAGCTCAGTGGACAGCGCCCTGGCCCGTGTCAGCGGGAGTCAGGCGGGCATCCTGTTGGCCATTGATCAGGTCACGCGCGAAACCTCGTTTGCGGTGATTGAACTGCAACGTGCACAAACCCTTGAAGTGCTGGCGCGGGATCAGGTCAAGGGCGTCTCGGCCATTGCTGAGCTGGCGAAAAAACGCAGCGATATGGGGGCCAGTACCCGTTCCGACTTGTTTCAAGCGCGCTCGCGAGTTGAGGCGGCCATTGCCACGCAGTTGCAATACGCCGCGCAGTTGAATCGTTGGCGCAGTGCCTTGGCCAGCCTGCTGGGCACGCAAACCACGGTCAATGTCTCGCCGGGTTTCCCGGAAAACCTTGAGCACTCCTGTCAGGGCGTGGTGCCCGACGAAGCGGTGACGCCTTCGCTGTTGATCGCGCAATCGCAACAGGTCGACGCGGTGGCGCAAATCGCCAATGCCCGCGCCGAAGGCTTGCCCACCCTGTCGCTGGACCCGGAACTGACGCAGTACCTGGACAACAACGACAGCGATATTCAGGGCGGACGCGACCGAACGCGCTACGGGGTGTTCCTCAACGTGAAAGTGCCGATCTATCAGGGCGGTGCCATCAACGCCCGCAAAGCCTCGGCTGAACAGGCCCTGCGTACAGCTCAGGCGGCCAGCGACGCGGCCCGGCTTTCGGTGCGACAGGGCTTGCTGGAAGCTCGGGATCAGATTTCCAGCCTCGCACAGCGCCTCACCACGTTGGATTTTCGCGAACGCAGCATTACGGAAACCAAAGACTTGTACCAACAACAATATTTGGAGCTGGGAACCCGGCCGCTGCTGGACCTGCTCAATGCCGAGCAGGAAATCCATCAGGCGCGCATGGACCGTGAAAATACCTCCGCCGACCTGCGGCGCCTGAAGATCGATTGCCTCTACAACACCGGTGGACTGCGCACTGCGTTCCATCTGGACAACAGCGCGATACAAGGCGTGGAGATCCAACCATGAACGATGCCGTGATGCTTGAGGCTGACACGCAAGCCGCTGCACAACCCGCGCAGACAACGCTCAATCGCTCATCCGCGCTGGATTACGAAGTGTGGCTGGACGCTATTTTGCTGGTGGCCCGACATTACCGGCTGGAGTGCTCGGCGCAAACCGTGCGGCTGGCGGTGCAGTGGACCGAAGGCAGCGTGGTCGAGGACGTGGTGCGCCAAATGGCCCGTCAGGCCGGGCTCAACTGCATGATTGTGGACTTCTCGGCCACGACCCTGATGCAGCGGCAAATGCCATTGGTGGTGCAACTGGATGATGGTCAGGTCGGCGTGCTGCAAACCGTGGGGGATGACGATGATTTAGGCATCACCTACAGCGGTGACGCCGGGCTGCAAAGCCGCATTGCGCGTCAGGATCTGATCGAGCACGCCAGTAAAATCCTGATTCTGCGGCCCATGCGTGCGGTGCGTGATGCGCGCGTGGATGACTATATAAAGAGTTACCAAAAGGACTGGTTCAAAAACATTGTGCTGCGTGACGTGCGCCCGTACGGCTATGTGATGCTGGCGTCGCTGATCACCAGCGTACTGGGGCTGGCCGGGGTGCTGTTTTCGATGCAGGTGTATGACCGGGTGATCCCGGCCGAGTCGCTGCCGACCCTGTATGTGCTGTTCGGCGGCGTGCTGTTGGCGTTGCTGTTCGATTTCATCATGCGCATGACCCGCGTACGGATTACCGACATGCTCGGCAAGCGCGCCGACATGCGCGTTTCCGATCTGGTCTTTGGGCATGCCCTTCGCTTGCGCAACAGCGCGCGGCCCAAGTCCACCGGCTCGTTTATATCCCAGCTCAAAGAACTGGAGCAGGTGCGTGAACTGATCACCTCCAGCACCGCCACGGCCTTGGCTGACTTGCCGTTTTTCCTGCTGTTTTTGGTGATTTTCTGGTTTATTGCCGGCCCCCTCGTCGCCGTGCCCATGGTGGCGGTACTGTTTATGGTGATTCCGGGGTTGTTGTCGCAAAAGAAACTGGCGCGCATGGCCAATGAGTCGATGCGCGAAAGCTCATTACGCAGCGCCATGCTGGTGGAAACCGTGCAAGGGCTGGACGACATCAAGGCCCTGCAAGCCGAACAGCGTTTCCAGCAGCAATGGAACCACTACAACGCCAGTTGTGCGGACGCCAATTTGCACCTGCGCTTGCTGACCAACCGGCTGATCAACTGGAGCAACACGGTTCAAGGTTCGGTGTTTGCGCTGGTCATCGTGTTCGGAGCGCCTATGGTGATGGCCAGCGACATGACCACCGGCAGTCTGGTGGCCGCGTCGATTCTGTCATCGCGCATGATGGCGCCGATGTCGCAGCTCACCCAGGTGCTGACCCGCTGGCAGCAAGCCAAAGTGGCGCTTAAAAGCCTCAATAACATCATGGAACTGCCGGTGGACCACGCCGAGGGCAGCAAACGTGTGCATTTGCCGGTGGTGCGGGGCGATTATGTGCTGTCCCAGGCCGCGTTTCAGTACGCTGACGATGCGCCGACCCCCGCCTTGCTGGTGGCCGACCTGAAGATCAAGCCGGGTGAACGCATAGCCATCCTGGGGCGCAACGGCGCAGGCAAATCCACTCTGCTTCAGGCGTTGGCCGGCATGCTCGACCTCAAGGCCGGCACGATCAGCCTGGACGGCGTGGCGCTGGCGCATATCGACCCGGCCGATGTACGTCGAGACCTTGGGCTGCTGACGCAAAACTCCCGACTGTTTCACGGCACCCTGCGGGACAACCTGATCATGGGCGCGCCCCATGCCACCGACGCAGAAATACTGCATGCGCTATCGGTGACCGGGGCGGCGGAATTTGTCGGCAAGTTTGCCGATGGCATGGACCACTTGATCCTCGAAGGCGGGCTGGGCCTGTCGGGCGGGCAACGCCAGTCGTTGCTGTTGTCACGGCTGATTATTCGCCAGCCGCACATCGTCCTGCTGGATGAACCGACGGCCTCACTGGACGAAGCCACCGAGCGCAACCTGATCCAGAACCTGGACACATGGGCGGCGCATCGCACCTTGATCATCGCCACGCACCGCATGAGCGTGTTGAGTCTGGTGAACCGAATCATCGTCGTCGACAACGGCAGAATCGTTGTGGATGACACCAAGGAGAACGCCATCGCGCGGCTTTCCAAACCTCAAAAGGCGCCGCAATGACGATGACGTGCCCCCCGAGCGCCATGGCTGAGGACTGCGCCCATGAACAAAAATAAAAAAATCCCGCTACTTGCCCGTGAAGACGACAGCGATCGGCCTTACCACGATGGGGTCGATGACAGCACCGTGGTGCGTGCGACGCGGGTGGTCTGGTATGCCTTCGCCTTGCTCGCCGCCTTTGGCGCCTGGGCGTATTTCTTTGAGGTCGATGAAGTGTCCAATGGCACTGGCAAAGTCATCCCGACCTCCCGTGAGCAAATCATTCAATCGCTGGAGGGCGGAATCGTCACCGAGTTGAACGTGAGCGAAGGCGACATCGTTAAAAGTGGCCAGGTGCTGGCCCGACTTGACCCGACCAAAACCGAATCCAACTTCGATGAGAGCGCGGCCAAATACCGCGCATCGCTGGCCAGCGTGGTGCGTTTGCAGGCCGAAGTGAATAACAAACCCTTGAATTTTCCCGATGAGCTACAGCGTTTCCCGGCGTTGATACGTGCAGAAACAGACCTGTATACGACGCGGCGCAAGGGGCTGGAAGAATCACTGGCCGGGGTTCGCTCTTCATTGGCACTGGTGCGCAGTGAACTGGACATCACCGAGAACCTGGCCAAGGTGGGCGCGGCCAGTAACGTTGAAGTGTTGCGGCTCAAGCGGCAAAAGGCCGAGCTGGAGTTAAAACTGACCCAGGCCCGTTCTGATTACATGGTGCATGCCGGTGAGGAAATGGCCAAAGCCAACGCGGACGTCGAAACCCTCTCATCGATCATGCGCGGGCGTTCCGACTCGGTGACGCGCCTGACCTTGCGCTCGCCGGTGCGCGGCATCGTCAAGGGGATTGAGGTCACCACCATCGGCGGCGTCATCCCGCCCAATGGTCGCCTGATGCAAATTGTTCCGCTGGATGAACAGTTGCTGATCGAAGCCCGCATCTCGCCGCGTGACATTGCGTTCATCCACCCGGATCAAGTGGCCAAGGTCAAAATCACCGCCTACGACTACGCCATCTATGGCGGCATGGACGGCAAAGTGGTGACCATTTCCCCGGACACCATTCAGGACGAGGCCAAGCCGGAAGTGTTTTATTACCGTGTCTTTATCCGCACGGATGCTGACGTATTGAAGAACAAAGCCGGCAAAACCTTCTCCATCGTACCGGGCATGATTGCCTCGGTGGACATCAAAACCGGTCGTAAAACCGTGCTCGACTACCTGGTTAAGCCCATGAACCGCGCCCGCGAGGCATTGCGTGAACGCTAAAAGCCGTACCGCCCATCTGCGTAGCAGCGGACGAGTAGCACGAGGCCGCGTTCGGTTGCGTAGCAACCGTAAAACCATTCAATGCGGTGTGTCAGTTGCAACCCGTTGACCGGTTTACGGCGACTGCGTCCCCGGACGCGGCCTCGTTCTACTCGTCCGCTGCTACGAGGATGTGGGTTTCTTTCGTTTTGATGATCGTAGTGATGCTGGCAGGCGCCGCCAACGCTCTGGAGCGTAACGACAACACCACTGCGTTGCTATGGAACACCCCCGCAGACAAGGCAACCTGCACCCAGCCCACCTCCGCGCTGTGGGTCGAGTTTGGTTCAGGTCAGGCCTGCATTCGCTACTTTGCCGGGGCTGCGCCAAGCCGTGCGCCCGTGGTGATTGTGATGTTCCATGGCGATCGCAACATTGAAATGCATCGTGCTCCCGAAGCCATTCAGGGCAATACCCTGGCGGCCAAGGTACGACAAGCCGCCGCGATGACACGTCGGGCCGGGGTGCCGGTGGTGATCATGGCACGGCCGGGCACTTATGGTTCCAGTGGCAACCACGGGCAACGGCGTCAGGCTCAGGAATTTCTCGCATTGAATGCAGCACTGGATGACTTACGCCAACGTTACGGCATTGGCCAGTTTGTGTTGCTGGGTCACAGTGGCGGGGCGACGGTGACAGCCGCGTTGCTGACGCTGGGCCGCACGGATGTGAAATGCGCGGTCATGACCAGTGGCGCGTTCGATCTGGTGCAACGCGCACAAATGATTCGTCAGAGCAAAGGGCTGCCCTCCAGACCGGGGCGCGACACCAATGGGCTGCTCAACCCCTATGACCCGGGCCAGCACATCGACGGCATCAAAAAGGTGCCCGGGCGCGAACTGTTCATCATCGGCAACCCCGACGATCAGATCGCGCCATTCAGTTTGCAGCAAGGTTTTTACAATGCGCTCAAGCGGGCAGGGCATGAGCCTCGATTGATCGAAGCCGCCGCGGTGCCGCCCGCCAATCATCAACTGCGCAACGACATCGGCCTCAAGACCGCCGCGGGCTGTGCCAAAGACTGACACAGCCTGCGGCATGGCCCGCCGTTATGAAGCCGTCAACCAAGTGCTCAGCTGTGAAAGCCCCGTCCCGCCCGAACTTTTGACCAGTACCCAATCCCCCGGCGCAAACCAGTGAGCGCGTTGCTCCAGCAGCGCTTCATTAAGTGCTTGAGCATGTTCAAACCACAGCACTGGCAGTTCATCCCGCAAGGCGTGATAAAGCCCCTGCATATAAGGGCCACACAACACCACGTGGCGGGGCGAAGCATTGCGCACGTGCTCAGCCAATTGCAGGTGGTAACGCTGGCTGTCCGGCCCCAATTCCAGCATGTCTCCCAGTACCAACACCCGCTGAGAGGGGGCAACCGGCAAGTCCGCCACCGATTGCAGGGCGGCCTGCATGGAGCCGGGGTTGGCGTTGTAAGCATCGTTGATCAACTGAAACTGGCCTTCGCCGCAGCTGAACGACTGCACATCGCCACGGCCCTCGACCGGGGTGAATTCAGTCAGCAGGTGCAAGGCCTCACGAGCCTCCAGCCCGGCAGCCAGCAGCGTGGCCAACACCGCCAGTGCGTTGATGACCATGTGCTTGCCGCGCGCCTTGAGGGTGAAATCGAAAGTGTGGTCAGCGTGTCGCGCGTGAACGCCTACTTCATCGGTCTCACTGCGCCACCCCTGTAATTGCAAGTCGGCCTGCGGGTGTTCACCAAAACTGATGATCTGTAACTGCGCGGTGCTGGCGGCTTTGGCAAACACCTCGTAAAACGGCATGTCGCGGCACAACACCGCCTGACCGCCAGGGGCCATGGCGCTGAAAATGGCGCTTTTTTTGCGCGCCAGATTATGCAGCGTGCCGTGATACTCCAGATGCGCAGGCGCCAGCCCGGTCACGACGGCAATGTGTGGGCGAACCAGTTCGGAATTGATGGGCATGCGGCCCACGGCCATTTCCAGCACCCAGAACAGGTTCGGGGCTGTCAGGCTGGCCATGTTCCAGGCAATGCCGTGGGGCAAGTTGGCATTGGCCTCGGTTTGCCCGACAGGCCCCCAATGGCGCAGCGCATGGGCAAGCATGGCGACCACGGTGGTCTTGCCAAAGCTGCCGGTGACACCCACGACCTTGCCCGCAAATCGCTGACGAATAGCGCGCCCCATCTGCAACATGGCTTCCTGGGTATCGGCCACGTGCAGGGCCGGTATACCGCAGTTCTGGTAGGGCGTCGGGTCTACGCAGAGAAACGCGGATGGCCTGCGCTCAGGCGCCGCGCTGGCCCAGATGCGTGCCAGCCGTGCCTCATTGGGTTTCACTTTGGAGGGATGACGACTCAGCATTCGCAGCGGTTTGAAATACAGCATGGACGGCACCAGACCACTGGCACGCCAGTTGGCTTCGGGTTGCTCTGTCCATGTCCCCTGAGTGGCGTTGGCCAGCGAGGTAGCGTCCCAGCTCAGGTCTTGGGGAGGCGCCTGCGGCTCAACCGGCGATTGCACCTGCGGGGCACCTGCCTCCAGATAGCGGTGATAGGCAATCAAGCCAGACAGATAATGTTCAACATCATCTATGCGAACCCGAAAGGCGTGGTGACGAATGAAGAATGCGCCGACGATGCGCGCCGGATTACGCATGAACATCGCCATTTCCGGCCAGAAATAACCATTGAGCAGATAGCGGGCCCGGTGGTGCAGGGCGGTATAAAACGCTCCCAGGTCGATCTCTTTGAGCAACGGGTGCAGGGCAGGCAGTTGCTCGATTCGCGCCAGCATTTGCTGAGCCGCCATCATCAGTTCAAGCAGGGTGGGGAAGGTGGTGATGCGTTGCTGAACGAAGCCCAGATACCCCGCGACATTGCTTAACCCGAAGCGAAAATACTTTTCGTCAGGACGGTAGCGGGTCAGCTCGTTGACGCAGTAGCTGAGCCAGTGATCATGCTCGCGCCAATGCTCCTTGAGGATAAAGTAGTCGAAGGCCTTTTCCACTACCCCAAGCCAGCGCTCGTTGCGACTCAAGGCATAGAGGCGGATAAGGCCGAAAGCAGCCTCGCCATCGTAATAAATAATCCGGAAGGGCTCTTTCACGCTCAAGTCATGGGCGTTCAATACATGCACAAACGCCCCGCTGGCCGGGTCTTGCATCCATGCCATGCCGTTGGCGAGGGCTTCCAGCAAAGGTAAGTAGTGGTCAGAGCCGGTGACTTCGCTGTACTTGACCAAGGCCAGCAGACACACCGCATTGCCGCCCAGCTTGATCTCGTTGCCCGTATCCAGCAGAAATGCCGCTGCGCTGCCATCGGGCAGTGTGTAAGGTTTGATCAACACCTGCGTCAGGTAGCCAAGCGCCCGGTCAATGGCCGCTTTGAGTGTTTCATCTTCAGTCAGTGCCCACGCCTCGATCATTGAGTAGGTACTGCTGGCGTGGCGCAAGGTGTTGTAGGTATTGATGGGCCGGTCGAAACACGGGAAGTAGCCGTAGATAAACTGCCCGCTGGTTTGCACCTGCCGACCCAAGTAGTCCGACGCAGTCTCGATGGTGCTTCTTATGGTATCGGGCGTCAGCGCGGCCAAGTGACGCCATCCCGTCTCTGCCCCTGTGCTGTTAAGGGGGTAGGCAATGGCGTCTTCAGCGCAAAACACCCCGGTGGTATCAAACAGATAAACCCTGCTCTCAGGCTGATCGAGCACGCGTTGAACAGCGGCTGAGGTTGCGCTCCCGGTAAATCGCCGTTTGGCGTAGACCGCGAAATTGCCGCTGTTGAACGTAGCGTGTGGACACTGAGCACCGCCATACAGAATGGCGTTGGCGTTGAGTTCCTGTTCCGTCAGGGCGCACTCCAGCTGACTGTCGAAGGCGATACCGCGGCGAAAGTAATTACGTTTGTAGCGTTGCAGGCGTTCGGTCAGCGCAACCCAGGTGATAGGCGTGATATTGATTGCACGTTCGACCCGCAGCCACAGCGGCAAATGCTCGCCGGATCGAGCCGCCAGCGACCTGAGTTTTTCCTCGATTTGCCTGGCTCCGCACGTCCAGGCCTGTTCAAAACTGCTGGCACTGCTGTGCACGGTGTGAGCGCGTTGCCGGGTGTCACTGATCGAGAAAAACAGCGTACAGGGTTGAGTATCATCGCCAGCGAGGCGCGCGGTTTGACGGAAGAAAGCATGGGCTGCGAGTAATTGCTGACTCAAAGGCATGATAAATCCAACAAAGGAGATAAAAAAACAGTGTTTTTTTTATGTAAGCGAAGCGTATTTCCACGTAAACCTGCGAGTTACAGTTCAGCGAGTTAATACCAAAGTATTAACTCGTGTATGAAGTAAGCGCCCGTTTACGACTCTTCGCTATCTCGTACCCTTGAAGCAACTTCGAGCCGCTCTTCGCACTGCTGCAAATGATCTCTGATCAATTTGCGAATGACTTGAGAAATGGTCTGGTCGGTTTCTTCGGACAGAATTTCAAGTTTCTCTTTGGTCGGCGCGTCAATGAGGACGGTGAGGCGCGTAGTCTTGTGTGGCATGGTCCAGATCCTTGTGTAGAGCGCGGGTTCAGCTGCCGCGTGCAGTGTGAGCACCCTCCGGTATAAGGTGTATGCAGGAGTCAATTGAATCCTTTTGAACAATAAGCCAGAGCATCATGCACGATAGTCAATCCTATTTATATAACGCGGGCTGATACTTTTATGCGACGTTTGAAATGAATAGCTTTGACACTCTTTGTGCTGAAGTAGTTGCCGTGCCTTTTGAATAAAACTTACTGAGCGGGCACCGGCAGGTCTGCCCAATGGCAAGTAACGAGCGACGGTTTACCCCTGTCGAAGTTCAGTATTCGATGACCGTTTCGCACTGAGTTGTCATTGAACAGGCGCCCGCTCACTGCGGGCGCCTGTTCACCTGTCAGCCTGACCAGACCTGCGGGTTGACCAAATCCTGCGGGCGTTCACCCAACAGCGCACTGCGCAGGTTGGCCAGAGCGCGGTTGGCCATTGCCTCGCGGGTTTCATGGGTTGCCGAACCAATATGCGGCAACGTCACGGCATTTTTAAGCTGGAACAACGGCGATTCCGACAACGGCTCTTTCTCGTAAACATCCAGCCCGGCGCCACGGATCGTGCCGTTTTGCAGGGCTTCGATCAGCGCGGGTTCATCCACCACCGGGCCACGGGAAATATTCACCAGAATGGCGCTTTTCTTCATCAGGCCCAGTTCGCGGTGGCTGATCAGGTGTTTGGTTTTCTCGCTTAGCGGCACCACCAGGCACACGAAATCCGACTCGGCCAGCAACTGATCCAGCGTACGGAACTGCGCGCCCAATTCGTGCTCAAGCTCGGTCTTGCGGCTATTGCCGCTGTACAGAATCGGCATGTTGAAGCCCAGACGACCCCGACGTGCAACGGCGGCACCGATATTGCCCATACCGACAATGCCCAACGTCTTGCCATGCACATCGCTGCCGAACAACGCGGGCGGCACACTGGCCTGCCACTGACCGGCCTTGGTCCAGGCATCGAGCTCGGCGACCCGGCGGGCGGTGCTCATGATCAGCGTAAAACCCAGATCCGCCGTGCTTTCAGTCAACACATCCGGGGTATTGGTCAGCATGATCCCGCGTTCGTTGAAATAGTCGACATCGTAGTTGTCGTAACCCACCGACACACTGGACACCACTTCAAGCTGTTTGGCGTTTTCCAGTTGTTTGCGTCCCAGCTTGCGGCCGACTCCGATCAAACCGTGGGCATGGGGCAATGCTTCTTCAAACTGCGCATTGATGTCGCCCGCTTTGGGGTTGGGCACGATGACGTTGAAATCCTGTTGCAGGCGTTCGACCATCTCGGGGGTGACGCGGCTGAAGGCAAGTACGGTTTTCTTTGTGCTGGAAAGACTCATGTGAACAAGACTCATCGGCTGTCGGGAATGTAAGCACGCTAACATTCCTTGCAGCATTTTGCAGCGCTGGGGTGTGGATATGGAATGCACCACGCGTTTTCAAAACCTTTTCATTGCACGGCTATAGCAATAAGGCACTACCCGGCGGCAGAGCAGAGGTCGATACTCGTTGACTCTTTCAGACCTTGCACCCTTGGGAGTCATCTATGAGCAGCACAGGTTTTCACGGCAAAGTCGCCTTGGTACAAGGCGGTTCGCGCGGTATAGGGGCGGCTATCGTCAAACGACTGGTAGAGGGCGGCGCAGCGGTTGCGTTTACCTACGTCAGTTCAGTGAACAAGGCCCAGGCCCTGCAAGACAGCCTCAATGCCAGCGGTGGCAAGGTCTTGGCCATTCATGCCGACAGTGCCGATGCTCAAGCCATTTGTGACGCGGTCGACAGCACCGTCAAAGCGTTTGGCCGCCTCGATATTCTGGTCAACAACGCGGGCGTGCTGGCGGTGGGGCCGCTGGAAGATTTCAGTCTGGAAGATTTTGACCGCACGTTGGCCATCAACGTACGCAGTGTGTTTGTGGCGACCCAAGCGGCGGCCAAATACATGACCGAGGGCGGGCGCATCATCAATATTGGTAGCACCAATGCCGAACGCATGCCATTCGCGGGCGGTGGCCCGTATGCCATGAGCAAATCGGCGCTGGTGGGGCTGACCAAGGGGCTGGCGCGTGATCTGGGGCCGCGGGGGATTACCATCAACACCGTGCAACCGGGACCGGTGGACACCGACATGAACCCGGCAACCGGGGATTTTGCCGAGAGTTTGATTCCCTTGATGGCCATTGGTCGTTACGGCAAGGCGGATGAGATTGCCAGCTTCGTGGCCTATCTGGCAGGCCCGGAAAGTGGCTACATCACGGGGGCCAGCCTGACGGCGGATGGTGGGTTCAGCGCGTAAGGCAAGGCATTGATGCAGTTGCAGTTGCAGTTGCAGTTGCAGTAGATCTTGATCTGGCTTTTGATCTTGATCTTGATCTTGATTTACCGCCCCATCGGGAGGCCGAATGTAGGTTTCGCGGAGTGGGTCGACCGGCATGGATGCCGGGAGAGCCGTGTTGGGCCAAGGATGGCCCGTCACGGCGTGC
>NZ_WIWC01000063.1 GCF_009600315.1 Pseudomonas helleri | reverse complement strand
GAAAGCCTTGGCTATGCAATATGATGCTCCTGCGTCAATTCAATAACCGTGTTGCACTCAGCTCCTGCAACCGCCTAGGCCTTGATCTGTAAGGGTGATGAAAAGTTGGCATAAGTATTGGATTGGTTGATGTTGCCCAATGTGTAATGACGCATGGGTTTATCTCAATTATTCAAGGAACACTTTATGGCTACGCCAGCATATATGTCTGTCACGGGTGCAAAACAGGGTTTGATCACTGCAGGCGCTTTCACTCCTGACTCAGTGGGCAATACTTATCAGGAAGGGCATGAAGACCAGGTAATGGTTCAAGGTTTTTCCCACGATGTCATCATTCCACGCGATCCCCAATAGGGTCAGCCAACCGGTCAGCGGGTACACAAGCCCGTGTGCATTACCAAGGTCTTTGACAAGTCTTCGCCGCTTTTGCTTGCCGCATTGACCTCCGGTGAACGTATGACTGAAGTCGTTATTGAGTGGTATCGAAACTCGGGTAATGGCAACCAAGAGTATTACTACACCACCACACTTGAAGACGCGGTTATCGTTAATATCAAGAGCTACATGCACAACTGCCAAGACCCTGACAATTTGCACTTCACTCATTTGGAAGATGTGCATTTTTCTTACCGCAAAATCACCTGGACTCACGAAACCAGTGGTACCTCCGGCTCTGACGACTGGCGTGCTCCAGTTTCCGGTTAGTTCGGGATAGTCCTGTGCACTGTCGGCCTGCGCAAGCAGGTCGACGGCTGGTATTCGTAATACAGGCGTCTGATGCATGATCAAGCGACCTCTACAAAACCCAACGACTTCAATCTCAGACGCACCGATGCCAAAGTGACGTTGGGTGTTTGCCCGCTAATGAAAAGCACCGTTCAACTGCGGCCCCAGAGGCTCAGGTACATCGAAGCGAGGGGTGATGCTCCAATGGACTTGCCCGCAACAACAGCGTTGCGTCAGGGCAGGCAAGCCCGGAGTGAAACCTTGCTTAAAACTCGAACTGATACTGAGCGTTAACGCTCTGTTCCTGCGAGCGGTTACCGCGCTGGTCGGTAATGCTCAAGCTCAAGGCGCTGTCACGTGCTAGGCGTGCCACAGCGCCTGCATTCATGTTCAAAACCGTGCGGTTCAACGGCGCTCCGGCAATGCGCATGCTGCTACCGCCTTGCCAGGAGGCATCCACAGTGGGGGTCAAGTCGCCACTGGCGCGGGTGTATGCAACACCGCCGTTGAAGCTTAGCCACGAAGGGCCCATGGATGTTTTGCCCATGTCCAGCGTTAGGCGTACACCGCTCGTGTTCAGGTTGACGGTCTGGTTGGCGGATTTAGCCTTCAGGGCACTGATACCTGCGGTCTCGTTGAAGCCAGCGCTACGGGAGCTGACATGTGCAAATTGCAGGTAGGGTTGCACGTCCCATGGGCCCAGGCCCCAGCGATAATTACCTTCGGTAAAGAGTTGTCGCGTGTGGTTCACGTATCGGGCAGACAGGCTGTCATCAATATCGCTGAAGTTCACCTGTCGTTTGCTGTGTACCGGGTTACGGGTGTAGGCGACCCCGCCATACACGCCGAACCCGCCCCACGTGTGACCCGCATGCACGCCTATTTGATAAGACTCGACCGTGGCTTTGCCTGCGTTCGCACTGCGCATGCTGCCTTCTGTGCTTGCCAGCAGCACGCCTGCACGCGTGCCCTGTTCGAAGTCATGGTCTGCGCCGATCATTACGCCTTTGCGCGAGTGGCTGATACGCGCGGCGTTGCCGTCTGCGTCGAGACGACCCTGACTGTTGATCGCCTGTACCCATACGGTTTGACCGGCAGAGCCAGACGGGCGGGAGGTGTTTTCCCCCGCGCTGCGTGCCCGCTGCAAGGCGGCTTCACGTATGACGCGGCTGTCTTCGATCAGAACCGACTGGATGCCGGGGTACAGTTCGCCGCTTAATTGATCCAGCGCACGGCTGGCTTCATTCGGGAAGAGCGAGGTCAGGCGCTGTGCAAGGGTGTGGGACATATCCAGCTCGTCGGCGGCGTGTGCCGTGGCGCGTTGGTTGGCGGTTTTGGCCGCAGTAACCAGCGGCTGGCCACGCCCGACGTCAAACCCTAACGTGAGAGCGTCACGGGTCTGGATAAAGCTCAGAAACGGCGAGAACTGGCGATGGTCTACCGAAGTGAACTGGCCGTTGATGCCTGCATCTGCTTGTAACACTCGGTAGTGCTTACCGAGCGCAAATGCGTCGGGCAGACGTGTCAGGCGCAATGTCCCGCCCTCGATGTGCGCCAAGCCGCTTACCTGCAGCGAGGTTGCCGCCGGGTTAAGGGCTGGGCCCACAACCAGCGTTGACCCTTCGATCTGCCGATATTCGCCGTTGATCGTCAACGGACGATGTTCGCTGCCGGGCAGAATCGTGCCTTCGACGTGGGTATCAGAGAGCTGACCATCGCCACTGAGCACGCCCGCTACAGTGACTCGGGTCAGCCCCTGATTCTGACTGCCATTGATTTGTGCGATCCCCCCGTTAACGTTTAGATCGGTGTCCTGCAAGGTGCCGTTAAGGCGCAGTAACCCACCTTGAACCGTCACATCGTCAGTGAGGCGGTTGTTGCCTTCCAGTTCCAAAAGACCGGAGTAAAGAGTGGCACCGGCAAAGCTGTTGTCTCCGCTAAGCCTGAGCCAACCTTCACCGGCTTTGCTCAGGCGTCCGGGCCCACTGATGTCGTTGCTCCAATCGTCCCAAGCGTCCCCTTGCCACACCACAGCGCCGCCCGGCCGACGATCCATCACCACGGTGGTATCGACGCGTATTTGGCCGGGGCCGTCGATGGCTTTTTTCAGGTCTATCAACCCCCAGCCATAGACATCATCGACACCAGGCTCGCCCAAATCCTGCGCGGTGGTCAGTAAAACGTCACGGATTTGTGGATTGTCGAGGTAAGGGAAGCGCTCTATCAGTAACCCCAGCGCGCCGGTTACATGCGGCGCTGCCATAGACGTTCCCGTATAAGCGGCGTAGTCAAAGTCCAGACGCTCGTCTATCAGGTTGAACCCTTCTATTTCACCGTCTTCGTCATAGTTGTTTTCAACCTGGATCGGGCCATCGAAGACGGTAGAAGTGATGCGGGTACCGGGCGCCGCCACGCACCACTCTTTGCTGTACCCGCACCGGAATGAGCTGGGATCAAGCGTCAGGTTTTGATTCAAATTGACTACGGTTACCCAGTAAGGCTCAAGTTCGGGCATGGCGCGCGGCAAGGAAGACAGCGTGTCAGCGAAAGGCGCCGACTCAGGCGTCTGATTTAGGCTCAGGGAGTTACCCGCGGCCCAGACTTGTAACAAGCCGCCGTCCAGAGACATGTTGCCCAACACACTGCCGACGGATGAGCGCTGCACCTGCAGAGCGGCATCCAGTTGCTCAACAGTGTCAACTTGTTCAGGAATGCCCCAACTGTGGTTGATGACACGCACGTTCTGTTCTTGCATTTGCTTAAACGCATTGACGTAGGCCTCGTTACTCGCGGCAACCGTCTTGATTCGATCAAGCGAGTAGGGCGCATCATTATAGATGTGACCGAAAAGTCGGATCGGACTCAGGTTTGCCCCGTATGCCACGCCGTGCATACCAGTACCGTCGCGGTTGGCCAACATGGTACCCGCCACGTGGGTGCCATGAGGGTCGTAATAGGCTCCCAGCATTCTTTTGTACCAATGAAGATCCAGGCTGGACAAGGTTCCGTTGGCGACCATGTCTTGCAGCATTGCCAATGTTTTGGGGGGTAAGTCGTTGTATTCGATACTGGCCCGATCACCTTCGGAGTAGAAGCATCCGGACTGGGTGGCGGTAGGTATTGTTTCTCTTTGGCAGCCTTCATCTGCCAAGCGAATCGGACGATGATCTTTTGCGCCAAACTCACCGTGACGCAGGTCCGTACCCGAATCAGCCAGGCTCAGACGAACGCCGTCACCGCTCAGTCCTCGGGCGTAGGCAGCATCCGCCCCGATGGCCGCCAAGCCCCAATTTGAGGTGAACTCATCGCTGCGCCAACTGGCCGTGTCGTGCAAACGGCCTTGCTCGGAATACGCCAGCGCGTGCGACGCAAAGGCCCACAAACCCGCCATCAGACTCAAGGTAAGGGGTGTCAGGGGAGGGATTTTCAAGTTCAGCATGTGTCAGCTCCATTGGATTAAAGTCCTCCAAAGAGCGTGGGGAAGTTGCAACAGAATGCGTATCGGACGGAGTTGGATTGCACGGCAGACGCCTCTGTTTGATCCGTAGGCGAATGCAATTTTTCTTACATTTAAGGGCTAAGCGCTGCCGTGAGGGCCGTGGGCGGGAGGGCAGCGGGGGCCGGATTATCGTCGTACGTGATCGTACAACCGCCTTGAGCTATTATGTCGGCAAGTTTGCCCCCGATACCTCTGAATTCGAGAAAGATCTTCACCATGGAAAACCCAAACGACATACCGCGCCTTCCTCGCAAACGCCGCAGCCTCGCGCAGGAGTTGGTGACGGTACTGTCCGATCAGATTCGCGACGGTTTGCTCAAACGTGGCGATAAGCTGCCCACCGAGTCCGCGATCATGGAAGCCCATGGCGTTAGCCGAACGGTCGTGCGCGAAGCCATTTCCCGCCTTCAGGCAGCAGGCCAGGTTGAAACCCGGCACGGCATCGGCACCTTTGTGCTGGATACACCGAGCCCGAGCGGCTTTCGCATTGACCCTGCCACCATTGTCACGTTGCGCGATGTGCTGGCGATTCTTGAGTTGCGCATCAGCCTCGAAGTGGAGTCTGCGGGTTTGGCCGCACAACGTCGCAGCCCTGAGCAACTGGCGGCGATGCGTGCCGCACTCGATGCCTTGAACGAAAGTACCGCCCGCGACGGCGATGCAGTGGCTTCGGATTTTCAGTTTCATTTGCAGATTGCGCTGTCGACCGGTAACCGTTACTTCACCGACATCATGACCCACCTGGGCACCAGCATCATTCCACGCACGCGGCTCAACTCGGCGAGCCTGGCCCATGATGACCAGCAGCGTTACATGAACCGTCTGAGCCGTGAGCACGAAGAAATCTACACCGCGATTGCCCGTCAGGATTCCGATGCGGCCCGGGCGGCCATGCGATTGCATTTGACCAACAGCCGCGAGCGTTTGCGTCACGCCCATGAAGAGGCCGAAGCGCGGGGGTGAACAGGCATAGCGGCTTGAGCCGTAGTCGCTGACGAGGAGCGAAGGCTGCGAGCTTTTATTGGCAATTCATCTGATACCCCGAAGCGCCTGCATGGCGACCGCTTGGCGCTCGAACGTAGCCTTCGTTCCTTGTCAGCGCCTACAGGTTGTTCAGACAACGTATCAGTCTCTGCAAAATATTTTTTCATCTTTTCCTTCCCTGCAGCCCTTCTAGAACAAGCATTGGGAGCTTTCGACAGGTCGCGGGCAAAGACGGTCTTCGACTAATTGGCACTCAAGGCATTGACGATTGTTTTTATAGTTGTACGATGACGTACGACACAGCCAAGCGCTGCTGGCTTTTTAATAACAACAAGCTCCCAGGGTGTTCGAATAATGAATCCACAAGAACTGAAGTCCATCCTCTCTTCCGGCCTGCTGTCTTTTCCGGTGACCGATTTCAATGCTCAGGGTGATTTTCACCGTGAGGGCTACATCAAGCGTCTTGAATGGTTGGCTCCGTATGGGGCGTCAGCCTTGTTCGCAGCGGGCGGCACCGGTGAGTTTTTCTCGCTGGCGGCCAGCGAATATTCGCAAGTGATCAAGACTGCCGTCGACACCTGCGCCACCAGCGTGCCAATCCTTGCCGGCGTCGGCGGCTCAACCCGTCAGGCCATCGAATACGCTCAAGAAGCTGAGCGACTGGGGGCCAAAGGTCTGCTGCTGCTGCCGCACTACTTGACTGAAGCCAGCCAGGACGGCGTTGCTGCCCACGTTGAGGCGGTTTGCAAGTCAGTCAAGCTTGGTGTGATCGTCTACAACCGTAACGTGTGCCGCCTGACCGCGCCGTTGCTGGAACGTCTGGCTGAACGCTGCCCTAACTTGATCGGCTACAAAGATGGTCTGGGCGATATTGAGTTGATGGTTTCGATTCGCCGCCGTCTTGGCGACCGTTTCAGCTACTTGGGTGGCTTGCCGACTGCAGAAGTTTACGCAGCTGCCTACAAAGCACTGGGCGTGCCGGTTTACTCCTCAGCCGTGTTCAACTTCATCCCGAAAACCGCGATGGATTTCTACCACGCCGTGGCCCGCGAAGATCACGCCACCGTGGGTAAAATCATCGACGACTTCTTCCTGCCGTATCTGGATATCCGCAACCGCAAAGCCGGTTACGCCGTGAGTATCGTCAAGGCAGGTGCAACTATTTCCGGTTACAGTGCAGGCCCTGTGCGTACGCCACTGACCGACTTGTTACCAGAAGAATACGAAGCACTGGCCGCCTTGATCGACAAGCAGGGTCCGCAGTAAGCAATCAACAAAGCCGCTGAGAAATCAGCGGCTTTTTGCGTAAAGGAATACGTTGGCAAGCTGCACCACCTCAAGCGACACCTGCTAGGCCGCCACACCCAAAGAGATTCACCCGCGCATAAAAATAATCAGTGGGAGTAGTTTTTACATGCAAGCGACCAAGCCTACGCATGTCCGTTATTTGATCTTGCTCATGCTGTTTCTGGTGACCACGATCAATTACGCCGACCGTGCCACCATCGCCATCGCAGGCTCCAGCCTGCAAAAAGACCTTGGCATTGACGCCGTCACCCTGGGTTATATCTTCTCCGCCTTTGGCTGGGCCTACGTGGCCGGGCAAATCCCCGGCGGCTGGTTACTCGACCGGTTCGGCTCGAAAAAAATCTATGCGCTGAGCATTTTTAGCTGGTCACTGTTTACCGTGCTGCAAGGCTTTGTCGGTGAGTTCGGCATGTCCACTGCCGTGGTTGCGCTGTTTATGCTGCGCTTTCTGGTAGGGCTGGCCGAAGCGCCATCTTTTCCCGGAAATGCCCGCATCGTCGCCGCGTGGTTCCCGACCGCAGAGCGTGGCACCGCGTCTGCCATTTTCAACTCGGCGCAATATTTTGCCACCGTACTCTTCGCGCCCCTGATGGGCTGGATCGTTTATTCCTACGGGTGGGAGCATGTGTTTATCGTGATGGGGATGTTCGGCATCGTCTTCTCGGGCATCTGGCTGAAAGTGATCTACAGCCCGCGTGAACACCCGCGTATCAACGAGGCCGAGTTCAAGCACATTGCGGAAAACGGCGGCATGGTCGACATGGATCAGAAGGGCAAGAAGGCTGACGGTCCCAAGTGGGATTACATACGCCAACTGCTGACCAATCGCATGATGCTGGGCGTTTATCTGGGCCAGTACTGCATCAACGGTATTACCTACTTCTTCCTGACCTGGTTCCCTGTGTACCTGGTGCAAGACCGTGGCATGACCATCCTGAAAGCCGGTTTTATCGCGTCATTGCCAGCGATCTGCGGCTTTATTGGCGGGGTCTTGGGCGGGGTGATTTCCGACCACTTGCTGCGCAAAGGCCACTCGCTGACCTTCGCCCGTAAAGCGCCGATTATTGCCGGTCTGCTGGTGTCGAGCAGTATTGTGGCGTGCAACTACGTGGATGTTGAATGGATGATCATCGGCTTCATGGCCCTGGCGTTCTTCGGCAAAGGCGTGGGCGCACTGGGCTGGGCCGTGGTTTCAGACACCTCGCCCAAGCAGATTGCAGGCCTGAGCGGCGGGTTGTTCAACACCTTCGGTAACCTCGCTTCCATCACCACACCGATTGTGATCGGCTACATCATCAGCGCCACCGGCACCTTTGAATGGGCGTTGGTATTTGTCGGCTGCAATGCGTTGGTGGCGGTGTTCAGTTACCTGGTCATCGTCGGCCCGATCAAGCGCGTGGTCCTCAAAGAACCACCGGCCAGCGGTCCGTCAATCGTAGAACTTTCACCCGCCCACAGTTAAGGAACGGCGCCATGACGTTGATTGAACATTCCGACTCACCGCGCTCGATTCGCTTACACCCGCGCGACAACGTGGCTGTGGTCGTCAATGACCAGGGGGTGCCGGCGGGTACCGAGTTTGCCGACGGTTTGGTGACGCTGGACTTTGTGCCCCAAAGCCACAAAGTCACCCTTGTGGACATCCCGCAGGGGGGCGAGGTGATCCGCTATGGCCAGACCATCGGATACGCTTTGCAAGCCATTGAGCGAGGCCGCTGGGTCAATGAAGACCAACTGCGCATGCCCACGGCGCCGCCGCTGGACAGCCTGCCCATGGCCACCGAGGTGCCTGGCGCCGCGCCGCCACTGGAGGGTTACACCTTCGAGGGGTTTCGCAATGCGGATGGCACCGTCGGTACGCGCAACATTCTGGGCATCACTACCACCGTACAGTGCGTGACCGGTGTGCTTGATCACGCGGTCAAACGCATCAAGGATGAACTGCTGCCGCGCTACCCCCACGTCGATGACGTGGTGGCGCTGACCCACAGTTATGGCTGCGGCGTGGCCATCACGGCGGCGGATGCTTATATCCCGATCCGTACCGTGCGCAATCTGGCGCGCAACCCCAATCTGGGGGGCGAAGCGCTGGTCATCGGTCTGGGCTGCGAAAAACTGCAGGCCGGGCAGGTCATGCATGAAAACGATCCCTCGGTGGATTTGAGCGACCCTTGGATGTACCGCTTGCAGGATTCCAGTCACGGCTTTACCGAAATGATCGAGCAGATCATGGCGTTGGCTGAAATCCGGCTGAAGAAACTCGACCAGCGCCGCCGCGAAACCGTGCCCGCATCCGAGTTGATACTGGGCATGCAATGCGGTGGCAGCGATGCCTTTTCCGGGATCACCGCCAACCCGGCGCTGGGCTATGCCTCGGACTTGCTGCTGCGGGCGGGGGCCACGGTGATGTTCTCCGAAGTCACCGAAGTGCGCGATGCTATTTACTTGCTGACCTCGCGCGCCGAAACCCAAACCGTCGCCCAGGAACTGGTGCGCGAAATGGACTGGTATGACCGTTACTTGGCCAAGGGCGAAGCAGACCGCAGCGCCAATACAACGCCGGGCAACAAAAAAGGCGGCTTGTCGAATATCGTTGAGAAGTCCTTGGGTTCCATCGTCAAATCCGGCAGCAGCGCGATCAACGGCGTGCTCGGCCCGGGCGAGCGGGTCACCCGCAAGGGCCTGATATTTTGCGCAACGCCAGCCAGCGATTTTGTCTGTGGCACCTTGCAACTGGCGGCCGGGATGAACCTGCACGTCTTCACCACGGGGCGCGGCACGCCCTACGGGCTGGCGATGGCGCCGGTGGTGAAAGTCTCGACCCGTACAGAATTGGCGCAACGCTGGCCCGACTTGATCGACATCGATGCCGGGCGTATTGCCACGGGACGGGCCTCCATCGAAGACCTCGGCTGGGAGTTGTTTCATTACTACCTGGACGTGGCCAGCGGCAAGAAACAGACCTGGGCCGAACAGCACAAACTGCACAACGACATCACCCTGTTCAACCCGGCGCCGATTACCTGAGTGGACCGTAGCAGCTGCCGCAGGCTGCGTTCGATTGCGCAGCGATCGTAAAACTGAAAACTCGGTACAACTGACATACCGAGTTTCCTGGATGTGCGACGACTGCGTCGTCGGACGCAGCCTGCGGCAGCTGCTACGTGAGAGAAGTCGTTTTACTTCGCCGTTATCACCGACAGTTTGGTAATTCCCGCACGCTCAATCGAGGCCATGGCGCGGGCCACTTCGCCGTAGTTCACGCCGTTGTCCGCCTGTAATTGCACGCGTACTTCAGGGTCTTTGGCCTTGGCGGATTTCAGGTTGAACTCCAGCACTTCAGGCTGCACCTCGTCCTTGTTGATAAATACTTTGCCCTTGTCGTCGATGCTCACCACCAACGGGTCTTTTTGCTCCACCGGGGCGACTGATTCGGTCTTGGGCAGGTTGATCGGGATCGAGTTGGTCAGCAGCGGAGCGGTGACGATAAATACCACCAGCAGCACCAGCATCACGTCCACCAGTGGCGTGACGTTGATTTCGCTCATTACTTCATCGCTGTCTTGCGTCGAGAAAGCCATATCAGGAAGCCTCTTTGACGTTTTGCCCGGCGCCAGTGGTCGCAGGCTTGTTCAGCACCGGGTGCAGCAGCACGCGGAATGCATTCTTTTGCGCAAGGCTGTAGAAGTCGTGGGCGAAGTCATCCAGGTCAGCGGCGGTCAATTTCAGACGACGCAGAAAGTAGTTGTAAACCAGCACCGCGGGCACCGCGACCGCAATACCCACCCCCGTGGCCACCAGTGCCGCACCAATGGGGCCTGCCACGGTTTCGAGGCTGGCAGAACCAGCTGCGCTGATGCCTTTAAGCGCCGACATGATGCCCCACACCGTACCGAACAGGCCGATAAACGGCGAGGTGCTGCCGATACTGGCGAGCACGGCCAGACCGGTTTCCAGCGAGCGGCGTTCGCGCACGATTTGCTGGCGCAGTGAGCGTTCAAGGCGGTCTTGATGATTGATCGAGTGGCTCAGGTCGGTGGCGTGGGCGCTTTCGCCGACTTGAATCGCCGCGTAACCGGCCTGGGCAACACGAGCTGCCGCGCCGGGTGACTGATTGGCCAGTTCGGCGGCGGCGTCGAGGCTAGTGGCCCCCCAGAATTGTTTAAGAAAACGTTTGTCCTGACGTTTCAGGCGGTTGAACTGCACGCCCTTGAGCAGGGCCAAGCCCCACGTGGCGACGGAGAAAATAATCAGCAGCCAGATGACCGCATGTTCGATGGATTCAAAAGGGGACGCGATCAGGTTCATGGTGTGGCTCTCCAACAAGGCATTAAGTCATGTGTAGCGATGCGCCTTTTGTCAGGTAGCCCGCAGTTTTGCGATCAGGGGTGAATCAGTTGATCTTGAAGTCGATGGGCACGCTCACCCAACCATCCTGTGCCACATCGCCCTGTTTGGCCGGGACAAAACTCCAGCGTTTAACCGCGGCCAGTGCGGCGTCATCCAGTGGGGTGCGGCCACTGCTTTTCTGGATCTGGATTTCGCCGGGCTTGCCGCTGGCCAGCACATGAATACGCAGCAGAACCGTGCCTTCCCAACCCCGGCGCATAGCCAGTGACGGGTATTCCGGCGCCGGGTTATGCAAGTAGCCAGCATTGGCGGAAGCGGGTGTCACCGGTTTAGGTGCGGCGGGAACGGGTGGCGCGGGTGCAGCCACGGGTGGCGCAGGCGGTGCAGGTGGCTGCTCTATGGGTTTGGCCACGGGTTTGGCGACCGGCTTGATTACCGGTTTGGGTTTTGGTTTGGGCTTGGGCGCAGGTTTGGCGGCCAATTCGTCGACCACCGGAGGCGGTGGCTCAACCACTGGCTGCACCACAGGTTCAGGCGGCGGTGGCGGCGTTTCAATCACCGGCGCGGGCGCGGAAAACTCGATAGTCATCGGTGGCACTTCCGGCGGCACGATGGGCAGCACGGTGGCCGGTGATTGGCTCACCCAATAAATCACCGCACCATGCAGTGCCAGGGCAAACAGCCCGAGCAACACGGCTTCGCGACGGCTCAAAATCCGTTTGGGTGTGCTTTGCAGACGTAACAGCGCCAGCGGTCCGCGATAGATCTGCCCCAGATCGACCAACTCGCCGATCGGTGCCTGGCGCCACAACGCCTGCGGCACAGCGCCTGCGGTTTGGACATTACCCATTGAATGACTCCACAGTGAAGGTCGTTTAATGGGTCAGAGCAATAAGTGTGCCCGAGTGTACGTAGCAGCTGCCGCAGGCTGCGTCCGGCGGCGAAGCCGTCGTAAATTCAGCGATTTGAAGGGTTGCGTTGCACACATCGGGCAGGTTTTGCGATCGCTGCGCAATTGGACGCAGCCTGCGGCAGCTGCTACGAAAGAGCAGTACGGGGGTGGGAATAAGCAGCAATGTTGCTGCGCTGTTGCCACACCAACACTTGCGCAGCCTCGATTAGAGGTGGTGTCCGGGTGGGTGAGATGGCAATATGCTACCCCTTTTTGAGCATCCCTCCTTTTTTACAGCTCACTGCCGCCATTCTGACAAGGACTCGTTGGATGCTCGTCGCACTCGTCGTCTTGAACGCGATCTATCTGATTTGCAGCCTCCTGTTCAACGCCGAACTGTTGAACATGGCCGGGGCCGACATCCCGCTCAAAAAACTCGAAGCACTGGAACTGTTCAGCCAACTGCTGGCCTCGACCAGTATGTGCTTGCTCGTTTGGCGCCTGTGTTACCACCGTTTCAAAGACAAAGGCCGGGTGCTGTGGATCTGGCTTGCCGCCTCAACGCTGATCGTCACGCCCGCCACCTGGTGGTTTCAGGGCGCTGCGCCGGACTGGATTGCGGAGCAATTTCCGGCCCCGTTACGGGTCAGCAGCTTGTACGCCTACGTGACCAAAAAAGGGCTGCTGTATGACTCGCTGACCATTCAGGGGTTGCCCTATAAAGCGTACAAAGACCAGGGCGAGGGCAAGGCCTTTATTGCCAACCTTGGCGTGTTGATGAGTGTGCAGGGCTCTTACGTAGAACGTATCGACCGGAATTTTCAGGGCTTTGCCGCCGCCGTGTTTCGGGGCTACACCGTGCGTAATGGCGAGGCGCTGTATGAGCGGCTGACAGAAAACACCGTGCCTTCAGCCGAGGACATCATCCGCACTTACACCAAACTGGAAGGCCTGCGCGCCGCAGGCATAGGCGGCAACGACAACAAGCCCATCCCCTGGCCGCGTGCGGGACGCGATCTGGGCTACACGCCGTCAATTGACGAATACGCCCGCTCTATCCCGCCGGGTATTCGCAGTCGCGACACGTTGCTTGCCACTCCCGAAATGCGCCATATGGCCCAAAGCACCCTCGGCCCGCTGTACGTGAAGGGGATGAACCTGTTCGCCACCCGCGAGCAATTTCAGCGTTACCTGCCGGCCATTGCCGACAACATGGCCGTTGATGTCGCCCACACCGACATCAAGGGGCTGGAAGGCCTCAATGTGGTCAAAAACATGTGGTTTATCCCCTTTTCGCTGCTCAGCGGTTTGTTCTTTGGCGCGATCAGTCTGGTGGTGTTGGTCATCTCCAGTATTGAAGCCTTGAGACCGCTGCGCCGGCGTATCCGCTTTGTGCGGCCGCTGGCTATTGCCGTGATTGTCGTCGTGCCGCTGGCGCTCAGTAACGGCATCGTCGATTCCGCGGGTTACCGCGATGCCTTCAGAAGTCAGGGCCGGCAACCGCTGTTAGTGGCCTCCGTATTCGACTGGGCCATGACCTCGCAAGCCATGCTTTACAACCTTACAAAACCTCTGCTGAGAGCGGAGTGATGCGACACACAAGGGAGAGTCACCGTGCGTAAGAAGTTCATCGTTTCCATGCTCGCTGTAGCGATTGCGACCAGCTCCGGCTGTGCCCAAATGGGCAATATCAACAAGCAGCAATACGGCACCGCCATCGGCGCTGTCGCGGGCGCTGTCGCCGGATCGTTTATCGGCAGTGGCAACGGCAAAATCATTGCGGTGCTGTTGACCACCACCATCGGCAGTTTGATCGGTAACAAGATCGGCGCCATGCTCGATGAGCAAGACAAGCAAGCCTTGGCGCTGCGCACTCAACAGGCGTTGAACCAGTCCGCCACAACTTCCACCCAGCCGGTGAAATGGACGTCTGCACACTCGGGTGCGACGGCCGAAATTGTCCAGGGCAAGGAGTTCACGCAGAGCAAAACGGTTGAAGTGAAGCGCGCGCCGAAGATTGCAGCCGTGCCTTCGCTGCAACTGATCAACGAACCGTACATGACCAAAAGCAGCTCCAACGTGCGCTCGGCCCCCAACAAGAACGCCGGCAAGGTGGGTGGTCTCAAAGCGGGCACCGAGTTCACCGCCGTCGGTTCGACTGGCGACTGGATTTTGGTTGGGCGCAAGGGTGTGACCGTGGGTTACGTACACAAGGATCTGGTGCAACCGTCCTCTGTGGCACTGGCCAAAAACATCAAACCGGCGGTCAACCTCGACGACATGAACGTTGCGGCGGATAAAGAAACCAAGGCGTTCGACCTGGACGCCATCCCGTCGCTGCAAACCCAGCAAGTGGTCGCAGAAACCTCGTGCCGGCCCGTGACCGTCAGCCTTAAAGCGGCCAACGGTGACAACGAGCAAGAGAACAACACCTTCTGCAAACAAGCCAACGGCACCTGGGAACTCATCTAAGGACCCCCATGAAGAACCATGCACTCGCTCTCGCAGTGGTGAGTGCTTGGGGCCTTGCGCCTCAAGCGTACTCACATGAATTAGCGTACTCCAAGTCTGAACAGATCCACGTGCTGGTAGAAGGGGACGCGGCCAACTGGTGCAAACCGGAAATCGCCATCACCATGCAACGTCCCGTCTGGGATGATCAGAAACCGTTGAACGGCCTGCTCAGCAAGCTGCCGTTTATCCTTGGGCAAGAATGCCCAAGCGCCAAGGTCAGCTGGAAAGCGGTCGATGCCAAGGGGGCGGTATACGCCACAGGCGTCGGCACGGCGACCCAGATGGGACTCGCGACCTTGACGGCGGCCCCTGCGGTGGTTGAAGCGCCAGTTGCCGCTCAAACACCTGCGCCAGCCCCCGTGGCGACGCCGGTTGTGGCGCCAGCAGCGGCCCCTGTTGCTGCGCCGGTTGCGACACAAGCACCGACCGAGGTCGCTGCCCCGGTAGC
>NZ_WIWC01000062.1 GCF_009600315.1 Pseudomonas helleri | reverse complement strand
TTATCGAGTACGACCGGCAAATGGCGTAGAACCGCTGCTAGCTCGCGCCAAGGGTGCTGTGCCACTTCCGCTGCGCCTATGCAACCTGCCACATGAGCAAAAGGAATATCTGCCTCTTGGACGCTTTGGCAGACACCGCAAAGCGTGCACGTCACGCCTTCATAGTCCAGAACCCATTGAATATGCCAACACGTTAGCCCGAGTTCTAAGCCGTAGTGAGCAGTGGAACCGTCACGGCTGCTCATTCTGGAACCACGCCGGACGGGCCGCCAAAGGTTGCCGCCTCACACACAAAAGTCGCCACCTGTTGCGGGGTTAACGCCCCGGCGCTGGCCACGGTGTTCAACCAGACAGCGAGCCGGGTCACGCTGCGCGCCTGCTGCTGGCCGACCGCCTGCAGGTAGTCCAGCAGTTGCGTCTCTAGGTTCTGGGTCGAGGTGACCAGCACTTGCGGCTGCAGCTCCAGGGCGATGCGCTCAAGCAGTGCGGCAGTGTCCGGGGATAGCGTGCGCAGGTCGCGCAGACGGCGCTCATAATAGGGCGTGACGGGTAACGGCATGGCGGTGGTATCCTGTTCCGAGTCAGTGGCCCACTACGCGTAAAACCATAGCAATGGGTTCTGGTGTACCAGTGTAGGGGGGGGTTGGTTTCCGTGCCCAGAAAAAAAGGCCCCCAGCACTCTCTCAAGTGTGGGGGCCTTTTGAACATAAGCGGCGTTACATCTGCATGGCCTTTTTCTACTTCCACTGACAGAATCCCCGATAGGATCGGTACTAACGGGGGGGATGATGGCTAGAGTGAAAAAGAATGCTGGTGAGGGCAAATTTAGTTAGCTAGTAAAGGAAGCGACATCATGAAATCACGTGCAGCAGTTGCCTTCGGGCCAGGAAAGCCGCTGGAAATCGTCGAGATCGACGTCGAGCCGCCGCGCAAGGGCGAGGTGCTCATCAAGATCACGAACACCGGCGTTTGCCATACCGACGCCTTCACCCTGTCGGGCGACGACCCCGAAGGTCTCTTCCCGGTCGTGCTGGGTCATGAAGGTGCGGGTATCGTCGTGGAGGTGGGTGAAGGTGTGACCAGCGTGAAGCCTGGCGATCACGTCATTCCCCTCTATACCGCCGAGTGCGGCGAGTGCCTGTTCTGCAAGTCCGGCAAGACCAACCTGTGTGTCGCGGTTCGTGCAACCCAGGGTAAGGGGCTGATGCCCGATGGTACGACTCGCTTCTCGTACAACGGTCAGCCGCTTTACCACTACATGGGCTGCTCGACCTTCAGCGAATACACGGTCGTCGCCGAAGTCTCGCTGGCCAAGATCAACCCGGACGCCAACCCCGAGCACGTCTGCCTGCTGGGCTGCGGCGTGACCACCGGCATCGGCGCCGTGCACAACACGGCCAAGGTACAGCCCGGCGACTCGGTGGCCATCTTCGGCCTCGGCGGCATCGGTCTCGCTGCGATTCAAGGTGCACGCCAGGCCAAAGCGGGACGTATCATCGCCATCGATACCAATCCGGCGAAGTTCGAACTGGCTCGTACCTTCGGCGCGACCGAATGCCTCAATCCGAAGGACTTCGACAAGCCGATTCACGAGGTTCTGATCGAGATGACCGGCTGGGGTGTCGATCACACCTTCGAGTGCATCGGCAACGTCAACGTGATGCGCTCGGCACTGGAAGCAGCCCACCGTGGCTGGGGCCAGTCGATCGTCATCGGCGTGGCTGGTGCTGGCAAGGAAATTTCTACCCGCCCGTTCCAGTTGATCACCGGTCGCACCTGGAAGGGTTCGGCTTTCGGCGGGGTCAAGGGGCGCACCCAACTCCCGGGCATGGTGGAAGACGCAATGAAAGGCGAGATCGATCTCGCCCCGTTCGTCACCCACACCATGGGCCTCGACGACATCAACAAGGCCTTCGACCTGATGCATGAAGGCAAGTCGATTCGCACGGTGATCCACTACTGATCACCCACTATCCATTCAACACCAACCACCAAGGAAATTAATCATGTCCAATCCTGTCATTTCCGGCGACGGCATCTTCTCGCACGTCTTCGTCGGCGCCGCCGACGTCCAGAAGTCGACCGCGTTCTATGACGCCGCTCTGGGTGCTCTCGGCATCAAGAACCTCGGTCCTTTCGGCAACGGATGGGTGCTTTTCGGTCGCGAAAAGCCGGCTTTCATCATCGCCCGTCCGGGCAATGGTGAAGCGCCTTCCAGCAACGGCGTGACGGTCGGCTTTGCGGCCGCCACTCCCGCCGAAGTGGATGCCTTCCACGCCGCCGGCCTTGCCGCAGGCGGCACCGACGAGGGCCAGCCTGGCCCGCGTGGCCACCTGCCGGGTGCCTATGCGGCCTACCTGCGTGATCCGGCGGGCAACAAGGTTTGCGCGTACACCTTCGTCTGAAAGCTAGGAAGCTGAGGGCGTGGCGCGGCCGGGCTGGTATCAGCCAACGGACAGAGGTGTTGAGCGCAGGCTGGGAGAAAGGCTTACTTGGCTGCGCTCGCTGGATGATGGGGCGCTGCCAGAGGCGGACGCCTGACCGGTCGCCTCCGAAACCGGCTCATCGCGACTTCACGAACTTCAGGAACAGGATAAGAACATGTCAGCCACTTCTTTCGGTGCATCCTCGGCGAATGTCAGCCTGGGACGCGTTGCCCGCTATCTGCGCACGGAGTCTGGTGCTGCGGTGCTGCTGGTGATCGTAACGGTCGTGGCGCTGGCGTGGGCGAACTCGCCGCTATCCGATGCCTATTTCGAGTTGTGGCATCTTGACGTCGGGTTTGACTTCGGGCCGCTGGGCCTGCACATGGACCTGCATCACTGGGTCAACGACGGCCTGATGGTCGTCTTCTTCTTCCTGATCGGCCTGGAGGTGCGTCAGGAGTTCGCCCACGGATCGCTCCGGGATCGCAGCCGTGCCGGTCTCGCCCTGATCGCGGGGGTCGCGGGTGTTGTGCTTCCCGCTCTGGTGTACGTCCTGCTCGTGGGGCTGGCCGGAGGTCAGGGCCTGCACGGGTGGGGTGCGGTGGTCGGCACCGATACGGCGTTCATGCTGGGCACCCTGGCGATCGTCGGTCCGCGGCTGTCCGGTCAATTGCGTGTGTTCCTGCTCACCCTGACCGTGGTCGATGACTTCCTCGCCGTGTCCATCATCGGCATCGTCTATAGCGAGGAGATCTGGGTCGTCCCGTTGTTGATCGCCCTCGCCAGTCTCGTTGCGCTGTGGTGGCTAGGGCGCACCCGTCAGTGGCGGGCAATGCCGTATGTGCTGATCGTGATCGTGCTGTGGCTCGCAACCCTGTATTCCGGCATCCATGCCTCTCTCGCCGGGATGGCCGCGGGGCTGCTGATCCCCGCCTATGCGACGCAACGTCACGGGGTCGTTGCGGCAAGACAACTGTTCCGCGACTTCTGGCAGTCGCCGAGTGCCGCATCGGCCCGCGCGGTGGACTGCGGGCTGTCCCGAGGTATCTCGGTGAACGAGCGATTGCACGAGTTCCTGCGGCTGCCGACGGCGCTGCTGATCGTGCCGATCTTCGCCTTGGCGAACGCCGGGGTGGACGTGCGTGGCGGGCTGCTCGCCGAGGCCTTTGGCTCGCCAGTCACGTGGGGCGTCATCGCAGGGCTCGTGCTCGGTAAGCTCTTGGGCATCGGGCTCACCACGCTCGTCGCCGTCCGTCTCGGCCTGGGCCGGCTGCCCGAGGGCGTCGGGGTGGGGAGCGTGTTCGGTGGGGCGGCGCTGTCCGGGATCGGCTTCACCGTGTCGCTGCTGATCATCGGGCTCGCGTTCGGCACGACCTCCGACCTGGGCCGCCAGGCGACGGTCGGCGTGCTCGTGTCGATGGTGTTCGCCACGTTGCTCGGGTGGCTGATCTTCAAGGTCGCCGCCCAGCGGTGGGGTGAGAAGACCGCTGACCTGCCGATGGTGCTTGAGCCGCCGGTCGATCCGGAGATCGATCACATCCGCGGGCCGGAGGACGCCCAGCTCACACTCGTCGAGTACGTGGACTTCGAGTGCGCGTACTGTGCGCACGCCACCGGTTCGTGGGACGATCTTCGCGCCCACTTCGGTGACGACCTGCGGTATGTGGTGCGCCATCTGCCGCACCACCCGCACGGGCCGATTGCCGCGAGGGCGTCCGAGGCAGCGGCGAACCAGGGGATGTTCTGGCCGTGGCTGGACTTCGTGTTCACCCGTCAGCATGCGCTGGAGCGCGAGCATCTGATCGGCTACGCCGCCGAGCTTGGGCTCGACGTCGAACGGTTCATCGCGGATCTCGACAGCACCGCGGTGATCGAGCGTGTCGAGCGCGACTTCGCCAGTGCGGTCGCCAGCGGTGCGCACGCCACGCCGACGTTCTTCGTCGAGGGTCGTCGTCTGCGCGGCAGCTACGACGCCCGCACTGTCACCGCAGCGCTCGAAGCCAGCCGCCGCGGCACCCGAACTCAGGAAGTCCCGTCCTTAGCGGGACGAACTACAGGATAAAAACTTGCCAAACAATTCTTTCGGTGAATCCTCTTGTACCGCTGCGGCCAGCGGCATGGTGGAAGTGCGCGGTGCGCGCGAGAACAACCTCAAGGAGGTGGACGTCTCCATCCCGCGTAACGCGCTGGTGGTGTTCTCGGGTGTCTCCGGCTCCGGCAAGTCCTCGCTGGCCTTCGGCACCATCTATGCCGAGGCCCAGCGACGCTACTTCGAGTCGGTGGCCCCCTATGCGCGGCGACTGATCGACCAGGCCGGCGTACCGGACGTCGATGCGATCGACGGCCTGCCGCCGGCGGTGGCGCTGCAACAGCAGCGGGGCTCCAGCAACGCGCGTTCCTCTGTGGGCAGTGTGACCACCTTGTCCAGCCTGGTGCGGATGATGTATTCGCGCGCCGGCGCCTACCCAGCCAACCAGCCCATGCTGTACGCCGAGGATTTTTCGCCCAACACGCCGCAGGGAGCGTGCCCGACCTGCCACGGCCTGGGCCATGTGTACGAGGTGACTGAGGCCATCATGGTGCCCGATCCCTCCCTGAGCATCCGCGAGCGGGCGATCGCCTCCTGGCCCCCCGCCTGGCAAGGCCAGAACCTGCGCGACATCCTGGTCAGCATGGGCTACGACGTTGACCGACCGTGGAAGGACCTGCCGAAGAAGGATCGCGACTGGATTCTGTTCACCGAGGAAACACCGACGGTGCCGGTGTACGCCGGCTTCACGCCCGCCGAAACCCGCGCCGCGCTCAAGCGCAAGATGGAGCCGAGCTACATGGGCACCTTCACCGGCGCCCGGCGGTATGTGATGCACACCTTTGCCAACACCCAGAGCGCGCTGATGAGAAAGCGCGTGTCCCGGTTCATGGAGGGCAAACCGTGCCCCACCTGCCACGGCAAGCGGCTCAAGCCCGAGGCGCTGTCGGTCACCTTCGCCGGCGTGGACATCGGCGCGTTCATGCAGATGCCGCTGGACCAGTTGGCGGCCTTGCTCGAACCCATCGCCCAGGGCGATTTCCGCGCCCATGCAGCGGGGGCGGCTACGGACAAGGAAGCGACCCGACGCGACCGTGCCGAACGCGCGGCCTCCGGTCGCGCCGTCCATGCGGTATCGCCCGACGTGCGCCGCACCTCGGCGCTATCGGAAGAAAAGCGCCTCGCCGCGCAGCGCCTGGCCGGTGGCGTGATGGCACGCCTGCGCCAACTGCGTGGGCTGGGCCTGGGCTACCTGACGCTGGACCGGGCCACACCGACGCTTTCGGCCGGCGAGTTGCAGCGCCTGCGGCTGGCCACGCAATTGAGTTCCCTGCTGTTCGGTGTCGTGTACGTGCTCGACGAGCCCTCCGCGGGCCTGCACCCCTCCGATAGCCAGGCCCTGTACGACGCACTCGACCGGCTGCGCGACGCCGGCAACTCGGTGTTCGTGGTGGAGCACGACTTGGACCTGATGCGCCGCGCGCAATGGCTCGTGGATGTCGGGCCGGATGCTGGGGAGCGTGGCGGCCGCGTGCTCTACAGCGGCGAGCCGGATGGCCTGCGCAAGATTGCCGAATCGCGCACCGCCCGCTATCTGTTCGAGGAGATCCCCGCGCCGGGAAGCCGGGCACGCGAAGCGACCGGCTGGCTGGAACTGCAGGGCATCCACCGCCACAACCTGCATGGCGTGGATGCACGCATTCCGCTGGGCGTGCTGACGGCCGTCACCGGTATCTCCGGCTCCGGCAAGTCCAGCCTCGTCGCGCAGGCCCTGCCGGAGTTGGTGCTGCTGCACCTGGGCCACGAGCCGGAAGACGATGCGGCCGAAAGCGCCACCAGCGAAGGGCCGGCGGTGATCGAAGCGACTGGCGGTCATCTGGCGGGCGATGTGGACGCCATACAGCGCCTGGTGCAGGTGGACCAGAAGCCGATCGGGCGCACGCCGCGCTCGAACCTGGCTACCTACACCGGCCTGTTCGACCACGTGCGCAAGCTGTTCGCCGCCACGCCCGACGCTCGCCGCCGCCGCTATGACGCCGGCCGTTTCTCGTTCAACGTCGCCAAGGGGCGCTGCGAGACCTGCGAGGGCGAGGGCTTCGTCAGCGTGGAACTGCTGTTCATGCCCAGCGTGTACGCGCCGTGCCCGACGTGCCATGGCGCACGCTACAACGAGGCCACGCTGAAGGTGCAATGGAACGGGCGCAACATCGCCGAGGTGCTGCAGATGACCGTGGACGAAGCCAGCGAATTCTTCGCGGGTGAAGACGCTGTGGCAAGGCCACTGCAACTGCTGCGCGATATCGGACTGGGCTACCTGCGCCTGGGGCAACCGGCCACCGAGCTTTCCGGTGGCGAGGCGCAGCGTATCAAGCTGGCGACCGAGCTTCAGCGCAGCCAGCGCGGCCGAAGCCTGTACGTGCTCGACGAGCCGACTACCGGGCTGCATGCGTCGGACGCCGACCGGCTGCTGGTGCAGTTGCAGCGCCTGGTCGATGCCGGCAATACCGTAGTGATGATCGAACACGATATGCGCGCGGTGGCCCAGGCTGATTGGGTGATCGACGTGGGGCCTGGTGCAGGCGCTGCCGGCGGCAGCATCGTGGTGGCGGGCTCCCCTCAGCAGGTGGCCCGAACGTCTGGCAGCAGAACCGCTCCGTTCCTTGCACAGGAGTTGGCGCGGGCCGAGTAGCTCAGTTCGCCAAATGTTGCCAATTTTCGCGGGGCATTGATCGTCGCCACACGACGGTGGCGATCAATGCCCGAATCGCGTCATCCTTCCTGAGTCAGAGCAAGATAGGGGTTGTTGGGCGGTATTTCGGCGAGTGCCAAGGACCCATCTTCGAGGAGGTAGCCATGCAGTCGGCGGGACTTCCTCGGGCCCGTGACTTCACAGGTCCAAATGTTCAGGCCATTGGGCTGCTTTCGATGTAGCTGCAGCTTCTCGAAGCGCTTCTGCACCCACTGCCAATCCTGTTGATTCTCCTGCTTGGCGAGTGCGGCCACTTCGGGATGCTCCTGCGCATAGCGTTGGAACACACCCGGGCTGACCAGGTAGGCCGTGTCATTCACCGTATGCACGAGTGCCTTCGCGTCGTTGATGATGAGCCGTCGTGAGGCGATTCCCTGCTTCAGCCAAACCATGAACTGTTCCCCGAATGGCTTCGTTGCCGATGGGCCAGGCGTAGGCGCGGGTGCAGGTGCAGGCGATGGAATGGACGTCGCGGCTGTTGCTGGCGCGGGGGTGTGGAGGAACTCCTCGGCATCCTGGCTAACGCCGGCCGACTCACCCAAGCCCACCATCGCGAGCAAATCCTCCATGACGTCGGGCACGGGCTGGGCTGCGGGCGGTGAAACGATGGTGGTGCTGTCGCCCTCCCAAATCGGAGGCTCTTGACCTCCCTGCGCTGGGTTCACCGAGACGGAAGGCGCGGGAGCCGACATGCTGGCGTCGTTTTCCGCGGGCGTCGCGTCGATCTCTACCGTCCCCGCGAAAGGTGCTGGTCGCTCGCCAGACTCCCAGATGGGGTTTGGGGAGCAACGGAACAGAAAGTGCACTTAAGCCCTACCAGCGTCGTTCAGTACCTTCTTCCCAGGCATCCTGTCATTTTCAGAAGTCGATTGCACTACTGAGTAGACCAGCTCCGCACCCACTGGCGTCCAGCAGTCGCAAAAAGTCCACTGGGTGGGCTTTGCTGGGACATTGCGCTAATTATCTATTGAGGCAACGCACGGTATAGCGTGGTTCGATGCACCCCCAAAAGACGTGCAACCTCGGAGACTGATTGACCCTTATCAATCAACCTACGTGCATGGGTTATCTGCTCATGAGTCAAAACAGGCTTAGGCCCAAATCGAACACCTTTGGCTTTGGCCGCAGCTCGGCCAGCACTGGTGCGTTCCCCAATCAGCGACCGTTCAAAGTCAGCAATCCCCGCGAAGATCGTCAACACCATTCGCCCGGCTGGTGAAGTAGTGTCAGCCCAGGGCTCAGCAAGCGAACGCAGACCTGCATTGATCTCTTTTAGGCGTTCGGCAATATGAAGCAGGTCTGTCGTTGACCTGGCCAAGCGATCCAACCGTGTCACGGTCAGCACATCACCTGGTCGCAAATGATCGAGCAGCCGACTCAGCTCTGGACGGTCTCGCTTGGCACCGCTGACCTTCTCTTCGAAAATTCGCTGACAACCGTTTTGCCCAAGTGCAATCCGTTGCTGCTCCAGGTCTTGCCCTTGTGTCGAAACCCGAGCGTAACCAATCTGCTGACCTTTGTTTTCCATGGAGCACCTGTCGCATTTATTGTCGCAGGTAACTTACAACGTGCGACAGATTTATGCGACAGGTCAGAGCCAACAAATCCAGCGTATGTGAAACTGTCGCATAACTTAGGATTAGTGCGGCAATGGAAGCGGCAGCAACAGCCTTCTTCCTACGTCCCGAAGTTGTTATGCCCGACGCCAGTCGGTTGTAGTGCTTCAGGACTTAATGGTGTGCACCGTTATTTTGGAGGCTCCACGGTCTGATAGCTGTATTTCTTGCATCCGTTTGGTTGAACCAAATGACCTTGAGGAGTCCGACACAGATATCCGCGAGGACTACAAGAACTTGCTGCATACACTGACCACTTGATGAACACCATGGTGGCCATGGCCCAGTCCAAAGAGCTGACCAACCATAGCCTGCCGGGAGTCGGTTATGTGTTTGGCGGTCGCGACCACACCACTGTCTTTCGCGCATGAGACAAGATTACTCAGTCTCAAAAAATATGGTGAGCCTTATTAATTTTCACGATAAAAAATATTGACAAATTAAGATAATTATGGGTTGTGGTATAATCAAGCCTTTATAAACGAGGAAATACACGATGGCGATTACAGAGCAATTTAGTTTCGATTTTTCCGCCCCACTCATTGACGACCATTCGATTACTCAACCTTCTCCAGGTCGAGTTTTGGCTGTGCTCGAAACGCCCACCCTGTCCGCAGAGCAACCCCAGTATGGAGTTTTTCTGCCAAAGCGAATGCGGGATGAGATCAGCCGAAATAATGGTGGTCGAATTTCACAAGGACGTTCGCTATGACGGGCCATTCAGAATTCAACTCCATGCTGTCCACGCTCCTGACGATGCATGAGCAGGGAAAGCGTCCAGATAGCGCTTTTATCGAAGCAAATGCTGATGTTTTCGAGCAGCTTTGGGCCAAGGGGTTTGGTTGCTTTCGTATTACTCGAATGGTCGCGGGCAATATCATGTCCAGACCAATGTATTCGGGAGTGCTGACCCCTAGTGGCATCGCGGCGGCCAAGGCGCTTCAGCGGTAAGAGTCCACCAAGCTCAGGCTCAGGGTTGCTGATTTTAAATTGCCCTGGTGCCGCTGATAGACAACCAAGCCCGCTTAGACCGGGCTTTTTTATTTGTGACGATTGAACATAGGGTGCGTTATTCGTATTTCAGCGTATTAACCCCGAGCCATCGCCGGGACAGCTGTCAGCGTCGATTGGAACAGCCGTGAAAGCGTGAGGGCCAAACTGCGCATTCTGGTACGGCGGATTCTGCGCAAGTACAAGTACCCGCCGGATCACGCCGAGGAAGCTGCCCAGCTAATCCTTAATCAGGCAGAGACGCTCTGTGAAGCATGGTTGTAGTCAAGCGGCAGACACGGAATGTCGTTTACGGTGACCGCAAGTAATTGACTACCAGCGACAGACATATGCGACAGGTCCTAGGCCGCTATGTAGGCCGAGGGCGACCTATCGCATAAATTATGATAAATGCGACTGATCTTTTTGCTATGATTAAATGAGTATTTGATCATTAACGCTTTTACGTTTAGGTGCCTAATGAAGGTTATAGCTGTGTTGAACCAGAAAGGCGGGTCGGGGAAAACGACCATAGCCACCCATCTGGCACGTGCCCTACAACTGGATGGTGCCGATGTTCTGCTCGTGGATTCAGACCCTCAGGGTAGCGCCCGCGATTGGGCCGCCGTGCGTGAAGACCAACCACTAACCGTCGTAGGCATAGACCGCCCGACCATTGATCGTGACTTGAAGAACGTCGCCCGCAAGGATTTTGTTGTGATCGACGGCGCACCCCAGGCGGCAGATCTAGCTGTTTCGGCTATTAAGGCCGCTGATTTCATACTGATCCCAGTGCAGCCCAGCCCATACGATATTTGGGCGACCTCTGACCTGGTTGAGCTGGTCAAGCAACGTATCGAACTCACCGATGGTCGCCTACAGGCTGCTTTTGTGGTGTCGCGAGCTATTAAGGGCACTCGAATTGGTGCAGAAATCACCGAAGCTCTGATTGGCTATGGCTTACCTGTCCTGGAATCTCGTATTACGCAGCGCGTCAGCTACCCAGGCACAGCGGCTGCCGGCACGACTGTTCTTGAAGCGGAACCGGAAAGTGATGCCGCTAACGAGATTCGCGCCCTAGCGAATGAGATTAAGCAAAAACTTCTTTGAGTATTTGAGGTAATAAAGTAATGAGTAAAAACACTGGTGCGCTCACAGCCGGTCGTCCAAGCGCCAGGAACAAGGCAGCCACCCTCGCGAGCCTGTCTGATGGCGCAGAAATGAAGCGGGTTAACTTTCAGCTTCCAGCCGATCAGCACACCAAGCTGAAAATCTATGCGGCCAAGCAAGGCAAAACGATCAAGGAGCTACTGACCGAGTATGTCGCGGCTATTCCTGAGTAATTGATAAAAAGAGTAAATGAGTTTTTCAGTGGTATTTGTGTGACGCTTAGTGGTTTCCTAGTGGGAAATGACTAAAGATTCCGGGTTAAACAGCTATTTTTGGTTTTTGACTTAGCTAGTTATGATAAAGCTAAGCTTTTTTATGGATTTGGTCTTATGAAGCGTGCTGTGGCGGAACCTGGGTCATCCAAGAAAAACGTCACCAAGTCGAATGACCTGGTGAAAGCTGCTTACAAGCTGTCCCTGAATGAGCAGCGCTTGTTGTTGGCCGCCATTTCTCAGATTGACCCACGCAAGCCAATGCCACGACCTATTTCGATTACTGCTCCTGATTTTTCAGAGCAGTACGGTATTCCGCTCAAGCACGCCTATGAGGCATTGAAAGAGGCTACGTCGTCTCTTTATGAGCGCGATGTCAAAACGTACGATGGTCGCTATAAGAGCCGATTTCGCTGGGTTGACCGCGTGGATTACCTGGATGGAGGGGGGGAAACGAAACTTTACTTTACCGTCCACGTGCAGCCGTACCTGGTTCACCTAAACAAAAGCTTCACGACATACGAACTAAAGCGAATCGCAGACCTATCCTCTACCCACTCAATCAGGCTGTTTGAGCTACTACAGCAGTTCAAAAGCACGGGGTTCTATACTGTCAGCGTTGAGGGCTTCCGGGAGCTGCTAGAACTAGGACCGTCCTATGAGCGTTATAGCAATCTCAAGCTCAAGGTGATCAATCCGGCCATTGCTGAGCTTCGGGAAAAAAGCGGCCTCCTTATTGAGCTGACGACAGAGAAAAAGGGTCGGGCGATCAGCCGACTCATATTCAAATTCAGGGATGACGACCAAATGCGACTCAATTTCCCTCAATCTGTGGATAACAGCCGGAATCCTTAGTCTTTTAACCCGGAATCTTTAGCTGATCACCCGAAATCCTTAGTCTTTTAACCCGGAATCCTTAGTCACTTAAACGCCAAAGCCCTTGTCACACGTGGCCTACAGCGATGCTAAAAACAAGATTAAAAACAAGAAAAAACAGGTTTAAAAACTCTGCAGCGCAGAACGAAAATAAACTCATTCGAATAGCGCCCCTCCAGTCGCTGTAGGCCGAGAGAACCGCACACCCCTGCAAAACCGTGCAACGGCCTTTCGCTCCTTCGCGGCGCTGCCTACGGCATGCACGCTACGCGCGCAAGTGATCAGTCTCAGGGGCTCGACTCGAACGTGTCCGGTCAACGTAGGTAGGTCTCAGTTATCTCTGGCCTAAAATGCCCCAGCTCCTGGGACACTACGCGCTTGGCTTCTTCGCGTGGTAAGTAGCATTGCACTATGCTAAATCGCTCTTGGGCGTAACAGTGCCTGAGCCCATGCCCCCCTTTTGACCAACCAAGGGCTGCTTTGGAGGCAGCACCAAAGGACTTACTCCAGGGCTGACCACCACCCAGTCCGTAGTGCTGCTGATAGTGAACGCCTCGATCCGTGGTTCGGATGGGTTCTGCAAGACGTGTTGCTTCCAGGCGTCTGGCTAAAGGTATGGGAATACGCACCTCACGGGTCAGGCCTCCCTTCCCGGAAACGGTATAACCGATGGTTTCATCACGGATACCAACAAACTTCAGAGCATGTGCCGGGCGCTCATCCGGTGCTTGGTGATGGATGCGACGCAGGGTTAGCAGCTCATGGGCACGTAGGCCTGCGGCCTGCGCAATCTCGGTGGCCAGAGCATTGTGGGGCGACTGTCTGGCTACGATCAGCGCAATCTGAGCACGGGTGTACAGCCTGGATTCCTCTGCGAGGCGCCTTCCGAGTGTTGGCTGTCCTGGTTTCCCAGTTTTGGATTTAGGAGCAGTGCTTATGATGACTTCCAGGGTTTTACCTGCCTCCAGTCTATGAGTGACGTGTTGCATCATCGACTGGAGGGCTTGCCGCTCCATATCCAGCGTTTTCTGTCCTACAACCGCTGCGCGCTTGCGCAGGTAGTCCAAGGCGCTGGCAGGCGTCATGTCCCGCAGACTGCCTAAGCGCTGTTCTTGGAGATAGACAGTGATTTGTTTCAGACGGGATTCGTAGTTGCGGACGGTGCTGACCGATTTGATGCGCCCACCCTGCAGCTGCTTCATCACTGAGGCAGCCTGTGTTGCCGGTTTAGCGAACTTAGCCATCCTGGCGGTTTTGGTGCAGCCAGCGATTTACCGTTGAGCGTGCGACAGTGATTCCCTGTTCAGCAAGCCAGGTCTGTAACTGCGTACCGTTGCAGCCAAGGTTATCTAGGCCCAATAAATAGTATTTGTGTTCATCTAGTACTGAGCGCTGTTGGGCGTAAGTCCGGGGTTTTCGACGCTCCTTGGACTGCGCTTTGAGCCGGGCGGCAACCGCTTCGACGTTTAAATGTTCCATTTCGGTTTTCCTTCTGTAAGAACAACTGACCGCATTGACGGTTCAGCGACACTCCCGCTTGCGCGATATCTCTAGTGCCTGTTCGCCCCCCTTTGCACGCTTGTGCAGGCGGGGACTGATCACGCCTCCTGGTTTACGAGTCTGGTCTCGGTCTTGCCGTTTAAGGTCTGGCTTGCGCGACCTGATGCCCGTTTACGGTTGGTTCTCCGTGTCGATTGCCATCGATACGATGACGTATCGGCATTCGACATGCGGGGGGCCTAACCAACGATGACGTTGATTAGGCCCCCCTTCTACCTATGCCCCTCGGTGACGATGACGTCGCGTCGGGGCGCCGGGTAGCACGGTAAAGGCAGGCACAGACTACGTGTTCAGACTGGAGTAATCCAGTTTTATTTGTGTAGCGATTTCTTTGTTGCGCGTATTTGAAAATATCTATATCCCCCGCTATGTAATAGCAATTATATTGCGTTACGTAGCGGGGATATGACGTTTATTAACGCTACATTTATTGCGCACATTGGCAAAGATAATTGTGAAAACCCTACAAAATCCACTGATAAACCATTTGGGCGGCCTCAAAATCCCGTCACGGGGATTTCAGAGGCCACTGGGCCCTGCCTGGGAAAGCCTTCGGATGGCACTGACAAACTACTGCGGTTCATAGCGGAACCACTGACATTCATCCTCCCACCACTGAGATTTCACTCAGCGCCCTTTGGGGTGACACTGCCAGTCACTCAGAGGCTTTCGGATATCTCGGAAAACTCACTGGGAATCCCAAGAGTTCCACAGCGGGCATGCACGAATCACCGAAATGGGTTGCCGTTCCCTTGGCAGACCATCGCGGCATCCTCAGATCTCAACTGGGGAACTGAGGATTTTTTTGATTCTGCGATGACACACCTCGACCCACGGTTAACGTTTGCCTCTCGAACGAAATCTGAGGTGCGAGATGAAGTGGCTGTGGATGACGCTTTTCTGTGGTGGGTTGGGGTTCTGGATCGGTTCACATCGCTGGCTGCCGCTGTGGAGCATTGTTGCACTGACGGTGCTGGGCATCGTTTTGTGGGGCTGGGCGGTGTGGCTGGAGCATCGGGAGGGGGCAGACCATGATGAACGCTGATTTAGATGAGCTAATGCTCGTCAGTTGTCTCTGTCCGGAGTTGGTCTGGTCGGCATCTTCGACGCGGTCTGTGATCGTTGCGAATGATGGAACAGTCCTGCGCCTGTACTGGATGCCGCTGCTGTTGTGTCTGGATCCATTTCGCGCAGAAGTGTTCGTTTCCGAGCTCAATGGCAGCCGAAAGCTAGCGATGTCTAAATGATGTCATTGGCATTGGATGACGTCTTTAAAGGAGTACCTAAAGTGTTCAGTGTGGTGAGTGCAGCAAAGTCGAGACTGGCAATTGGCGCCGTTTTTATTCCAGTAGCTTTGTCCATGGCAGGATGCGGGCAAAGCTGGGACGGTCGTTATGAAGCGGTTGGATACAGGCCTGGTGAGGTCGTTCTAGAGGTGAAAGGAAGTACAGCTGTCCGCTCCAGATTCCAGTATGGGAGTCTGAGCTTTTCAAGGGAATTCAGTGTTGAGCAGAAAAGCGACAAGGTCATTTTCAGTCTGAAGGGCGGCGACAATGCAACCTACGTGTATGCCCAGGCTGCCGATGATCGTGGTTTGAAATGTATCAGCGATTCCTGCGACAGCATGTTCTCTCCTTTAAGTACAGAATGGGTTCTGGTGGATAAGAAATAACCCGTGTCACATGATCGGCGCGCACGAAATTTCAGCCTAGGGCAGATCTGCTTCGAGAGAGGGTAGGTAGGTATGGAATAACACCAGAACCCACCACTATTTTTCACCTGGGCTAAGATTTAGGGAGTTCATCAGGCAGCAAAAAGCCCGCCAAGCGGGCTTTTTTGTGTTGGCAATTTAACGACGACGCCATTAATGGCGGGATAAGGACGATCTGGTTTGGAAATATGACCCTAGCCAATCATTTATCGAGTACGACCGGCAAATGGCGTAGAACCGCTGCTAGCTCGCGCCAAGGGTGCTGTGCCACTTC
>NZ_WIWC01000061.1 GCF_009600315.1 Pseudomonas helleri | reverse complement strand
CATCCATGGCCCAACACGGCTCTCCCGGCATCCATGCCGGTCGACCCACTCCGCGAAACCTCCTCTCGGCCTCCCGAAGGGGCGGCAGATCAAAATCAAAAGCAGATCAAAAGCCAAATTACAGATCTGATCACAAACCGGAGCTTATCCCGGTGCCTTGTCAGCGACCAAAGACTCTCATGTGAGCCTTCTTGTTCGCTTTAAATTAAGCCTTCGGCTTCTCGTTATACCGAGTAACTCCCGCCTCTTCAGGTGCTGCTTATGTCTGCCGCCGCCACGCTGGTCAATCACCTGCGCAAATGTCTGAGTAAACCCACCGGCTATCAGTTGTTCGACATTCAGCTCAAGCAGCGTATTGCCTTGAGCCCTTCGTTGACGCGCTTGGTGTTCAGCGGCAAGGATGTGTCGCTCATGCGCACGCTGGCGCCTGACCAGCGTGTGAAGGTGTTCTTCCCGTCTGCCAGCGGCGCCGCGTCCCGGCTGCCCAAACACGGCGACTGGCAGGCCGCCCGCCGTGGTTTGAGCGCCGAGCAAAGACCGGCGATGCGCACCTACACAATTCGCGATCTGCGCCCCGACAGCGGCGAGCTGGACATCGACTTTGTGCTGCACGGCGAAACCGGCCCGGCCTCACGCTGGGCGGTTCACGCCGCACCGGGCGACTGCCTGCAAATCGTCGCGCCCAACGCGGCTTATCACGCTGATCCCGGTGGCTATGAATGGCTGCCACCACAAGGGGTACGCAACGTGCTGTTGATCGGCGATGAAACGGCGTTGCCGGCCATCGCCGGTATTCTCCAACAACTGGCTGGCCAGCTCGACGCCCCTCAGGTTCAGGCCTTTATCGAAGTGCCGCAAGAGTCCGACTGCCTGCCTTTGATCTGCGGCCTGAACACCAAGGTCCACTGGATGCCCCGTGCCAGCCTGAGCCAGCCACACGGCGCGGGCATGATTATGGCCGCGCGGGAACTGGCCAGTTTGCCCCCCACGCCTGCGCAAACGCGCAGCGCCATCGCCCTGCAAACACTGGATCTGGACACCCAACGCCCCTGGGAACTGGCCAGCGCCAAACAAAGCGAGTTCTATGCCTGGGTGGCGGGTGAATCCTCAGCCGTCATGGCCATTCGCGCGTTTTTTATCAATGACCGCGGGCTCGACCGCAAAGGACTGACCTTGATGGGCTACTGGAAACAGGGCCGCTCGCTGGAATGAGGACAATTGGAAACACTTCTTTACATCTCGGCCTTCGGGTTTTGCCTGTCTGATTCGTCCTACATGGATAAGCAATCGCTTCGCATTGGCGATTAGACACCCGCTCAGACGTGAGTTTGCCGTTCCCCATGTCCAAAAAGTCCCGTTCAAAGCTCTGGTTTCTGGTGCACAGCTGGCTGACGCTGCCCATTTGGTTCTTTGTGTTGATTGTCTGTGTGACCGGCACACTGGCGGTGGTGAGTCAGGAAATCGTCTGGCTGGCCACCCCGCAGGCCCGTGCCACGCAGCCTTCTGATGATGCACCCTTGCTGACCTATGATCAGGTGCTCAGCGCCATTCACGCGGCCGAACCCAAGCTGGCGGTGCAGTCGATCAGCCGCCCCGATGAGTCGCATTTTGCGCTGGTGGCCGACGTGGTGTACCCGGACGGCCGCTCGCCGTCGCTGTATATCAACCCCTACACCGGGGCGATTCAGGGCGAAAGCCCGAGCTTTGACTTCAAGGCCTTTACCCGCGCCCTGCACGGCTGGTGGCTGGTGCCGTTTACCAATGGCTATAGCTGGGGCTGGTACCTGGTGTCATTTCTGGGCTTGCCTTTACTCGGCTCGCTGATTACCGGGCTGGTGGTCTATAAAAAATTCTGGAAAGGCTTTTTCAAACCCAATCTGCGCTTTAACCACGGGGCGCGGATTTTTTGGGGCGACTTCCACCGCCTGTGCGGTATCTGGTCGATCTGGTTTATCGCCGTCATTTCCATCACCGGCCTGTGGTTTCTGATTCAGGCATTTATGTTCGATAACCAGATTTCCATCTCCACGGCGGGCAATCCGCCGGTGGTGGCGCGTCAGGATGTACCGATCATGCCGGACGGCAAACCGGCACCGCAGATCAGCCTCGATCAAGCCGTGAATATCGCCGCCCGGAACATCCCCGGCCTTGAGGCCAGCTTTGTCAGCCTGCCGAGCAATGCCTACGGCCACATCGAAATCGGCGGCCCCGGCTGGTATCCGCTGCTGTACCAAACCGCCGACATCAACCCGTACAACGGCGCTATCGAAGGCTCGCGGATGATTGCCGACCGTTCCGGGCTGGAGCTGGTGACCGAATCCATGCGGCCGCTGCACACCGGCGATTTTGGCGGGTTGTGGGTCAAGCTGATCTGGTTTTTCTTCGGTCTGATCCTCAGCATGATGGTGCTCAGCGGCTTGCTGATCTGGACCAAACGCACGGCGCTGGCCACCGCTCACGCACTTAAGCGCAGCACTCAACCGGCCCATCAGGTGGCCAGTCGCGAACACACCGAAGAGGCCAACGCATGAGCAAGGCAGTGAAGCCAGCGCCCGCTTCCCGACTGGGCCGGTGGTGGCTCAAATGGCGTTTTCACATCAATATTCTGCTGTTGCTGGTGCCGCTGGGTTTTATGCCCAAGTACTTTGCCGATGCTTCGTTATTTAGGGGTGACAGCGGGCTGGGCGAGCGCGACATCGGCACCGTGCAGGTTGGCCCCTGGAGTGTGCAGCTGGCCGAGATGCGCGCCGAAGCACCCACCCCCGATGGCCCGGCCGGGTATATGAAAAGCTTTAACGCCGCGCTCTGTGAGACCTGTATCGAACCGGTCAAGGCCGCGTACCTGCGTATCGGCAAGCCGCGCAGCTTGCGGGCCGCCGGGGTGATTTTCTTCGGCACGCCCTACCGCCTGAGCGCCACCCTGCCCATCCCGGAACGCACTCAGGCTGACGCCGAGCTGTGGATCACCCTTGAAGGGTGGGACGGCTCCATGCATCAGGCATCCATTCCCCTGCGTCAGGCGTCACCGGCCACGGTCGCCTGGCTGGCTCAACGAGGAGGCAAGTAATGCGTTCCCACTTGTTTAAAAGCCCCGCCCTGGTGGGCGGGCTGTTGGCGCTGATGGGTTTCAGCGCGAGCGCGCTGGCCCATAACCCGATGTGTGAGTGCAAGGACATCGGCGGCGGTTTGATCCGCTGTACCGGCGGGTTTTCAGATGGCAGCGGCGCGCCGGGAGTGACACTGGATGTGATCGGCTACGACGAAACCATTCTGGTGGCAGGCAAACTGGGATCGGATTCCAGCCTGACCTTCAAGCGCCCGGACGCCGAGTTTTACGTGCTGTTCGATGCGGGCCCTGGCCATATCGTTGAAATCGACCAAGCCGATATCGAGGGCTCATGAGTACTCAGGTCGTGCGTCCGGCCGGTGCCGGGCATGAAACCCTCTATGTGCTGCTCTTGTGCCTGTTGATTCTGTGCATTGCCGGGTCGGTTGTGGCCTGGCGCCACGAATCAGCGCAGGTGACGTCGGTGGCGGCCCATCAACTGGATGCGCGCCGCGATCTGACAGCCGCCGAGCAAGGCATCTACGCCGACCTGCGGGTCACGCTGGATGAAATCCAGCTACTGCGTGAAGAATCGAGCAGCCTGCCGCCTTCGGCGCAATTGGCCGAGGAAGGGTTTGCGCCATTTGCCAGCGATGCCAGTTCGGTCAGCCGGGGCAATCACCGCTGGCAGTTGCTGGGCGAACAGGCCTATCTGGGCATCAGCCCCAACCCTGAAGTCGCGGGTTCTTTTTTGCTGCGTCTGGGCACTCAACCCGATATTTGGCTCAACCGCCAACCGGGCGTCAGCCCGCCCGCTGATATAAGCGATGAGGCCTTGAGCCAACAAGGCTGGCAGCAAGTGATCGCCCAATTCGATGCCGGAGTGACCCGCCAGCACCGGCACTGACCCCTTTTTTTGACCTGAGAGAAGACTGCTCGCCATGTCGATTTCATCTGTTGTGCGCCGCCGCACCCTGTTGCTGGCCGCCCTGCTCTGCGCCTGCCTGTCCCCCCTCGCATGGGCCGACACCCCGCCAGCGCTGGCCAAGCCGCTGCGCATTGGTATCACCCTGCATCCGTATTACAGCTATGTAAAAAACATCGTCGGTGACAAGGCCGAAGTGGTGCCGTTGATTCCCGCAGGCTTCAACCCGCATGCCTACGAACCCCGCGCCGAAGACATTAAACGCATCGGCACGCTGGACGTCATCGTGCTCAATGGCGTAGGCCATGATGATTTTGCCGACCGTATGATCGAAGCCAGTGAAAAACCTGATATTGCCGTCATTGAAGCCAACCAGAATGTGCCACTGCTGGCCGCCACTGGTACCGCCGCCCGGGGCGCGGGAAAAGTGGTCAACCCGCACACCTTTCTGTCGATCAGCGCCTCCATTGCTCAGGTCAACAACATCGCCCGTGAGCTGGGCAAGCTCGACCCGGCCAACGCCAAAACCTACACCGCCAATGCCCGCGCCTACGGCAAACGTCTGCGCCAGATGCGTGCCGATGCACTGGCCAAGCTGACTCAAGCCCCCAACGCAGACTTGCGTGTCGCTACCGTGCACGCGGCCTACGATTACTTGCTGCGTGAATTTGGTCTTGAAGTCACCGCCGTGGTGGAACCGGCGCACGGGATCGAACCCAGCCCCAGCCAGTTGAAGAAAACCATCGACCAACTGCGCGCACTGGATGTGAAGGTGATCTTTTCGGAGATGGACTTCCCCTCGACCTATGTAGAGACCATTCAGCGCGAATCCGGGGTCAAGTTGTACCCGCTGTCGCACATTTCCTATGGCGACTACAGCGCCGACAAATACGAAAAAGAGATGACCAATAACCTCAATACGGTGGTCAAGGCGATTCAGGAGTCCGGCGCATGAGCGCTGCCGAACCGCTGTGCGTGAAAGTCTGCGGCCCCGCTGTCGAGTTCGATCAGGTGTCGCTGACACTGGGGCGCACCCTCATTCTGGATCAGGTCAGTTTCAGCATTGCTCCCGGCACAGTGCATGCGCTGGTCGGCCCGAACGGCGGTGGCAAAAGCTCATTGATCAAGACCCTTCTGGGGCAAATGCCGCATCAGGGCCGCCTGAGCCTGGACTGGCCGGGCGAACCGGGGCTGATCGGCTATGTGCCGCAAGCGCTGGAGTTTGATCGCGGCTTGCCGATGACCGTCGACGACTTTATGGCCGCCCTGTGCCAGCGTCGCCCTGCCTTTATGGGCGTGTCGCGCAAGGTCGCCCCGGCCATCGGCGAGGCATTGGAACGCGTGGGCATGCAAGACAAACGCAAGCGGCGCATGGGCGCGTTGTCCGGCGGCGAACGCCAGCGGGTGTTGCTGGCGCAGGGGCTGATCCCGGCCCCGCAATTACTGGTGCTGGATGAACCCATGTCGGCACTGGATGAAGCCGGGGCGCAGGTGTTCGAGCGCTTGTTGAATGACTGGCGTCAGGCAGGCGTGACCGTGGTGTGGATCGAGCATGATCTGGCGGCGGTCAAACGTCTGGCCGAGCGCGTCACCGGGCTTAACCGTCAGGTGTTGTTCGATGGAAAACCTGAGCAGACCCTCAGCCCCGAGCGTTTGCTCAGCCTGTTTTCCACCCATCCCAAGGCCCGCGCAGGTGTTCAGCCATGAGTTACGAAGCCTTTCGTTTGCTGATTCAGGGCTGGGCCAGTGCCGGGTATCTGCCCGAGATTCTGGCCTATGGCTTTGTGCTCAACGCGCTGATCGCCGGGGTGCTGATCGGCCCGGTGCTGGGCGGGCTGGGTACGCTGGTGGTGGTCAAACGCTTTGCGTTTTTCTCCGAAGCCGTAGGCCATGCCGCGCTGACGGGCGTGGCCATCGGCATCCTGCTGGGCGAGCCCTACACCGGGCCTTATGGCAGCCTGTTTGGTTACTGCCTGCTGTTCGGCATCCTGCTCAATTACCTGCGCAACCGCACTGGCCTGTCGCCGGACACCTTGATCGGCGTGTTTCTGTCGGTGTCGCTGGCGCTGGGTGCCAGCCTGCTGCTGATACTGGCGGGCAAGATCAACGTCCACATCCTTGAAAACGTGCTGTTCGGTTCGGTGTTGACGGTCAATGGCAACGACTTGCTGGTGTTGGCGATTGTCGGCGCCCTGGTGCTGGGCCTGAGCCTGCCGCTGTACAACCGCATCATGCTGGCCAGTTTCAATCCGCAACTGGCGGCGGTGCGCGGGGTGGCGGTCAAGACCCTGGATTATCTGTTTGTGATTCTGGTGACGCTGATTACCGTGGCGGCAGTCAAGGTGATTGGTGCGATTCTGGTGGGGGCGTTGCTGGTGATTCCGGCCGCCGCAGCGCGTCTGCTCAGCCAATCGCTGAAAGGGTTTTTCTGGATCTCCGTGGTGATTGCCACCGTCAGCACCCTGTGCGGGATCTTACTGCCCATCGTCTTCGACCTGCCGATTCCGTCCGGTGCGGCAATCATTTTGATGGCGGGTATCGCCTTCGCCTTTGCGGCCCTCGCCCGTGGCGTGGTGCCCAGCCTGAAAGGGAATATTGGATAAATGAACACGCTGCGCACATTGACCCTCGCTTTGGCCATGACAGGCCTGTTGAACGCACCGTTGCAGGCGGCCGACACCAGCGTCCTCGCCAGCCTGCCGATTACCTATGGTTTGAGTGACCTGCTGCTCAAAGCCAGTGGCGTGAAGTTGCAGCATGCTGCGCCGGCCAACCTGCCGGGCAGCCGCCAGAGTGCCTATTTCAGCGGGCGCGGTGCACCAGCCCTGCACACGCTGGCGCAAAACGCCGATGCGGTGGTGGGCGTGCGTTCGTTGTGGAGTGACGACCCGCTGTACCCGATGGCTCGTCGCAGCAATATCCGCATTGTTGAAATCGATGCCGCCCGCCCGGTGGACGGCAGCTTGCCGGGTATTGCTGTGCAGCCGGGTGCCCAGCGTGACGGTTTGAACAGCCAGCCGTGGCTGGCCAGTAACAATATGGGGCGCATGGCGGATGTGATTGCGGCGGATCTGGTGCGCCTGGCGCCGGATGCGAAACCCAAGATTGAGGCGAATTTGGCGGCCCTTAAGCAGCGCTTGCTCAAGCTGACGGCCGACAGCGAGGCGCGTCTGGCTCAGGCCGATAACCTGAGCGTGGTCAGTTTGTCTGATCGGCTGGATTATCTGATTGGCGGGTTGAATCTGGAGCGGGTTGCGGTGGCACACACCGGCGATGAGCCGTGGACGCCGCAAGCGCTTGAAGGGTTGACGCAGACGCTGAAAGACAACGAGGTGGCGCTGGTGCTGGATCACCGTCAGCCGAGCGCCGAGGTGAAGGCTGCGATTGCTGCGGGCGGTGCTCAGCTCGTGGTGGTTGGCGCGGAAGGGGAAGATCCGGTGGCTGAGTTGCAGGGTGCGATTGATTCAATTGTTAAGGTGTTGAGTAAGGGTTGAGCTTGAAAAACCTCACCCCAACCCTCTCCCAGAGGGAGAGGGAGCCGATTTGCGTTAGGACATAAACCTGTGACATCCCCCAATCAGTCCCCTCTCCCTCTGGGAGAGGGTTAGGGTGAGGGAAAACGCTTATTGCGCAACCACCGCATCCATCTTCTGACGCAGGCTCAACGGCCGCATATCCGTCCACACTTCTTCGATATACGCCAGGCACTCAGCCTTCAAACCACTTTTGCCCACCGCGCGCCAGCCTTCTGGAATGGCCTTGTAATCCGGCCAGATCGAGTATTGATCCTCGTGGTTAACCACCACTTGGAAGAGGATGTCGTCGCGGTCAAATACTGAACTCATGTGCGGGTCTCCGTCGCAGAAAGGGATATACAACTAACGTTTGGCCAAGGCCCGGAATTACAGGCGAGCGATCGCCGCCGCCAGCGCATTGCCGAAAATGGCCGCGACGTGGTCGATTTCAGCCGCCGTGATGATCAATGGCGGCAGGAAGCGCACCACCGCGCCCTGTCGACCGCCCAACTCCAGAATCAGCCCGCGCTTCAGGCATTCGCGCTGCACCAGCGGTGCCAGACGGGCAAACACCGGCGCATGGCCTTGACTGTCAGGCGTGCCCGCCGGGTCTACCAGCTCAACCCCCAACATCAACCCGCGCCCGCGAATATCACCCAACTGCGGGAAGTCACGTTGAAGGATGTGCAGGTGCTCGCTCAGCCGTTCGCCCATGGCTGCCGCATGGTCGGCCACGTTGTGTTGCTTGAGGTAGCGCATCACCGCAGAACCCGCCGCCATCGCCATCTGGTTACCTCGGAACGTACCCGCATGGGCGCCCGGCAACCAGGTGTCGAGCCATTCGCGGTACACCACCACCGCCAACGGCAGGCTGCCGCCGATGGCTTTGGATAACACCACGACGTCAGGGACGATGCCCGCGTGCTCAAAGGCGAACATTTTGCCGGTGCGGGCAAAACCGCTCTGGATTTCATCGACAATCAGCGCCACACCCGCCTGCTCGGTGATGCGCCGCAGGCCGCGCAGCCAGTCCAGATCGGCCGGAATCACGCCGCCCTCGCCCTGCACCACTTCAACGATCACTGCGGCGGGCAATTGCACACCCGCTTCCGGGTCGCTGAACAGGGTTTCAAGGTAATGCAGGTTGGCCTGCACGCCCGCCTTGCCGCCCAGCCCGAACGGGCAGCGGTAATCGTAGGGGTATGGCATGAATTGCACGCCGTTGTTGAGCAGCGCGGCAAGGGGTTTTTTCGGCCCCAGGCTGCCCATCAGGCTCAAGGCGCCCTGGCTCATGCCGTGATAACCGCCCGAGAACGACACCACGGTGGTGCGCCCGGTGGCGGTGCGCACCAGCTTGAGCGCCGCTTCCACCGCGTCGGTGCCGGTTGGGCCGCAGAACTGGATTTTTGCTTCGCGGGCCAAGGCTTCAGGCAACAGGCCAAACAGGTCCTGCACAAACTGGTCTTTGACCGGCGTGGTCAGGTCGAGGGTGTGCAACGGCAAGCCGTCTGCCAGCACTTGCTGGATGGCCTCGATCACCACCGGGTGGTTGTGCCCCAGCGCCAAGGTGCCGGCACCCGCCAGGCAATCGATAAAACGACGCCCTTCAACATCCTCGACGTACAAGCCCGCAGCGCGTTTGAGCGCCAGCGGAATGCGTCGCGGGTAGCTGCGGGCGTTGGATTCCTGACGGCTCTGGCGGGCCAGCAGCGCGGACTCTTCGAATTCATACAGGGTGTCGGCCGGACTGATCCTGACCGGCTGATCTTCAACAAGGCTGGTGGCAACTGACATTCCCGGGACCCTCAATACGCTGATGAGATTGACCAAAACTTTCCTGCTTTGGAAACGCATCAACGTGCTGAGGATTTAGCCCCGTGAAGAATTACTCCGCCTGTTTGACCCGTGACTTGTTGCGCAGCACCGAGCGGTAAGCCAGACCCAGCACCGCGAACCACACCGGCACCATGTACAGCGCTTGGCGGGTGTCGTTCTCCAGTGCCAGCAAGGCCAGGATAAACACAAAAAAGCCCAGGCAAACCCAGACCATCACCTTGCCGCCCGGCATTTTGTAATTCGAAGCACGGTGCAGGTGGGCACTCTTTTTGCGATACGCCAGATAGGACAGCAGGATCATGGTCCAGACGAACATGAACAAGGTGGCCGACACGGTGGTGATCAGGGTGAAGGCTTCCATCAGGTTAGGCACCAGATAGATAACCAAGGCACCGGCCAGCAGGCAGATGCAGGAAAAAATCAACCCGTTGGACGGCACGGCCTGCTTGGACAAGTGCATAAACTTGCGCGGTGCATCGCCCTCCACCGCCAGCCCGAACAGCATGCGGCTGGTGGAAAACACGCCGCTGTTGGCCGAGGACGCCGCCGAGGTCAGCACCACGAAGTTGATGATGGCGGCTGCCGCAGGCAAGCCAGCCAGCATAAACAGCTCAACAAACGGACTTTTATTGGCGACGACATCGCGCCACGGGGTCACGGCCAGAATCGCAATCAAGGCGAACACGTAAAACATGATGATGCGCAGCGGGATTGAGTTGATTGCCCGTGGCAGGTTGCGTTCCGGGTTTTTGGTTTCGGCGGCAGTGGTGCCCACCAGTTCAATGCCGACAAAGGCAAACACGGCAATCTGGAAACCGGCGAAGAAGCCCATCAGTCCATGGGGGAACATGCCGCCGTCATTCCACAGGTTGGTCAGCGACGCGGTATTGCCGGTGGGTGACTGGAACGACGTCACGACCATGTACAGCCCCGTGCAGACCAGCCCGCAGATGGCGATGATTTTGATCATGGCGAACCAGAATTCCAGCTCGCCGAACATTTTCACGGTCAGCAAGTTGAGCGACAACAACACCGCCACGCAGCCAATCGCCGGCATCCACAAAGGAATGTCGGGGAACCAGAACTGGGTATAACCGGAGATGGCAATCACATCGGCAATGCCCGTGACGATCCAGCAAAACCAGTAAGTCCAGCCCGTAAAGTAGCCTGCCATGGGGCCTAGCAGGTCAGTGGAGAAATCGATGAAGGATTTGTAGTTGAGGTTGGATAACAGCAACTCACCCATGGCCCGCATGACGAAAAACAGCATAAAGCCAATGATCATGTAGACGAAAATGATCGACGGGCCTGCCAGGCTGATGGTCTTGCCCGAGCCCATAAACAGGCCGGTACCGATAGCACCGCCAATGGCAATCAGTTGGATATGACGATTGGACAGACTGCGCTTAAGCTCCGGTTCATCCCCATCAGCTTGGGGAGCAAGTGGTGCGTCCTTCATTGTTTTCATACCTTGCAATGACTTTTACAAAACGTCATTAAACAGAAGGCATTGAATTAAAACCAGAAAAACGAGCGGCTCAAACGCCGCAGGGGGTAACGGGAGCCCGTAGCAGTTGCCGAAGGCGACGTCTCCTGAGTTCCGAATTCACGACGACTGCGTCGCCGAACGCAGCCTACGGCAGCTGCTACGAGTGGGATGACAGCGGCATGCGCAACTCCACCCGCAAACCATCCGGCTGGCTGTCGAATTTCAATTCCCCGGCGCAGCGCTCGACAATCGCTTGCACGATCGCCAGGCCCAACCCACAGCCGTTGCTGTTGCCATTGCGCCAGAAGCGCTGAGTCATGTGCTGCAAGGTGTCAGGTGAAATACCCGGCCCGTGGTCGCGCACCGCAAAACAGACCTGCCGCCCTTCAATGCGCACGGCCAGCTCCACCGGAGTGTCGGCAGGGGCATGGCGCAATGCGTTGTCCAGCAGGTTACGCAAAGCCGCGATGGCCAGCACCGACGGCACCTCCAGCGCGGTCGTCGGCAAATCCTGCGGCAGGTTCAAAGTGACCCGCTCGGCCGCACCACTGGCGGCATCGTGTATCGCCAGCCGTGCCACTTGCTCAGCCGAACACTGCACGCCATCGTCGAACGACAGGCTACCTTCGACCCGCGCCAGTAACAGTAATTGCTCCAGCGTGCGATGCAGACGGTCGGCACCGGCTTCGGCGTGGGCCAGTGATTGCTCCCGCGCCGCGCCGTCGGTCATGCGCGCCACTTGCAGGTGGGTTTTGATCGCGGTCAGCGGGCTGCGCAACTCGTGGGCCGCATCGCCGGTCAGGCGCCGCTCACGCTCAAGGGCTTTGGCGATACGCGCCAGCAATTGGTTCTGGGAATCGAGCAGCGGTTTCAATTCGCTGGGCAACGGGTCGATCTGCAACGGTTGCAGCGAATCGGCATCACGTCGCATCAAGGCATCGCGCATCCGTTTAAGCGGCGCCAGCCCTTGGCCGATGCCCAGCCACAACAGGAACAAACAAACGATCAAGGCCATGCCCACCGGCACCGACGCGGCGAGCAATACCGACAGGTTCAACGCCTCGCGTTCAACCTGACGGTCGGCCGTGGTGATGCGCACATCGCCGCGATCCAGGGTGAAGGTGCGCCACACGGCACCCTCAATCACTTGATCATGAAAGCCGGTGGCTTCTGATTGCATCGGCTCGTCGGGATGGTTGTGGCTGCGTGCCAGAATTTCCCCGCGCAGCGAGCTGACCTGACAGGCCATGCCGCCAGGAATGGTCAACTGTTCGGCGCTGAAATGGGTGCCCTCGCCTTTGACCGGCAACGGCGGCAGTTGCTCCAGCAAGCCCGCGACCATGCGCGCCGAAGCCACCAGCCGCTGGTCGAGGGAAAACATCATTTGCTGGCGCAGGTCACTGAGCATCCAGGCCGCCGCCAATGCCCAGACCAGCACGAAGGCCGAGCCGATGATCAGGCTCAAACGCAGGCGCATGCTCATGGTTGAGGCGGCTCAGTGCCGTCAGCCTGGCCCAGACGATAGCCCAGGCCGCGCACGGTCTCGACAATGCCGTTACCCAACTTGCGCCTCAGGTGATGGATATGCACGTTCAGGGCATTGCTCTCCAGTTCGTCGCCGAAGCCATAAATGCTGTCCTTGAGTTGTTCGGTGGACAGCACACGACCGCGGTTATGCAGCAAGGCTTGCAACAACGCTTGTTCGCGGCGGGACAAGTCCACCGGCTGACCCGCCAGCAGTGTCACGCGGCTGCTGGGGTCATAACTCAAGGCGCCGTGCTCGATCAGGTTGACGCTGCGCCCGGCCACGCGCCGCAGCAAGGTGTGCAAGCGAGCGGCCAGTTCCCGCAGATCAAAGGGTTTGAGCAGGTAATCATCAGCACCGGCTTGCAGGCCATCAACCCGGTCCGTCACCGAGTCACGCGCCGTCAGCACCAATACCGGCAAATCGAAGCCTTGTTGACGCAATTGTTGCAGCAGCTTGAGACCGTCTTCATCCGGCAAACCGAGGTCAAGCACCATGACATCGAACTGCGCGGCCTTGAGCATGGCCCGCGCCGCACTGGCAGTGCCCACATGCTCAACGGTCAGGCCCTGGGCCGTCAGCCCGGCCACAATGCCGCTGGCGATCAGTTCGTCGTCTTCACAAACCAGTACATGCATGCTGATACCCGCGTAAATGCGCCGATTAAAAGGCGATGGGATTAAGGGCAGATTATGCCGCGAACAGTCCGATAGTAGGCCAGCGGGCGCGTCAGGGGTTAATGATCGGTTAATCGCTGGCTTGCACTGTAGCCGCACTTGTTTTTGTTTAAGGTTGTTTAACATGCGTGTGTTGTTGACCTTGCTGCTGGTATGCCTGGCCAGCCTGGCCCATGCCGGGAGCGCGGGCGACCCCTTCGGCCAGCCGGATTTCCTGCCGGTTAAAAAAGCCTTTGTGTTTACCAGCCAAGCGCTTCCTTCCGGCGAAACCCGCCTGCACTGGAACATCGCTGATAGCTATTACCTCTATCAGAAGCGCTTCAAGTTCGACGGTCTTGATCCGGCCCATCAGCCTGTGCTGCCCCAGGGGCTTGAGCACAGTGATGAGTTCTTTGGCGCCACTCAGGTGTATCGCGATCAAGTTGAGGTGTTGATTCCGGCGGGCGCCAGCGGTCAGGTCAAGGTCAGCTGGCAAGGCTGTGCCGATGCCGGCCTGTGTTACCCGCCGCAAACTCAAGTGGTGGATCTGGGCGGCACACAAGCCGGGGCTGGCACCGGGCAGGCGCAAGACCAGTCACTGGCGTCGAGCTTGCAGCAACGTTCGCTGGGCTGGAGTTTATTGCTGTTTTTCGGCCTGGGCCTGTTGCTCGCCTTCACCCCCTGCACCCTGCCGATGTTGCCCATTCTGGCCGGGCTGGTGGTCGGCAGCGGGGCCAGCGCCGGTCGCGGTTTTGCCGTGGCGGGCAGTTACGTGGTGAGCATGGCACTGGTGTATGCGGGGCTTGGCGTGCTGGCCGCGATGCTGGGGGCCAACCTGCAAGCCATGCTGCAACAACCCTGGTTGTTGGGCAGCTTCGCGGCGCTGTTCGTGGTATTGGCGCTGCCGATGTTTGGCTTTTTTGAGCTGCAATTACCCTCTGCGCTACGTGATCGGCTGGAAACGGCCAGCCGCGGCCGCAAAGGCGGCAGCTTGCTGGGTGCGGGTATTCTTGGCGCGCTCTCCGGTTTGCTGGTCGGCCCGTGCATGACCGCGCCTTTGGCGGGCGCCCTGCTGTTTATTGCCCAAAGCGGCAATGCGCTACAAGGCGCTCTGGTGTTATTCGTCATGGGCGTCGGGATTGGCGTGCCACTGTTATTGCTGGTGACGGTGGGCAGCCGCTTCCTGCCCAAGCCCGGCGCGTGGATGGACATGATGAAAGGCCTGTTCGGCTTCCTGTTCCTGGCCACGGCCTTGCTGTTGGTGCGCCCGGTGCTCGATGAGTCGCTGTGGGTCGGTCTGTGGGGCGTGCTGCTGTTGGTTTTGGCCAATAGCCTGTGGCAACAATCGACCCGGTTCTTGCGCGCCAGCCCCCTGTTCAGACCGTTGAGCTTGCTGGCGGGTCTGTGGGGCGGTCTTTTAGTGATCGGCGCGGCCGGTGGCAGCACCGATGTCTGGCAACCCTTGCAGGTGTACACCGCCAAGACCGTGACGGGCAGCAATACGGCAACGGCCCACGATGCGTTTATCACCGTCAGCGACCCGGCCGGTCTTGAGCGCGAGTTGAACAGCGCGAAAGAGCAAGGCCAATGGGTACTGCTCGATTATTACGCCGACTGGTGCGTGTCGTGCAAAGTCATGGAGAAGCAGGTCTTTGGTCAACCGCAGGTCATGGACGCTTTGCAGGGTGTACGCCTGTTGCGTCTTGACGTGACCGCCGATACTGTCGCCAGCCGCGAATTGCTCAGCCGTTATCAGGTGCCAGGGCCGCCGAGTTTTATCTGGATCGGCCCCAATGGCGTTGAGCGTCGCGCGCAGCGGATTACGGGCGAAGTGAACGCCCAGACCTTTTTGAATAACTGGAACGCCACCCGGGAACACCTCTGAATGCTGACACTGACCATCGGTTCGTTTGCGCTGGCAATCAACCATTTGCTGCTGATACTGGCCCTCGCTCTGGCGACGCTGGTGGGTTGGCGAGTGGCCAAACGCGGCGGTGAAAATCCGGAGTCAGTGCTGTTCGGCCTGTTTTTACTGGGCTTGCTGGTGGCTCGCTTAAGCTTTGTGATTCATTACTGGCGCTATTTCCAGCAGGACCTGCTGCAAATCCTCGATGTGCGCGACGGCGGTTTCCTGCTGTGGCCCGGCTTGGTGGCCGTTGTCATTGGCGCGCTGATCATCGGCTGGCGTCGTTGCGGACTGCGCCGCCCACTGGGCTGGGGGCTGATCAGCGGCCTGACGTTCTGGCTGCTGGCCACCTTCTCTTCCAGCCTCTATGAACAGGGCACGCACATGCCGGACATGGTGTTGCGCGATGCCAATGGCGAGTCCGTGCAACTGAGCAGTTATCAGGGCGGCCCGCTGGTGATCAATTTGTGGGCCACCTGGTGCCCACCGTGTCGGCGTGAAATGCCGGTGCTGCAAAAGGCCCAGACGCAGAATCAAGACGTCACTTTCCTGTTCGTCAATCAGGGCGAAAGCATGCAAAGCGTCAGCACCTTCCTTGAAACACAAGGTCTGAACCTCAATAACGTGCTATTCGACAGCGGCGGTCAATTGGGCCAAAAAGTCGGCTCAATGGCCCTGCCAACCACTCTTTTTTACAGCCCCCAAGGCCGCCTTTTGAGCAGCCATCTGGGTGAATTGTCCGAAGCCAGTCTGGCCCGTGCGCTGGAGAGCTTCGACGCCCTTAATTCGAGGAATGTACACACATGTTCAACCGCAAACTGCTGACCCTGGGCATCACCACCCTGCTCGGCGCGACCTTGCTGCAATCGCCGCTGCTGCACGCTGAAGAATGGCCGGCGCCGATCAAAAAGATCGAAGCCAAAGGGGCCAAAATCATCGGCAGTTTCGAGGCGCCCAGCGGCCTGAAGGGTTATGCGGCGCAGTATCAAAACCGAGGCATGGCGTTGTATTTGACCCCGGACGGCAAGAACGTGCTGGTGGGTAATTTGTATGACGCGCAAGGCAATGACCTGAGCCTGGCGCCGCTGCAAAAGCTGGTGTATGAGCCGATGGCCAAGCAAGTCTGGGGAGAAATGGAGAAGAGCAACTGGATTGCTGACGGCAAAAAAGATGCACCGCGCATCGTCTACCTGTTCAGCGACCCGAACTGCCCGTATTGCAACATGTTCTGGGAGCAGGCCCGCCCTTGGGTCGATTCGGGCAAGGTGCAATTGCGCCACATTATGGTTGGCATCATCCGTGAAGACAGCCCGGCCAAATCCGCCGCGTTGTTGGCGGCCAAAGACCCGCAGACGGCCCTGCATGACCATGAAAAAGCGGGCAAGGCCAGTACGCTCAAACCGCTGAGCCAAATCCCGGCAGAGGTTCAAGCCAAGCTGGACGCCAATGCGCAGTTGATGACCGAACTGAATGTGGCCGCGACCCCGGCGATTTTCTACCTGGACGAAAAAGGCGACTTGCAGCAACAGCAAGGTGCGCCATCGCCGGATAAATTGGTGAAGATTTTGGGACCCAAATAAGGGCAAAGCCAGGAGCACCCTCACCCTAGCCCTCTCCCAAAGGGAGAGGGGACTGATTGGGGGATATTGACTATCAGCTTCTACCTCAAAGCCGGGCGCTGAATCCGAAACCACCACCCATCAAGCGCCCTATCCCTCCGGGAGAGGGTTGGGGTGAGGGGCTGTTGACTATCAGCTTCTACCTCAAAGCCAAACGCTGAATCCGAACCCCCCCCAATCAAGCCCCCTCTCCCTCCGGGAGAGGGCTGGGGTGAGGGCTGTTGACTATCAGCTTCAACCTCAAAGCCAAACACTGAATCCGAAACCACCCCAATCAAGCCCCCTCTCCCTCCGGGAGAGGGTTGGGGTGAGGGGCTGTTGACTATCAGC
>NZ_WIWC01000060.1 GCF_009600315.1 Pseudomonas helleri | reverse complement strand
GCTCCAGAAAGAAAATCGGGAGCACAGCATCGGGGGTCAGCTAAGCGCTTTGAATATGGGGTTCATGGAGCGCTTACTTTAATCACGGCCGCCGCACACAGTGCTATTTGGAATAACCGGCCTACAATTGAACCACTCAACATCACCTTACTCAAACATGAAAGAACAGCCCCGCTGAGTAAACCTCTTACCCAGCGTATAACCCTTCAAGGAGAAGACAATGCCCTGGTATGCCTGGTTAATTTTGATCGTTGCCATCGGCGCCATCGTTGGCGCATTGATGACCCTGCGTGAGACTGCCAACAAAGTTGAATTGACTGAAGAACAGCGTAAACGCGTTGCCGAGCGTAATGCTGAAATGGATGCGAAAGAAAACAAGGACGGGTGAGATTGCTGGTGGATTGAGTGGCGCTTTTGATGCAGCGCTAATCACAAACTTTAATCCCGAAAACGAAAAGGCCAGTCAATGACTGGCCTCAAGCATTGAAATAACCCGTTTAATTCACCGCCACCTTATTGCGATTTTTTTCAAAAATGGCTTTGCCGATGCCTTTCACTTCCAGCAATTCATCCGTAGACGTGAACTCACCGTTAGCCTCACGGTACGCCACAATGGCTTTAGCCTTGGCTGCGCCGATACCGGAGAGCTCACGCTGGAGTGTCGCCTCATCGGCTGTATTGAGGTTGATCGTAACCAGCTCTGCCTCCGGCAGGATGTTCGCAGCTACAACAGGTTCCGCGCCAACGGGCGCGGGAGCCGCATGAACTGCGCTGGAAATACCGACCAACAAAGCCAAAAACATCGAAGAAATCAAGGCGCTACGCATAAATGACACTCCATTACATCGTTAAGTGGAAACAGCTTTCCTGAGCTGTACTTCAAACGTAGGCGATGCCGATGGAGTGTCAAAAATCAGTGCATTGCAGGGTGTGTAGCTATAAAGGCTCTGCGCGGCGTTGTTGGTGGATCCAGTCAACAATCTCGCCCTCTGGCGCGTAGCCACTGACCGTATTGCGCAACAACTGCCGAACCCGAGTGTAGTCATCATCATCAACGGCTGAGAGCAACTCACCCAGACGTTGTTTGAGCTCATCCCAGGACAACATATCTTCATTGGCGCTCATGATCATCGGATGCTGAGTGGCAACAACGTTGTCACCGATCAGCAACTCTTCGTAAAGCTTTTCACCGGGTCGCAGACCTGTGAACTCGATTTCAATATCGCCATGCAGATTTTTATCGGAACGAACGCTTAAGCCAGACAAGTGGATCATCTTCTCTGCCAGTTCGACAATCCGCACCGGCTCGCCCATATCCAGCACAAAGACATCACCGCCCTGCCCCATCGAGCCCGCCTGAATCACCAACTGCGCGGCCTCCGGGATGGTCATGAAATAGCGGGTAATCTTGGGATGGGTAACGGTCAGCGGGCCGCCTGACTTGATCTGTTTATGAAACAGCGGAATGACTGAACCTGAAGACCCCAACACATTGCCAAATCGCACCATGGTGAATCGGGTTTTATTGACCCGAGATACATTCGCCTTGTCACCGAACAACACAGGTGCGGCCTCACGGCTAAGCGCTTGCAGCGTCATTTCGGCCAAACGCTTGGTGCTGCCCATTACGTTGGTAGGCCGCACCGCCTTGTCAGTCGAAATCAAGACGAAGTTGGCCACACCCGACTGCAAAGCCGCTTGAGCTGTATTGAGTGTGCCAATGACGTTATTGAGTACGCCTTCAGCGATGTTGTGCTCAACCATCGGCACATGCTTATAGGCTGCAGCGTGATAGACCGTGTCGACACTCCAGGTTTTCATCACATCCAGCAGCTTTTGCTCATTGCGTACAGAACCGAGGATGGGCAACAGCTTGACCGACAGCGATTCGCGCTCAATACGTTGCTCGAGTTCCGAAAGAATGCAGTAGAGATTGAATTCACTGTGCTCGAACAGAAGAAGCGTCGTTGGTCGAAGTTCCAGAATCTGACGACACAACTCAGAACCGATGGAGCCGCCTGCACCCGTGACCAAAACACTCTGCCCCTTGATGCAGTGCTCCAACAATTCACCTTGAGCGGGTACCGCATCACGACCCAGCAAGTCAGCAATGTCGACTTCCTGAATGTCATCAACCTTGACCCTGCCACTGGCCAAATCCATAAATCCAGGAATACTGCGAACGTGCAGCGGGAAGCCTTCAAGCAGCCCCAAAATCTCACGGCGTCGCCCACGGGAAGAAGAAGGAATGGCCAAGAGCAATTCCTGCGCCCCGGTGCGATCTATCATTTGTTGAATGTTTTCGGACTTGAACACCTGCAAACCGGAAATCACCCGATCCGCAATGCTTTCATCGTCGTCAATAAACGCCACAGGACGCATCACACGCCCCATGCGCAGTGCAGCGACCAACTGATTGCCCGCAGCGCCCGCGCCGTAAATGGCTACACGAGGCAAACCATCGTCCCGACTGGTGAAAGGAACATGCTGAGCGGCTGCGAACCAGTCACCCAAAAAGTATTGGCGCATGCCCAAGCGCAAGCCACCGAGCATGATCAGGCTCAACCACCAATAGTTGAAGATGATTGAGCGCGGGACCACATTGTCGTGGTTGCTGTACCAATAGACCACAACCGCCAAGATCAGCGATGAGAGACTGACGGCCTTGATAATCGCGATAAGGGCATCGTTGCCGAAGTAGCGCATGACGGCGCGGTACATGCCGAAGCGGATGAATAGGGGGATGGCGATTAAAGGAGCAGCTATAAATAACCAAAAATGCATTTTTACAGGGTTGATCATTTCGTCGATGCCGAGACGAACGACAAAAGCCATCCATAAAGCTATCCAGACCAAAACAATATCAGCACAAAGTTGCAAGACGCGCTTATATCGCCTAGGCAATCTAAGTAAGTAACTACGCAATATATCCATAATACCCTCTAACGACATTGATCGCTTTGACCAGGATAATATTAATTAATACAATCCCTAGTGCGCCCTACCTTATTTTTCAGCCTGTCCGTCTGAAGCTTCTACCGCCCCTGAATTGAATATAACTGCTAATAAAATCAATGGTAGATAAGCTAAAAGGACGCCAGTTAAACCATCAAAATTAAATAACACAACACTTATCGCAACCGGAAACAGCCAAAATATATTTATCAACCCAACGGCTACAGTCACCGGATAATGTTTGCCATATAGACGTGCTGCAAATTGATATCCATGGCTACGATGAGCTTCATAAATTTTATCTTTGCGAATGACTCGCCTGACAAGAGTGAATGTTGCATCAACAATAAATATGCCGAATAAAATAATCCATGCCCAAAATAATTGTGTGGATATCCACGCAGCTTGGAGTGATAAAACACCAAGTGCTATACCAAGAAAACCACTACCTGCGTCACCCATAAAAATTTTAGCGGGAGGAAAATTCCATAACAAAAAACCTGCAACAGACATAATTAGACAAGCAGGGAGTATTATAAGATACTCATGTCCACTCCACCAATACAAAATACACATACATAAACATGAAGAAACTGCTTCTACACTTGCTATTCCATCAATACCATCCATGAAATTATATAAATTAAGCATCCAAACAAGATAAAAGGCGGCACATATAGTTCCAAACCAGCCAAAGTCTATATTTACACCGAAGAAACTTAATGGGGGTAATCCATTTATCCAAAAAAGAGCCCAGGCAGCAGATACTCCATGTCCTAACAACCGCCAACGTGCTGCGATATGCCCATGATCATCCATGAAACCGATAATTGCTATGAAAATACCTGAACCACCGATAGCCATCAAGTCAGCTAAAGGAACAATTCCTTCTATTGATAAAATTGGAAATATGAGAAAAAAAGATATAACAATTGCAACTCCACCACCACGCGGGGTAGGCGCTGAATGTGAGCTTCTTGCGTTTGGAATATCTATAATACTTCGGGACAATGCATATTTTCGTAAAGCCGCAGTCAACGTAAATGAAAGAAGCAGAAGTAAAGGTAAAAGCCACAAATAACTCATTCGGATTTTTGTCCTTTGTAATACATTGCTGTACATTTCAAAGCTTCATCGACTGTAACTAAAGGTGTCCACTGAAGCAAATCACAACTTTTTTCAATATTTACTTGCAGAGAACCACACAATCGATTCGACAGAGATTTTTTCCCGATAACTTTGGCTGTAGTTGAAATCATTACAGATGGAATCGGAAGAAGAAAAGCTGAGGAATCTAAAGCTTTAGCCATGCGCTTTAATAATTGTGTTGTTGACAGATCCTCTCCATCGCTAATTAAAAAAGTTTGATTAGCCGCATTTGGATGTTTTATGGTCTTTACGATAAAATCAACTAAATTATCAATAGCGACTAAGCTGCGAGCGTTATGAATAGATCCGAATGGCAAGGGAACACCCTTGTCCAACCATCGCATCATGTTCAAAAAATTAGCCTTTACACCGGGTCCGTAAACAAGAACTGGACGAATAATAACAATATCCATTCCAGTAGCTGCACCCAATTTCCGCAACCCTTGTTCCGCTTCCATTTTAGAGACACCATAAGGGTCACTAGGCGCAGGAATATCATCTGCAGTATATGGAGCCCCAGGAAAAGTGCCTTCGCCATTTACCTTTATTGAACTGATAAATATAAAGCGGCGAACCCCAGCGGCAGCAGCATCTCTAGCCAGCTTAAGCGTGCCAGCCACATTTACTTTACGGAAAGCGACTAATGGATCAACTTCAGTATCATGCATAACATGTACACGTGCTGCGCAATGAACAACTGTATCGACACCTTGAAGACTATGTTCAAGAGAAGAACCGTCAAAATCTGTAAATTTTACAGTAGGTATATTTAACGGAAGTTTATGTTCATCGCTCCTAATAGCAGCGATGATAGGGAATTCATCTTTAATCAATCGCTGTAATAATGCAGCACCTACAAATCCAGTTGCACCGGTAATAAAGACTGGTTGCTCCATCACTTACTATCCTTGCGTAAGGTCGCTTCCTGAAAGAGGGCACCTAATCGTTTGAGAATTTTAGTCTTATTAAAATTATCAAGGTAATATTCACGACCGGCTTTGCCCATTTTCTGCCGAGCATCGTTACTCATACTAGCTAAATTAAAAACTATTTCTGAAAGCGCTTTAGCATCCCCTGAAGCGCATGATAATCCTGCACCAGATTCATTAATAACACGTGCAGCTTCGCCATCAATCATCCCTATGATCGGTTTACCAGATGCCAAATAAGCTTGTACTTTTCCAGGGATGGTTTTTTCAAAAACGTCATTTGTTTTAAGCGATACTAATAATGCATCAGCGCAGGCGAATAACCCGGGCATTTCATGCAACGGGTGCCGACCTAAAAGCAAAAAATTATCAAGGTTTAAAGCTTTAATTTTTATTGCAAGCCATTCGCTCATCCGTCCATCACCAACAATCACCCAGCGGACAGATACTGTACCTAAGAGTTTTTGTGCAGCTTCTACGATTGCTGGAAAATCTTGAGCCTCGCCAATATTACCCGCAAAGACAACTGTAAACACGGCCGTATTCTTATCAAGCAATGAAGTGATTACTTCATCAGAGTTAGAAAAATCATCTTCCGCCCAACTCGGGAAATATATGATCCTTTCAGGAGATATGTAATTAGTACAGTAATATTTCACATTCTCATAAAAACCATTAGATTGAATAAGCAAGTAATCAGCACGATTATAAATCCACGAAACCATGCGACCAACAATAGATAATAACTTTGGCTGTCGTAGAACTCCTACAGCACGTAAGGTTTCAGGCCAAAGATCAAGCACCCAAACAAATACAGGAGCTTTTTTTATGCGCCCTATAATCAAAGCAGGGATAGCAGCCATGATTGGCGAAACCGCATAAACAAATATACTATCAAATTTTAATGCCCGTAACTTCCACGGCCCGACGACTGAAGCTAGTAAAAAAAATGTTAGATAATTCAACATCAAAGTAATGCTATTTTTACCGCGAGGAATTAGAGGAACCCTTACTATTTTTGCACCATAATACTCGCGATAAGCTGATGGCGTAGATTTATACTCATCATATATTTTTCCTTCAGGATAATTAGGCAACCCAGTCAATACAGTAACTTGATGCCCTTTTTCAGATAAATCCCGGACAAGATCATTAATACGCATATTTTCAGGCCAAAAATATTGAGTAACAATGAGTATGTTCAATTTTGTAGCGGGCATAAAATTTACTCGTTCAATAGAGCTTCCAGACTATTCGATTCACATAATCGGTATAGCTATGAATAATTCTAACAACTTTTTCTGAAACGTTAGGCATACTGTAATCAGAGACTAGCCGAAGAGTACGATCCTCATCAATACCCTGACTTTCTAATATCGATAAACCTTGGAGTACACGATTCAGTTCAAGCCCAACCATCATAACCGATCCTTCTTCCATCCCCTCAGGTCGCTCATGCGCTTCCCGAATATTTAGCGCTGGAAAATTCATTATCGATGACTCTTCGTTGATAGTCCCGCTGTCTGATAAGACGGCCTTCGAAGTCAATTGAAGTTTATTGTAATCTTTAAAACCTAACGGTTTGAGCAATTTTACATTTTTGTGAAAAACTATACCCATAGCATCCACCCTCTTTTGGGTGCGCGGGTGTGTTGAAACAATTACAGGAAGACCATATGTTATTGCAATGGAATTTAACACATCAACTAACTTCAAGAAATTTCTGTCAGAGTTAATGTTTTCTTCACGATGCGCACTTACGACGAAAAAACCCCTCGTCTCAAGTCCAAGCTGTTCGAGAATATTCGATGAATCGATACCCTCACGATAATGATTAATCACTTCAAACATCGGACTACCAGTCTTGATAATCATGTCCGGCGGTAGCCCTTCACGTAACAAATAATCACGAGCAATGCTACTATATGTCAGGTTTATATCTGCAGTGTGATCAACAATACGACGGTTAATTTCTTCAGGTACTCTCATATCGAAACAGCGGTTGCCAGCTTCCATATGAAACGTCGGTATTTTACGTCGCTTTGCCGGAATCACCGCCATGCAACTGTTAGTATCGCCAAGAACTAATAGTGCTTCAGGCTGTACCTGTTCAAGAACCTGATCAACTGCAATTATTACATTGCCGATCGTTTCAGCGCCATTTGAGCCAGCAGCATTTAGGAAATAATCTGGTTTCCGAATCCCTAGATCTTGAAAGAAAATCTCATTGAGTTCGTAATCATAATTTTGGCCAGTATGTACTAAGATATGCTCGCAATGCCTATCTAAAGCGTGAATGACTCGTGACAGTCTAATAATTTCAGGCCGTGTACCAACCACAGTAACTATTTTTAATCGCGTCATGAAAACCTCTAAATTAGAATTAAGATTCTGTACCTACAGGCATCGTAAAAGTATCCGGGTGTTCACGATCGAATACTTCATTTGCCCACAACATTACAATTAATTCATCCTCACCTGTATTCGTAATATCATGCGACCAACCCGGAACGGTTTCTACTACCTCCGGCTTTTCGCCGCAAGTGAACAATTGATAGAATTCGCCAGAAGTAATATGCCTAAAGCGAAAACACGCATTACCTTTGATAACCAAAAACTTTTCGGTTTTAGAATGGTGATAATGCCCGCCGCGAGTGATGCCAGGGTGGGCAGTAAAATAAGAAAACTGACCGGAATTTTGAGTTTTAAGCATTTCCACAAATACACCCCGAGCGTCACCATGCTTAGGGATTTCATAAGTGAAATTAGCAGGAGGTATATAGCTGAGATAAGTTGAATATAATGCCCTAGTCAACCCAGTCCCAACTGGCTCAGTGATAAGGCTTTTACGACTTTCTTTGAAGGAATATAATAAAGATGCAATGTCGCCCACAGTTGTTTGATAGGTTGGACTGACCTCAATATATGGAGTGCCAGACAATAACTTATCCATCACTGCGATAAAATGAGAAATCACATCGTCAATATAAACCAGTGTAATAGCAGCCGACGGTTCATTAACATGAATAGGTAAGTCATTAGCAATATTGCTACAAAAAGTTGCGACTGCTGAATTGTAATTCGGCCGAGCCCATTTACCAAATACATTAGGTAATCTAAAAATATGCACAGGAATATCATACTGCTGAGCACTTTTGATTAGTACTTGTTCCGCATGTAACTTGCTTAACCCATATTCATTTTCAAGTGAAGCCTGAATCGAAGATGTAAACAAAATAGGAATTTTACGGCCATTTTTTATAATAGCACTGCAAATGTCTTGTGTTAAATTCGTATTAGAATTGAAGGCTTCATTATTTTCAGGTCGATTCACACCGGCAACATGAAAAACAAAATCGACACTGTTCAACATTTCTTCAAGGGCGCTGGCACTATCATTTCTTGAGTATAGCAAAACCTCTATATCTGTTCGAGTAAGTAAATGAGCAGAAAGATTTTGTGCAATGAACCCATTAGACCCGGTAATTAATACTTTCATGTGTTACTCCTCAGGAGTTACATGTTCGCCACGCTGAATGGCCTGCATGAAGTCTAGTTTCAGAAGCAGCTTTATCATGCCATCCGTGTCTAAGCGGTTAGTATTATGGGAGTTATAATCATCAGCTTCGGAAATTTTTTCTTCTCCATTCTCAACAAACTTACTGTAGTTCAGATCGCGTAGGTCAGGCGGTACCCGATAGTAATCACCCAGGTCTTCAGCACATGCGATTTCTTCCCGACTAAGAAGTGCCTCATATAATTTTTCTCCATGGCGCGTCCCAATTATGTTTATTGGATGTTCTGGAACCCCTAATAAAGTGGTAAGCGCCCGCGCTAAGGTTTCAACTGTTGCTGCAGGAGCCTTTTGTATAAAAAGATCACCATTATTGCCATGTTCAAATGCATATAAAACCAAATCGACAGCATCCGATAAGGTCATCATGAAACGCGTCATATTAGGATCGGTTATAGACAGAGCCTTTCCAGAACGAACTTGCTCAACAAAAAGCGGAATGACAGACCCTCTCGAGGCCATTACATTACCGTATCTAGTCCCGCAGATGACAGTTTTGGTCTCGTCCACATTTCTAGACTTAGCAACCATCACTTTTTCCATCATTGCTTTGGAAATACCCATTGCATTAATGGGATATACCGCTTTATCGGTACTAAGACATACCACTCTTTTAATTTGGTTCTGAATGGCCGCTTCTAATAGATTATCTGTGCCTATAACATTTGTTTTAACAGCTTCCATCGGATGAAATTCGCATGAAGGAACCTGTTTAAGTGCTGCGGCGTGAAAAATATAATCTACCCCACGAGTAGCATTTAATATGCTTTGATAGTCACGAACGTCACCTATGTAAAATTTCAACTTCGGATTATTGTAACGCTTGCGCATGTCATCCTGTTTTTTTTCATCACGGCTAAAAATTCTAATTTCAGAAATATCCGTGTCAAGAAATCGTTTTAAAACAGCATTACCGAAAGAACCAGTACCCCCAGAAATTAGTAGCTTTTTTCCCGAAAACATATGTCACACCTTTCTTAGTTAAAGTTTAGAACTATTTATTCAAGCAAAATTAAAATATGTAGATTTCAGTAATCTTTTTTCCGAACATGAAGATAAGCGCCTGCTGCAAACCCCATCACAAGCATCCCGTTGGAAGAAAATATGTAGGGATTTATAGATGACATCAAAGCATATAAAAAAATAGATGGCCCCACCCATGGATAGTTTGTTTTTATTAATCTTTTACTCGCACACAACAGAAACAAGGCATAGATTAACAATCCCAAACCTATGATTCCAAATACTCTGATCATTTCTAAATAGGTTAACTCAGTCTTGCTGGCACCCTCAGGCAGCATGTTCGCGACTGCACTTGACCATGTATGCGCGTTAAATCCTTGTCCAAAAAGAAATGTCATAGGTTGTGCAAACAAGTCCATATATGTATTCAAGTAACCAATTTTTTCGGAATTACTTGTTTCATTTGAACTAAACATTCCTGTAATAACAGGCAACTCAAGAAGCCCCAATATAGGAATAAAAAGCATCGCAAAAACGAGCCATAAAAAAAGTGATTTAGCCCCGTACTTCCTCCACAACCATACAATAAATGGTGCAACCAATGACATTATAATACTTGCGCGTGTGCCCGACAAAAACAACGCCCCCATTACAAAAAAAACCCCGACGAGATGGGAGATTTTTTTTACTTCGAAAAAATCCCAGCACTGTTTACATAATAAAAAGATAAGCATTGGCGAGGCTACAAAATATATGTAGTAAAAATCGACACCTGCGTAATTTCGACTCCCTATGTATGCAGCACCATTATCAACAAAGAAGAATAGAAAATTGGACTCTATTTGGAATGACAATAATACAAAGCCAATCCATATCACAAGACACAGTAAGCGTAGAGACAACACGAGTGCCTTGCTTGCAGCTCTGCAATATTCAGGTATCAGATAAAGCAATGCGCAAACCATATACACTGCAGATGAAATATAAGAGGTATCAATGAACGGACCATTCCCAAGCCCACCTCTAAAGGCTGATATTGCAAGACCATAAACTGGAAATAATATTATAAACAGTATACAGATGAACAAATACGAACTATCAATAGATCTAGGTACTCCGCTAATCAAAAACCGTAACCCTAAGTAAGCGAGAATAAATGCAATTGATATGAACTTTAAAGAATGAAACGCTCCGACGGGATCGAAAACACATGCAACCCAAAAAAGATAAACAGTAAAGACACCTACATGTGTCGATTTTATATTCTCATATTGCAATATTTACTCTCCCTGGAAAAAAAATCAGCATTGATCAATTTATTAAACGCATCATAAATCTGATGCGTTTAAAATATGATTCATAACTTCCAGAGGTCTCGATTCAGTCGGAAGCTTGAAAGAAACACTAACAATCTAGACAAATTCATAAACCTGTTCGGGCCCACCAATAAGAGTGCGAGCTTCATAAGTGAATTTATGACTTTTAATTTAGACCGATTGCTTTCTAAATCAGAAAACCCACTCGATTTATATGAAGAAGATTTACGCAATAAGAAATTCTTTTTTGCGAATGCTGCAACTGGGCCGGCAGAGTCAAATGGGTCATGGCCATCGATAAAATCATTCATTACGCTAGCGTAAGCACGCCTAAGAGTAGGTGAAATGTAGTCCCCATTTGACATCACATCATATGTATACGGAACAGAAGGCACTTGCGTCTTAAAATCATCCAATGCTTCTTTATAGATATTGACCAAAGGGATGAAGTCTTGGCGCAATAATTGTTGATCAGCGAAAGGTCGCTTAGACAACAACTCCGGTTTACTTTCATCAAATGAACTAAAATGAAAGAATATCAAAGGAAACTTATCGTTAATTATAAAGTTATCGTTTTTCTTAGAAATTTTTCGCTCGTGTAAATTCCAGAAAGCAACATTCCATCCCAGATCAAAGCTTGTATAAAGGCTTGGGAAAAAACAAGGCGCTATACTTATCCACTTTTGATCTGTCGATAAGCCAAATTGCGTTTCAAAATAACAAAGGTTTAGGCATCTTTCACTCCACCACTGAAGAAACCTCACGGATTCATTTGTCTTCCTTATTGCATAAAAGCCAAGATTATATGAACCAAAACGCATCATACCCACATCGGATGACTCATTAGGGGTAATGTAGTGTGGCGTTAGCACAATATCTTGCTTATCCAACACTTCCAAAATTGGGTCAATAGATGAAAACATGCAAATATCGGGATCTAAAAATACAACTTTTTCATTATGCTCTAACAGCTTTAATGTCAGCCACGGCTTTAAGCTGGTACTAAATTCAGTTATATCATACTTAAAGGCATAGGTTTCAAAATCCTTTAAACCAACATCCTCAATCCATCGGATATCAGCGACAGATTCATATTGAGCTGAATCAACCTCAACAGTCAGCTTATCAAATAAGTAGATTATTAGTTTAGGAGCCCCAAATTTTTTTAATGAACTAGCCAAGACCAGTGCTTTAGGTAAATATGCAATATTACAGACCGTAAAAATTGCACACTTTGCATTTGCTTCTTTAGATAATGGATTCATTTGCTACTATCTCGTTTTAAATTTACAACGCGCACAACGCTTTGGCAGGCCAAATAAATAAATAGCATCCTAAGTATACTATTACATAACTTCCATTCCTTATGCTTGATAGATGTACCAACAAGCCTAAAACTAGACTTTGTTGTATCTACAATACGAAACCAAGGATATGCGCGCAGATGATAGTCTTTGTTAAATAAACGATACACCTTATCTTCTTGCTCACTTACATGGTCAAAACCAGGAGTATAAGAACACTCTCCGATCTTAAACCCGGCTTTCTTACTATCTAAGCAATACTTATAATCCACGCCATCAACAAAATAGCTTACATCATGCCATCCTATGACCTGAAGATTGCTTAAAAAGTACAAACTACCGCTATTGATAGTAAGATCAATATCCAAGAGCCCATCATCTCGAGCTTTGTTACCAAGTTTGTTTTTGGCATTAAAAAACATTGAACTATAATTGCTCATTGTTTCATATCGCGAAAAATAGAATAACTCAATAAATTCCAGAGTTTCAATACTAAATACTGTATCTTGATCAAAGAACAATAAGGATTCTATATTATCAGCTTTGGCTTGAGAGCAAATTGATGACAAGCCATAACCTAAGCCGACATTTTTCCCAACGGTAAAATATTTTATTTCTGGATGCTTATGTGAAAACTCCAGTGCGTTTAGATTATCTGGTGAATTGTCATATATGTAAACATCAAATCCTGCTTCAGACGCCATGATCAATCGATTGAATGTGTCTTGCTTTGCTTTATAAACGATAGTGCCTATAGCAATTTTTCTACGCATTTCTGAGCCTCATGCTTAACGGAGAATACTTCATAGGTTAAAGCGAACATGAGGACCATATCAACAAAGGCTCGTCCAACCCATACAAATACTGCACCAGTTAAACCAAAGTTTTTTACAGATATGAATAGAACTGGGAAGTACACACAGAACTCTATCAAATGTACGATTGCTGTACCTTTCGCATTACCTGCTGCCTGTACGACTGAATGAGGTATCTGTGCTATAGAATTGAATAAAATCCCTATCGACATAATTGAAGCTAAATACCAAGAGTGATCTGCAAAATCCCGTCCTAACCAGAGTGTTATTCCTAAGTGTGAACCAAAAGCGCTAATAGAGCATACTAACAACATGACTATAGCAACAAAGCCCACACTCTTTTTGAAGAGCAGATAAGCTTCAGATTTGTTTACGGCCAATAAAGCCGCTAGCTTGGGGAAAATTGCTGCAGTCAGTGCTGCGGGAAGAACGAGGAATCTTATAAGAATCTCGAAGGGTACGGTATAGTATGCGACCAGACTTGCGCCGACTATCGAAGATACTACAAATCGATCCCCGGTAACCATCAAAGGGCTAATTATGTTAGACAGTGTCATCCATGAACCAAATGAAGCTAGTTCCTTTACGTCTTTTGAATGTTCTTTTGGCGATACCAAATAAAACTCAGTTTTCTGCCGTACATAAAATACGTGAGCGACAAAAATGAGAATCCTAGAAAGTACGAGACTACTTACCATCCATTTTAATTCCGGACCTAGCAGCATAACTGTTATCGCCGGCATTCCGAAATTAGCTAATCCTAGAATAATTCGAAGTATGTTTACCTTTCCGAATTCCTGATATGCCTCCAAAATCCCTCTCAGGCCGGAGGTTGCAGTTGTAAAAGGGATTCCAAAAGCAGCGATTATAAGTGATGTATACACATCTGATTGCAAGGGCACGCTAATACCCAACCACCGCACACCCCATATAGATGAAACACTAGCGAGAATGATCCCTCCTAATACTCCTGCCCCTATTACTAGAAGCATGCCTAGATTTATAACATTAGGCACATCATCTTCATTACCTTCTGCTAGTTTCTTCGCTATGTCCTGTGTCAATGCCCGACCGAGGCCAAAATCAAACAAGCTAAAGTACCCTATGAGTACCCAGACAAGTGTCAAAACACCAAAAATCTCTACGCCAGACTTTTTGAGCAAGTAAGGAATAGTTAATGCACCAAGCAAAAATGGAGCGCCTGTACCTACTAAGTTCCAGACTGTATTTCTTCTAATTGACATGTTAAACCTAACGAAGATATTGCTTCACCTAGATACAAAAAAGATCGGCATTGTTAATCTCGTGCAAAAGCAACGCTTCATTATCTTTGCTTGAAACATTAAGATGAATGCCATCCAAAACTGGCCATTCGATATTTAAATCCGGATCATCCCAACGGATGGCTCTTTCACAAGCCTTTGAATAATATGCAGTGGTTTTATACAGAAACTCAGTATTATCTTCTAAAGCGATGAAACCATGAGCAAAGCCTTCAGGTATCCATAGCATTTTCTTGTTCAAATCGCTTAGTTCTACTCCAACCCACTTACCAAAGGTTTCAGAACCTACGCGGATATCGACAGCCACATCAAAAACAGAACCCTTTACCACTCTTACTAATTTGCCTTGGGCATGTGGAGGAAGTTGATAGTGAAGTCCGCGCAAAACATTCATTTTTGACGACGAGTGATTGCTTTGCACAAAGGATTTAGGTATGGGCAACCCAACCGCAACGAGACTTCGATGAAATGATGATTCATTGAAACTTTCCATGAACCACCCACGATCATCATTAAATACAACAGGTTCCACAATAACTACATCTGGTATTTCAGTTCTAATGATTTTCATGTTAATTGATTCTCGATGTGTAGCTTTTGAAGATATTGCCCATACCCAGTCTTTTTTAACTTTTCAGCCTGAGCACTTAACTTTTCAGGAGTAATCCAACCACTGTTAAACGCAATTTCTTCCAGGCACGCGACTTTCAAACCTTGGCGATGTTCGATGGTATGCACGAAGTGACTGGCTTCGAGCAGCGATTCATGAGTACCTGTATCTAACCATGCGAAACCACGGCCCAACATCTCCACGGTGAGGTTCTTTCGCTCGAGGTATACGCGGTTGACATCAGTGATTTCGAGCTCACCACGTGCAGAGGGTTTTATGTTTTTAGCAATCTCGACAACATGATTATCGTAAAAATACAGGCCCGTTACGGCATAGTTAGATTTCGGTTTCGCTGGCTTTTCTTCGATGCTGAGCGCGCGCCCTGTGCTGTCAAATTCAACCACACCAAAACGTTCTGGATCGGATACGTGGTAACCGAATACAGTTGCCCCGCTCTCTTGCGACATGGCAGAGCGCAGGTTATCCGAGAAGTGTTGCCCGTAAAAAATATTGTCCCCAAGAATCAGGCATACAGGATCTTGACCAATAAACTCTTCGCCAATGATAAAGGCTTGTGCCAAACCATCGGGGCTAGGCTGTTCGGCGTAGCTGAGTTCGATGCCATACTGGCTGCCATCGCCCAGCAATTTTTTAAAGCATGGCAGATCTTCTGGAGTTGAGATGATCAGAATTTCGCGCATGCCCGCCAGCATCAGCACAGACAGCGGGTAGAAAATCATCGGCTTGTCATAGATCGGCAGCATTTGTTTCGACACGCCCAAGGTGAGCGGGTGCAGCCGTGTACCTGAACCGCCGGCGAGAATAATACCTTTACGCTTGATGGTGCTCATCTAACTAGCTCTTCCTTAACTAATATGCGGTTGTCGATTGAAATGCCTTCATTCGACAAGATTTAATGCTTAGACACGCTACCGCCCCAGGATTGATCGTCAATTTCCTGAGAACTTGCAGCTTCATCATTGCCCGGGCTCGATACCCGAGTACTGCTTAGCTATTGGCAATAGAAGCCAAAGGCATACTGATCTGTTGTTGTCGGTTCATCAAATTGATAAGGAGGATGACGCGCTCCTCACCGTCCATCGACATGAAAATCGACTCTATGCCTGCAAATCCTTCATCTTTCAATGTAACCGTTTCGCCAGGTTTGAAAGCGCACAGCACGCTGGATTGGGCACGGGCTTGCAATTGCTCAACCAATTGTTGGCTTACTGGCAATGGCTGGCCACCAAAGGCAACCACGCGTGCAACCCCGCGACTGGAGCGCAAGGGCGCCCAGTTTGCGCCTAGGGGCATATGAATAAATAGATAACCTGGGAATAAGGATTCCTGGACAAGCTGACGCTTACCCCGCAACAGTCTTTCACGACTGCATACCGGGCGAGCGCATTCGTAGCCTTGGCGCACAAGATTTTCCTCTGCACGCTCATCTTGCTTAGGTTTGCACTGCACCAAGTACCAATCCCCTTGCCTTGAGACGGCCGAGGTGTGAGGTGCAACGGTGGTTATGTCCATTTACCGTTCATTCCGCGTCTTCCTTGGTTTGCTATTGCGCTTGTCGTTGCCGATAGCAAGCCGCTAAATTCTTATGATGTTCGCGTTGCTAGCTGGCAGGTACCAACACATCGACCGGCAGATTTCGAGTGCTGTACAGTGCTTGCAGTTTCGCTGCCAATGCTTGCTTTGCTGACATTTCACCGTGCACCAATTTTATCTGCTCTGGCCATTTGTCCATGCCGGACACAAAGTTGAGCAAGTCTAATTGGTCAGCATGCGCAGAGTAACCACCGAGGGTCGTAATATCTGCCGAAATCCGATAGCGCTCACCTTCAAGGTCTACATATCCACCCTTTGGGCCATATTTTTGTATGGCTGCCCCTGGGGTGCCAGGGGCTTGATATCCCATAAAAAACACATTATGCCTCGCATCACCCAGCATGGCTTTGAGGTAATTGACGACTCGACCATTGGAGCACATGCCATTTGCGGCAATCACGATCGCAGGACGACCCGTACTGCTTAGGTAATTGACCACTTGTACATGCTTGGCGTGGCTGTCAACCGTGATGAGCTGCTGGAAATGCAGCGGGTTTCGCCCCGCTTCAAGTCTCTGTTGAGCCTCAGCATTCCAATAATTATCCAACCCGCGGTATGCGGCTGTCAGTCGACTTGCCAAGGGTGAATCGATTATCACAGGCAGCTGAGGCCAGTTGATCGGTAAACACTGATCCTCATCCAGGCTTATGTTCGCAGGCGTAAGCAGTGATTTACGATGAAGTATGTCTTCAATTTCGTAGAGCAACTCTTGGGTGCGGCCCAAGCTGAAGGCAGGTATTAAAAGTGTGCCTTGATCTGCCAACGCTTTATCAATAGCTCTTTCCAACCGGGCATGTCGCGTTATTCGATCTTCGTGCAGTCGATCACCGTAGGTGCTTTCCAGGATCAGAATATCGGCACGCTCAGGCGACTTAGGCCCTGGCAGCAAGGGCGTGTTGGGCGCACCCAGGTCTCCAGAAAAGACGACGCGCCGATTCAGGGCTGTTTGCGGGTATGTCAGATCGCATTCAACATAGGCAGACCCAAGTATGTGCCCTGCTCTTTGCAAACGAATACGCGCCTGTATAGCATCGGACTGCGAAATGGAGAACCACTGCCCAAACGGGATGGCAACTGTCTGCTTCTGTACGCGCTGCAAATAGCGATCAAGGGTGCGAGTGTCTCGACTGAATTCAAGCTTGAAAGCGTCTTCCAGCACCAGAGGCAGCAGCTTGGCCGATGGCTCGCTGCAAATAATCGGCCCCTCGAATCCCGCGGCCAGTAAATACGGGATTCGCCCAATGTGATCGGCATGTACGTGGGTGACGATTAGTGCCTTGATCCCCTGGATGGAGAAGTCTATTTTGCGCGCACGTTCATCAGCTGCAGAATCATTTCCCTGAAAGATTCCACAGTCGATCAACAGACTGCTATGTGCGTCCATGTGCAATTGATGGCACCGTGGTGGATGATGTGCGGATATGGCATAAGCTTGCTCTCGATACAACTCCATGAAGAGGCAATTAGTCCACAATCAAGGCCGTCAATCACCCGGCCTTAATGCTTTTCAGGAGCGATCGTTTTGCAAGGTTTTTCCGCTAAGGCCTGCATCGTTCGAACGGGTAAGCGTCGCTGACAACGCCGGCGCCATCGATGGTTGAGGCCCCGCAACGCGCGCCTGCGCATAGTGGCGCACAAGGGCTATAAGCACACCCAACATTCCACCCAATACCAAGCCGAGCAGCAATATCAGGGCCTTTTTCGGTTTGACAGGGGACGTGGGCGCCAACGCTTTACGATCAATGGATACCAACTTCAAATTGGTGAAATCCAGATTGCTCAAATTGCTCAGCCGGACAACTTCAGCACGTAACGGCTCAACACCTTGCAGAAATACGTCTTCGTTCTGACGTTGTTTGAGCACTTCCACTTCGCGATTACTTTGCAGTAATTGCAGCTCTCTTGCGATTTGAGCAATACGCGCTTCGGTGAAGTCATCAGTTTTACGCTGCTGCAACGCCAGCCGCTCTGCCTCCAGGGCCTCAACCCCCATGAAGTACAGCGGGATTTGTTGATTCGTTATTTCGGTGCGCATGATGCTGGAGTCACCGCTACGTGCAGAGTCTCCCAACGCTGAGGGCGTGGTTGGCTTTTGAATACCCAGCGAGCGGGCGATGCCAATGGCTTCGCCCAATTGGGCCATTCTGTCTGCACGTTGAGCTTTGAGCTGATTACGTAACGCTTTCAACTCGTCTTGCAATTGTGCACGCTTCAGCGCATCCGCTTCTTCAAGAGTCGCGATGCGTGCTTCCTTGTCATTTTCATAACCGGAGCGAGCGGCATTTATTTTGCCTTTAAGCTCGGTCAGACGGTTATTCACGATGACTTTGAGGTCGGCCGCAATCTGATCACGCTCAGCGTTGATCGCGTAATCTACAAAACCGTTAAGAATCTGAACGCCATCAACCCCTTGGGGGTAGTTCAATTCAAGACCGATGAATGCACTCAAGGAATCGGCTTTTTTAGGATCTGGCTGAGTCAGCTTTAAAGAGTCCCGGTTGAACTCCTCGAAACTTTGTTCAAGGGAACGTCCAGGCTTTTTAAATTTTTCAAATAATTCCTGATTTTCCCGGAAAAAGCCCAAGCGCGAATCATAAGACTCAAGGCTGGCGCCGACTTTAAGCAAGGCTTCACTGGGAGGGAGCGTATAAACACCGGAGCGGTTCAAAGCATCCAGTTCATTGATAGCTGCCGGGCGCAGAACGCTGGTGACTTTGTATTCCGGGGTCACTGCATAGGCATAAATCAATGCAAGAAGCCCACAGACTGCCGTGGTTGCGATGATGATCAGCTTTTGCTTCCAGATTGCTTGAAATAAAGCAATCAGATCGACTTCATCAACTGAAGAATTTCGGGGAAAATTAGAAATACTTGTCACAACAAAGGCCTGCCTTCAAAAGAAACTGCGGGCTCGTTATGCAGAAATTTTCTTACGTGCTTTTTTATTGTAGGCGGTTGCAGGAGCTGAGTGCAACACGGTTATTGAATTGACGCAGGAGCATCATATTGCATAGCCAAGGCTTTCT
>NZ_WIWC01000005.1 GCF_009600315.1 Pseudomonas helleri | reverse complement strand
TCCGTGGGCACGCCGTGACGGGCCATCCTTGGCCCAACACGGCTCTCCCGGCATCCATGCCGGTCGACCCACTCCGCAAAACCTACACTCGGCCTCCCGAAGGGGCGGCAGATCAAAAGCCAAGTCACAAGCCAGATCACAAGCAGATCACAAGCTCGCTTATCAGAGCAGTTTTATTCAATACATGGCCCTGCTCAAGCAGCATGGCGTTCACCTGATCATGAGCCGGCATCAAAGTGATTCGACTTTACGATGAACCTGCCCCTGACAACAACGCAGCATCCTGTTAAGGGTATCTATCTCTGCTCAACCCAGCTTCTGGCATAACACTTGCTCTGCCTTTGCCTGCACCTGTGAAACCCTAAAAGTGACGGATTATTGGCATGGCGACGAGCGACGCAGTAAAGGATCCCGCCGATAAAGGCAAACTCAAGCTGATTATCCTGATCGCGGTGGCCGTGCTGCTGGCGATGGGAGTGTCAGTGGGCGCGACCTGGTATTTCATGAAGTCTGCCAGTCAGGATTCCGCGCCTGTGGATCCGGCATCCGGCGTTAAGCTGCCGGCCATTTACGAGGCTATGTCGCCGGCGTTTGTGGTTAATTTCAATGCCAACGGTCGTCAGCGTTACATGCAAGTGAGCATGAGCCTGCAGGCCCGCGATCAGAACGACCTCAATGCGCTCAAGGTGCATATGCCGGTCATTCGCAATAACTTGGTAATGCTGTTTTCCGGGCAGTCGTTCGATGACCTGGCCACTCCGGTCGGCCAGGAAATGCTGCGCCAGAAAGCGACTGCCAGCGTGCAGGAAGTCGCGCAGAAAGAACTCGGAAAAGTAGTTATCGATCAGGTGCTCTTTACTAACTTTGTATTGCAGTAGGACCACGACATGGCCGTGCAAGACCTGCTGTCCCAGGATGAGATTGACGCGCTGTTACATGGCGTCGACGACGGTCTGGTACAGGCCGAAGTAGCTGCCGAGCCCGGCAGTGTCAAAAGTTACGACCTGACCAGTCAGGACCGGATTGTCCGGGGCCGCATGCCGACCCTGGAAATGATCAATGAGCGTTTCGCTCGTTACACCCGTATCAGCATGTTCAACATGCTGCGTCGTTCGGCGGACGTGGCGGTGGGCGGGGTGCAGGTGATGAAGTTCGGCGAGTATGTGCATTCGCTGTACGTGCCCACCAGCCTCAACCTGGTCAAGATCAAACCCTTGCGCGGCACGGCGCTGTTCATCCTCGATGCCAAGTTGGTGTTCAAGCTGGTGGACAACTTCTTTGGCGGTGATGGTCGTCACGCCAAGATCGAAGGCCGTGAGTTCACCCCCACCGAGTTGCGGGTGGTGCGCATGGTGCTGGAACAAGCCTTCGTCGATTTGAAGGAGGCCTGGCAGGCGATCATGGAAGTCAATTTCGAGTACATCAACTCGGAAGTGAACCCCGCGATGGCCAATATCGTCGGCCCCAGCGAAGCCGTTGTGGTTTCGACCTTTCATATCGAACTCGATGGCGGCGGCGGCGATCTTCACGTGACCATGCCGTACTCGATGATTGAGCCGGTGCGTGAAATGCTCGATGCCGGGTTCCAGTCCGACCTTGATGATCAGGACGAGCGTTGGAGCAAGGCCCTGCGTGAAGACGTGCTGGACGTCAACGTGCCCTTGAGTGCCACCGTGGCCCGACGTCAATTGCGTCTGCGCGACATTTTGCATATGCAGCCGGGGGATGTAATCCCGGTTGAGCTGAATGACGAACTGGTGATGCGCGCCAATGGCGTGCCCTCGTTCAAGGTCAAGCTGGGTTCGCACAAAGGCAATCTTGCCTTGCAAGTGATTGAGCCTGTCGGTCGGCGCTAAGCGCCGACACTTTTAAAAAATGCTGTGTTAACGATTGACTGCTCGCCGAGGACACCCATGGCTAACGAACACGATACAACTGCTGCAGACCAGGCACTGGCTGATGAATGGGCGGCCGCGCTGGAGGAAACCGGCGATGTCGGTCAGGCGGACATTGATGCGCTGCTGGCGGCCGATGCGGCCAGCAAACCGGCTTCCAGTCGCCTTGCCATGGAAGAGTTCGGCAGCGTGCCGCGCAACAACGAGCCGGTAACGCTGGACGGCCCCAATCTGGATGTGATTCTGGATATTCCGGTGTCCATTTCCATGGAAGTGGGCAGCACCGAGATCAATATCCGCAACCTGCTACAACTCAATCAGGGCTCGGTGATCGAACTGGATCGTCTGGCCGGTGAGCCGCTGGATGTTCTGGTTAACGGCACCCTGATCGCTCACGGCGAAGTGGTGGTGGTTAACGAAAAGTTTGGCATCCGTCTGACCGACGTGATCAGCCCAAGCGAACGCATCAAGAAGCTGCGCTAAGTGAAGTGGCTACTCGGCGGTTTATTGGCGTTGCCCCTCAGTGCACTGGCAGCAGAGCCGGTGGTCAGTGCGGCGGCCACGGCTGCGCCTGCAGTGAGTGCAGGCGTGGGCGGCCAACTGATGCAGTTGGTCATGGGTCTGTTGCTGGTGCTGGGGCTGATTTTTGCCTTGGCCTGGTTGCTGCGACGGGTGCAGAACACAGGTACACGGCAGGGGCAGGTCATTGAGTTGATCAGCTCGCGGGCACTGGGTGCGCGTGACCGTCTGGTGCTGGTGCAGGTGGGTAACGAACAAATCCTGCTGGGTCTAACGCCGGGGCGCATTACGCCCTTGCATGTGCTTAAAGAACCCGTGCAGGTGCCGGACGCTGCACATAAGGCAACCCCCGAATTTGCCAAGCGGTTGATGGAAGTATTGGGTCAGCAAAAGGACAAGCCGTAATGCGTTTAGTTGTCGCGCTGTTTTTAGCGTTGCTTGCACCATTGGCGTGGGGCGCTGATCCGCTGTCCATCCCGGCCATCACGCTGGGCACCGGTGCCAACGGACAGCAGGAATACTCGGTCAGCCTGCAAATTCTGCTGATCATGACCGCGCTGAGTTTTATTCCGGCGTTCGTCATGCTGATGACCAGCTTTACGCGGATCATCATCGTGTTCTCGATCCTGCGTCAGGCGCTGGGTTTGCAACAAACACCGTCGAACCAAATCCTCACCGGCATGGCACTGTTTCTGACGATGTTTATCATGGCGCCGGTGTTCGACAAGGTGAACAACGACGCCCTGCAGCCGTACCTCGCAGAAAAGCTTTCCGCTCAGGACGCCATTCTCAAGGCCGAAGGTCCGATCAAGGACTTTATGCTGGCGCAAACCCGGACCAGCGATCTCGATTTGTTTATGCGCCTGTCCAAGCGCACCGACATTGCCACACCCGATGCCGCGCCCTTGACCATTCTGGTGCCAGCCTTTGTGACGTCCGAGTTGAAGACTGCGTTCCAGATCGGCTTCATGATTTTCATCCCGTTCCTGATCATCGACCTGGTGGTGGCCAGTGTGTTGATGGCCATGGGCATGATGATGCTTTCGCCGTTGATCATCTCGTTGCCGTTCAAAATCATGCTGTTTGTACTGGTCGATGGCTGGGCGCTGATTATTGGCACCCTGGCCAGCAGTTTTGGCGGGGTGTAGGGCATGACGCCGGAAGTTGCGGTTGATCTGTTTCGCAGTGCGTTGTGGCTGACCACGGTCATGGTCGCGGTGCTGGTGATCCCCAGTTTGCTGGTGGGACTTCTGGTGGCGATGTTTCAGGCGGCCACGCAAATCAACGAACAAACCCTGAGCTTTCTGCCGCGCTTGTTGGTTATGTTGGTGACCTTGATCGTGGCCGGGCCGTGGCTGGTGCAAACCTTTATGGAATACATCCTGCAGTTGTACGGCAGCATTCCGCAGTTGATCGGCTAAATGTCGCTGCTCGCCCTGACAGACGCGCAGATCAGTACCTGGGTCGCCAGCTTTATGCTGCCGCTGTTCCGGGTGGGTGCTTTGCTGACGACCATGCCAATCATAGGCACGACCCTGGTGCCCAAGCGCATCAAGCTGTTTCTGTCGCTGGCGATCACCCTGGCGATCATGCCCAGCTTGCCGCCGCTGCCCACCGTCAATCCGCTGGACCTGAGCGGCTTGATGCTGATCGCCGAACAAATCGTCATCGGTGCGTTGCTGGGGTTCTCGCTGCAACTGTTTTTTCAGGCGTTTGTGGTCGCCGGGCAGATTGTCGCGATCCAGATGGGCATGGGCTTTGCTTCGATGGTCGACCCGGCCAACGGCGTCAACGTGGCGGTCATCGGGCAGTTTTTCACAATGCTGGTGACGTTACTGTTTTTGTCAATGAACGGACATTTAGTGGTGTTTGAGGTACTCACCGAAAGCTTCACCACCTTGCCGGTGGGTGGCGGGTTATTGACGAACCACTACTGGGAAATCGCCAACAAGCTCGGTTGGGTGCTGGGCGCGGCCTTGTTGCTGGTATTGCCCGCGATCACCGCTTTGTTGGTGGTCAATATTGCCTTTGGGGTGATGACCCGTGCCGCGCCGCAACTGAACATCTTCGCCATCGGCTTTCCGCTGACGTTGGTGTTGGGCATGGTGATTCTGTGGGTCAGCATGGCTGACATCCTCAACCAGTATCAGCCGCTGGCCTCTGAGGCCTTACAGTTTCTTCGCGAATTGGCGAGGGCCAAATAGTGGCAGAAAGCGAAAGCGGTGCCGACAAAACAGAAGACCCCACGGAGAAGCGAAAAAAGGACTCCAGAGAGAAGGGTGAAATCGCTCGCTCCAAAGAGCTCAACACCTTGGCCATCATGCTGGCCGGCTCTATAGGGTTACTGATTTTTGGCGGTGCGCTGGCTCAGGACATGATGGAGTTGATGCGCTACAACTTCAGCATCAGCCGCGAAACCTTGTTTAACACCGACTCGATGGGCGCGTTTTTACTGCACTCCGGCAAAGTCGCTTTGCTCGCCGTGCAGCCGGTATTGATCACCTTGTTGATCGCGGCGCTGGTGGGGCCTATCGCGCTGGGCGGGTGGTTGTTTGCGGCGGGCAGCATGGCGCCAAAATTCAGCCGCATGAACCCTGCTGCCGGGCTTAAGCGCATGTTCTCGGCCAAGGCGCTGGTCGAGTTGCTCAAGGCGTTGGCCAAGTTTTTTATCATCCTGATTGTCGCGTTGCTGGTATTGAAGTCCGATATTGACGACTTGCTGCGCATCGCCCAGGAGCCACTGGAGCTGGCGGTGATTCACAGCCTGCAAGTGGTGGCCTGGAGCGCTTTGTGGATGGCCTGCGGGTTGATCCTGATCGCGGCAGTGGACGTGCCGGTGCAGTTGTGGGAAAGCCACAAGAAATTGCTGATGACCAAGCAGGAAGTGCGCGACGAGCACAAGGATCAAGAAGGCCGCCCTGAGGTCAAGCAGCGCATTCGCCAGTTGCAACGGGAAATGTCCCAGCGACGCATGATGGCGGCCATTCCGGACGCTGATGTGATCATCACCAACCCGACGCATTACGCGGTGGCACTTAAATACGACCCGGAGAAGGGTGGGGCGCCGATGTTGCTGGCCAAGGGCAGTGATTTTCTGGCGTTGAAAATTCGCGAGATCGGCGCCAAGCACAACATTTTGCTGCTGGAATCCCCCGCGCTGGCACGGTCAATTTATTACTCCACCGAGCTTGAGCAGGAAATTCCGGCCGGGTTGTACCTGGCCGTGGCGCAGGTGCTGGCCTACGTGTATCAGATTCGCCAATACCAGGCAGGCAAGGGCAAGCGACCTGATCCACTGAGCGATTTGCCGATCCCAGCGGATTTACGTCGCGACGAATAATCGGAACGTCAAAACGGCGCCTCAAGTGATGTCATTCGAATGGTGGTTTGTTTACGGGCCAGCGGCGCTATCGATAATGCTGGATAAGCTGATTCTCGAAAAATAATTTGTATGTGCTCGGCCATTTCAGCGTTGAGTTCACTGCTTAGCGTGTAGTCGCGGCCTTTTTTGAGAGTGTGAAAATTCATGGCGTAAACCCCATACACCTGGGGTGTACTGATCTCGGCCCGCTTTGAGGTGCCTGCCCATACTTGAGCGGATTGAAAGCTGGGTGTTGTATAAAACCCCGGGCCGCTATCGAGCCCATTTCGGGTGCCCATTTTCTTTGTATTCAGTCCTGCGGCCAAGCTTTCACCCTGCTGCTGAGTAGAGCCGTGGAAGGCAATCAAGTCATTTTTCTGACTGCCATTAATCATTGGGTCGTGTTGCAGGCGCTTTTTAGCGTTGAGCGAATCCGACACGTCTGAATGCCTTCTGCCTAGACGGGTTTGATGCGTTTTTGGTGGCTGTGCAGGCACGCGGGTGATGATTGCTTTTTTGCTCAGCGTTGATGCTGGCCTTGGAGGTGGCAATGGCACCCACTTCAAAATCTTGCTCAACACATGCCCTGTGGGGTCCTGGTAATTGATGGGGTCTCCCGCGCAGTAGGCGTAGGAGTTGATGCCGCCTCTGCCAAATGGGCTCCAACTGTCCGGGCTATTGAACCGCATCAACACCGGATTAAACGCCCGATAACCATTGCCTAATAAGTAATGCCCTGATATCGATTCGACCAGCTCGCAGTTAAACCCTAAAAGATGATGAGTGTGAGTGGTTGGCGTGTGGCCAAAAGGTGAATAGGCAATCGCCAGTTTTTGCGCACCACTCACTGAGTGCATTACAGAGCGCTGTGCGTTGGTCGTGAGCAGGGTGGTGTTTAGGTGAGGGGATTCGTGCGTCAGTTGGGCGAGCAATTGTTCCCCGTGGTGCATGACCGAATACTGCGTGCTGCCTTGGATATGTGTGACGATTCGGCTCTGGCAATAAAACCGCTGGTGGCTTGGTTGACCTTCAGGCAGCACGCGGCTTAATCGATTTATAGGGTCGTAATGATAGGTGCAGCTCAGTGCTTTTTTCATATGCGCTCTTTGCTTCAGGCGAAGGCCGACATGCTGAGCTATGCGCGATTAGCTGGGTACTGTCAGGACTACCCGGTGGACTGTCATTGTTATCAGTAGTTGCTTTGTGCAAATCTGCTTAACTTGTGACAGCGAGTGTCATTTTGATCGGTGTACAGGCAATGGAGAGGCACGATGTCGATCGAGTTAACCCTGATTCCTGATGGTGCCGTTCGTACGTATGCGTTGAATGATTCTCTGGCGACTGCGCACGTGGACATTGACGGTTTGTTCCCCAAATTCCCTGCGCTGGAGAGCACCTTCGCCATTTTCTGGATCGATCAGTTACCCGCCCCCCGAATTGTTGGGTTCAGCACCGAAGGCTCCAACTTGCTGGCCGTGATTTCTTTGCCTACCGCACCGCAAGGGTGGGGCAGCGAGGAATATTACGCGGCGATCATGGATCGGTGTTTCAAGGAGCGGGACAGCATCCTGCAATTTCTGCGCAAATCGCTGAGCTTTGAGGGCATCAATGGCCGTTGTGTGCGCAGTTTTATCCTGTGCAATCTGGTACGTCAGTTGCAGTTGGACAGTGTGCCGGTGTGGAAAGACCGCCCGCGTACCCGTGATGATCGTTGCGGCGATATTTTGATCGGCGGCCATGGCAGCGAGCGGTATGAACCAAATCGCAAGATTGATGTGGTGTTTGGAGCCAGCAGCAGCGCGTGTTTGGTGATTGATTTGGGTGAATGGCGCTGGAATTGAGGGTGGGTTTTTTACCCTCACCCTAGCCCTCTCCCAGAGGGAGAGGGGACTAAAGGCAAAAGCAAATCTGTGCAACGCCCCCAATCAAGCTCCCTCTCCCTCTGGGAGAGGGTTGGGGTGAGGGAAGCTTATGATTCTGATGTGGCAAATGGCCAAAGTTGGAAGGCTTCTTGCAAAGGCAGGCTTCACGGCGCACTCAGCGTCAAAAGTTTGCTAAAGGTTTGTCGCAATGTCATTGGATCGTTCTCAGTTAATCAACACAGCGCGCAGCGGTCTGGCCGGTTTGGGCCAAGGGCAGTTGGGCGTGCCGTTGTTGTTGCTGGTGATGCTGGCAATGATGATGCTGCCTATCCCGCCCTTTCTGCTGGATGTGTTTTTCACGTTCAATATCGCGCTGTCGATTGTCGTGCTGCTGGTGTGCGTCTACGCATTGCGGCCGCTGGATTTCGCCGTATTCCCCACCATTCTGTTGGTCGCGACCTTGATGCGGCTGGCGCTCAACGTGGCTTCCACGCGCGTGGTGATGCTCCACGGTCAGGACGGGCATGCCGCCGCCGGTAAGGTCATTCAGGCCTTCGGCGAGGTCGTGATCGGCGGCAATTACGTGGTCGGTATCGTGGTCTTTGCGATTTTGATGATCATCAACTTCGTGGTGGTAACTAAAGGTGCCGGGCGTATTTCCGAGGTGAGCGCGCGTTTCACCCTGGACGCCATGCCCGGCAAGCAAATGGCCATTGATGCTGACCTCAACGCGGGCCTGATCGATCAGAATCAGGCCAAGCTGCGTCGTCAGGAAGTCGCTCAGGAGGCGGAGTTCTACGGTTCCATGGACGGTGCCAGCAAATTCGTACGCGGTGATGCCATCGCCGGTCTGTTGATTCTGTTTATCAACCTGATTGGCGGCATGGCGGTGGGTATCTTCCAGCACGGCATGACCTTTACCGACGCGGGCAAGGTTTACGCCTTGTTGACCATCGGTGACGGTTTGGTGGCGCAGTTGCCTTCGTTATTGCTGTCCACCGCCGCAGCGATCATGGTCACCCGTGCCTCCGGCTCTGAAGACATGGGCAAACAGATCAACCGGCAGATGTTTGCCTCGCCCAAAGCGCTGGCGGTGTCGGCGGGCTTGATGGCGATCATGGGTATCGTGCCGGGCATGCCGCACTTTTCCTTTCTGAGCCTGGCGGCCGTCGCCGGTGGCGTGGCGTATTTGATGTGGAAGAAGCAAAACGCTGCCAAAAATCAGGCCTTGCAGGAAGTGAAGTTGCAGCAAGACCTGTTGCCGTCCCCGGCCCGCGCTCAAGAGACCAAAGAGCTGGGGTGGGATGACGTCACGCCCATCGACATGATTGGCCTTGAAGTGGGTTATCGACTGATCCCCTTGGTGGACCGCAATCAGGGTGGCCAATTGCTGGCGCGGATTAAGGGTGTGCGCAAGAAGCTGTCTCAGGATCTGGGTTTTCTGATGCCCACGGTGCATATTCGCGACAACCTCGATCTGGCCCCCAGCGCCTACCGATTGACCTTGATGGGCGTCATTCTGGCCGAGGCCGAGATTTACCCGGATCGAGAAATGGCTATCAACCCTGGGCAGGTGTTTGGCACACTCAACGGGATCACCACCCAAGACCCGGCCTTTGGCCTGGAAGCGGTGTGGATCGAGGTCAGCCAGCGCAATCAGGCCCAGTCGCTGGGCTACACGGTGGTCGACGCCAGCACGGTCGTGGCGACCCACTTGAACCAGATTCTGTACAAACACTCCCATGAGCTGATTGGTCATGAAGAAGTGCAGCAATTGATGCAGTTGCTGGCCAAGTCTTCGCCCAAGCTGGCAGAAGAATTGGTGCCGGGCGTATTGAGCCTCTCACAACTGCTCAAAGTGTTGCAGGCGCTGCTGGCTGAACAAGTCCCTGTGCGCGATATTCGCAGCATTGCCGAAGCCGTCGCCAACAATGCCCACAAGAGTCAAGATACCGCCGCGTTGGTGGCCGCCGTGCGTGTCGGCTTGTCCCGTGCCATCGTGCAAAGCATTGTAGGCGTTGAGTCCGAGCTGCCTGTGATCACCCTGGAACCCAGGTTGGAACAAATATTGCTCAATAGTTTGCAGAAGGCCGGACAAGGCCAGGAAGAGGGCGTTTTGCTGGAGCCGAGCATGGCTGAAAAGCTTCAGCGTTCGTTGATCGACGCGGCTCAGCGTCAGGAAATGCAAGGCAACCCGGTGATCTTGCTGGTAGCAGGCCCGGTACGCGCAATGCTTTCGCGGTTTGGCCGCTTGGCGGTGCCTAACCTGCATGTGCTGGCGTACCAGGAAATCCCGGATAACAAGCAAGTGACGATTGTTGCGACAGTAGGCCCGAACGGCTGAGGGTTTGATAATGCAAGTGAAGCGATTTTTCGCCGCCGACATGCGTCAGGCCATGAAGCTGATTCGTGATGAATTGGGCGCTGATGCCGCCATTATTGGCAACCGCCGCATCGCTGGCGGCGTTGAGCTGACCGCAGCGCTGGATTACAAGCTGTCTGCCTTGGCGCCCCGTGTGCCGAACGCGGAGCTTGAAGAAGAACTGCGCAAGACCCAGTCCAAAATAGTCTCCGCGCAGGCCGAGTTAAGCCTGCGTGGCGAAGGCGACGGTGACGTAAACCGCCAACTGTTTGCCGGTTTGCCTTTGACCGCCGCCGAGCCGTTGATTGAGCCGACGCTCGAAGAGCCGCCGCGTCCGGCCCCTGTGGCTGCACCCGGTATTGACCGACGGGTGTTTGACAGCATGCGGTCCGAGCTCAATGGCCTGCGTGAATTACTCGAAGTGCAACTGGGCTCGCTGGCCTGGAACCAGTTGCAAGGCGCCAAACCGGCGCAAGCCAATTTGTGGCGCCGGTTGCAACGCATTGGTTTGTCGGGGCCGTTGTCCCGTGATTTATTGGCCCAAGTTGCCGAAATTGAAGAGCCACGTCAGGCCTGGCGCATGCTGTTGGCGCACCTGGCGAGGATGATTACGACCCCGGAGATCGAACCCCTTGAAGAAGGCGGTGTGATCGCTATGGTCGGCCCGGCTGGTATGGGTAAAACCACAACGCTGGCGAAGCTGGCGGCGCGTTATGTACTCAAGTACGGCGCGCAACACATCGCATTGGTGAGCATGGATAGCTTTCGTATTGGCGCTCAGGAGCAACTCAAGACCCTGGGCCGGATTCTCAATGTTCCGGTGACGCATGTAGCGCCGGGTCAGTCGCTGGGCCAGACCCTCGAACCCTTGGTGCGCAAGCGCGTGGTGTTGATCGACACTGCTGGCCTGCAAGCCAGTGATCCGGCGCTGCGCCTGCAACTGGAAAGCCTGGCGGGGCGCGGCATCAAGGCACGCAATTACCTGGTGATGGCCACCACCAGTCAGAAGCAAGTGTTGCAGGCTGCCTACCTCAGCTATAAACGCTGCGGGCTGGCCGGTTGCATCCTGACCAAACTCGATGAAACCGCCTGTTTGGGCGAGGTGCTGAGCCTGGCAATCAGCAACGATTTGCCGGTGGCGTATCTGACCGACGGCCCGCGGATCCCGGACGACCTGCACCTGCCGCGTCGTCATCAGTTGGTGAGTCGCGCAGTCAGTGTGCAAATGCAGGAAGATCCCAGCGAAGAGGCCATGGCCGATATGTTTGCTGATATCTATACCAGCCCCCCCGAACGGGTCGGTTGAGCGATATACGATGATTTGCAATGTACCTACATCGATGGTTTGCAAGGTGTGGTGCCAATCGGCACGCGCAGCCAGCCGTTGTAGCCGCGTCTAAGTAAGACAAGGTAAGAAAGATCATGGGCAGCATGCATCCCGTACAGGTGATCGCAGTGACCGGCGGCAAAGGTGGCGTCGGTAAAACTAACGTGTCAGTGAATTTGTCCATCGCCTTGGCCGAACTGGGTCGACGTGTGATGTTGATGGACGCTGATCTTGGGTTGGCCAACGTCGATGTCCTGCTGGGGCTGACCCCCAAATACACCCTGGCCGATGTGGTCGAGGGCCGTTGTGAGCTGCGCGATGTTTTGCTGACAGGGCCCGGCGGCATTCGTATCGTGCCGGCCGCTTCCGGCACCCAGAGCATGGTCAACCTGAGCCCGGCGCAGCATGCCGGTCTGATTCAGGCGTTCAGTGACCTCAGTGACAACCTAGATGTGCTGGTGATTGATACCGCCGCCGGGATTGGTGATTCAGTGGTGAGTTTTGTTCGCGCCGCCCAGGAGGTGTTGCTGGTGGTCTGCGATGAGCCTACCTCAATCACCGACGCCTACGCGCTGATCAAACTGCTGAACCGTGATTACGGCATGAATCGCTTTCGCGTGTTGGCCAACATGGCGCAAAGCCCGCAGGAAGGCCGCAACCTGTTTGCCAAGCTGACCAAAGTCACTGACCGCTTTCTGGATGTTGCCCTGCAATATGTAGGCGCTATCCCTTACGACGAATGCGTACGCAAGGCCGTGCAAAAACAGCGAGCCGTGTATGAAGCATTCCCGCGTTCCAAATGCTCGCTGGCCTTCAAGGCCGTCGCGCAGAAAGTCGACACGTGGCCTTTACCGGCCAATCCCCGAGGCCATCTCGAATTTTTTGTCGAGCGTCTTGTGCAGCAAGCAGGTGGAGGACGGCATTGATGACCGCTAGCGGCTATCGCATGTACAGCAAGGCGTCGCGCGACAATCAGTACGAACTGATCGAGCGCTACGCACCGTTGGTCAAGCGTATTGCCTATCACCTGCTGGCGCGCTTGCCCGCCAGCGTGCAGGTGGATGATTTGATTCAGGCCGGGATGATCGGCCTGCTTGAAGTCTCGACCAAGTACGACGCGACCAAGGGTGCGAGTTTTGAGACCTACGCGGGCATTCGCATTCGCGGTGCCATGCTCGATGAAGTGCGCAAGGGCGACTGGGCGCCACGCTCGGTTCACCGCAATACGCGCATGGTCAGTGACGCAATTCGCGTTATTGAAGCAAAAACCGGGTGTGACGCTAAAGATCACGAGGTTGCGGCCGAACTCCAGTTAAGCCTGGATGATTATTACGCCATTTTGAATGACACCTTGGGCAGCCGCCTGTTCAGCTTCGATGATCTGTTGCAGGACGGCGAGCACGAAGGGCTGCATGAAGATGGCGCCAGCGCGCACCTTGAACCCTCGCGGGATCTGGAAGACGAGCGCTTTCAGGTGGCCTTGACCGAGGCCATCAGCTTGTTGCCGGAGCGTGAGCGTCTGGTGCTGGCGCTGTATTACGACGAGGAATTGAACCTCAAGGAAATCGGCGAAGTGCTGGGGGTCAGCGAATCGCGGGTCAGCCAGTTGCACAGCCAGTGCGCCGCACGTTTGCGCGCGCGTCTGGGCCAATGGCGCGCGCATTGAAACAAAACTGATTCATTCGTAGCAGCTGCCGCAGGCTGCGTTCGATTGCGCAGCGATCGTCAATCCAGAGCCCGTGGTGTGGCTGATACACCGCAGTCGCTGCATTGACGACGGCTTTGCCGCCGAACGTCGCCTGCGGCAACTGCTACGAAATTGACGGGCTTTTGATAATTACCGAATTGATTGAATGGCGCGCTCAGAGCGTGAGCGCGGCAAAGACCGCTTGGAGGCCGTATTGGACAAGAACATGAAGATCCTTATCGTTGATGATTTTTCAACGATGCGTCGGATCATTAAAAACCTGTTGCGTGACCTCGGGTTCACGAACACGGTCGAGGCGGACGACGGCAACACCGCGTTGCCGATCCTCAAGTTGGGCAGCATCGATTTTCTGGTGACCGACTGGAACATGCCCGGCATGAGCGGTATCGACTTGCTGCGCCAAGTGCGAGCCGACGAAAAGCTCAAGCACTTGCCCGTCCTGATGGTGACGGCCGAGGCCAAGCGCGAGCAAATCATCGAAGCGGCCCAAGCCGGGGTTAACGGCTATGTGGTTAAGCCGTTCACGGCTCAGGCGCTCAAGGACAAGATCGAAAAAATCTTTGAACGCATCGGTTGATCGGCTGGAAGGGGGGCGCAATGGAGCATAAAGAAGCGACTCAGGGCGAGTTTGAATCGACCCTGAAAAAACATGCGCACGAATTGGTCGAAAGCCTTGAAAAAGGGCAGTTCGGCGAAGCGGTGCAGTTGATTCACGAACTGAACCAGACCCGCGACCGCGGGCTGTATCAGGAAGTCGGCAAGCTGACCCGCGAGTTGCACAGCTCCATCGTCAACTTTCAAATAGATCCGGGCATGCCGCGTGCCGAAGAAGTGTCGCAGATCACCGATGCCGCCGACCGTTTGGCTTATGTTGTGAAGCTGACGGAAGCGGCGGCCAATCGGACGATGGATTTGGTCGAAAGCAGTACACCGCTGGTCAATGCGCTGGGCACGGAGGCCAAAGCGTTGAGCGCCGATTGGGGACGCTTTATGCGTCGCGAAGTCGGGGCAGAAGAGTTTCGCGAGCTGGCGCGTCGGGTAGACAGTTTTTTGACGCGCAGCGACATTGAGAACGCTCAGGTATCGGCCAACCTCACGGATATTCTGATGGCCCAGGATTATCAGGACCTCACGGGACAAGTGATCAAGCGGGTGACGCAATTGGTCACTGACGTTGAAAGTAATTTGCTCAAACTGGTGTTGATGGCCAGTCAGGTTGATCGCTTTGCCGGTATCGAACACGACCGTGAGGCACTGCGTGCTGAAAATAATTCGCAAAAAAACCTGACCAAGGGTGAAGGTCCGCAGATTCATGCCGATAAACGTGAAGATGTCGTGTCCGGCCAGGATGATGTTGACGATTTATTGTCCAGTTTAGGTTTCTAGGCGCTGAGTAAATACGCCCCGTGCGGTTCTGTGCGGCGGCGTCCAAAGGCCCTATTTCAAGGAGCACGTACATGAGCTTCGGCGCCGATGAAGAAATCCTTCAGGATTTCCTGGTTGAAGCCGGCGAGATTCTAGAGCTGTTGTCCGAACAACTGGTTGAGCTGGAAAGCCGACCGGATGATGCGGACTTGCTCAATGCAATTTTTCGCGGTTTTCACACTGTAAAAGGGGGCGCCGGCTTTCTGCAGCTCAATGAGCTGGTGGAGTGCTGCCATATCGCCGAAAACGTGTTCGACATCCTGCGCAAGGGTGAGCGAAGCGTAGACGCCGAGCTGATGGACGTTGTCCTCGAAGCGCTGGATGCGGTCAATGGCATGTTTGCCCAAGTGCGTGAGCGCAGCCCGGTTACGGCTGCCACGCCCGACCTGTTGGCGGCTCTGGCGCGTTTGGCCGAGCCTGCGACCAGCCAGCCGCTGGTTGCGGTTGAACCGGCCAGGCAAGCAGAGCCAGCAGGCGACATTACCGACAGCGAATTTGAATTACTGCTCAACTCGCTCAATGCGGTGAAGGCGGCTGCGGCCGAACCTGCACCCGCGAACCCGCCCGCACAGGCCAGCGATGAAATCAGCGATGCCGAGTTTGAATCGTTGCTCGATCAGCTGCATGGCAAAGGGCAGTTCTCTGCGGATACGGTCACCAGCGTTGCGTCAGAGCCGGTAGTGCAAGCCCCTGCGCCTGCCAGCAATGAAATCACCGACGACGAATTTGAAGCCTTGCTCGATCAATTGCATGGCAAAGGCGCATTCAATTCCGATGGGTTGGACGCGGCGGTTACAGCGCCCGTGCAGAGCGATGCGCAAGCGGCGGTCAACCCCGATCACATCAGTGATCACGAATTCGAAGCGTTGCTGGATGAGTTGCACGGCAAGGGCCAGTTTTCTGCCCAAAGCCCTGCGCTCGAAGCGCCTGTGGCTGCGGCCAAACCAGTCGAAGCGGCCCCGGCCCGTACAGCTGCGGTCCGCACACCTGCTGCACAGCCGGAAAAGGCCCACGCCAGCGAAGCCGAGACCACCGTACGGGTGGACACGGCGCGCCTTGACGACATCATGAACATGGTCGGCGAGCTGGTGCTGGTGCGTAACCGTCTGGTGCGACTGGGCCTTAACAGCAGCGATGAAGAGATGGCCAAGGCTGTCTCCAACCTCGATGTGGTCACGGCCGACTTGCAAACGGCGGTCATGAAGACGCGGATGCAGCCGATCAAAAAAGTGTTCGGACGCTTCCCGCGTCTGGTTCGCGACCTGGCTCGCCAGTTGAAAAAAGAAATCAGCCTGGAGCTGGTGGGCGAAGAAACCGATCTGGACAAAAACCTGGTCGAGGCGCTGGCCGATCCGTTGGTTCACTTGGTGCGCAACGCGGTTGACCACGGTTGCGAAACCCCCGAAGAGCGCGAAGCCGCGGGCAAAACCCGCTGCGGCCGGGTGATCCTGTCTGCCGAGCAAGAGGGCGACCATATCTTGCTGTCGATCTCCGATGACGGCAAAGGCATGGACGCCAACGTGCTGCGAGCAATTGCCGTGAAGAAGGGGTTGATGGACAAGGACGCGGCTGATCGCCTGAGCGAGTCCGATTGTTACAACCTGATTTTTGCGCCCGGCTTTTCGACTAAAACCGAGATCAGCGACGTGTCCGGGCGTGGCGTGGGCATGGACGTGGTGAAAACCAAGATCGCCCAGCTCAATGGCTCCTTGAGCATCGAATCAACCTTGGGCCGTGGCTCGAAAATCGTCATCAAGGTGCCTCTGACGCTGGCCATTATGCCAACCCTGATGGTGATGCTGGGCAATCAGGCGTTCGCCTTCCCGCTGGTCAACGTTAACGAAATTTTCCACCTCGACCTGTCGCACACCAATGTGGTCGATGGTCAGGAAGTGGTGATTGTGCGGGACAAGGCGCTGCCGCTGTTCTACCTCAAGCGCTGGCTGGTGGCCTCTGCGGTCCACGAAGAACAGCGCGAAGGGCATGTGGTGATTCTGTCGGTGGGCACCCAGCGCATCGGTTTTGTGGTGGACCAACTGGTGGGACAGGAAGAGGTGGTCATCAAGCCATTGGGCAAGATGCTTCAGGGCACGCCGGGCATGTCGGGCGCCACCATTACCGGTGATGGTCGCATTGCCTTGATCCTCGATGTGCCGAGCATGCTCAAGCACTACGCTTCGCGGCGTATTTGATTCTAGTGGTGTGGGCGGTGCGTTCGCGCCGCTTAACGGAGTGTTTATGGTAGTCAAAGTCCTGGTGGTGGATGATTCCGGTTTTTTCCGCCGCCGTGTCTCGGAAATTCTCTCGGCTGATCCCACGATTCAGGTGATCGGTACGGCCACCAATGGCAAGGAAGCCATTGATCAGGCGCTGGCCCTCAAGCCTGACGTGATCACCATGGATTACGAGATGCCATTGATGGATGGCATCACGGCCGTGCGCCACATCATGCAGCGCTGCCCGACCCCGGTGTTGATGTTCTCGTCACTGACCCACGAAGGCGCCCGCGTGACCCTCGACGCGCTGGATGCCGGGGCAGTGGATTTCCTGCCGAAAAACTTTGAAGACATCTCGCGTAATCCCGAGAAGGTCAAACACATGCTCTGCGAAAAGGTTCACAGCATTTCGCGCAGCAACCGTCGTCTGTCCAACTACAGTGCAGCGCCCGCGCCCGCGCCATCACCTGCGCCTGCACCTGTGTCCAGCAAGCCGGCTGTGGGCGGCTTTGTGCCGCCGTCCGCGCCAGTTGCTCCGGCCCGCACCACACCCATTGCCAGTCGCTCAGCGCCTGCCCCAGTGTCGGCAGCCCCCAAGCGCAAAGCCTACAAATTGGTCGCCATCGGTACCTCAACGGGTGGGCCCGTGGCATTGCAACGGGTGCTGACCCAATTGCCGGGTAACTTTCCGGCGCCCATTGTGCTGGTTCAACACATGCCGGCAGCATTTACCAAAGCCTTTGCAGAGCGTCTCGACAAACTGTGCCGCATCAGCGTCAAGGAAGCCGAGGACGGCGATATTTTGCGTCCGGGGTTGGCGTTGCTGGCCCCCGGCGGCAAGCAAATGATGATCGACGGCCGCGGTGCGGTGCGCATCCTGCCCGGTGACGAGCGCCTTAACTACAAGCCGTGCGTGGATATCACCTTTGGTTCGGCGGCCAGATCCTACGGTGACAAAGTATTGGCAGTGGTGCTGACCGGCATGGGCGCCGACGGCCGTGAAGGCGCACGCTTGCTCAAGCAGAGCGGCAGCGCGGTCTGGGCTCAGGACGAAGCCAGTTGCGTGATTTACGGCATGCCGATGGCCATCGTTAAAGCCAATCTGGCGGATGCGGTGTACAGCCTTGACGATATTGGTCGCCACCTGATCGAGGCCTGCCACTGATGGACGTTCTGAGCCTGATCGGCATCATCATGGCGTTTGTCGCCATCATCGGCGGCAACTACCTGGAAGGCGGCCATCTGGGCGCGCTGGCTAATGGCCCGGCTGCGTTGATTGTGTTGGGCGGAACGGTGGGCGCAGCGTTGTTGCAATCGCCCATGAGCGCGTTCAAGCGGGCCATGCAAACCCTTCGCTGGATTCTTTTTCCGCCGCACATCGACATGGCCGGCGGCATTGACCGGGTCGTCAACTGGAGCCTGACGGCACGCAAGGAAGGCCTGCTGGGCCTTGAAGGCGTGGCCGATGCCGAACCCGACAGTTATTCGCGCAAAGGCTTGCAACTGCTGGTCGACGGGGCAGAACCCGAAGCCATTCGCAGCGTCCTTGAAGTCGACTACATGACCCAGGAGAGCCGCGACATCGAGGCGGCCAAAGTCTTTGAAAGCATGGGCGGTTATGCGCCGACCATCGGCATCATCGGTGCGGTGATGGGCTTGATCCATGTGATGGGCAACCTGGCAGACCCGACCCAATTGGGCAGCGGCATTGCTGTGGCCTTCGTCGCGACCATTTACGGCGTGGCCAGTGCCAACCTCGTGCTGTTGCCGGTGGCCAGCAAACTTAAAGCCATTGCCCAGCGCCAGTCGCTGTACCGCGAGATGTTGCTCGAAGGCATTCTGTCGATTGCCGAAGGCGAAAACCCGCGCTCCATCGAACTCAAGCTGCAAGGCTTTGTAGGTTAACCATGAGTCGTCGCCGCCGCTCCGAGGATGAGCACGTCAATCACGAACGCTGGCTGGTGTCCTACGCGGATTTCATCACCTTGTTGTTTGCTTTCTTTGTCGTCATGTACTCCATTTCGTCGATCAATGAAGGCAAATACAAAGTCATTTCACAAGCGCTGGTGGGGGTGTTCAACGACCCGGAGCGCAGCATGAAGCCTATTCCGATCGGTGATGAGCGGCCACTGAGCACCACACCTGCCGAGCCGTTGATAAAAGACAGTGAGCGCACCGATGCAGGCATTGGCCAGACGAGCACTGACCCGCTCAAAACCATTGCTGACGACATCTCTCGTGCGTTTGGCGATTTGATCGCCTCCAACCAATTGACGGTGCGCGGCAATGAGTTGTGGGTCGAAATCGAGTTGAACTCCAGTTTGTTATTTGGCAGCGGTGACGCCATGCCCAGTGATATGGCCTTCACCATCATCGACAAAGTGGCCGCCATCCTTAAACCTTTTGATAACCCGATTCATGTCGAAGGCTTTACCGATAACCAGCCGATTCGCACGTCGCAATACCCGACCAACTGGGAACTGTCGTCAGCTCGGTCAGCCAGCATCGTACGCATGCTGGCCATGCAGGGCGTCAGCCCGGCACGCATGGCCTCGGTGGGCTACGGCGAATTTCAGCCGGTGGCCAATAACGCCACGCAAGAAGGCCGGGCGAAGAACCGCCGGGTGGTGCTGGTGGTGTCGCGCAACCTTGAAGTGCGCCGTAGCCTCACGGGTGTAGGCAGCGCCAATGCCACCGCCGATGCCGTCCTCAAGCGCGCTGGCACACAAACTGCACCGCAACCAACAAAGCCACGGGTTGATGGGGATGCCGTCAATTCTCCGTCGTCGCCCTTATAAGATTTTCGGCCGGCAGGTACGAAGCCGGGAGGAACCACTAAATGAGAGTCTGGGCAGTAGCCAATCAAAAAGGTGGCGTCGGCAAGACGACCACATCCATCGCACTGGCCGGTTTGCTGGCCGAAGCGGGTAAGCGCGTGGTGGTGGTCGACCTTGACCCGCACGGTTCCATGACCAGCTATTTCGGTTATGACCCCGATGGCCTTGAACACAGCGTCTACGATTTGTTCTTGCACAAAGGCCAAGTGCCCCAAGGCTTGGCGGCGCAGTTGTTGCTGCCCACCAGCCACGACAATATTGCCTTGCTGCCAGCGACCACGGCACTGGCCACACTGGAGCGTCAAGCGCCGGGTCAGAGCGGTCTTGGGCTGGTGATTGCGCGCAGCCTGGCGCAAGTGTGGCAGGACTACGATTACGCGATTATCGACAGCCCGCCGATTCTGGGCGTGTTGATGGTCAATGCCTTGGCGGCAAGCCAGCAGCTGTTGATTCCGGTACAGACCGAACACCTGGCCCTCAAAGGGCTGGAACGCATGGTTCACACCTTGAGCATGATCAACCGTTCGCGCCCGCAAGAGCTGCCGTTCTGCATCGTGCCGACCTTGTTTGACCGCCGCACGCAAGCGTCGATCAGCACCTTGCGGGTGTTGCGCGATACCTACCCGGACACCCTCTGGCAGGGCTTTATACCGGTGGATACGCGCTTGCGCGATGCCAGCCGGGCCGGGCAGACACCGTCGCAGTTCGATGACAAAACCCGTGGCGTGATCGCTTACCGTGCGCTGCTCAAACACGTCTTGACCCGCCAGCTTTCACCGCAGGCGGTGTGAGGTGAGGGTGTATTCAAGTATCCGCTGCGTGCAGCCGATAACGTCTACAAGCCTCAGATATGAGGCCGTTGAATGGGTCACCTTATGACACAACCGATAGCCGTTTCGACCCGTCCGCAATTGGCGTTGCAGTCTTATCTCGATGATTTGCTGTTTGATGCCACCGAGGCGTTGCCGCCCATCGAAGATGAGCCTCAGGTCCCTGTTGCCGAGTCGCACAGCGCCGAGCTGGATGAGTTCCGTGCCGCCATGCTCGAAGAAGAAGTGCGCGATGCCCGCGCGCCCGCAATGCCAGTAGAGCTGGCCACCGTGGGCGTGGCGGCTGAAGCCTTCGTTAATCCGCTGATTGAGGCTCATCGTCCGCGCGTGGTTGCGCCACCTGTGCCGACATCCGAAGACGGCCGCCCCGCGTGGGCCACCGAACCCTTCGAGTGCTTGCTGTTTGATGTTGCCGGTCTGACCTTGGCGGTGCCGCTGGTCTGCCTGGGTTCCATATATTCCCTCGAAGGGCGCGAATTGACGCCCTTGTTTGGTCAGCCTGACTGGTTTTTGGGTCTGTTGCCCATTCAAAGCGGCAACCTCAAGGTGCTGGACACGGCGCGCTGGGTGATGCCCGACCGCTATCGCGATGATTTTCGCGAGGGCTTGCAATACGTTATTTCGGTACAGGGCTACGAATGGGGGTTGGCCGTTCACCAAGTCAGCCGCTCGTTGCGCCTGGACCCCAATCAGATCAAATGGCGCTCTCAGCGCGGACAACGCCCCTGGCTGGCCGGCACAGTGATTGAACACATGTGCGCGCTGCTGGACGTGGAACAGTTGGCCGAGTTGATCACCCAGGGCAAGGGCTAGTGGGGCCAGTGCCCGTGAACACCATCAGCGGTTTTTTTAGTCAAGGGTTTGATGCATGAACAAGTCAGCCGCACAACACAGTAGTGAAGATCCGATCCTGCAATGGGTCACCTTCAAGCTGGACAACGAAACCTACGGCATCAACGTGATGCAAGTGCAGGAAGTGCTGCGCTACACCGAAATCGCCCCTGTACCGGGTGCGCCTTCTTACGTGTTGGGCATCATCAACCTGCGCGGCAACGTCGTCACGGTGATTGATACCCGTCAGCGGTTTGGTTTGCATAACGCTGAAATCACCGATAACTCGCGCATCGTGATCATCGAAGCCGACAAGCAAGTGGTTGGCATTCTGGTCGACAGCGTGGCCGAAGTGGTTTACCTGCGTCAGTCTGAAATCGAAACGGCGCCGAATGTGGGCAATGATGAATCGGCCAAATTTATCCAGGGTGTGTGCAACAAGAACGGCGAACTGCTGATTCTGGTTGAGCTGGACAAAATGATGACCGAAGAAGAATGGTCGGACCTGGAGAACATCTGATTGATCCTTGAGGCAGCAGTAATCGTTCTGGCGCTCGCATGGGTGATCAGCCTCTGGCAGTTGCGTGCTTACCTGCGTCGCCAGCGCGATCTGGCGACGCAGCAGGCAACGGCGGATGCCGAGCGTGACCGGCGCATCAAGGAGCTGGCGCGGCGTCTGGACACCTACCAGAACGGCAGCGTGCAGATGGGCGAAGATTTGCTGGAGCTGAGCGCGGTGGTGGCGCCGCTGCCCGAGAAGCTGGCGCAGCTGGAGCAACGTGATCCCACCAGCCTGTCGTTCAATCAGGCCGCGCGTCTGGTGAGCATGGGCGCCAGCGTCGATGAACTGACCCAGTCGTGCGGGTTGACTCAGGCTGAAGCCGAGTTGATGAGCAAGATGCACAAGGGCTAGTGCAAATCTTGTAGCAGCTGACGAGCTCTGCGAGGCTGCGTTCGGCGGCGCAGCCGTCGCCAAACCGGAGTCCTCGTTATATCTGATCCACCGATAAGTTCGGCTTGCGACGGCTGCGCCGCCGACCGTAGCCTCGCGTTGCTCGTCAACTGCTACGAGGGCAACGTTTAGACTTTACGCAGCACTCGGTGCAAGGTGTCCACCAGCGTGCGTGTGGTCTGGTCAATTTCGACATTGACCCGATCCCCCACCTGCAAGCCCTTAAGGGTGGTCAATGCCAACGTTTGCGGGATCAGGTTCACGGTCAGTGTGCGCCGCGCTTCGTCGAGACGGTCAATGGTCAAACTGCAACCGTGCAGCCCGATAAAGCCCTTTTTGAACACATACGCCAAGGTGCCGGGGTCCAGTTGAAATTCTGCCTCCACGGCATCACCTCGCACATGCCATAAAACAACCCTGGCCGTCGTTTCAACATGCCCGTAGAGCGCATGCCCGCCGTTTTCCTCTCCCGTTCGGTGCGAGCGCTCGATATTCACCCACTCGTCAAGGCGCAGGTCCTTGAGGGTGGTGATTTCGGCTGTTCGTTGTGAAATGTCGAACGACGCCGTTCCCGATCCATAAGCCGTTACGGTCAGGCAGGTGCCATTGACCGATACGCTGGCGCCGATATCAACGGTGTCGAACAGCGGATGAGCCAAAACAATCCGGGTATGACCGGCGTCCAACTCGATGGATGTGACCTGTGCGGTGCCTTGAACAATGCCGGTATACATCAGGCGCTCCTCTTTTCAAGCAGCAACAGCACCGTTGAATAGGCCGTGTGGTAGCGCCCTGCGCAGTAGTGCTCATACAGGCGCTGGTAGTAATCATTGATGGCCAGGTCGCGGATGCTGGCTTCAAATTGGCCGTACACGACTGAGCCGCTGCCCAGATGCCAATCCTTGAAGTCTTCAAAACTCTCGAACTGAACCTGTTCTTCGAGGCGGTGAGAACGGATGATCGTGAAGTCCCGCAGGGCATTGATGATCGAGTCGCGATTGAAGCGAAAGTCATCGAACACCACGGGCTCGCCAATGCTCGGGTAGCGTTGACGGATTTCTGTCAGTACCTGCTCATGAATGGCCCGCTCACCGGGCACATAATCAAATTCAAAGGCACAGGACAAAAACAGCAGGCCGCCCGGTTTAATCAGCCCGGACAACTTGTCGATCACCGCTTGCTCTCTTGGGATAAACCAATGCAGGCAGGCTGCGCAGATCGCCGCGTCATATCGCGCAGGCTCCAGTGAACACTCCAGAAAATCGCTGACCATAAACCTGACATTGGGCGCAGCGTGGGCGAGGCTGGCGTACGCCACCATGTCCCTGGAGATGTCGATGCCGGTGTAGTGTTCGATGTTGTCGGGGTCTGTGAATAGGAGGGTATTGCCGGTTCCGCAGCCCACATCCAGTAACGTTCCTTTGGCCGGGGCGAAGGATAGCAGCAACTCCAGGCAGCGTTTTTGCAAGTGTTTGGAGGTGCGTTGATAGCCTTGTGGGGTCAACCAGATATTGTCCATCAGGCGTCTCCTTCAACCGTTAACGGATCAGCCAGCCCATAACGCCCGTTGCCGGGGTTCAAACCCAGTTGCTTGCGCACTTGCTCGGGGGTTGCCGGGGTCAGCTCCAGATGGCTGGCGATCGCCGTAATGCGTTGCAGCAGGCTGCGGTTGCTCGCCAGTGTGGTGCGCGCGCCATCGAGCCAGATATTGTCTTCAAGCCCTATGCGAATGCCGTGGCCAGCGGCCAGCGCCAGTGTATTGCTGCGCAGTTGGTAGCTGCCCAGCCCCGCGAACGAACTGACGACCTCCTTGGGTAATGCACTGATCAGCGCGGCGATATGAGCAAAACTGGGTTGAGCACCAAAAATATTGCCCAGCAAAATATTGGCGTACACCGTAGGCGGCATTAACTGCTTGTTGATCAACACTTGAAGGTAGTTCGACATGCCGGTATCGAAAATTTCCACTTCGGGGGAGATGCCTTTGAGGGCCATTTGCCGGGCAAGGTATTGAATGGTGCTGGGGGCGTTGATGCTGGGCTGGGCGGGGAAATTCATGGATGAAAGCGTCAGTGATCCCATGTCCGGTTTCGCCTCGCCATCTAGTGTCAGGGGCAAGGCCCGTAACGTGGGGTCAGCAATATTTCGACCGCTCAGGGACACGCATAAAATCAGCTGCCGGTCATGCTGGCGAATGCCTTCAATAATGGCCGCGAAGGTCGTGAGGTCGCAGGTGGGTTCGCCTGTTTTGGCGTCTCGAGCATGCAAGTGGGCAATCGAGGCGCCCATGTCGGCGGCCATCAATACATCCTCGATGATTTCACTCACGCTGATGGGCGTATAGACATTGAGTTGTTTGGTGGGAACCATGCCGGTGGGTGAGAAGTTCAAAATATAGGAGGACATGTTCAGGACTCCTTTTTGTTATTTAAATTAATGGTGTGTTGTTTCAGGTTTATTTTGCTTCGCAAGTAAGGTTCGTTTTCGGTGGTCAGGAACACCCCTGACGGAATGGTTTTATGGATGGTGACGTTGCACGCTATCAGCGCGGAAACTTTGGCCGGGTTATTGGTAATCAGGTCGATGGTCTGAATGTGTAATGCTTTGAGCATGGCGGCGGCCACCTCAAACTCCCTTAAATCATCGGCGTACCCGAGCATCTGGTTGGCGGTGAAGGTATCAATGCCCTGGGATTGAAGTTGATAGGCCTCGAACTTTGAATATAAACCGATGCCGCGGCCTTCCTGTCGCAGGTAAATCAATACGCCACCGCCGCGCAGTGCCATTTCCTGGAGGGCTTCTTTCAATTGCGCGCCGCAATCGCAGCGCCTGGAACCAAATACATCGCCCGTCAGGCATTCGGAGTGAATGCGAGTGAGGACGGGCAGGGTTCGGTAGTTGCCAATCAATAAGGCAAAATGCTCTTCATCCATTCCGTTAAAGGAGACAAACTGGGTCAGAAGGGGAATCCCTTCTATCGGGATTTCAACAGACGTTTTTAAAGTCACGGTATTCATCTTCAGCTCCTTGCATATACCTGCCGAGGGCAGGAAAAAATAATGAGACATTGAAGAAGTGATGCGTTATTGAGTGCGGGATGGGGGGCTAATAGCGCTGGGCAAACACGCCGCCGTCAGCACGGTTATGCCTGACAATACGATCACTGTTGCCAACCCCATGTGGAAAAAAACAAGGTCAGATTCACCCGGTAACCAGCGGGCGGGGTTATAAAAAGCGGCCAGCAGCGCAGGCACTGATTGTCCGATCAGGGCATTAAGTTGCATCACTGAACTCATCAACACCGTGGCGTTATGCAGACGGGTATGTTCTATGCCCCACAGGCTGGTAGTGGAGTAGGCGAGAAATTGAACGGAGCGCGCGCAGCCATGGACAAAACATAACCCCCAAAGTGTGATCGGCTCCTGAATCAAAGGCGTGTTATAGAACAGCCCAAGACTCAGGGTGGTGGCGAGTGATGCGCAGATAAAAAAGAATTTAAGGTGCCGACAACCGGTTAGCAGTTTTACGGCAATCGGTTTGGCGAGAACGTTTCCGGCGAAGATAAAAAACAGACAGTGCCCGGTAAACACCGCCGGAGCATCGGCGTTTTCCATCAGGCCAATGATTAACAGGGTTGGAAAGGCATAGATGCTGATGCGAAATAAACTGCCGGAAACCAGATTGAGTTTAAACAGCGGGTTGTTCAACAGTTGCAGATCGAACAGTGCTGTGTGGCGAGCACTACGCAGCGTCAAGGTCAACAATGCGCCGCCGATCAGCATCCAGCCTGCGGCCATAGCGGCGTAGTAGCCTTGATGAGTCGAGCTGAACACAAACACCATAAACAATGCCACGCAAAACAAGGTCCATAGGGCATAGGCCCGGCGGTTCAGTGGTGTGCGTTTGGCGACGGGGCTGGGCAGTGACCGCAGCAAAAGCCGGCAGGCTATAAAAAGCGCCACGGCCAGCAGCGCGACAAACACAAAGATCAGACGCCAGCCACCGGCGCTTAACATCAGCGTGGCGATATAAGGGGCCGCCATCGGGGCAGTGAGCGCAGGGGCGATCAACCAGGCCATGGTTCTGGGCAATAGAGGTTTGGGGGTGTTGGCCAGTATCAAGGCGCGTCCGGCCGGAACAATTAACGCACTGCCAAAGCCTTGAATAAATCGGCCAAAACACAGGGTGTACAGGTCGGGGCTGAGGGCGCAGACCCATGAGCCGACGAAAAATATCAGCACGCCCGATTGAAACTTTCCGGCAAGCCCCCGTTGATTGAACACATAACCACTGAGCGGTGTGAAAACGGCCAGCGCCAACACATACGTGGCCAATGACAGCGTGACTTCACTGATGCTGGCGTTGATAGCGTTGGCCATGGGCACGATGGCCACAATCATCACGGTGGCATCCAGCACCTCAAGAAAGAACGCAGCGGCCACGGTCAGGATCTGTGCACTGCTCGCAGTACGGGTGGGCGCGTTCATAGCGCCAGCGCTACGCCAGTGCTGCGCGGGTCGGCAGCGGCAAACACCCGGCCATTGAAAGTGTTGATGCCGGCCAGTTGGACGACTCCGAGTTTATCGGACAGCCCGTGGGTCCAGGTGAACACAGGATCTGCCTGTGCCGATTCACTTAAATAAGTCGGCACTCCGGTTTTAGGATGACAGCCGAGATTGGCATAACGGGGACTGGCGACAGCGGTTTGAATCGGACAATGCTGCGCTACGATTTTATTAATGATGAAGGCCAGGGTTTGCGACTGAACAGGCCCGCCCGAAGTGCCAATAATAAATTCAAGATCACGGCAACGGACATGCACGCAATTGGTTGTGTGTTTGGCGGCGACCGAGCCTTTGAAGTGAGCCCCCCAGTGCGGGCCATTAAAAGAAAAAGCGCGATTGGACAGGAGAATGCCGGTGTCTTCAATTTCAAATAAAGCGCCCAGCGGCGTAAAGATGGAGTTGGTAATGCCGGTCAGTGTTCCGTCGGCCTCGGCGCATGCCATAAAAACAGTGTGAGAAGGCTTTGATGATTGCGCCACCGGTTCGCGATCACCCCATTTAAGTTGCTCATAGAGGGCGGCCGCGTGCTGGCTTAAGGTGTGATCGTTATCCGCAGGTGCCGGTGGCTGTGTTGCCAGTAGCGTGTCTATAAGCCCAGCCGCGGTGCACATCTGTCGCGGGGTGAGCTCCTCAGTGTCTTGCGCACTTAGTTGATAAATCTTTAACAGTAAAAACAATTCTCGCCAGGGACTGTTACTGCCGTGAGCGGTGATCGTCGCTTGCATAAACTCCGTGGTGCGAGTTTCTGGCAGATTAGGTTCAAAGTCTGAAAAGTCGGAAGTGGTATAGAGCGAAGGGTCGCAGGATGCCAATGCGTTGAGTACCTGCTCGGCTAACACGCCGGTATACAGTGATGAGAAACCTTCACGGTTTAATGCATTCAATGTGTGGCGATGCAACAACTCAAAGCCGTGAGTGTGAGTAAAACAATGACTCCATTGAGCGAGGCGGGTATAGGGTGTGGTTTCGTTGAGTGCATTTATAACCGTTCGGGACAAACTGTCGGTCGCGACTAAACCATGGCTTAAATCATGTTTTATCAGTGAGTGGGTAATCTGATTAATATCAAGGGTGTGAGCGTTAACGTAACGGTCATATGCGCTGGGGCAGCCATAAATCATGGTGCTGTAAATGCCACGGCGTGGAGTGGAAGTTAATCCTCGTGTTAAATAACTTTGCGGGTGTTGATTGCGAGCTGTTTTTCCGGTGCCGTTAAGCATGTCGATCTGACCCTGGCGCGACTGCATAATAATTGCATCGCCACCCAGGCCACATAAGTGCGGGAGGTTGAAGGTCAGTGAAAGTGCAGCGCTTAATGCCGCGTTACAGGCTTTGGCAGATAATAAATATTCAGACATGCCCATGGTCGATGATTTGAAGTGCGGCGTTGCAATACTGAATGAAAGGCCCTGCGCTAAATTTGACATAAAGCGGCCTCGCGATGGATGGCTGGGTGAGCCATTGCTTGAAGGTGTTTTAGTTATAGTGGGTCTATATATAAGTGCAATTTAAAGGCGCGTAGGACTAATCCCTAGAGTTTGAAGAATACTCCTACATAACTTATTCGTTTTTATCGATGGCTGTAATTGGAAGTCTGTGTGGTTGTGTTTATCAGAAGCCAAAAGCACGCTTTAAAGTGCGGTGAAGCACCGCGTGCTCTATGGCTGTTCAAGGGCGTTAGCCTGGGGTGATGTCGCGCTCCACGGGCTGTTCATCGGGGTCAAAGCCTTGCGGGAATTTGCCCTTCAGTTGCCAGGCGAAGGCGATGATTTCAGCCAGTGTCCGATACAACTCCTGCGGGATGCTGTCGCCCAGCTCCATCCGGGCTAATAATTTCACCAGTTCGGCGTTTTCGTAAATCGGCACTTCGTGCTCGCGCGCCAGTTGCAAAATCGCCTCAGCCAGAGCGTCGTCGCCTTTGGCAGTCAACGTGGGCGCTTGTTTACCGTCGTATTTAAGCGCAATGGCCTGACGCGGTTCGGGTTGTGTGGTCATGCGGTTTCGTCCACCCAGCGTTGTTCCAATGGGGTATGACCACCTTGCGGTGGGGTGCCGAGATGGCAATCGAGATCGGTCACGCTCAATCCCGCATCACTCAAACGTTGTCGTAAATGCCCCAATTGGCTGGCGATGAGTTCGGCGGTATAGACGCGCTCAGCCCACAACTGCCCTGACAGACTTCCGCGAATCAGTTGGGCTTGCACGTGCAGCGGCCCCAGCGGCGTCAGGTCGAAAGCCAATTCAACGCGCCACAGCTGATCTTTGATGGTGCGGGTTTCAGGGCTGTCCGCTGTCTCTTTTTCAGGCGGGTCTTCGCGTTGGAACTTGACCTGCAACGGGACGATGTCATGGGCATTGCGCATCGGTATTTCCAGCTGCCACGTGGTGAGCAGGTTGCCTTCAGCGCTGCGACCGCTTTGCTCCAGGCTGGACAATTGGTGACTTTGCAGGCGCGAAAGAGCGGCGGCCGCCAGCTTGAGTAAATTTTCCAGGCTGTCTTCGCCGTCACCACTGTGCAGCGTACGGGATGGCAACGGAAAGCCACCGGTTTGCGGTTTGGCACTGACCTGTCCAAGCATGCCCAGCGCGTTGCGCACAAAAGTTGGCATGGCTTGGGCCTGCGTGCTGGCGGCGATGCCGGGGTTGAAGTTGGGGTTGGCGGGCAGGCCGGGCATTATTTGTGCAATCAGGCGCAGCAAGGTCGCTTTCATGTCCGGGGTCAGCGTTTGGGTCTGGCCATTGAGCAGGTTGGCTTCCAGAAATGCGCCGCTGTTGAGCAAGGCGGTTTTCAGGGTGTCGGGTGAACTCAATTGGGGTGCAGTCGGTAAGCCGGCCAGCAACGTATCGATCGAAGCACGCAGCGGGGCGGGCAGGTCGCCGCCGGGTGCAAGTTTTTGCAGGGCATTAAGCAACCCTTGCAGTGAGCCTTGACGGCTTTGCTGGGCAGCCAGTTGTTGCGCCAGTGCCAGTTGATCTTGTCGACCGCTGAGCGGGACAAAATTCAAGGTGTGTGCATCTTCAACCTGTGCGCTCAACAAGCTGCCCACCCGCAACGGTTGCGCACTGTCCAGCGTCAAGGTGCGGGTGCTCAGGGCGCTGTTGAGCACGCTGACCAGTGAACGATAAACCGTCGGTTGCGCGGCAGTCTGGGCCAGCACTTGGGTGCTCAGCACTTTGCCTTGCAGCAGCGTTCCCGCCGGTACTTGTTGCAGGTCAAGGCGGCTGAGCGGGGCGGCGGCGCTGCTCAGGGCCTGTTGAATGCTGATAGCAAGGCTGCCTGCTGAAGACTGGCTGACGTTCAACAACGTACCCAGCGCGAAGGGTTGCAGACTGCTGACCTGCACGTTGGTCTGACGCCCGCTATCGAGGGTCAGTTTAAGCAACAGTTGAAAGCTGGCATCGCCTTGTTTCAGCGACAGCACCTGTGCTTGAGCGCTTTGCCCGGGGCTGATCAGCCCGTCCAGGGGAGACAACAGCTTGAGCACCTGCGCGCTGGCGACTCCGGGGCGGACACTGGCCGGATTGGCAGGTAGGATGGGCGGAATAGTTATGTCGCTTTTCATCGTTACAACCTGTCGAAAATGCCCTCATTTATGTAGGACATGGCATGTATAATCCCGCCCCGTCCCTTGAAGCCTGTGAAAACATTACAAATGTTTGATCCAGCTCTCTGAAACAGGCCGCAAATGCATTTATCCTGCATCACTTTAACGGCCGCGCCTGAGCCGACTTGAACCGTGAAGGCCTCAATTACGTGACCAGCCCTCTTCTAGACGCCGTAGCGCTCGCGTGTGAGCGTGACTGGCGGATGTTGTTCGAACATCTCGACCTGCATCTTGCCAGTGGCGACATGCTGCAAATCAGTGGCCCCAATGGCAGCGGCAAAACCAGCCTGCTGCGTGTATTGGCGGGCCTGATGCAGCCCACTGCGGGCGAAGTGCGCCTCAAAGGCGAAGTGCTTGAGGGGCAGGGCCGCCACCTGCTGTGGATTGGTCACGCGGCCGGCATCAAGGATTTGCTCAGTGCTGAGGAAAATCTCGCCTGGTTGTGTGCCTTGCATCGGCCTGCCTCCCGTGAGGCTATTTGGGCAGCCTTGGCCAGCGTTGGCCTCAAGGGTTTTGAAGATGTGCCGTGCCACACCTTGTCGGCCGGTCAGCAGCGTCGCGTTGCTCTGGCCCGTTTATTTCTGGACAGCCCCCCGCTGTGGATTCTCGACGAGCCCTTTACCGCCCTCGACAAGCAGGGCGTAGCCGAGCTTGAAGAACATCTGGCCAGCCATTGCGAGCGCGGCGGCGCGGTGGTGTTGACCACCCACCACACCTTGAGCCGCACACCGCCCGGTTATCGCGACCTTGACCTTGGGCGTTGGGCACCATGAATGTGTTCGCCACCTTAGTGGCGCGTGAAGCGCGCCTGTTGTTTCGCCGCCCGGCTGAGCTGCTCAATCCGCTGGTGTTTTTTGCGCTGGTGATCGCCTTGTTTCCACTGGCGGTCGGGCCCGAAACACAGCTGTTGAAAACCTTGTCTCCGGGGCTGCTGTGGGTTGCGGCCCTGTTATCGGTGTTGCTCTCGCTGGACGGGCTTTTTCGCAGTGATTTTGAAGACGGCTCACTCGAACAGTGGGTGTTGTCGCCACATCCGCTGGCTCTGCTGGTAATGGCCAAAGTGCTGGCGCATTGGGCGTTTTCCGGTCTGGCACTGGTGATCCTTTCACCGTTGCTGGCGTTGATGCTGGGGCTGCCGGTGGACTGCCTGCCGGTACTGCTGGTGTCGCTGCTGCTGGGCACCCCGGTGCTCAGTTTGCTCGGTGCCGTGGGTGCTGCGTTGACCGTGGGCCTCAAACGTGGCGGGCTATTGCTGGCGCTACTGATTTTGCCTCTTTATATTCCGGTGCTGATTCTCGGCAGTGGCGCCTTGCAGGCGGCATTGCAAGGCATGCCTGCGACCGGATATTTGTTGTGGCTGGGCAGTTTGACTGCCTTGGCCGTAACCTTGACACCTTTTGCTATAGCGGCCGGGCTGAAAATCAGCATCGGCGAATAATGAGGTCTGGCCCTACACAGGCCAGTAAAGACCCTGGCTGGCACGGCACTCAAGCTGTTGTGACCGGCACCGTGATGGAAACAGCGTGATGAACTGGACTTGGTTTCACAAACTCGGCTCGCCTAAATGGTTTTATGCCATCAGTGGGCGGCTGTTGCCGTGGTTAAGCGCTGCCGCCGTGTTGCTGATCGGCTGCGGGGTTGTCTGGGGGCTGGCGTTTGCACCACCTGACTACCAACAAGGCAACAGTTTCCGAATTATTTATATCCACGTTCCTGCGGCCATGCTGGCGCAGTCCTGCTACGTCATGCTGGCCGTGTGCGGGGTCGTGGGGTTGGTCTGGAAGATGAAAATGGCCGACATCGCCCTGCAAAGCGCTGCGCCCATTGGTGCCTGGATGACGGCCGTGGCACTGATCACCGGGGCCATCTGGGGCAAGCCGACCTGGGGCGCGTGGTGGGTCTGGGACGCACGCCTGACCTCAATGCTGATTCTGCTGTTTCTGTACTTCGGCCTGATTGCCTTGGGCAACGCCATCAGCAACCGTGACAGCGCCGCCAAGGCCTGTGCGGTGCTGGCGATAGTCGGGGTGATCAATATCCCGATCATCAAATACTCCGTGGAGTGGTGGAACACCCTGCATCAGGGCGCCACTTTTACTCTGACCGAAAAGCCCGCGATGCCGGTGGACATGTGGCTGCCCTTGCTGCTGACCGTCATTGGCTTTTACTGCTTCTTTGGCGTGGTGCTGCTGTTGCGCATGCGCCTTGAGGTGCTCAAGCGCGAAGCCCGCAGCAGCTGGGCAAAGGCTGAGGTGTTGAACGCGCTGGAGAGCACGCGATGAGCTTTGATTCTTTGGGCGACTTTTTGGCCATGGGCCAACATGCGCTGTATGTCTGGTCGGCCTATGGCATTTGCCTGGCGGTGCTGGCTTTGAACGTGGCGCTGCCGGTGCTGGCGCGCCGTCGGTATCTGCAACAAGAGGCGCGTCGTCTGCGCCGGGAGAGCGCGAAGTGAACCCGCTGCGCAAAAAACGTCTGATCATCATTCTGGCTGTTCTGCTCGGCGTCGGTGCTGCTGTAGCGCTGGCGTTGAGTGCCTTGCAACAGAACATCAACCTGTTCTACACCCCGACTCAGATTGCCAATGGCGAAGCGCCATTGGACACGCGAATCCGCGCAGGCGGCATGGTGCAGGCCGGGTCGCTGAAACGCTCCGGGGATTCGCTGGATGTCGAGTTCGTGGTCACGGACTTCAACAAGTCGGTGACTATTCAGTATCGCGGCATCCTGCCCGACCTGTTCCGTGAAGGGCAGGGCATCGTGGCGTTGGGCAAGCTTAATGCTCAAGGCGTGGTGGTGGCCGACGAAGTGCTGGCCAAGCATGACGAAAAGTACATGCCGCCCGAAGTCACCAAGGCACTCAAAGAAAGTGGCCAGTCGGCACCTGCACCGACCCAAGAGGTTAAGTGATGACGTTTGGATTGATCGTTCCTGAATTGGGCCAATTGGCCATGATTCTGGCCCTGTGCTTTGCCATCGTGCAGGCCACCGTGCCCCTGCTGGGCGCCTGGCGCGGCGACAAATTATGGATGAGCCTGGCGCAACCTGCGGCCTGGGGCCAATTCGCCTTCTTGCTGTTTGCGTTCGGTTGCCTGACCTACGCGTTCATGACCGATGATTTTTCGGTCCGGTACGTCGCCAGCAACTCCAACAGCGCGCTGCCGTGGTACTACAAATTCAGTGCCGTGTGGGGCGCTCACGAAGGCTCGTTGCTGTTGTGGGCGATGATTCTGGGTGGCTGGACCTTTGCCGTGTCGATCTTTTCGCGGCAATTGCCGCAGGTGATGCTGGCGCGGGTACTGGCGATCATGGGCATGATCAGTATCGGCTTTTTGCTGTTTTTGATCGTCACGTCAAATCCTTTTGCGCGCCTGTTGCCGCAAATTCCTGCGAACGGCAATGACCTTAACCCGCTCTTGCAGGACATTGGCCTGATCGTTCACCCGCCCATGTTGTACATGGGCTATGTCGGCTTCTCGGTGGCCTTTGCCTTTGCCATCGCCGCCTTGCTCGGGGGACGACTGGATGCGGCATGGGCCCGCTGGTCGCGCCCCTGGACCATCGTCGCCTGGGCCTTTCTCGGCATCGGCATCACCTTGGGTTCGTGGTGGGCGTACTACGAACTGGGCTGGGGCGGCTGGTGGTTCTGGGACCCGGTCGAAAACGCCTCTTTCATGCCGTGGCTGGTGGGCACTGCGCTGATTCACTCGCTGGCGGTCACGGAAAAACGCGGCGTGTTCAAAAGCTGGACGGTGTTACTGGCCATTGCCGCGTTTTCACTCAGCTTGCTGGGCACTTTTCTGGTGCGTTCGGGGGTGCTGACGTCGGTGCATGCCTTTGCCTCCGACCCGGAGCGCGGCGTGTTTATCCTGATCTTCCTGCTGTTTGTGGTGGGCGGTTCACTGACCCTGTTTGCGCTGCGTGCGCCTGTGGTCAAGAGCCACGTCAGCTTCAAGCTGTGGTCGCGTGAGACTTTGCTGCTGGGCAACAACCTGATTCTGGTCGTGGCCGCGTCAATGATTTTGCTGGGCACCTTGTATCCGTTGATTCTGGACGCCATCAGCGGCGCCAAAATGTCGGTCGGCCCGCCGTACTTCAATGCGTTGTTTATCCCGTTGATGGCCCTGTTGATGATGGTCATGGCGGTGGGTGTGCTGGTGCGCTGGAAAGACACCCCGGTCAAATGGTTGCTGAGCATGCTGACTCCGGTGTTGCTGGGCAGTGCGGCACTCGCCGTGATTGCGGGTGTGGCGTGGGGCGATTTCAACTGGGCGGTGTTAGCCACCTTTATGCTGGCGGCGTGGGTGCTGTTGGCCGGGGTGCGCGACATTGGCGACAAAACCCGTCACAAAGGCTTGGTCAAAGGGCTGCGCAGCCTGACCCGCAGTTATTGGGGCATGCAGATTGCCCACCTGGGCATCGCGATCTGCGCGCTGGGCGTGGTGTTGTCGAGCCAGAACAGTGCCGAGCGTGATTTGCGTCTGGCGCCGGGCGAGTCGATGGAACTGGGCGGTTATCACTTTATTTTCGACGGCGCACAGCACTTCGAGGGGCCGAACTTTACCTCCGATAAAGGCACGGTGCGGGTCATCCGCAACGGCAAGGAAGTCAGCGTGCTGCACCCGGAGAAGCGCTTGTACACCGTGCAAAATTCCATGATGACCGAAGCCGGCATCGACGCAGGTTTCACCCGTGACCTCTATGTGGCATTGGGTGAGCCTTTGGGTGACGGCGCGTGGGCGGTGCGGGTGCATGTAAAACCCTTTGTTCGCTGGATCTGGTTCGGCGGTTTGCTGACGGGCTTTGGCGGGTTGCTGGCCGCGATGGACCGTCGTTATCGGGTCAAGGTGAAAAGCCGCGTGCGTGATGCGCTGGGCATGACGGGAGCCGCTGTATGAAACGCTGGTTGATGCTGATTCCGCTGGCCGTGTTTTTGGGCATGGCGTGGTTTCTTTACAAAGGCTTGTACCTGGACCCGACCGAGTTGCCGTCAGCGATGATCGACAAACCGTTCCCGGCGTTCAGCCTGCCGTCGGTGGAGGGCGACAAGACCCTTACCGAAGCCGACCTCAAGGGCAAACCGGCGATGGTTAACGTTTGGGCCACCTGGTGTATTTCGTGCCGGGTCGAGCACCCGGTGCTGACCAAGCTGGCCGAGCAGGGCGTGGTGATTTATGGCGTGAACTACAAAGACGTCAATGCCGATGCAAAGAAGTGGCTCAAGGACTTCCATAACCCCTATCAACTGGACATCAATGACGCTGACGGTTCGTTAGGCTTGAACCTCGGCGTGTACGGTGCCCCTGAAACCTTTCTGATCGACAGCAACGGCGTGATTCGTCACAAATTTGTCGGTGTTATCGATGAAACGGTCTGGCGCGAGCAACTGGCCAGCCGTTATCAGGCGCTGGTTGACGAGGCCCGGCCATGAAGCGTTGGTTAGCCGCTGTTGCATTGGGTTTCACGCTGGCCGGCGCGGCCCATGCGGCCATCGACACCTATGAGTTCGCCGATGACGCCGAGCGCGCGCGCTTTCGTGAGTTGACACAGGAACTGCGCTGTCCCAAGTGCCAGAATCAGGACATTGCCGACTCCAACGCGCCGATTGCCACCGACTTGCGCCGCGAGATCTACCGCATGCTCGGTGAAGGCAAAAGTAACCAGCAGATCATCGACTTTATGGTCGATCGCTATGGTGACTTTGTGCGTTACAAACCGGCCCTGACCGGCAAAACCGCCGTGCTGTGGTTTGGCCCGCTGGCCTTGCTGGTGGGCGGACTGGTGTTGATCGCAGTCATCGTCGGGCGCCGTCGACGGGTTACCCAGGCCGACGGTGCGGACTCCCTTTCTGCCGAGGAGCGTCAGCGCCTCGCCGCTTTGCTGGATAAAAACCAAGATGATTGAATTCTGGCTCGCAGCCGGTTTGCTGCTATTGATCGCCCTCAGTTTCTTATTGATTCCGCTGTTGCGCGGGCGCCGTGCCCAGCGTGAGGAAGACCGTACCGCGTTGAATGTTGCGCTGTATCAGGAACGTCAAGCCGAGTTGCAGGCCCAGTTCGATGACGGCGTGTTGACCCCGCAGCAGCTGGAAGACGGCCGTGCCGAAGCGGCGCGCGAATTATTGGCCGACACCGAAGGTGTGGCCCCGGCGCGGGTGTCGAGTTTGGGCAAAGCGTTGCCCTTGTTCGCAGCGGTGATGGTCCCGGTGTTGGGTCTGGGCCTGTACCTGCATTTTGGCGCCAGCGACAAGGTTGAGCTGACGGCAGAATTCTCACAGCCGCCGCAGTCCCTTGAGGACATGGTGTCGCGTCTGGAGCGTGCCGCCGCCGCGCAGCCTGAATCGGCAGAGGGCTGGTACTTTCTGGGACGCGCCTACATGGCCCAAAATCGCCCGGCCGATGCTGCCCGGGTGTTTGAACGCAGCGCCACGCTGGCCGGTCGTCAACCTGAACTGCTGGGCCAATGGGCGCAGGCGCAGTACTTTGCCGACAACAAGCAGTGGAGCGAGAAGACGCAGGCGCTGACGGATGAAGCCTTGAAGGCTGATCCCAAAGAAGTAGCCAGTCTTGGCTTGCTGGGGATCGCCGCTTTTGAAGACAAGCGCTTTGCAGAGGCGATCGGTTATTGGCAGCGCTTGATGAATGAACTGCCCGAAGGCGATCAGGCGCGTGCGGCCTTGCAGGGCGGCATCGAAAAAGCCCGTGAGCAACTGCTGGCCAGTGGTGCAAAAACAGAGGCAGCGCCCAAATCGCTGGCCTCGATCAAGGTCAGCGTGGACCTTGCGGATGCAGCCAAAGCGAGCGTTTTGCCGGGGGACAGCGTGTTTATCTTCGCCCGTGCGGTATCGGGCCCACCGGCGCCTTTGGCCGTGAAACGCGTCACCGTGGCGGATTTGCCCATCACCCTGGAGCTGGGCGATGTGGACGCGATGATGCCGCAATTGAAACTGTCCAACTTTCCTGAAGTCATACTGATGGCCCGCATCTCACGTGCTGGTCAGCCGACGGCGGGTGAGTGGGTAGGGCGCAGCCAGCCGATGGCCAGCAGCACCCGGGAATTGCAGCAGTTGACGATTGACCGCCCGGATACGCCATAACAATGGCTGACTGAGGTACACGCCAAAACACGTAGCAGCTGTCGAGTAATGCGAGGCTGCGTTCTACGATGCAATCGTCGCACGTTCTATGGGTTGTGCCTGCTTCACCGGATTTAAAGGTTTACGACGGCTTTGCCGCCGATCGCAGCCTCGCGGAGCTCGTCAGCTGCTACAGGGTATTTGCATGCCTTCGCCAACGGGTCCATCCCCACAATCATTGCCTGAATAATGTGTAAACAAGAGAAATTGCCATGAATCCACTTGCACGCATCACTGTGCTCAGCCTGGCGTTAGGCCTGAGCGCCTGTGCGGTTCATCAGCCTTACGAACCGAGCAAGCCCTCCACGCCTGCGCCGCAGCCCTCGACACAGCCCTCCGGCAAACCGCTGCCGGACATGCCCATTCCCAAACCGCCCAAGCCGCTGCCGCGCACCTCGGCTACCTTCGCGCCGCCGCCGGGTGGCCCGAGCCATTGGGACGCTCGCCTTGGGGTGTATGTGCTGGATGACCAGACCAACGTCTTCTATCGACAGCGCGCCTATTACCGCTGGAACAACGGCTGGAGTCGCGCCGTCAGCCCCAATGGGCCGTGGGAAGAGACTGACATCAGCGGCGTGCCGCCAGGGTTGAGCCGTCAATTCAAATAAGGGTTGTGGGGTATAGGGGCCTTAGGTTTTAGTCGCCCGTCTTACCTTGGCTTTGCCCGCCGGGGCCTTGCGCTTTTTCTTCCACGCAGGCGCCGTCCCCGCCGGGCTGGCCGGGCCGTTGATGGTCATGGTCATGGCGCTGCAGCGCTCGATATGTTTGCGCATCCATGCCGCCTGTTTGGCGACAAAGATGTCGAGGGTCATTTCGCCGCTTTGCACCATATCCAGTGCCTGCTCCCAGATGGCGGTGGTGCCGGGGTCGGCGATGGCCCGGGGCACCGCATCAATCAGACTGAAGGCAGCTGGCGTGGCCGCCAGGGCCTTGCCGTTTTTGCTCATGTAACCGCGGTCGATCAAACCCTGAATAATTCCGGCACGGGTCGCTTCGGTACCAATGCCGGTGGTGTCCTTGAGTTTTTGTTTAAGCAGCGGGTCTTGCACCAGCTTGGCGACGTTTTTCATCGCTTTGATCAAATCGCCTTCAGTGAACGGTTTGGGCGGCTGGGTCCACAGGTCTTTGAGGTGGACGTTGGCAACGGCGTAGTCCAACCCTTCGTGCAATCGTGGCAACGGTTGTGGGGCCGGGGCTTCGCGACCTTTGGCCGGAGTCAGGGCTTCGGGCAGCGCGCGCTTCCAGCCGGGTTCGACGATTTGTTTGCCCACGGCGCGCAAGGCCTGACCCGCGCAATCAAAGTCAGCCTGGGTACGGTCGTATTCGTGGTTGGGCAGAAATTGCGCCAGGTAGCGTGCGCGTATCAAGGTGTAGACCGCGCGGTGTTTGCCGCTCAGGCGCTCAAGGTTCTTTGCCGCCGCCGTGGGAATAATGCCGTGGTGAGCGCTGACTTTGCCATCGTTCCAGGCCCGTGAACGGCGCTGTGGATCGAGGTGCCCAGCCAGCGGCGCCAGCGCCGGGTCGGCGTGAGCCAAGGCAGCCAGAATGGCAGGCGCTTCGCTGTGCTGACTTTGTGGCAAGTAACCGCAATCACTGCGCGGGTAGGTCACCAGCTTGTAGGTTTCGTACAGCGCTTGCGCGATGTCGAGGGTTTCCTGAGCGCCGAGACCGAGTTTTTTCGAGCAGATTTCTTGCAAGGTGCCCAGATCGAAGGGCAGCGGCGCCACTTCGCGCATGCGCTCGGTGCGCAGTTTGACCACCCGCGCGCTGCTGGCGTTTTGCATGGCTGCCGCTGCCTGCTGCGCGTGGGCCTGATTAAGGCAGCGGTCTTGATCGTCACAGGTGTCGGGGTCGGCGCGCCATTGAGCGGTGAACAGCTGATGGTCGTGGTTGAGCTGTACATCGATGGCCCAGAAGGCGACGGGGACGAAGTCGCTGATGCTGCGATCACGGTCGACCACCAGCCGCAGTGTCGGCGTTTGTACACGTCCCACTGGCAAAACACCTTGATAACCGGCCTGACGCCCCAGCAGGGTGAACAGGCGGCTCATGTTCATGCCGATCAGCCAGTCAGCCCGTGAACGTCCCAGGGCCGAGTGGTAGAGGTTGAAGGTTTCTGCGCCGGGCTTGAGCGCGTTCAAGGCTTTGCGAATAGACGCGTCGTCCAGTGCGGACAGCCACAGGCGCTGAATGGGGCCGCGATAACGACAATGCTCCACCAGTTCACGGGCGATCATTTCACCTTCACGGTCGGCGTCGGTGGCGATCACCAGCTCTTTGGCTTCGCCGAGCAAGCGCTTGACGGCCTTGAACTGGCTGGCAGTCTTGGGCTTGACGCGCATTTTCCATTTTTCGGGGATGATCGGCAGATCGGCCAGCACCCAGCGTTTGTAGCGCTCGTCGTAGGCGTCGGGCGGGGCTGTTTCAAGGAGATGGCCGATGCACCAGGTGACGGTGGCATTGGCGCCCACCCAGCAGCCATCGCCGCGTCGGCTGGCACCGAGCACGGCGGCAATGTCTTTGGCCTGGGAGGGTTTTTCACACAGAAACAGCCGCATTGGTCCACTCATTCATCATGCTGTACACAAGGTGCACAGCATGGGCAGAGAATGGACAAAGGGCAATCGTTTTAACTGTGTTTTTATACAGTTATGCGGGGTTGTCGCTTATTGACCGTTGTAAATCTGGTCGAATACGCCGCCGTCGTTGAAGTACTTTTTCTGCACGTCACGCCAGTTGCCGAAGGTTTTCTCCACCGACAGGAAGTCAACTTTCGGGAAGCGATCGCTGTATTTGGCCAGCACTGCCGGGTCGCGAGGACGCAGGTAGTTGTTGGCGGCGATTTCCTGACCTTCAGGCGACCACAGGTATTTGAGGTAAGCCTCGACCACTTCACGTGTGCCTTTTCTGTCGACCACTTTATCGACCACAGTCACCGGCGGCTCAGCCTCGGCCGACACACTCGGGTAGATCACTTCGAACTGGTCGCGACCGAATTCACGGGCGATCATTTCAGCCTCGTTTTCAAAGGTCACCAGTACGTCGCCGATCTGGTTGGTCATAAACGTGGTGGTCGCAGCACGGCCGCCGGTATCCAGCACTGGCGCGTTCTTGAACAGCTTTGCAACAAAAGCTCTGGCCTTGTCTTCGTCACCGCCATTTTTCTCCACATAACCCCATGCAGAGAGGAAGGTGTAGCGGCCATTGCCCGAGGTTTTCGGGTTGGGCACGATCACTTGTACGCCATCTTTCACCAGGTCGGGCCAGTCTTTCAGTGCTTTGGGGTTGCCTTTGCGCACGATAAACACGGTGGCCGAGGTGAACGGGGCGCTGTTGTCCGGCAGGCGGGTGACCCAGTTCTCGGGGACCAGTTTGCCGTTGTCTGCCAAGGCGTTGATGTCGGTGGCCATGTTCATGGTGATGACGTCAGCCGGCAGGCCGTCGATCACTGAGCGCGCCTGTTTGCTGGAACCGCCAAACGACATCTGGATGGTTTGTTTGTCGCCTTTGTGTTCGGCTTCCCAGTGCTTCTGGAAGGCCGGGTTGTAGTCTTTATAGAAGTCGCGCATCACGTCGTAGGACACGTTCAGCAGCGGTGGCTGGGCGGCGTGGGCGACTGCGCTCAGCGCCAGGCCAGCGGCCAGAAGGGAGGCGGTAAAGAGTTTTTTCACTGCAGAGTCCTTGTTATAGGGAGCAATAGGGGCACTTTGCCAGCGACTATAGCGGCTGGCGCATAGTCCTTAAAAGATTAAAAAGCACTTTGTTTATACGTTTTTAGTAAATAGCGCATTACCGCAACGGGAGCAAAAAGACGCCGAAGATTCGTGGCGGTTTTTCTTGCAGGTGGGGCAGTCGTGTTCGAGTTTTTCGCCGCGCATGGCGTTGGTCAACTCGGCCGTGAAAATCCCGGTGGGTACAGCGATGATCGAATAGCCGGTGATCATCACCATCGCCGAGATGATTTGCCCGATGACGGTTTTGGGCACGATATCGCCGTAGCCCACGGTGGTCAGGGTGACGATGGCCCAATAGATGCTTACCGGGATGCTGGTGAAGCCATGTTCCGGGCCTTCGACCACATACATCAAGGTGCCAAACACCGTCACCAGGGTGCAGACGCTGACCAGAAACACGACGATTTTCTGTTTGCTGCCGCGCAGGGCCGAGAGCAGGTAATTGGCCTGACTCAAATAGGGCACCAGCTTGAGCACCCTGAAGATGCGCAGCATGCGGATGATGCGAATAATCAGCAGGTACTGCGCATCGCTGTAATAAATCGCCAGAATCCCCGGCAAGATGGCCAGCAGGTCGACCAATCCATAAAAGCTGAAGGCATAGCGCAAGGGTTTGGGCGAGCAGTACAAGCGCAGGCCATATTCGATGGCAAAGACGAAGGTAAAGCCCCATTCGATGTAGGCCAGCGCATGGGCGTAGTTGCGGTGAATGCTGTCGATACTGTCGAGTACGACGATCACCAGACTGCACAGGATGATCAGCAACAGCGTCTTGTCGAAGCGGCGTCCGGCCGCCGTGTCGGTTTGAAACACCATCACGTAGAGGCGTTGGCGCCAATCTTGGTTGTTCATGCAAATGGCTCTGATCCTGAATCCCAGCAGAGTCAGGGATTAGCGCTCAATGCGCAACTCGGATTGTTTGTTCGACGGGACAAACAGGCGCACGCAGGCCAGCACCAGCCAGCATCCCAGTACAAAAGGCGCGGTCAACGGAGGCAGGCCGAGGGCGATCAGTGCGGGGGTTATCAGCAGGGTGGCGATAATGCCCAGCAGCGGCAGCCACATGCGCCGTGACAGTTGGCTCAGGGCCAGCGCTGCCAACGCCGGGTTGTAACCGCCCAGGCCGCTTAATGCAGTGTGTGGCTCTTGTTGTAACAGGGCGCACACCAATCCAGCCAACGATCCCGCCAGTGCCCACAGTGCGGCGCGCCAGTTGCTTAGCCACAAGCCCAGCACAATCAACAACCCGGCCAACGGGTGATCCAGCAGCATGACTTGGGCGACGCCTTTGAACAGCCCTTCAATGAGGGTCAGACCGGTAATCGCTTGCTCTTGAATAAAGCCTGATGCAGGAGGGTTTTCGAGAAACAGCAGTATCCAGCCGATGCCGATAAAAGGCGCGGTGTAAGGGCTGGTTGCGCGTTTGAGCCAATGATGAACAAGGATGCTGCTGACCCCGGCACTGGCGATGATCAGCAGGGGCAGCATGGCCGACCATTCAAAGTGATAGCTCAGTAACAGCCCCAGCAATATGCCGTTGTAACTGTAGAGGCCAGCCTGTCGCTGCGCTTTGGGGTAGTCGCGGCGCTGCGCGGTGAGTAGCCCGGCAAGGCCGCCCAGCAGGGCTCCGCCCAGCAGCGCAGGGGCGCAGAACAAAATGGCCAGCAGGCACAACACACCGCACAGCGGTTGGCGTTGCAGGAAGATTTGGGCAAAACCTGCGCACAGGGCGGTGGCCCAGTCGGGGCAGTGATGACTGAGGGGAGGGGCGTTCATGGTGGCTGCTCTGGGTAGCGTCGCTGACACAGGTAGAGGGTCGTTGGGGCGTAAAAAAGGGCCGCTTCGCAGCCCATCGCAGCCTTCGTGCCTCGTCAGCGACTACGTTTGCCGGTGTGCGCGGGTTACTTGTCGCGAATCGAGAAGTTGGCCATGTGTTCCAGGCCTTTGATCAGCGCCGAGTGATCCCAGTTGCTGCCGCCCAGTGCCGCACAGGTGCTGAACACTTGTTGCGCGTTGGCGGTGTTGGGCAGGTTGATCCCCAGTTCACGTGCGCCCGCCAGTGCCAGGTTGAGGTCCTTCTGGTGCAGGCTGATGCGGAAGCCCGGATCAAAGGTGCCTTTGATCATGCGTTCGCCATGCACTTCGAGGATTTTGGAGGAGGCAAAGCCGCCCATCAGCGCTTCACGTACCTTGGCCGGGTCCGCTCCGTTTTTGGCGGCGAAGACCAAGGCTTCAGCCACCGCCTGAATGTTCAGGGCGACGATGATTTGATTGGCCACTTTCGCGGTTTGGCCATCGCCATTGCCGCCGACCAGGGTGATGTTCTTGCCCATGCTTTGCAGCAATGGCAGGGCGCGCTCGAAGGTTTTTTCGTCGCCGCCGACCATGATGCTCAGGGTGCCGGCTTTGGCGCCTACTTCACCGCCAGACACGGGTGCGTCGAGGTAAAACGCTTTTTTGGCGTTGATTTTTTCTGCAAAGGCTTTGGTGGCGGTGGGCGAGATCGAACTCATGTCGATCACTACTTTGTTCGGGCTCAGGCCCGCGGCGATGCCGTCCTCGCGGAACAATACGTCGTCGACCTGCGGGGTATCCGGCACCATGACGATGATGAATTCGGCTTCCTGAGCCACTTCTTTGGGGCTGGCCAGCGCCACGGCGCCTGCAGCCAACAGCTCGGCGGGTGCGGCGCCGTGGTGGGTCGACAGGAACAGGCTGTGCCCGGCCTTTTGCAGGTTGCTGGCCATAGGCGAACCCATGATCCCGGTGCCGATAAATCCGATTTTAGCCATGACAAATCCTCTTGTTTTTATTGAGTGTTGGCGCGCCGTTAAACCGCGTTATGGGTTTTGAGCCAGCCAAGGCCTGCTTCAGTGCTGGTCAGCGGCTTGTATTCGCAGCCCACCCAGCCCTGATAACCGATGCGGTCCAGGTGGTCGAACAGGAAGCGGTAATTGATTTCACCCGTGCCCGGTTCATGACGGCCAGGGTTGTCAGCCAGTTGGATATGGTTGATCTGGCGCAGGTGCGTTTGCATCGTGCGGGCCAGATCACCTTCCATGATTTGCATGTGATAGATGTCGTATTGCAGGAACAGGTTGGCGCTGCCGACCTTGTCCTGTATCGCCAGCGCCTGACGGGTGTTGTTCAGGTAGAAGCCGGGAATGTCGAGGGTGTTGATGGACTCCATCACCAGCTTGATGCCCACGGCCTGCAATTTGTCGGCGGCGTATTTGAGGTTGGCGACAAAGGTGTTTTCGACGGTCGCGTCGTCCACACCTTGTGGCCGAATGCCCGCCAGGCAGTTGATTTGGTCATTGCCCAGTACTTGGGCGTAGGCGATGGCCAGATCGACCCCGGCGCGGAACTCTTCAATCCGATCCGGGTGGCAGGCAATCCCGCGCTCGCCTTTGGCCCAGTCTCCGGCCGGCAGGTTGAACAGCACTTGGGTCAGTTTGTTGGCCTCCAGCTGCGCCTTGATCTCGGCAGAGCTGTAGTCATAAGGGAACAGGTATTCGACGCCGTGGAAACCGGCGTTGGCAGCCGCTTGAAAACGGACAAGGAAATCCTGCTCGGTGAACAGCATGGACAGGTTGGCGGCAAAACGCGGCATGGTGAACTCCTGCTTTGTCCCTCTCCCGCCGGGAGAGGGTGGGTATGGGCGATTAATTAATCCAGCATCGAAATGGCGGTCGGTGCATCGTTACCCACCAGCGCCAGGTCTTCAAACTCATTGACGGCGTTGATTTCGGTGCCCATCGAAATATTGGTCACACGCTCCAGAATAATTTCGACCACCACCGGCACGCGGAACTCTTTGAGCATCTCTTGAGCCTGACGCAGCGCGGGTTGGATCTGATCGGGTTCGAATACGCGTATGGCCTTGCAACCCAAACCTTGGGCAACCGCCACGTGATCGACACCATAGCCGTTCAGTTCCGGTGCGTTGAGGTTGTCGAAAGACAACTGTACGCAGTAGTCCATCTCGAAACCGCGCTGGGCCTGACGTATCAAACCGAGGTAGGAGTTGTTCACCACAACGTGGATATACGGCAGGTTGAACTGCGCGCCCACGGCCAGTTCTTCGATCATGAACTGGAAGTCATAGTCGCCGGACAATGCGACCACGTTGCGATCCGGGTCAGCCTTGACCACGCCCAGCGCGGCCGGGATAGTCCAGCCCAGCGGGCCCGCCTGACCACAGTTGATCCAGTGGCGCGGCTTGTACACGTGCAGGAATTGCGCACCGGCAATCTGCGACAAACCGATGGTGCTGACGTAGCAGGTATCTTTGCCGAACACCTGGTTCATCTCTTCATACACACGCTGCGGTTTGACCGGCACGTTGTCGAAGTGAGTCTTGCGGTGCAGGGTCGCTTTGCGTTGTTGGCAGTCTTGCAGCCAGGCGCTGCGGTTTTTCAGTTTGCCTGCGGCTTTCCATTCGCGAGCCACTTCCAGGAACACATCTAGGGCAGCCCCTGCGTCAGACACAATGCCCAGATCGGGGGTAAACACCCGGCCGATTTGGGTCGGCTCAATGTCGACATGGATAAATTTGCGGCCTTCGGTGTACACCTCCACCGAGCCGGTGTGACGGTTGGCCCAGCGGTTGCCGATGCCCAGCACCACGTCGGACTTGAGCAGGGTCGCGTTGCCGTAGCGGTGCGAAGTTTGCAGACCGACCATGCCCACCATCAGCGGGTGATCGTCGGGGATCGTGCCCCAGCCCATCAGGGTCGGAATCACCGGGATGCCGGTGAGTTCAGCAAATTCCACCAGCCGGTCACTGGCATCGGCATTGATCACGCCACCGCCGCTCACCAGCAGCGGGCGTTCTGCCTGATCAAGCATGGCCAGGGCTTTTTCCACTTGCACGCGGGTCGCACAAGGCTTGGCCAGTGGCAATGGCTCGTAGGCGTCGATATCGAATTCGATTTCGGCCATTTGCACATCAAAGGGCAGGTCGATCAGTACCGGGCCAGGGCGGCCGGAACGCATTTCAAAGAAAGCTTTCTGGAAGGCATACGGCACTTGGCCGGGTTCCAACACGGTGGTCGCCCACTTGGTGACTGGTTTTACGATGCTGGTGATGTCGACGGCCTGAAAATCTTCTTTGTGCATCCGTGCCCGTGGAGCCTGGCCGGTGATGCACAGAATCGGGATCGAGTCGGCGGATGCGCTGTAGAGGCCGGTCACCATGTCGGTGCCAGCCGGGCCGGAAGTGCCGATGCACACACCAATATTGCCGGCCTTGGTGCGGGTGTAGCCCTCGGCCATGTGCGAGGCGCCTTCCACGTGGCGAGCAAGGACGTGATCGATACCGCCCACCTTTTGCAGGGCTGAGTACAGCGGGTTAATGGCAGCGCCAGGAATACCGAATGCAGTATTGACACCTTCGCGACGCATCACCAAAACGGCGGCTTCGATTGCTCTCATTTTGCTCATTGCTTTGTGCCTCTTACGTTTTGTAATTGTATACAAGTGGCTGTGAGTCGAGTGTATTCATCCTCGCAGCAAGAGGTCAATGAGTTTTATTGAAGACATGGTTTTGCGCTGAAAGGCCCTGTATTTCTAGGTTCAGTACTTATTAAGGTTTTTGATCAGTTAAAAGTTGTATACAAAGCATGTAAATATTGTGTTCTATTGGCTTTATTGATTGCCTGTCATCAGGCGTCCAAAGGCTTTCCAATAACACGATAAGGACGGCAACCATGAGTGCTTTAACCTTGAAAGTCGCTTTAAACCTGACCGCGCAGGCGCTGGGCGCAGCCCGTCAGATAAACGCTGCGCCATTGACCGTTGCGGTGCTCGACAGCGGTGGGTATTTGCTGGCGTTGCAGCGCGAAGACGGCGCCACCCTGCTGCGGCCCAGTATTGCGATTGGCAAGGCGTGGGGCGCGATTGCGCTGGGCAAGGGCTCGCGTTTGCTGGCGCTGGATGCGCAGCAGCGCCCGGCGTTTTACGCGGCCCTTAATGGCATGGGGCAGGGCGATATTGTGCCGGTGCCGGGCGGGGTGTTGATTCGTGATGAGGCCGGTAACGTATTGGGCGCGGTGGGGATCAGCGGCGATACGTCGGACATAGACGAACAATGCGCAATCAGCGCGGTTGAGGCGCAAGGTTTGCGTGCGGATGCGGGTGTGGCGGTTTAAACGCGCAAACCCGTAGCAGCTGCCGCAGGCTGCGTCCGGCTGCGCAGCAGTCGCAAACCAGAACCTGGGGTGTGCCTGACACGCCCTGAACGCTGATTTTACGACCGCTTCGCGGCCGGACGCAGCCTTCGGCAGCTGCTACGGAGCGTATGCGGGGCTTTTAGTCCGGCGTACAGCCTTTAAGCACGAGGCGGATGATCGTTTGGGTCGCCGCTTCGTAATCGCTGTCGTCGAGCTTGGCCTTGCCGGTGATGGCGGAGATTTGCCAGTCGAAGTCAGCATAGGTCTGCGTCGCCGCCCAGATGCTGAACATCAGGTGATGCGGGTCTATCGGGGCAATTTGGCCACGGTCGATCCAGGTCTGGATGCACTCGATGTTGTGTTTGGCCTGAGCGTTGAGCAAACCCACCTGGGTTTCGCTCAGATGCGGTGCACCATGCATGATTTCGCTGGCAAACACTTTCGAAGCGAACGGCAGGTCGCGGGAAATCATGATTTTTGAGCGAATGTAATTGCTCAGCACTTCATTGGGCTCGCCATCGGCATTAAACGGCGTCGAGACGCGCAAAATCGGCTCGATAATGCTTTCGAGTACTTCGCGGTACAGGTTTTCCTTGGACTTGAAGTAGTAATAAACATTGGGCTTGGGCACACCGGCCTTGGCGGCGATGTCGCTGGTTTTGCTCGCGGCGAAACCCTTGTCAGCGAACTCTTCGCTGGCGGCTCGCAAAATCAGGTGTTTATTACGTTCGCGGATGCTGCTCATAAAACGGGTCTTTCCTTGCCGACTCGGGCGGTCGGGCATGGTAGCACCGGGCCTGCGAGCGGCTCAAGATTGCAGCTCAGCGGTGCTTCCGCGCTATGCTTAGGCACTTTCAATCCTCAAGGAATACCTTTTCATGGCTGGCAGTAGTTTGCTGATGTTGCTCGACGATATCGCCGCCGTACTCGATGACGTCGCACTGATGACTAAAATGGCCGCCAAAAAGACTGCCGGGGTGCTGGGCGACGATCTGGCACTCAATGCGCAGCAAGTCTCCGGCGTACGGGCAGATCGCGAATTGCCGGTGGTGTGGGCCGTGGCCAAGGGCTCGTTTCGCAACAAGCTGATTTTGGTGCCTGCGGCGTTGGCGATCAGCGCTTTCATCCCGTGGGCGGTGACGCCGTTGCTGATGGTGGGCGGTGCTTACCTGTGCTTTGAGGGCTTCGAGAAGCTCGCGCACAAGTTTTTGCACAGTCAGGACGACACTCAAGCGAAGCGCAAAGCGCGGCAGGAGGCTTTGGCCAATGCCGAGGTCGATCTGGTGGCTTTTGAGAAAGATAAAATCAAGGGGGCCATTCGCACTGACTTTATCCTCTCGGCTGAAATCATTGCCATTACCCTCGGCACCGTGGCGGACTCACCGCTGATTCAGCAAGTGGTGGTGATGTCGGGCATTGCGATTGTGATGACCATCGGCGTGTACGGTGTAGTGGCCGGTATCGTTCGCCTCGATGATGGCGGCCTGTACTTGACCCATAAAACCGGCGAAGGCGCCTGGCCGCGCTTTCAGCGCAGTTTCGGTCAGGTGGTGCTCAATGCCGCGCCATACATGATGAAAAGCCTGACCATCATTGGCACCGCCGCCATGTTTATGGTGGGTGGCGGGATTCTGACCCACGGCGTCCCGGTGTTGCACCACGGGGTTGAAAGCATCACTGCCAGCGTCGCCCCATTTGTTGGCCCGTTGTCGGTGATCGTGCCGACGCTGGTTAACGCCGTAGCCGGCATTATTGCCGGCGCGGTGGTGTTGGCGGTGGTGACGGGCGTCAGCAAGATCTGGCGCGCCGTGAAAGGTTAGGCCAGCGAGGCCGGGTGCGGGTGGGTGCTGTTTTGCAGCAGGCGGTAGCCCAGCACGGCAAACAGCAGCATGCCCAGCCCCGCGGCCAGCGATACGCTGAAACCGGCCTGGGCACCATAGGCGTCGATCACCCAGCCGCCAGCGACGGCGCCCAGCGCCACACCGATGCCCAGCCCGGTTATCATCCAGGTCAGGCCTTCGGTCAATTTGGCGGGCGGGACGATATTTTCCACCAGCCCCATCGCAGTGATCAGGGTGGGGGCGAAGAACAAACCTGCGACAAACATGGCGGCCGCCAACGTGGCGATGCTGCTGACCCACATCAGCGGCACCACGGTGAGTGCGGTGGCCGCCGCGCCAAACAGGAACAGTGTGGGCAGCGGTGTCTTGAGCTTCAGCGTGCCGAACACCAGCCCGGCGATGCACGAGCCCAGCGCGTACACCGAGAGCACGATGCTGGCGGCGGCGGGTTGCCCCTGATGCTGAGCAAACGCCACGCTGACCACGTCCACGGTGCCGACAATGGTGCCCAGCCCGAGCAGGGCCATCATCAAAATCACCACGGCGCCCTGACGCAGCACGGTGCCGCTGTGCGCGTCACTGCGCGGGTGTACTGGCGGTTCGGTTTGCCGTTGCAGCACAAAAAGGGTCACGCCGACGGCCAGCAAGATGGCCGCCAACAGCGGCCCTGCCTCGGGAAACAGGCCCACGCTCAGGCCCACGGAAATTGGAGGGCCGACGATAAAACACACTTCATCGAGTACCGATTCGAACGAGAAGGCCGTGTGCAATTTGGGCGAGCCGCGGTATAGCTCGCTCCAGCGTGCGCGGACCATTGCCGGCATGCTGGGGATGCAACCGGACAGTGCCGCAAAAACAAACAGCGTCCAGTTGGGCGCGCCCAAATGACTGCACAACAGCAAGCCGAGCAGGGCGCATACGCCAATCGTCGCCACGCCGGGCAGTACGCGGCGCTGCCCATAGCGGTCTACCCAGCGCGAAATTTGCGGTGCCAGCAAGGCCATTGCCAGGGCAAAGGTGGCGGCCACCGCGCCCGCCAGCCAATACGAGCCGTGCAGTTGCGCGAGTAAGGTGATGATGCCGATACCGGTCATGGAAATAGGCATGCGAGCGATCAGGCCAGCGGCACAAAAAGCCTTGCTTCCGGGGGCGCTGAAAATCTCGCGATAAGGGTTAGCCATACAGGCTCCGCACATTGGGAATGCGCGCGAGTGTAAAGGCTCTGTGCGGGAAGTGGGAATATTGTGTTACAGCCCTGAGACGCAGCTTCCTTGCGCGTCCGCAGTCACTGATCAGGATCAGAAGTGGTACTTGACCAACAGGCTCGTGGTGTTCTGATTGGTTTTGAACGAGCTGCTGTTTTCAATCCCGTACTTGTTTTTCCAGTAATCGTATTCAACACCGACGTACAACTGCTTGGCGCCCCAGTTCAAGGCTTTGCCCAAGTCATATTTGATCTGCGGGTTGAAGTGCAGGTTGGCGTGGTAAGTACCGCGCGAGTTCTTGTCGTTATCGACCACCCAGTCCATATAACCGTCGATGACCACGTCAGACTTGCCCAGTGGCACGGTGTATGACCACACCGGGGTGATCTGCCATACGCCACGGCCAGCGCGGCTGCCTTCCGGGAAACGCTGGTAGAAGTTTAACTGGAAGTAGTCGAAACCCGGCACGTTCAAGTCGAAACCCGGGCCGATCAGGTAAGCGTCCGAGTCGCCTTCACCGAACTCGTAGGTCATGGCCAGCAGTACGTCTGTGATCGGGCCGAATTCAAACTTCTGGTCGAAGATTTTGCCGAACGAGAGGCGAGGGGTGAATTCGCCGTAATAGGTGTTAGGACCGACGTTGCCGTCTTTTTTGCCGTTGTAAAAAATGCGGTCAAGGAAGAAGAAGTTATCACCGTATTTCCAGCTGTCGGCGTGCTCGAACGTCATGGTTTGCTGGATTTTCGGGTTGACCTGGAAGTCCTTGCCATACAAATACGTCAGGCTGTTGGTTTGCCACTGAAACAGGTCTTCGGCGACTGCCGTGGTCCCGCCCAACAAGCTCCCCGCAAGCATCAGGCTGGTGAGTGTGCGCTTCATTCGGTTGCTCCAAACGTTAAGGTTGCTGCCGTTGCATGAACCTGCGCTCTGTATAGGCGCCTTGATTCCGGCTTATAAAATCAGTATTAAAAAGTTGCCTGAAAGGTCAGGTTTATTGCTTAGAGCAAAGACTGGGCCATAACGATTTTTGGCCAGCATTTATCGCTCGACTGCCAAGGGGCAGTTGAGTGAATTAATGTGGAGAAAAGGGCTTAAACGCGTTGTTTAGACGCATTAAGTTGGCTTTGAAGTCAGCTTTAAACAAGGCTCGTCTTTAAGAGGGCGCGCAGAATACTGGCTCTGGGCTTCGCACTCAAGTGCCCTGTTATTGCGCAATGAATGAAGATGAGCGCAATCGCAGGGCAGGGCACCTGTTTAAACTAAAAGTGGACTTTGATGAGGGCGCTGGCGGTGTTCTGGTTGGTGTCCAGACGGCTGCTGCTTTCGATGCCGTATTTGTCTTTCCAATAGCTGTATTCAATGCCGACATACAGCTGCTTTTCGCCCAGATTGAGTGCGCGACCCAAGTCATATTTGATTTGCGGGTTGATGTGCAGGTTGGAGTGATAGGTGCCGCGGGAGTTTTGATCGTTGTCGACCACCCAGTCGATATAACCGTCGATCAACAGGTTGGAGCGGCCCAGAGGGATGCTGTAGGAGAAGGCCGGGGTAATTTGCCAGGTGCCTGTGCCGGGGCGCGGCCCTTCGGTGTGGCGGCGGTAGAAGTTCAGGGTGAAATAATTGAACCCCGGCACTGCGAGGTCGAAACCCGGGCCGATAAGGTAGGCTTCACTGTCACCTTCGCCGTACTCGTAGGTCATGGCCAACAACACGTCCTTGATGGGGCCGAACTCGAGTTTTTGATCGAAAATCTTGCCGAACGACAGGCGTGGGCTGAATTCGCCGTAGTAAGTGTGCGGGCCTTTGTTGGGGTCTGGCTTGCCGTTGTAGAAGATGCGGTCGACAAACAGGAAGTTGTCGCCGTACTTCCATTTGTCGGCATGTTCAAAGGTGACGATCTGCTGGATCGAAGGGTTGATGGCGAAGTTCTTGCCGTAGAGGTAAGTCAGGCTGTTGGTCTGCCATAAAAACAGATCTCCGGCCATGGCCTGACTGGCAGCCAAAAACCCACCCGCGAGCGTGACGCCCCAGTGTTTGCAGTGCATGGGTAACTCCCTTTTTATTGTTTTTTACTGCAAAAGCGCCCTCACCCTAGCCCTCTCCCGGAGGGAGAGGGAACTAAAGGCAAAAGCGGATCACCTATTGCCCCCTCTCCCTTTGGGAGAGGGTTGGGGTGAGGGTCAAGGGTCAAGGTTTAGTGCTGATGCACATGACCGCTCATGGCGGCACGCCCGGCGCCGCCCATGACGTTGAACATCAAGTTCAGGCACACTGCGCTAACGGCGGCCATGGCAATCCCGCTGTGGGTGATAGGCCCCATCCACAACGGCAGGTGGGCGAAGAACTCAGGGCGCACCACAGGGATCAAGCCCATGCCGATACTGACCGCTACCAACAACTGATTGCGACGGTCGGCAATGTCCGCTTCCTGAAGGATTTTGATCCCCGTGGCAGCCACCATGCCGAACATTGCGATTGCCGCACCGCCCAGTACAGCAGGCGGAATCGAGGCCACCAGAAACGCGGCCTTGGGCAGCAAGCTCAAGGTAATCAGAAAGACCCCGGCCATGATGGTCACCGAGCGACAGCGCACCCCGGTCATTTGCACCAGACCGATGTTCTGAGCGAAGGAGGAGTGCGTGAAGGTGTTGAAAAAGCCCGCCAGAAACGACGCACCGGCATCACACAGCAGACCACGGCGCAGCATGCGCGGGGTGACTTCCTGACCGGTGATTTTGCCCAGCGCCAGGAACATCCCGGTGGACTCGACAAAAATGATCACCACCACCAGACACATGGACAAGATCGGCGCCAGGTGAAACTCCGGCATGCCGAAGTGCAACGGTGTCACCACTTGAAACCACGGCGCCATGCCGATGCCGTTAAGGTCGACCATGCCCAGTGCGCCCGACAATATGTAGCCGAGGGCCATCCCGATCAGCACCGAGATATTGACCCAGAAACCGCGCATAAAGCGGTTGATCAACAAAATGGTGCCCAGTACCAGCGCGGCAATGAACAGGTAGATCGGAGAGCCGAATTGCGTAGCTGCGCTGCCGCCGCCTGCCCAGTTAACAGCCACCGGAAACAGCGATAAACCGATGGACGTAATCACGGTGCCGGTCACCAGTGGCGGGAAAAATCGCACCACCTTGGACATGAACGGCGCAATGATCATGCCGAAAAAACCGGCTGCAATGGTGGCACCAAAAATGCCGGTCATGCCGATGCCCGGCATGCCCGCCATCGCCACCATACTGCCCACCGCCGCAAAGCTGGCGCCCATCATCACGGGCATGCGAATGCCCATCGGGCCGATGCCCAGCGATTGCACGATGGTTGCGATCCCCGCCACCAACAGGTCAGCGTTGATCAGAAAGGCAATCTCCTCACGACTCAGACCAGCGGCCTGTCCGATGATTAACGGCACCGCAACGGCGCCCCCGTACATCAACAACACATGCTGCAAACCGACCAGAATCAATTGCAACAACGGCAACCGCTGGATAGGCGGCGGGGCGGTCACGGCAGGTATGCGCGGTTCGGTTAACTCGGACATGCAACACCTCGGTCTTTTTTATTGTTGTGAGCTAGTGGTGTGTAAATGCGGGCGCCATCAACAGCACCCGCAGGGTGTAGGTCAGTTGGTTTGGGCTCCTGCATTGATCCAGGCGCCGACCAGGTCACGCTCTTGCTGGGTCATCTGAGTGATGTTGCCCAGCGGCATGATCGGACTGGAGACGGCTTGGGCCTGAATACGAGCAGCCATCACTTTGATTTGTTGCGCGGTGTCGAACATCACACCTGCCGGGGCCGCGCTGAACAGCGGGCTGGTGGGCGTGGCGGAATGGCAGACCGTGCAGCGTTCCTGAATCACCGCATGGACTTTTTCGAAATCGACACTGGCAACCGGTGCCGAGGGCGCTGGCGGTGCGGCTGCCGGTGGCGGCGCATCGGCTGCTTTGACCCCGCCGACGGCGGTTTCAGGCAACGGTTGGTATTGGATGACCTTGGCGGTTTCGGGCGCGGTAGACGGTGGTTTAGGGCCGGTGACATAGGCCAGACAAACCATGCTCAGTGCGGCGACCGGCAGGGTCCAGGCATATTTATGGCTGTTGTGGCGGGTGTTGAAGTAGTGGCGCACCAACACGGCCAGCACTGCAATCCCGGCCAGAATCAGCCAGTTGTATTGGCTGCCATAAGTGCTCGGAAAGTGGTTGCTGATCATGATGAACAGCACCGGCAAGGTGAAGTAGTTGTTGTGACGCGAGCGCAGCAGGCCTTTGGCCGGCAGTGCCGGATCGGGGGAACGGCCTTCCTTGATCGCGGCCACCAGTGCGCGCTGGGCGGGCATGATGATGCGGAACACGTTGCCGACCATGATGGTGCCGATGATGGCGCCGACATGCAGGTAGGCACCCCGTCCGCTGAACACTTTGCTCAGGCCGAACGCAGCAGCAACCAACAACACAAACAGAATGAAACCGAGCAACGCCGGGCGTTTGCCCAGGGCGGAGTCGCACAGAAAGTCGTAGATGAACCAGCCGGCAATCAATGAGCCGATACCGATGGCCACTGCCTCCGGGCCGCTCAGGCTGCTGCCGGGAGCGATCAGGTACAGCGCGGGATTGAAGTAGAACACCAGACACAGCAGGGCAATCCCTGACATCCAGGTGAAATAGGCTTCCCATTTAAACCAGTGGAGGTTTTCCGGCATGGTCGGGGGAGCGAGTTTGTATTTTTCGAGGTGGTAAATACCGCCGCCGTGAATCGCCCATAAATCGCCAGCCAGGCCGTCTTTGGGGTGCGCCCGATTGAGGTTGTTCTCAAGCCAGACAAAGTAAAACGACGCGCCGATCCAGGCCACACCGGTGATCATATGAATCCAGCGCACGCCCAGATTCAGCCATTCCATTAGATGTGCTTCCACAGTCTTTACCTCTTGCCCGTCGTTCTTTTTTGAACGTTGAGGCCTTCTCTTATTGGTGGGGGGCGAGGATCAATTGCTCATCCTCTTTAAAGAAATGCTCATCGCAGTTATTACCGCTGCCACTGCGATCAACCACCAGGAAGTCATCCCGCTTTTCGATCGTCAGCACCGGGTGGTGCCAGACGCCGCGATGGTAATTAATGCCCTGCCTGCCATTACTGACAAAGGCGCGGGCCAGGCCCGATACAGGTTCGTCGCCAACCGGCGCGACCACGATCAGAAAGGGGTTGCCGAGCAGCGGAATAAAAGCCTGGCTGCCCAGCGGATGGCGCTCCAGCATACGCACGGTCAAGGGCATGTCCTGCGCGTCGGCGCGGAAGATGCTGATGATGGCTTTGTCTTCTGGCGTAGCCGTTTCGACCTCGGCCAGACGATGAAAGCGCATGGTCGAACCGTTATTGATCATGAAGTGATCGCTGCCATCGGTTTCAATCACGTCACCGAACGGCGCGAAGGCTTCTTTGGTCAAAGGTTCAATCGTCAATGTGCGCATGGCGGTCTTCTTTTTCTAATGACTGTCGATTATTCGTCTTGCTTGTGTTGCCGCTGCCGCAGGCTGCGATAAGGTCTGAAGGACCTTCAACAGCAGGGTCGCTTCGCAACCCATCGCAGCCTGCGGCAGCGACTACATTCCCGGCATTACTTGGCCACTTTGCCCAGAATGCGCAGGCGGCTTACACCACCGTCCGGGAACAGGTTCAAACGAACGTGGGTGATCGGGCCAAGGGCTTTGATCTGCTCGCTGAAGCTGTGCTCGGCGTGCATGTCCATTTTTTGGCTCGGCAGCAGTTCACGCCAGAACAGGCTCTGGGTTTCGATCTGGCTGTCGGTGCCGCCTTTGACGAAGGCGCCCTGAATCGAGCAGGAATCCGGGTAGTTGCCCTTGAAGTGCAGGGTGTCGATGACGATTTGCTCGATCACGCCCGCATGGCCCAGCGCCACGATGACCCAGTCGTTGCCCGGTGTGCGGCGACGTGCTGTTTCCCAGCCATCACCCATGTTGATGCCACGGCCCGGGTTGAGGATGTTGCTCATGCGTCCGAAGTGTTCGTCGGAGCAGGCGAGGGCGCGGCCACCGTTAAGGGCGGACGCCAGGTCAACCTGTTCGTTGTCACCTACCGCCGACCAGTCGCGGAACGGCACGCCATACACACGCAGGCGAGCTACGCCGCCGTCCGGGTAGATGTTGAAACGCAAGTGGCTGAACGCCTGATCGTTGCTGATTTCGTGGTAGTGATGGCTATTGCCTTGCAGCTCGACGGCCGACAGCACTTCAACCCACTGCGTGTTGGCGTCAGGTTCGCCCGAGGCCAGAAAGCAAGCTTCGAGAGAGGCAGATGGCGGAAAGTTGCCGGTGAAGAATGAAGTGTCGATGTCCACGCCTTTGATCGAGCCTGGAACGCCGAGGCGGATGACGGCACTGTCATAGCCTTCAAAGCGTTTGCGGCGTGACTCCCAGCCGTCCATCCACTTGCCGTTGTCATCGAAAACGCCCTCCTTCCATACGGCCGGGGTCGGCTGGAACAGACGGTTGGCGTCGGCGAACCAATCATCGGTCACGGAGATGATTTTGGTGCCCAGGCGGGCATCGGCCAAGTTGACGAACTTCTCGAACGGTACGGCGTAAGCTTTCATTCTTCTTGTCTGCCTTTAAATAAGTGGCTGGGGATCCGTTGCCGACAGGTGCCGGCCCGGCTTAGAGCTGGAGTAATCGGAACAGGGCGATCTTGTTGATTTCTGCCAACGCGCACTTGAACTCGACGTCTGTCGGGTTGTGGATACGCGTTTCGAACGCGGCGAGGATCTGGTGCCGGTCGCTGCCTTTTACCGCCATGATGAAGGGAAACTTGAACTTGGCTTTGTAGGCTTCGTTCAGCTCGGTGAAGCGCTGAAACTCTTCGGCCGTGCATTGGTGGATACCGGCGCCAGCTTGTTCGTGGGTGCTGGCTTCGGTCAGTTGGCCCTGAACGGCAGCTTTGCCGGCCAGGTCCGGGTGAGCATTGATCAGGGCCAGCTGGCTGGCGTGATCGGCGCTCAACAAAATGTCACTCATGCGCTGGTGCAGGGTCTGGATGTCATCGACGCTGGCGTCCAGGCCAAGGTCGTAGGCCTTTTCGGCCACCCACGGCGAGTGTTCGTAAATATCGGCAAAGGCCGCCACGAACGCTTCACGGCTCAGTTGGGAAGGCTTGAGGGTGTTGAAAGCGCTCATAGGGCAGTCTCTGCGTTAAAAGGGTGAGTGGCGTGCCAGTGGCGGGCAATGTCGACGCGGCGGGTAAACCAGACCTGTTCGTGACCTTTGGCGTACTCAATAAACCGTTTGAGCGCAGCCATACGGGCAGGGCGGCCAATCAAGCGGCAATGCAGGCCGATGGAAAGCATTTTTGGCGATTCGGCACCTTCGGCGTACAGCACGTCGAAAGCGTCCTTCAGGTACTGGAAAAACTGCTCGCCGGTGTTGAACCCCTGCACCTGAGTGAAGCGCATGTCGTTGGTGTCCAGCGTGTACGGAATCACCAGATGCGCTTTGCCCGTCGGGTTATTCGGTTCCCAGTAGGGCAGGTCATCGTCGTAGGTGTCGGAGTCGTACAAAAAGCCGCCTTCTTCCATCACCAGTCGCCGGGTATTAGGGCCGGTGCGCCCGGTGTACCAGCCCAGAGGGCGTTCGCCGGTGATCTCGGTGAGGATGCGGATCGCTTCGAGCATGTGCTCGCGCTCCTGGGCTTCATCCATGTACTGGTAGTCGATCCAGCGATACCCGTGGCTGCAAATCTCATGGCCGTCGGCAACCATGGCGCGGATCACGTCCGGATGACGCTGGGCGGCCATCGCCACGGCGAAGACGGTGAGCGGGATGTTGGATTCGCGAAACAATTTGAGCACGCGCCACACACCGGCGCGGCTGCCGTATTCATAGAGCGATTCCATGCTCATGTTGCGCTCGCCTTGCAGTGGCTGCGCGGACACCATTTCCGAGAGGAACGCTTCCGACTCTTTGTCGCCGTGGAGGATGTTGCGCTCACCCCCTTCTTCGTAATTGAGTACGAAAGACAGGGCGATGCGGGCGTTGTCCGGCCAATGAGGGTGCACAGGGTTTGGACCGTAACCAATCAGGTCGCGTGGGTAGTCGGCGCTCACTGCAGTCTTCCTTATTGTGGGTGTGAACAGTTGATTGGCCAGACCTGGCGTCACTGCGTTGGCCTGATTGTATACAACTTTATAATCCATTTGTAACCCTGCATGCGTGCATTTTTATCATGTCTGATCGCGGAAAGGTACTTGCAAGAAACTTGCCTGATTGGTCAGCTTATGAATCTGAAGTCGCTTTAGGCTAATGCTCTTGAGGAATACGGGCGCCAAACCGTGTGATACGTAGGCTGAGGGTTAACGGGTTTTTAATTGTGTACAATTTTTTTAATAAGTGTCTTAATCTTCGCAGCGCCGTTTTTTGGGTGGCCCCAAAAAGCTTCGGCATTGGTCTTTTTTTACCGCTGGGTGGAGGTTGAGCAATCGTATGGGACGTTTGACTACGCACGTTTTGGATGCTGCACACGGCTGTCCGGGCAGCTCGATCAAGGTCGAGCTATACAGAGTGGACGGTTCGCAATTGACGTTGGTGGCGACGGCGCTGACCAACAGTGACGGTCGTTGCGACGCGCCGCTGTTGCAGGGGGATGACTATCAGTCCGGGGTGTATCAGGTGCAGTTCAGTGCGGGTGATTACTACCGTGCCCGGGGCGTGCAACTGCCCGAGCCGGCGTTTCTGGATGTAGTGGTGCTGCGTTTCGGGATCAGTGCCGAGCAGGACCACTACCATGTGCCGCTGCTGATATCGCCTTACAGCTACTCGACCTATCGCGGCAGCTAACGGTTTTCGATCTGCGCATGTGGTTCTTTGCCCGCTCACACTGCGGGCTTTTTTTTGCCCGCAGATTGCCGCTCGTAGCAGTTGCCGAAGGCGACGTTCGATTGCGAAGCGATCGCAAAATCAGCGGCTCAGGTTTAGCGGATAGACCGCGCCATCTGGTTTACGTCGGCTGCGCCGCCGAACGCAGCCTTCGGCAGCTGCTACGAACGGCGCATCGTTTTAGCGGCTCAACAACGACGCAGTACCCGCCACGCTGAACAGTCCGGCACTGACGCGGTTAAACCAGCTCTGGCCCTTGCCGCTGCGCAGATAGCCCGCCGCGCCGTGGGCACCAAGGCCGTAGGCCAGCTTGCACAGCAGGTCCAGCACGGTCCAGGTGGCGATCATGACCAGTAACTGCGGCAGAAACGGCTGCTGAGGGCTAAGAAACTGCGGCAAGAAGGCCGCAAAGAACAAAATATCCTTCGGGTTGCTGGCGCCCAGCACGAACGCGCGCCCAAACAGTGCGCTAAAGCGCGGTTTGGGTGCAGCCTCAGGCACATTGGCTACCGTCGCAGGCTCGCGCGATTGTTTCCAGCTTTGCCAAGCCAGATAAAACAGGTACAGCGCACCCACGATTTTCAGCACGCTGAACAGTTGTTCAGAGGCCAGCAGCAAGGCGCCCAAGCCCAGTGCCGAAGCACTGAGCAGGCAAATGGACGCAAACACGCCGCCCAGAAAGGCCGGATAAGAGCGCCGCAGGCCATAGTTCAAACTGTTGCTGATCATCAAGAGCGACAGTGGCCCCGGTATCAGGATCACTATCAATGCCGCGCTGCTGAACAGCAGCCAGGTTTCCAGACTCATCATGTCCTCCATGCACAATCCCCCGCGCACCATTGCCGGGTCACTCGATTTATGGCTTTGTATACAAAAAAAGCAAGTATTGTTTTCAGTTGCTGCAGTGCATCAAGGCAGGCGGCTTTGCCCCAGTGCCTTATTAATTGCCAGCCAGCCATTGACCGCTTCTTCGCCTGCCTGGGCGAACACCCGTTGCAGCAGCTTGACCTGTTCGCGGCGTAATTTGGCTTCAAACCCTACGCCCTCGGCTGTCAGCTCCAGCAGTCGCTTGCGCTTGTCAGTGTCGGGCGCCACGCTGCGCACCAGGCCCATTTCAATCAGCTGCCGCAAGGGCGTGTTCAGCGCTTGCTTGCTCACGCCCAGCAGCGACAGCAGTTCCTTGACGCTGACGCCGGGGTGATGGGCGATAAAAAAAACGATGCGCTGGTGCACCCGACTCAGCCCACGACGCGCCAGCATTTCGTCCGCTTTGGCGGTAAATGCTTGATAGCCAAAGAAGAACGCTTCCATGGCGGCACGCTGAGTGGTTGGATTTTTAAGGTCAAGCATATTGACGTATCTAGGCTTCGCGGCGTAATTTCGGTCAATCAGTTTGACTTATTTCCAATTACTTCTGCTACCGGTGATCTGTATGGCCTTCTCCGAACGTGTTTCCCGCCTGAAAAGCTCTTTGATTCGCGAAATTCTGGCTGCGGCCCAACGTCCGGAAGTCATGTCGTTTGCAGGCGGTCTACCGGCTGAAGCCATGTTGCCGAAAGTGGACTGGAGCGACATGCCCGCCTCGATGGGCCAGTACGGCATGAGCGAAGGCGAGCCGGCGTTGCGTGAAGTGCTGGCCGCCGAAGCCCGTGCATTGGGCGTGGAGTGCGACGCCAGCCAGGTGATGGTGTTGAGCGGCTCGCAGCAGGCGCTGGACCTGGCTGCCAAGCTGTACATCGACAAAGGCACTGAGATCATGCTCGAAGCGCCCACCTACCTGGCCGCGTTGCAGATTTTCCAGCTGTTTGGTGCTGAGTGCCTGAGCTTCCCGCTGCTGGCCGACGGCCCGGATCTGGCCGCTCTGCGCGTTGAACTGACCAAGCACGCACCGGCGTTCATTTATTTGATTCCCACCTTCCAGAACCCGTCTGCCGTGCGTTATAGCGAGGCCAAGCGTGATGCCGTGGCGGCGTTGCTGGACGAGTTCGGTGTCACCCTGATTGAAGATGAGCCATACCGCGAACTGAATTTCGATGGCGGCAGCGCCACGCCGATTGTCAGCCGCCTGAAAAAAGCCAGCTGGATCTACACCGGGACAGTGTCCAAAACCTTGCTGCCGGGCCTGCGTGTCGGTTTCCTGATCGCCAGCCCGGATTTGTACCCGCACTTGTTGCGCCTCAAGCAATCGGCGGACTTGCACACCAACCGTGTCGGTCAATGGCAAGCCTTGCAGTGGATCGGTACAGAAAAGATGAGCAATCATCTGGCCGAACTGCGCGACTTCTACCGAGTGCGCCGCGATGGCTTCCAACTGGCGCTCGAAGAGCATTTCAGTGACCTGGCCGACTGGCATGTACCGCAAGGCGGGCTGTTCTTCTGGCTGACGCTCAAACAGCCCTTCGACACCCGCACCTTGCTCAAGCCTGCGCTGGATCAGAACGTGGCGTTTATGCCGGGTGAGCCGTTCTTCGCCAATCCGGATGAAAACGTCGGCAGCCTGCGGCTGAACTTCAGCCATATCGACCCTGAACGTCTGCACGAAGGTCTCAAGCGTCTGGCTGCGGTTGTTCGTCAAGCACAGGCCGCACAGGCGGCCTAAAGGGAGTTGCGATGCTCAAGGTTTACGGCGATTACAACTCGGGCAACTGTTACAAGGTCAAGTTGATGCTGCATTTGCTGGGCCTTGAGTATCAGTGGCACGCGATCGACATTCTCAAGGGGGAGGCGCAAACCCCTGCGTTTCTCGCTAAAAACCCGAGCGGCAAAGTGCCGGTGCTGGAGCTGGAAGACGGCACCTGTCTGTGGGAATCCAATGCGATTCTTAACTTTCTGGCCGATGGCAGCGAGTTTTTGCCTAGCGAACCGCGTTTACGCACACAGGTGTTGCAGTGGCAGTTTTTCGAGCAGTACAGCCACGAACCCTACATCGCGGTGGCGCGGTTTATCGAGTTTTACCTCGGTTTGCCGCCAGAGCGTCTTGAGGAATATCGCAAATTGCAAACCCGCGGTTACAAGGCGCTGGACGTGATGGAGCAGCAGTTGGGCCGCACGCCGTTTCTGGTAGGCGAGCATTACTCCATCGCCGACGTGACGCTGTATGCCTACACCCATGTGGCGCATCAGGGCGGTTTTTATTTGAGTGCTTATCCGGCGATCACTGCATGGCTGGAGCGAGTGGCCAGCCACCCGCGACATGTCGCTATGCAGGGGTAGTCGCTGACGAGGCACGAGGCTGCGATCGGCCGCGCAGCTGCCGTAAATTACGGCAGCTGCGCAACCTGTGGCCTCGGTAGCGGCTTCAGGTCAAGCTCAGTGCTTAAACCGCCGCAAACCGCTGGTTCAGGTAGTCAATGATCACCTTGGAGTCGTACATCCAGGTGGTCTTGCCGTCTTCTTCGATGCGCAGGCAAGGCACTTTGATCTTGCCACCTTGCTCCAGCAGGGTCTGGCGATCCTGCTCGTTATGCTTGGCGTCACGCAGTGCCACGGGCACATTTAAACGACGCAAGGTCCGACGGGTTTTGACGCAAAACGGGCAGGCGTGAAACTGGTACAGCGTCAGGTCTTTCGCGGCCTGATCGACCCGCGTCTGAGCGGCTGCGCTGCGTTGTTTTTTACTCGGGCGGGTAATGAAATCGCCCGCGATGATCAACTGACCCAGGCCTACGCGAAGCGCTTTGATAAACACAGTAAAAGCCTCATTGGCATGTAAGAAAGCGCGAAGCTTACCTGAAATTGGCAGGCGAAAAAAAACCGGCGATGAACGCCGGTTTTCCCTGGCATGCCGAGTTACTTGATCAGGCTGAGAAACTCGCTGCGGGTGGCGGCATTGTCGCGGAATTCACCCAGCATCACCGAAGTAATCATCGACGAGTTTTGCTTTTCGACACCGCGCATCATCATGCACATATGCTTGGCCTCAATCACCACGGCAACGCCCAGAGCACCGGTCACCTGCATCACCGCGTCGGCGATCTGGCGGCTCAAGTTTTCCTGAATTTGCAGGCGGCGGGCATACATGTCGACGATGCGCGCAACTTTCGACAAGCCCAGCACTTTGCCGCTTGGAATGTACGCGACGTGAGCCTTGCCGATAAACGGCAACAGGTGGTGTTCGCACAGCGAGTAAAGCTCGATGTCCTTAACCAGTACCATTTCGCTGTTGTCGGAGCTGAACAAGGCACCGTTGGTGACTTCTTCAAGGGTCTGCTCGTAACCGCGGCACAGGTACTGCATGGCCTTGGCGGCACGCTTTGGCGTGTCCAGCAAGCCTTCGCGGGATACGTCTTCACCAAGCTGGCCCAGAATGGCGGTGTAGTTTTGTTCCAATGTCACAGGGCTATTTCCATGCGGGTTTCATAGTGGCACTTCGTCGGGTCGTACCAATGTTGTACCAATCAGCCTGTTGTCGAGTGTCCCGAGCTCGCTCCAGTGCGTACTGGAATCCAGCCACTGAGCGTCAGTTGAGAGCAACCCTTGCACGCTGTGGCCAAGCTGATTGGTGATAAACGCAGGGTTCATGCCTGCCATGGGGCACATGGTAGCGTAGGAGTGCCACCCGTTGCATGAGCGACGTACGATGAAATTCGCAATTGGCAGGGTTGGCGAACAGCTGCGCCCGCCAAATCACTCAAAAATGCCTGCATCGCTAAGTGACGTTAACTGACAGCTTGAGGCGGAAACACTACCCTTGACGGTTCTTTTTTGTTCGGTTTTGTACAATCGAATCGCAAAGGCTCGACATCAAATATCCAGTGCCTTCATAGAATCGCCTGCACATTAATCAGGCGAATTGCTAACCGTTAATGGATGGTGCTAAGCCAATGGTTTGGACGGTTTCAAATACGATTTTAAAAGTATTCCTGCCCAGTGTTTTTCGACAAATTCACAGCCAGACCTTGTATCTGTCACTGTTTGATTGCAGCAAGCGCCAGTGACAACAGTCATAAACCGAAGATTTGCTCTGCTTGTGTGGGCATGGGTGGCCAGGTTCGGATATCACCACTAGGACTATATTTTTCAATCAGTTAGCCACTTTGTGGGTGCTTTTCAATCACAGCATCGCAATGGGTGATCAGGTACATGCAAGGCGGCTACATGCTTGACAGATTTATCTCGTTTATTTAATGTCGATTAAATCCATAATAACCACACTAAATGAAAGTCATTTACACTTGGAGATCATTTGAAGATTGAGCTGAAAGTTAGGCGCCTATCTAACATGATTGATTCCCCTCTATTGGGTTTATGTCGCGCAGAGTGGGTGTGCGTTAGCAGGGGAAGCTGAAGGTACTCTCGAATTCATTGTTGCCGGAAGTCGGCGGTGTCTATTGTTTAAGTGAAATGTGGATTTGTTTTGGAAGTAGCCGGTAGCACAAGTTCTAAAAAATAGTTATATAAGACTTTTGAGAGGCAGCGATTACCAAAGTTTATGGGTGATAGCCCTTTTGTGTGGGCGATTTTTTAATGAGTATGGGGCATGCTTTTGCGTTGAACGTATTGGGCTGTGAGCAATGATCTGATTAAGGAAAATGAATGTTTTGTTGTAAGGTTCGAGCGTCGAAGTGTGAGGTATATGGAACGTGCGAATGTGATGGCTCAATCGAGTCTTCGCTGCTGGAAATGCTAAGAGGGCTGAAGGATGAAATAAGGGCTGCCAGTGATAGGCTTAAGTTGGATGAGCTGTATGGTAGAGCTTCGGGTTACATAGAGGCGTTGTATGATGCTGGCCTTGTTGAGGGGAGTGAGGCTGCTGATTATCTTGAGGGTATAATTGCCTTGTATCGGCAGGCAGCTTTCTTGCTGGTGTGAGCGTTGGGTTTGATGCAAGGTGAGTGTGTGAGTAAAGAAGTTAAAAAGATTAATTATAAGCTGGTTTGTTTTATTGTATGTTCTGTTTTTTTCTTTCTGATTTTTAATTGGAACCCGTCGTTATGAGTGCTGGGTTCTGGGGGTAAACGACCTGCTCGAACGAAAGAGAGAAGTCGCATCAGTGGCTGCATTTATGGTGCTGTTCGGGCGTAGGTGTTGGTTGAGCAAAAATTTCTTTTTGCGCTGTATGCCTGCCTATGTCCGGTTGTTGTGAAGGGTACAGGAGTAAAGCTGAGGTGATGGAGTGGTAAGAGTTTTTAAGGTTTTCATTTGTTGGGGTTTTTACTGGGTTTAAAAATGTGGTTTAAATATACAAAGCCGATACATATTATTCGCTTATTACGCATTTTCAACACTCTGAAAAGGGGGTTGTCGTTTCGGTTTTAATCACGCCAGACCAAACACGTTGCGTTGTGCTTGTTGTTCATGTGTTTGGTTGGGTCAGGTAATGCAGTGGGAAACGTTCAAAGATATAACGCTGCCATCGGGCTACGCCCCAACACAAGGTCGGCGCCTTTGTCGCCGATGACCACGGTGGTGGCGTTGGTGTTGCCACAGATCAAATTGGGCATGACGGAGGCGTCAATCACGCGTAAACCTTCGATCCCTCGAACACGCAGGTCGGGTGTGCAGACGGCCATAGGGTCGTCGGCGCGGCCCATGCGGCAGGTGCCCACCGGGTGGTAAGCGGTTGTCAGCAATGGTTGCATCCAGGTCAGCCATTGCTCGTCGCTTTGCACCTCAGGGCCGGGTCGTACCTCGGCGTCAATGATGCTTGCCATGGCCGGTTGTTGCGCCATGTCGCGTAACCAGCGAAACGACCAGAGCAGTGCGCTGCGATCGCGAGCGTCGTGCAGGTAGTTCATGGTGATTGCCGGGTGTTGATTCATGTCACGGCTTTTGAGGCGGACATGGCCGCGCGAGAAGGGGCGGCCTTGCAAGGGGCCCAGGGTCATACCGTTGAAGCTGTCAGGCTGAGGCGGCTTTTTGCTGTCAGCGTCGGGCGCTCCGGTCATGGGCAGGCCGAACACTTGAATATCGTTATAGGTCAGGTCTGGGGTGCTTTTGAGGTAGCAGCCAAATTGCGCGGGCGCACTCATCATGGAGCCCGATCGACGGGTCAGGTACTGCAACACCGACACCGCCAAGTGAACGCCACGAAAGGTGTGGTTCATGCCTCGCACGCCCGCTTTGAGCTTCCAGCACAGGGGAGCGCTGACGTGGTCTTGAAGGTTTTCACCCACCCCCGGCAAATCCGCGATGACTTCAATGCCCAGCGCTTCCAGCTGTGAGGCAGGGCCGATACCCGACACCATCAACAATTGGGGGGACTGTAGCGCTCCGGCGCATAGCAGCACTTCGCGGCCCGCCTTGGCCCGTTGCAGGCTGCCGTCGGGCAGGGTGTATTCCACGCCAGTGGCGCGACGACCCTCAAACACAATGCGTTGCACCATCGCCCGCGTGACCAGCTTTAAGTTGGCGCGGCGCAAGGCGGGTTCGATGGCATTGCTGGCAATGGAGGAGCGTCGACCCTCGCGTAAATTGACCTGAAAGAAGCCCGCGCCCTCGGCCTTGCCATCGTTGAAGTCGCTGACCGGTTTGAGGCCCGCTTGTGCTGCCGCTTCGAGCATGGCGTGCGACACCGGGTGTACGTGTGGCGGGTCGCTGGCCGCCAGCGGGCCGCCCTGTCCGTGCCAGGCGTTGCGAATATGCTGTTGATCTTCGGTGCGCACAAAGTAGGGCAGCAGTTCAGGCCAGCTCCAGCCCGTGGCGCCTGCGCTCACCCAGTCGGCGTAATCCTGCGCGTGCCCGCGGATATAGATCATTCCGTTGATGGACGAAGAGCCTCCGACCACTTTGCCTCGGGGCATCATCATGCGGCGCCCGCCTGCGTATTTTTCCGGTTCGGTGGTGTGCATCCAGGAGAATGCTGGGCTGTAGGTCATCGCTCCCCATCCCGCAGGCATATTGACCAGAAAGCGCTTGTGGCTGCCGCCTGCTTCCAGCAACAGAATCCGGTAGCGACCGTCTTCGCTCAGGCGTGCGGCCAATGTGCCTCCCGCCGAGCCAGAACCCACCACGATGTAGTCAAAGGTGTCGGTCAACGGTAATTCCCTTGCGTGAGTTCAAAGGCGGGCCTGTGTGAATGAGGCGCGGACCTTTTGATCCTTTCACAGGTGCCGGCTAGCGACTTACCTCGTACGGACTATTCAGGTTTGAAAAAGGGCAGGCACACGAAAGCCCGCATGCAGAACCAGTAAAGATTCAAGTGCGGGTCTTGGGGATGCGAGGATGTATCTGGAAAATGGCAGGGGCGGCTGGATTTGAACCAACGCATGGCAGGATCAAAACCTGCTGCCTTACCGCTTGGCGACGCCCCTGTATCTGTTGCAGTGAGTGCTGGCACTCAAGTGACATGTTGCGCTCTTGTTTGAGAAGGCTTTTTGGCTCTCTCCAAGAGTGGGCGGCAATTTACCAACGTTTTACGATTCTGCAAAGCTTTTTTTGAAAAAAATCTCATAAAAACAGCTGCTTAGTCCAAATTCAGGTGTGTGGAAGCCCATTTCACCGAAAAGGACGCTTGCTGATGTGAAATTTAGAATGTAAATTTTCATGAAATTTATATTTATTAATTTCATGCGGGTGTTTGAGTGTCTTACTTTTGTTCTGAACCGGCCCGTAACCCGTCATGAATAAACATGAAGAAATCGCAGCGCTGGCGACCCTTATCCACGACTTGCGTAAACACAAGAAATTCACCCTCAAGCAGCTGGCAGACAAAATGGGCCGGTCGGTGGGATTTTTGTCGCAAGTCGAGCGCGGTTTGTCACAGCCGACAGTGGCTGACCTCACGGCGATCAGTGAAACCCTGGGTGTGCCGACAACGTATTTTTATCGCCAACCTAAACCCCAACAGTTGCCTTGGGTGACGCGCCCCGATGAGCGCCGCACGCTGTTTTTCGCCAACGGCATTACGGACATCTTGGTGTCGCCGAAAATGGGCTCCGCATTCTCCATGCTCGAAAGCATTTTGCAGGCTGGCGCCAACAGTGGTGAGCGACCGATGACGGACAGTTCGGAGCAGGGCGGGTATGTCATCGAGGGTCAATTGACGCTGTGGCTGGACGAGGATGACCCGGTCACGTTAAACGCCGGGGACAGTTTTCAATACGACAGCCATACCCGCTGCCGCTACGCCAATCTGACCGAGCACGTGACGCGTGTGCTTTGGGTTTATACCTGACAGGAAGAAACAACCATGATGGATGCTGCGTGCTCTGATCTGCTGGCCGAGGTGCGTGCGTTTCGCCAGCTCTACCCCGATGTTCGGTATGTCGACCTTATTTGTCTGGACATCCCCGGGCATTTTTACGGCAAGCGTTATCCGGTGGACATGCTCGAAAAAGTGGCCGCTGGCAGTGTCCTCAAACTGCCGCAGAATTGCGTGCTGCTGGGCACGCAGGGCGGGTTGTTCAACATTGGCGATTACTGTTTTAACGACGGCGACCCCGACGCGGTAAGGCGCTTGGTGCCCGGCACGCTCAAGCCGGTGACGTGGGAGGCGCAGCCGCTGGGCCAGATGCTGATCAGCTCCGACGGCACCGATAAACCCATTGAGTTTGAGCCGCGCGAGGTGTTGGCCCGAGTGCTGAATCGGTTGGCGGGTAAAGGCATTCACCCGGTGGTGGCGTTCGAGCTTGAGTTCTACCTGTTCGATAAACAGTTGTGCGATGGGCTGCCACAGTTCCCGCGAGATGCGCTGACGGGCGACGCTGACGATCAACCGAACATGCACATCGAACGGTTGTCGCGCTTTTCACCGGTGCTCGATGACATGGTGAGCGCGGCGCAGGCTCAAGGTGTTGATGCCACGGTGATCACGGCCGAGTTGGGGCCGGGTCAGTTTGAAATCAATTTCGCTCATCTCGACGATGGTTTACGGGCCGCAGATTGGGCCGCACTGTTTTGCCGCAGCACGCGAGGCGTGGCCCTCAAGCACGGTCTTCGCGCCAGTTTTATGGCTAAGCCCTACCTGCAACATCCGGGCAGCGGCATGCATGTACATGTCAGTCTGTACGACAGGGCGGGCAACAACCTGTTAGCGGTTGATGAGCACCGTCCCCTGCGCCATGCGGTGGCGGGTTGTCTTGAACTGCTACCCGCAAGCATGCCGATGTTCGCGCCTAATCTGAATGCCTTGCGCCGTTTCGGCGGCAACACCAATGTCGCCAATCAGGCCAGTTGGGGCTATGAAGATCGTGATGCCTGCCTGCGAATTCCCGAATCGGATGACAAAAACCTGCGTGTCGAGCATCGTCTGGCGGGCGCTGATGCCAATCCGTATCTGGTGCTGGCAGCGATTTTGGTGGGGCTGGAACAGGGACTGATGGCAGGCAAGGAGCCGATTGCCTCACTCAATGAGGATCGCAGCAGCGGCATAGCTTTTCCCCTGGACATGCTGGAAGGAGTGCGCGCCATGCAAGGTCAGCCGTCATTGCGTGAAGGCCTGGGCGCCGAGTTTGTCGAGGTGTACTGCGAGAACAAGCGACAGGATCATCTGGCGTTTATGCAGGACATCAGTGTCAGAGAATATCGCTGGTTTTTGTGAGACAGCTCTGAAGTCCTCTAAACATTTTTCCCTGCACTCTTGAAGTATTCCGCTACGCTTCGAAAACTGGGCCTCTTGTCAGTGGTGAGAGGTCAACTGCCTTTATTGATGAGCGTGCAATGCGAAATTCGCCGCAAGCCCCCTGTAGTCAAAGACGTCTGCTTCTGCGCTTGGCCATTTGCGCCCCGGTTCTGGCGCTTTTGGGGCCTTTGGCCGGGTGCTCACCCAAACCGGAATTCCGCTCCACATTTCTCCAGCTCTGGAAAAGCCACCTTGATCTGCCCCCCGAAGCGTGGCGCCAGCGCATGGCGTTCCTCAAGCAGGTCGGATGCTCCGAGATTGTCTTGCAGTGGGTAGGTCAGACCGGCACCGGGGTTGAAGGTGGCGACTGGATGCTGTCTGACGCCAGCATGCAGGCTTTGCTCGATGCGTGCGCAGAATATGGCCTGCAAGTGCGCGTAGGTTTGCCTTATGACAATGGCTGGTGGGCAGCTATTGCATCCGAAGATGAGCAGGCGTTGCCGACCTGGTTCAATCAGTCGCTGCAGGCCGCCAGTGCCTTTATGCGCGACTCGACGTGGCCCATGCATCCGCAGTTCAGCGGCTGGTACATTCCTTATGAGATCGAGCAATACAACTGGGTCAGTCCGGTGCGGCAGGCGTTGCTGGGCGACTGGCTGACGGCGCTGTCGCAGGTGTCGCAAAAGGCCAATCAGGGCGTGCCGTCCATTTCAACGTACTTCAGCGTGCTGCAAACACAGGGCTCGTTGTTGCAGCTATGGCAGTCCTTGCTCAAACGTACCCAATTGCGCGTCATGGTGCAGGACGGTGTCGGTGTGGCGGGCTGGGACAATCTCGACGGGGTGGACCCGCTGATCGCTTATTTGCGTGAACAGCACCTGCCCTTTGATGTGATCGTCGAGTTGTTCGAGCAACTGCCTTCCGAGAGCACCAAATTTTCCGAGTTTACTGCGCGTTCGGCCGATTACTCACGAGTCAAGCGTCAGTACGCGTGGGCCAAGGGCACCGGGGCACAGAGCATCGTGGCCTTTGCCATCGAGCCTTGGGTGACGGCAGATGATGAGTACGCCAAAACCCTGAAAGACAAGCTGCTGAACGGGTGGTTCTGAGCCTGACATGTGGCCCGATCAAACGGGCCACATGCTGGCTGCTTACAGTGAGCGACCAATAATTTCGCGCATGATTTCGCTGCTCCCTCCCAGAATGCGCAACGCCCGTGCGTCTGCCCAGGCACGGCCAATGCCGTACTCGGCGCTGTAGCCGTAGCCGCCATGCAGCTGCAACAGGTCATCGAGAACCTGGCCCTGGATCTCGGTCGCGTTGAGCTTGGCGATGGCGGCCGTCACCGGGTCCAGGGTGCCTTGCATCAGTTGCAGTGCGCAGTCATCGAGAAACACCCGCAGCATGGTCAGACGCGATTTGGCGTCCGCCAATACAAAGCGATTGTTCTGGTAGTCGATCACCCGCTTGCCGAACACTTTGCGCTCACGGGTGTAGTTTTTAGTCTCTTCGAGCATGCCTTCGGCCGAAGCCGCCGCGCGCAAGGCGATCGCCAGGCGCTCACGGGCCATCTCCTGGCCCATGTATTCGAAGCCTGCATCAAGTTTGCCCAGCAGGCAGTCGGCCGGTACTCGCACTTGATCGAAGAACAGTTCGCAGGTGTCCTGGGCATGCTGGCCAATCTTGAGCATGGCCGGGCCTTTGCTGAAACCGGGCAGGCCTTCTTCCACGCAAAAGAACGACAACCCGCGGGCACCCATGTCGGGATCGGTACTGGCCAGCACAATGACCAGCCCCGCATTTACGCCATTGGTGATCCAGGTTTTTTGCCCGCTAATGACAAAGTCATCGCCGTCGCGAATGGCCCGTGTGCGGATGGCTTTCACGTCACTGCCCGCGTCGGGTTCGGTCATGGCGATCGCGCCAATGATCTCACCTCGCGCCATTGCAGGGAGCCAGCGGTCTTTTTGAGCCGCGGTGCCGAGTCGGTCCAGGTAAGGGGCGACCATGTCCGAGTGGATCGAGAAGCCGATGCCCAGACAATTGGCGCGCGCCAGTTCTTCAATCACCACCACAGCGTGGCCAAAGTCGCCACCCGCACCGTAAGGCTCGGGCAATGAGCAGTTGAGCAAGCCGTTCTCTCCCGCCTCACGCCATAGCGAGCGTGGAGTGATTCCGTCTTTTTCCCATTGTTGGTAACGCGGCAGAATGCGCTCGCTGATAAAGCGTTGAACCTGCTCGCGAAACATTAAATGGTCGTCGCGAAAAATCGTGCGCATCGGTTGTCCTACTTTCCGTAACCTTCGGTTTTGGCGATTTGGCCACTCAGTACTGGAGCGGCTGCGCTGCCAGTCAAAAACAAGCTGTAGTGATCGCCGGGCTCAAGCTTGGGCAGTGGTAGTTTTTCAGAGGTGGCGTTACCGCAGCCCGCACTCAATGATGCACTCACCGGGTTGATACCGCGAGCGACCGTGGCGTGGGATGCCACATCGGCAAACAGGACGGGGCCGCCATCGGCCACCTTGAGGCTGCCCTTGGGGCAATCACTGGCCAGATTATAGAAACGCAGTTCGGCTTTGAGGGCGTCTTCGTTGCCGTTGCTGTCGTTCAGAATCTGGAACTCGCCGTTGTGTTGCACCAAGGTGTTGAAGCTGTCAGGTGCGACTTTCAATTGCCCCACTGGCTTGCCATTGAGACTGACGGTAAAGCTCTGATCGCCCTTGACCACGGTGTAGTTGCTGGCCAGTTGTTGCGGGCCGATGGCTTGTTCAGCACCGTTGCTGATTTGCACCTTGACGGTGTCGGCGGATGGATTGACCACTCGCACAAAAGCCGAGCCTGCGGGCGGGCGGGGCGCATAGAGCTGCGCCAATACGCCTTCGGCCATTGCCGGGCCCGCCAGGCAGGCGCCCAGCACAAGGGTGATACGCAGTGCGAGGGGTTTCATGTTTTCTCCTTGAGGGGGCGCATATTGGCTTCTCGATAAAGGGCTTCCAGCCGTTTGCGATCAACCTTGTCGGACACGCTGGTGGGGAATTGCCCGCACGCCACCAGTTCTGACGGGATCATATAAGGCGGCAGCCGCTCGCCCAACTGTTGTTTCCAGTCGCTCAGGGTTGGCGGCAAGGGCCCAAGCACTCCGGGGTCGAGCGACTTGGGCGTGGACACAAAACCGATCATGCGTATCAACGTGCCATCGGGACGACGCAGGGCGATGGTGGCGGCCGCATGAACGCCGTTCAGGCCTGTCAGCGCAGCATCCACTTCACCCAGTTCAATCCGGTAACCATTGAGTTTGATCTGATCATCCCGACGGCCATGAAAGTAGACCAGCCCGTTGTCATCGATTTCGCCAATATCGCCCGTGCGGTAGGCACGTTTGCCATTGTGCAGAAACAGACTTTGCGCGGTCAGGTCTGGGCGACCAAAGTAGCCGCGCATGACGTGGTCGCCCGCGACACAGATCTCACCGTCGTCCAGAAACACCTCGGCATAGGGTTTGGCGCGGCCGATGGGCAACGGATTACGCGCGCCCGTGAGCGGCCTTTCAATCTCCACCCAGGTGGTGGAGCACGTGGCTTCAGTGGGGCCGTATGAGTTGATGATGCGTGCACTCGGGAAGCGTTCCCACAGTTGCTCGGCCATGGCCGGTGACAGCGACTCGGCACCGAATACAAACGCCTTCAACCGGGGCAAATGGGCCTCATTGAAGTCGTCGTTGAGGAACTGTTGACGCACAAAGGCGGGGGTTGAGGCCCACACTTGTACGCCGTTATCGGCCAGGTAGCGCACGAAAGCCTCAGGGTCGGCAATGGTTTCCCGTGGGCAGAGGACGCACAGCCCACCCAAGGCCAGCGCACCACACAGGTCGAACAGGGAAAAGTCGAAGCTGAACAGCATCTGGTTCATGAATACCGGACGCGGTCCCAGTGTCAGGCACTCGCGGATCCAGCCAGCAAATAACCCAACGCTGTCACGGCCGATTTGCACGCCCTTGGGCTCGCCGGTGCTGCCCGAGGTGAACATGATGTACGCCAGTCCCGGCTCTGCCAGTGGCAAGGGTTCAGCGGCACCGTCTTCGAAAGCGTCGAGGGCTGCGTTGTACCATTTGACGGCCGCCACGCGGTCGATGATGCGCTTGAGACGCTCCGGCGGGTTGATGCTGTCGACGGGCACGTACGTCACGCCCATGCGCAAGCAACCGAGCATGGCGACAACGAATTCGATCTGTTTATGCCCCGAGATCACCAGCGCATGCCCCGGCTTCACGCCTGCTGCTGTTGCCCGTGCCTGCCAGGCTTGGGTGGCCGCATATAGCTGCGCCCAGTTGATGGCGCGTTCGGTATCACGCAACGCCGGGGCGTCGGTGAACTGATCCAGTTCAGCGAATTCACAGCGATCAAAATCAAAGTACATACCCAGTCCCCCGAGCGTGGTCGAACATCCGTGTGTGTCAGGCCTTGGCGCTGAGGGTTTGGTGCTCCTCGACAAAGGCCGCCAGGGTATCAATGGACTCCAGATACTCGTCGATTTCAGTCGCCGGGATCTTGCAGCCAAAGGCTTTACCTACGGCCAGCGCTAGATCGACCTTGGTCATTGAATCCAGTCCGCTGTCTGACAGAGCCGCATCTGGCGCGACATGGGTGCCGATCACGTTGTAGACAATCTCATCCAGCTTGGTGAGGATTTCTTGACGATTCATGGTGCAGTGCTCCGTTGATTAAGGATTAAAACTGGAAGTAGAGGAAGCGCGCTTCCTTGTGCAGGTTCATCAGGCAAAGCAGTAGGAGACCCGCCAGAATCACCAGCCATTTGGCGGTAGGTTCCCAGCGCAGAAACGCGATACTAGTGGGTTGCGGTTTTGCCAGCGCCGGTGAATGAATGCCCATGATTTGATGCGAGTTGGGCAGGCACCACACGATAGCGAGCAGCGCCAGAACATGCAGGGTTTCCAGATGACGGCCCGCAAACAGGCGCCAGCTATCTGCCCAGTTGATGTCTGCCGGGTACAGCACAGAGGGCAGGCTGTCGAAACCGCGAAGCCCCAGCATTCCTTCGACCAGATGCACGGCATCCAGTGTATTTTCGGCTCTGAAGAAAGCTTGAGCGAAGATAACGGCGGCAAATGTCAGCAGGACAAAGCCTGCGGTTTTGAGCCGGTTGCTGGTGCGTTCGGCGATCGGCGTGCGGCTCACCACAAAGACCCGCCAGGCGTGGTTGATCGACAGGTACGCCGCGTGCATCAGCCCAAAAATCAGGTACTGAAGACCGGCACCATGCCAGATACCTGCCAGCGCCATGGTGAATGTGGTGGGCAAAATAACCGCTGAAGCGAACCCGCCAAGGGTTGAGACGCCTTGTGTACCCACCGGCAAGTTGTGCTTACTGCGATACCGTGACACGGCCATCGCCACCGGGTAATACAGGTAGGCGGTCAGGTAACGGGTAAGGGTCATGTGCCAGCGTGACCAGAACTCAATGATGCCGCTGGCTTTGTACGGCGAAAAGAAGTTCAGCGGGAAGCGGATGCCGAACATCTTGGCCAGCCCCAACGCCATGTCCGAGTAGCCGGAAAAGTCGAAGTACAGTTGCAGCGCATATGCCAGCCCGGTGCCCCAGGCCGACCAGAACTGCAACTCACCTGGCTGCGCGAAGCCTGCGTCGGCGTAGCCGGCAATGGGGTCGGCCAGCAGCACCTTTTTAGCCAGCCCGATCACAAACAGCATGCCGCCAATGCTGAGGTTCTCGAAGCGAAAGCGGTAGGTTTCAGGCTTGGCGAATTGCGGCATCATCTCTTTGTGATGAAGGATGGGACCGGCAATCAAATGCGGGAAAAACGTCACGAACAGCACATAGCTGAGCAGGCTGCGTTCCTTAACGATGCCGCCCCGGCAGTCCAGCAAAAAGCCGATCTGGGTAAAGGTGAAGAATGAAATACCCAGCGGCAGGATGAGGTCGTCCATGCGCCCGCTGCCAAAGCCCAACTCGCCGGCGAAGTTCACCAGGGTAACGAAGTATTTGTAGTGGAACAGCAGTGCGATGTTGGTGGCCACGCCAAAGGTGGTCACTGCAAGTTGCAGTCTTGGTCGGTTTGCGGTGCTGAGGATGCACAGGCTAACGATGTAGTTGAAGGCGATCGAGCCCATCAGCAACATCACGAATTGCGGGTTCCACCAGCCATAAAACACCAGCGAAGTGATGCACAGCCACACGGCAGCCAGACGCGGGCTGATGGCACTGAACAGGTAGTGAGCGGTCAGCGTGACCGGCAGAAACAGGAATAAAAACAAATAGGAGTTAAAGAGCATGGTCGTCCCGTTGCGCTGGCAAAGTGGCCAGCACGGCGCGTTCTTCGGCGCTTAGCGGCAGGGAAAGGGCCATTTCGGAAAACTCCCAAATGACCAGCTTAAGGCTGGCAGGCCAGGCTTCACGTTTTTTCAGGGAAGCGAGCAACGCGCCGCTGAATTGGCCGCCGTCCATGCTTTGGTTCCAGATCTGTTGGCCCAGTTGCTGACTCAAGCGTTCGCCAAACTCACTGCGACGACCGTTTGAACTGCCCACCAGCAGCACTTGCACCTGCGGTGTTTCGTCCAGCAGGCCACCGCTGCGCACAGGCTCGATGCTGACCGGGCTGGCGTTGTCCAGAGGTGGGCGCCACTGCGGCGCGGCGTGCTCAAGGCCCGCCAGGGTTATCAGGTCGCCCATGCGCGGAACGGCGGGGCTGGGGGGCGAAACATTGAAGGTTTGGCTGCCCTTGCTGCCCAGCAACGTCAGCGCCTGTTTGCCCACCACTTCAGCCGCAGCTTGCGCCCCGACTGCCGTCATATGCACATCCGTGTGGAAAAAGCGCGGTTCTGCACCTTGCGCCAGTGCCGGATACAGGTCGGCATAGGTCACGCCGTCTTGTTGCAGGCGGTCTTGCCACTGTTGCAGGCGCGCCTGCATGACCGGGCTTTGCTGCAGCCCGCACAGTCCTTCGGTCTGGATGCGTGACTTGTCGGGCACGGTCACCACCAGCACTTTCAGGCCTTGACGGTTCAAGTCGCCAATCCAGTGCTGCATGAGTTGAATGCGTGCTTCATACGCGTCGGTAACACCCGGTTGTGGGCGCAAGCCGTCGCGGTAATACAGCCATTGTGGGCAACCCTGAACCACTTGGCTGCCATAATCGCCCAGCAGCCGATAGCGTACGGCGGACGTGACGGTATCGGCCTCATCCTGCAGCGGTAATTGCATCACCTTACCCAGTACCTGACCTGCCGAACCATCCACCCAGGCCGAGGGCTTGAGTTGCCCCGGCTCCAGTTTGGCGTGGTACAGCATCCAGACGCCGACCCCAAACCCGACGGTCAGCAGGGCAATAAGCGCAACGCCACTGCGGCGATGCGAGACCGGTAACTGCTCATTGGCCATCGTTTAACGTCCCAGTGCGCCATGCAAGCGTTGACGCCAGGCGCTGTCGCTCATGTTCGAGGCGTTGTCCCAGAAACCTGTGGCTTGCGGGCCATAGGAATAACTGGGTTCAAACATCTGCCAGACCAGCACTTGCGGCGGGTTTTTTTTGAAGTCGGCCGATTCCAGATACTCCAGCAACATGATCCACGGACCCACGTTGCCAGGTTTCCAGTTCACCGACACAGGGCGGTCGAGGCTGTTGGACAGCTTTTGCGGAAAACCGAAATAAGGCTGAACCATGCTATGGCCGGTCACGTGAACCGGTGCCGGTGCTGAGTCAAGAAGGCCCGCAGCGGCTTCCTGGCGACGGACCACAAAGGTGTCGCGGCCGGTTTGCTTTTGCTGATCGGGTGTCAAAAAGCGTTCGGCAAGGTCGCCAAAACGCCGTTCCTTAAGTTCTTTGCCAAGGACCATGCCGGTGCCCGGGCTGCCTGCAAGGTTGGGCACTTCACGTTTGATCAGCTCGGCGCCGGACACGGCGGTGGCATCCGCTGCGGGCTGAGTCCAGTGCTGATCGGTACGGTAAAACACGTCTGTGCCCGAGTTTCTTAACTGGTTGAGCAGGGCGAAGTCATCGAAGGTGGAAATACCCGCGCCTTTGAGTTTGCTCATGATCAGCTGGTAACGCTGCTTGACTTCAGGGCTGAGTTTTTTGTCCGCCGGCAGCTTGTCCTGATAAAACAAGGTCTTATCAGGCAGCACGACCACTTGCAACTGGATGCCCTTTTTATTCAACTCGGTACGGGCTTCTTTGATCAGCGCGGTTGAATTGTCAATACCTTTGGCATCCACGGCCGTCAGGCTGCCCCAGCCGGGGAACAGCCAGCCATCGCTGCCGCGAATGACCAGAGAGGAGTCGTCAGCCTTGGCGACAGTGCTCATTGACAGCACCAGGGTGGCGCCCAGCAACGGTGTGCCCAGGCGCTTGAAGGTATGGGTTAGCCGAGATGAAAGTGACATGGGTAGCATCCTTTGCTGGCTGGGTTAATAAGAAAAAGTAAGGTTCATAAACAGCCCTTTGGCCCGTTCGGTGGCACCGCCGCCAATCGGGTAGCGGTATTGCATCGACCAGTTCAAGGACGAGCGCGGCGCGTTGTAATGGTCCTCGCGGAACCAGTAACGCACGGCAATACCGGGGCCGACGCCCATTGACCACGAGGTTGAGTCATTGGTCAGGTTCCAGTTGCTGCTGACACCACTCAAATCGATATTGTCGTTATTGCCGAAATTCAAACCAGTGGCCTGATCTTTCTGCCAGATCCAGTCAACGGCGCCGACAATATGTGGAAAGACCACCACATTGGGGCCCAGTGCATCGAAGAGGTAGCTGCGCCCGACACGCACTTCGGAACTGGCAAACAGCTGCTTGCGCTTGAGTTGGCCGTCCGTTTTGGCCAGTTCCCGCGACCGGTTGCCATCGGCATCCGTGTCATAGGCTTTAAAGGTGGCGTCGTTGTCTTCCCAGGCATAACCCAGTTGCGCGTAGCCATCCATGGTGAACCAGCTGTTCTCGTTGCGGCGCAGCTCGGTGCCTTTGTAAAAACCGTAGGTGATGTAAGACAGCCAGCCGCCTGCATCGCTGTCCAGTTGATAGCGGGTCATCATGCCTCTGACGCCATTTATGCGGGCTTTATCGGAATTTACGGCATTTTGTATGTCGCACTGGTCGTTGCTGTCGGCCGGGTAGGCATTGCCCTGACGAGTCGCCGAACCCAGGAAAAATCTGCGCTCCAGACCAAAGGTCAGCCCGGTGTTAGCGAGCATATAGCGAACACCCAGGGAGCCAATGGTGCTCGGGAAACCGGTGACCGAGCTTGAGCTATTGGTATCGATGCCATCAACCGAGTTGCTGGCACCGCTGCACGGATCGACAAAACCATCGGAACGGAACTTGCTGCCTTCGTCATACAAGGTGTTGGTCAGACGGCCATAAACTTCAAGGATGCCGTTCTGATCATTGAATTGCGTCGGCCGCCAGTAGAGTTCGCTGGTGCTGAACACCGAGTCGCCCGCCGTACTCAAGCCAGCGCCGGTGGTATTGGTGGTCGGCTGCGCGCCGCGAAAGCCCAGCGACACGGTCGCGCCCCACTCACGGTCGAGCCCGGCAATGGCGCCGCGGGTGTTGTAGCGTTGTTCATCGTCCAGTTCGAGCTGGTGGGCATCCGCCATGTCGATGGCTTTTTTCAGCTGCTTGACTGCCCCTGGACTGTCCCCCAAGGCCGCTTGTGCGTAAGCCTGATTGAGAATCACGGTGGGCGGAGCCTTGCCGGTGGCCTGCGCTGCACGAAAATCCTGCAGGGCGAGGGCGGGCTGACGGCTCATTTGGCGCACATAACCGCGCTGGATCAACAGGTCGGCATCGTTTGGCGTCACTGCCAGCTGGCGCGACAGGCGCTGCTCGGCTTCGGCCGTTTGCGCGGCAGTGCCCGAGGCCAACGCCGTAGTCAGCAAGCGCTGGTAATCGGCATTGTTGGGGTCTTGCTCGACGGCCAGTCGCGACTGTTTGATCGCTTCTTGATAATCCTGACGCCCATACGCCGCGTAGGCTTCAGTCGCAGGGCCCTGCGGGCCGGTCACTGAGTCGGACGGCAGGAGTTCGCACTGGGTGCCATAGGGCGTGTCGGTGCAGGACTGCGCGGGAGCCGGGTATAACGCGGTGGTCAATCGAGCTGGCGGTTTTTTGCCTTCTTCGAGCTGGGTACGGCGTTTGATGGTCGCCTCATCAGTGGCATCCAGCGCCGCCAGCAGTTGTTCGGCACGGGCCGTGTCACCCGCGGCCAGTGCAGCGTCAACCGCAATCAGGCGCACGTTACGGCGCTGATCATCATCCAGCCAGTCCTGAGCGATGGCCGCGTCAAAGTCACCACGGGCGGCGTCAGTTTTACCTTGAAGCTGACGCAAGTACGCACGCATCACCAGCATCACGGTGTTTTCATCGTTCTGTTGCAGCCCCTCGTCGGCGGCCTGTTCGGCTTCTGCGTACTGGTTGCTTTGTAGCAGGGCGGTTACCAGCAATAGGCGCTGACTGGTGATGTCGGGTGCCAGGTCTACGGCTTCACGGGCCAAGCGGGCGGCTTCGGCAGGTTTATTGGTAATCAACGCTTGATAGGCCTGCTGAGTCGGGCGTACCGCCAGGCTGCGCTTGAGGGTGGCGCGGCGCGCTTCAATGTCGGACTTGTTCGGCGGGTTCAAGGCAATGATTTGTTCGGCCGCCTGAACCGCTTCAGGCCATTTTTCCTGAGCCTGAAGTGCGTCAAGCCAGAGCAGTGCCCAGGCGCCTTGGCTGGTGTCAGCGCGAAAGGCTTGCTCACCGAATTGTTCGGCGGCTGGCATGTCACCGGCGTTATAGGCAGCATAGCCTTTGGTGGCCAGCGGGAAACCTTTGTTATAAGCGGCTGAAGTCCCGGTACCCGTGCCGCCGGCAGTGGCCGGTTTTTGCAAATTCTTGACGGTGTTGCGCAACGTCGGGTCATTAACCCCGCGTTTGATGGCCGCTTCGCCGAATTGCCGCGCTTCGCCCAGACGCCCGAGCTTTTGCAGGGTGTAGATTTTCAGCAAGTTTAGACGGACCACATCGGGCCGCAGCTGCAAGGCGGCGTTGACCTGCTTGAGTGCATCACGGTAGCGACCTGACTCATAGCTCTTGTAGGCCATGTCCGCCTGTTGCCAGGCGGCGCCTTCCAGCGGGGCTTCATTAGCCGCCGCCATGACTGTCGGTGCCAGCAGACCAGTACCACACAACAAGGCTGCAGTGAGCAATAGCAAACGGGAATGAGGAGTCATGTCAGCTCAACTTTTTGCGCAGTGGGGCCTTGGGCCTGGGGGTCGTCATTGTTAGTGTTCTGGAACGAAATCGCTTCATCCAGGGTGTCCTGATCGAGGTAGCCCAGCTCCAACAGGATTTCACCCAAGGGGCGGTGTTCTTTCTCCTGAATCGCCAGCGCTTGCTCAAGTTTGGTGGAGTCGATAGCGCGCCAGGACATCAACAGATCACCCAGACGCTGGCGCTGCTGAATGAGCTGATCGCCGGACGGAAAGTCGTGCATGGTCTTGTCCCATACCAGCCGCTTGCCGGTGATCAGGTGACCCAGGTATTGGCGCCAGGCCCGGGCTGCGGCCATGGCATTGATGAAATTACCAATGATCATCCGCGGAACAGACAGCACGGCGTGTTCCCAGCCATACAGGTTGCCGACAAAGTACATTCGTTGCACAACCCGCAGTCCCAGCAGGACGCTGTTGATCCACATCAATTGAATCAGTCCGCTGCTGGGGCTCAGTGCCGATGGGAACCAGGTGGTCCACCAGCCCATCGAGGTGATCAGAATGATCAACAAAAACTGAGCCAGCAGCACGTAAGCAAGAATGGCGATAAACGACGTCACCAGCCCTTTACGGTCTCGATAGAGCAAGTATTTGTCGGCCAGCGAACCTGCCCAGCCCACCTGGCTCCAGCCTTGCAGGCCGATGCCCAGCGTCCATCGGGCTTTTTGACGGTAGGCGGTGCGAAACGTGTCAGGGAAATACTCGCGTACGCCCAACGGCATGCGCACCGGCACCATTTTCACCGGCCCCAGCCCGAACCAGGAGTTGCGTTTAGCGATGTAGTCGACCGGGAAGGTACCGAAAATCTGCTTCATGCCCCGACGGGCCAACCGCGCACCGATGTCATAGTCTTCGGTCAAGGTGTCGGTGTTGAACGGCTGGTTGTTGGTTTCTGCCGACAATTCCAGCAAGGAACGACGGGAGAAACAGGTGCCTACACCGGCTGAAGGCACTTGGCTGGACATGCTTTCACGCACCACCAGATCCTTGGTATGCCATTCGGCAAACTCATCCATGTAGGTCCCGGCAACCAGCTCATACCATTCGCGCTCAAGGGATGAAACGGGCAGCTGAATGAAGTCGATGCGCGGCAGCAGGTAGTTGAAGTAGTGCAACTCCAGTTGATGGAGCACATCTTCACTGTCGTGCAGGATGACACCCGCATAGGGAACAGGCTGGTGTTCATCGTGTTTGAAAATGGCCTGAATGATCCAGTTCAGGCAGTCCGCCTTGCAGGTGGGGCCATCGTGGGGCACTTCGACGCGAATCAGTTGTTTATAGCGCCGACGCATGCGCTCCACTTCTTCAATGGTGCGTGCGTCGTTGCAGTAGGTGCCCACGAAGATGGAGTAATTTTTGTACTCCAGTGAGCCGACCATGTTTTCGAGCATGGGGGCGATCACGTCATATTCCAGCCACGCCGGAATCATGATCGCCAGGGGTTGCTCAGGCTTGGCCCGCAACTGTTCTGCCGTGAGTTTTTTGCCCTTGTAGCGCTTTTTGACCATAAGCGCACGGTAGACACGTCGTACCCAATACCAGGCATCGATGAACAGGTCATCAATGCTGGACAGCATGATCAGGATGCCGACGACCACTGTCGCAATCTCTAGGTAGTGATAGTAGTCAGCCAACAGATAGGGCCAGTAGAGCGACGACATGGACTGCTCCCGCTTTTATAGGGTATTGGATTTAGTTCTTTTTATGACGACGTGCCAGCATTGCCAGAACGACCATCAAGACCAGAAACCCACCCAGAAGCGGCAGCCCCCATGACAGGTATTTGCGCCACTGATACATCGGCGACTCATTCAAGCGCAGGGCCTGACTCAGCTCAGGGTCGGAGGTATCAACCCAAGTGAGCGGGCCTTCCTCGCCCAACACCACAGCGTTGCCACGATTGAGTACAAACGGGCCGGGTGTGGTCAGCGCAACGTCGCCCAGTGGGTACCAGATCACCCCTTGCTGGTTGTTGGATTGAGCCACCGAGGCTGCGCTCAGAGGTTGCGGGCCAGTCAGGTCGAGCGTAGTTGTGTCGCCATGGTTGGCTTGCAAGCTTTTGCCATCCTTGACTACGATCAGCGGTTCGGCGCCGTCCACAGGAACGCCCACCGACAGGAACGGTTTGGTGGGTTTGAACGCGGTGCCGTTGTCGGCCAATACCAATTCGGCATTCAAAGGGGAGATCGAGGCTGCGCTGGACAAGCGAATGATCTGGCGCAAAGACTCGGCAGGGTGATCCAGGGCGTCTTTAGGTGCGATGACTTGAGCCGGCCCGGCCAGCAACGGCAGCAAGCCGACGAACGTGCCGTCCGGTTCGGCATCGGAGGTGCGCAGGAAGCTGGTCGGCAGCACGTTTACCGGGTAGCCCTGAGGGATTTCAAAGCAGTTCGGTGATACCGGCTGGCGCTGGAAGCGAACTTTCAGCACGTTAGTGACGCCCAGAGCATAGCCAGGTACGCGTGCGACGATCTGTTCAGACTCACCATTGGCTTTCAATTGCTTGGCGCCCAGCAGCGTATCGTTCCACAGTACGGTGGCGACAGGACGAGTGCTTGAGGCACCGGGAGCCGCTGCCACGTCAATCACTACTTCGCCGGGCATGCGCCCATCAACCGCGACGGCGCTCAGCGGGAACACGGCGGTCCAGTCGCCTCGGCTGACCACATCGAACGCGCCGATCGAACCGCCCAGTCTGGCGATACGAACGGTCTGATTGGGCCCCATGCTGTGGTCGGACAGTTGAGTGATGGTGACCTGAGGCGAGACCAGCACGTCACGCCATTGCGACTCGAATAAACCACCCGCTTTGGCGCCCGCATCCGGTGCCACGCTGATGACATTTTTGTAGCCTAGATTGGCCAGTAGCACTTGCTGGCTGCCCGGCACTTTCTGGCTCAGCGTGGCGTGATTGGCGCGCCATTGCTGCAGCTCTTTGGCGGCGTCGCTGTCGGTTTGCAATTGCGCTTGCAATGCATCCAATGCGGTATTTATTTGACCGATCTACGCCGTGTCAGCAATGGCCAAATCGGCCTGGGTTGCCGGGGCACCCAACACCAGCAATGCGCCTATTTCAGCGGCATTGCCGAGGGTGTGTTGACCTTTGCCGGCGAGGGCTGAAAATGGTGCAACAGTGGCCAGTGCGTCCGGCACGTTCACGCCGTCCAGAGACACCACATCACCCACGGCCGGGAAAGCGTGAATCTGCGCACGTTTGTCTGCGCGCTCAAGGTTGACGCCCAAGCGCCACGCACTGTCGAAGCTCTGCTGATCGAGCTTGCCCGATGCAATCATGATCACCGGTTTTGCCGGCAAGGTTCGCCAGGCATCGGCCAGAGAGGTCAGCGCTTTGAGCGAATAGCGATAGGTCAGCGCGGTTTCGGGCAACACCGTCAGCGTGTTAGCGCTCTGTTGGGTCGGATCGCAGATTTTCTGGCCGTTGGGCGAGCTCCAGTTGAGGGTGAAATCGACGAAACCCTCATCTCGACGGCGCGCTTCAACGGGTAGCACTTCATTGAGTGTGCCTTCGTGCTCCGTCTTTTTCTGGGCATACACAGGACGGCTGTCCACCGAAATAGTCAGCGCTGCTGGCGGCTCTTCACCCTTGATAAAGGCGCCTTGCAGGTTGATCGATGCCTTGTCCAGCATCACGCCCTTGGGCACGGGCAAAAAGAATGACTGCACGTTATCGGCGTTTTGCAGTACCACCGGGTTGGTAATACCGACATCCGCCAGAGAAATGCTGCGTTCGACCCAGTCATTTTGCGACAGCGCATGCAGGGCTTCGCTGCCAGGCGATGCCATGGCGTAAAGAGGAATGGCCAAAGGTGTGGCGAGCACAACCTGTGTGATTACAGTGAGGTACTGCCTGGATTTCTTGAAATTATTCATGCGTAGTTATCGGCCACATCTAAAAGTTAGAGGTCACAACTGCACGGTGAAGCCCGGACCACAGGGTGTGTCAGGGCGATAACAGAGCACAGTCGTCGTACAAGAACTCATTGACGGTACCCAGCTTCAGGTAAACGCTGACCGACGGGTCATTGACATGATCCGACATGAGCTCAAACAAAAAAGGACGTTAAAGTCTGGTAATCACCTGAAGAATCTCCGTGTTTACGCTTTGGATCCATCCCGTAAAGGCATGAACAGAGTGTGGTTTCTAAATGCTACCTGTCAATATTCTGAATAAAATTTATATTTTTGTATCGTTCATGAACATTTAGCCATTTTTTTGACGCTAAAACGCCGAGTCGCTGGCTGACTCAGTGTTTTAGCGTGGGTGTGCACTCTTTAATGGCATAAACAAAAGCCGAGCTTGTGCTTTGGCTATATGCAGCGTTTTACCGCGCGACCGCGTAGGTCACAGATACATCGAAAGTGCATGAGGCGTATTTAGCAGGGTGGATTGAATGCGTGGAATTCACGCCCGGTCAACGCGGCAATGATTCGTTCGCTGGCATGCCCGTCGCCATACGGGTTAACACTGCGTGCCACCCGTTGGTAATGATCGGGATCATCCAGAAACGCTTTCACAGCGCTGACAATGCGTAAAGGTTGTGTACCCACCAGAGTGACCGTGCCGGCCATCAATGCTTCTGGCCGCTCGGTGGTTTCGCGCATCACCAGCACGGGTTTACCCAAGTGCGGTGCTTCTTCCTGAACGCCGCCCGAGTCGGTGAGAATCAGGTAACTGCTGCGCATGAGCCACACAAAATCCAGGTAATCCACGGGTTCAATGAGGTGGATATTGCCATGTCCGAGAGGCGGGGTAATACCACATCGCGCACCTGAGGGTTCAAATGCACGGGGTATACGATCTGAACGTCTTCGCGTCTGCCGATCATCGCCAGCGCTTCGCAAATTTGCAGAAAGCCATCGCCAAAATTCTCACGGCGATGACCTGTGACCAAAATCAGGCGACGCGTGGGGTCGATCCATGAATAACGAGCGGCTAACGTGGCTTTGAGTTCGGGCGTGTGATCGATTTTGCTCAAGGTCATTTCAAGCGAGTCGATGACCGTGTTACCGGTGACGTAGATTTGCCCGTGAAGGTTCTCTTGCAGCAGATTTGCCCGAGACGTAAGCGTAGGGGCAAATAGCCATTTACCCATGATATCGACAACGCGCCGGTTCATTTCTTCGGGAAAGGGCTGAGTCAGGTCGCCGGTTCGCAGGCCCGCTTCCACGTGGCCAATGGCGATACGGCGATGGAATGCAGTCAGGCAGCATGCGGTGGCTGTTGAAGTATCACCGTGAACCAGTACGCAGTCTGGTTTCACCTCTTCGAGCAACGCATCGAACCGGGTCATGAGCCGTGCAAACAAGCCATTCAATGTTTGCCCCGGCAGCATCACGTCCAGATCGTGATCAGCTTTGATATCAAACAGCTGGAGTACTTGATCGAGCATATGTCGATGTTGGCCGGTCGTGCAGACAACGCTTTCAATACCCTCGACCTGAGCCAGTGCGTGGACGAGAGGGGCCATTTTAATGCCTTCAGGGCGAGTACCAAACACCGACAAAACTCTCATATCTCAGTATTCCTGACTGAATGATGGCTTTTTACACACATTATGATAGGTGCCTCTTGCCGCGCTAGCCCTTTAATTGAATGTGATTTGGGGTAAATGTAGTCAATCGAGTGGGTTGCAGAGAGGTTGTGAATCATTTTCTTTACGCGGCAGGTGTGAATATGCGCGTGAGGGTGCAATAGAGAATTATTGACTCTTCGCTCTAGGTATTGGATTTAAAAGGCTTTTTACAGAGTCAGGAGAGAGAGCGGATTTTATTGCGGCTGGCAGTCAGTGCCGTAATCAGCCTTGACTGTCCAATTGTCAGGATTTTTGACGCCATCCAATACGATTGAAATTGTTATAAAAGGTCAGGAAAGTTTTCATAAACAGTGCTGTATTAAACGGCCATTTATTCACTGCATGCTGGCAAAAGCAGCATGCAGTTGCAAAGGGCGTGATCTAGAACGATTGTCCCAACGAGAACTGGAACACTTGGGTTTCGGCATCTTCAGGTTTGCGTACCGGCAGCGCCAGGTTGACGCTCAGAGGCCCCATCGGGCTGTACCACGTCACGCCCACACCCACCGAACTGGCCATCTGGCTGAGGTCGATACCGTCACAGCCAGTCGTAGTGCTCAGGTAGCACTTGCTCGAATACACGCTGCCCACGTCCCAGAACAGCGAGGTGCGCAGGGATTTGTTGTCCTTGATAAAGGGCATCGGGAACAGGTATTCCACGCCGCCGGTAATCATGATGTTACCGCCCAGCGCTTCGGTGTCGCGGTCGGAATAGTATTCCTGGCCCGCGCTTGAGTAGGTGCCAGTGGCCGGGGTGTTACGCGGCCCGAGGGTGCCGCTCTCGAAGCCGCGCACTGACCCTTCGCCGCCAGCAGTGTAGTTTTCGTAGAAAGGTAAACCGTCCGTGGAACCGTAACTGTTGCCGTACCCCAACTTGGTATGCAAGCGCAGCGAGGTCGAAGTACTGACCGGCAGGAAGGTCTGAGCGCTGTAGTCGATCTTGTAAAAACTCAGATCACTGCCCGGCAAGGTCATCATCAGGTTGAGGTTCTGTGAATGACCTCGGGTCGCCAGAATGCCTTTATTCAGGGTCGACTCAGACCAGCCGAGGTTGGCTTTGAAGTTGGTGAACTGCTCACCCTGACGTTCGATAAAGTCATAGATTTCATCGGCGCTGTAGGTACCTGGCTCGATCGTATCGTGCTGCACCGTCAAGCCGAAACTCAACCGCGAGGTTTCATTGACCGGGTAACCCACTGTGGCACCGGCGCCATAGCTGTTGATCGAGTAGTACGACACGCCGTCATCGTAATAATCGTTGTAATCGGTTTTGTTATAGAACGCGTTGTAGCCCAGGCTGACGCCATCCTTGGTGAAGTAGGGGTCGGTAAAGCCGATGTTGTATTTGCTTTGGTATTCAGAGCGCGTCAGGCCAAGGCTGGCGGTGTCACCGGAACCCAGAAAGTTGTTCTGGGTAATGGCGCCGCCGAGTATCAAACCGGCGCTTTGGGCAAAGCCGACACTGGCGGTGATCGAACCTGAGGACTGCTCTTCGACGCTGTAGTTCACGTCCACCTGATCGTCGACACCGGCAACGGCCGGGGTTTCAACGTTGACCTCCTTGAAATAGCCCAACCGCTCAAGACGCGTCTTGGACTGATCGATCAAATAGGTTGAGGCCCAACCGCCTTCCATTTGGCGCATCTCGCGGCGCAGCACTTGATCTTCGGTCTTGGTATTGCCGCGAAAGTTGATGCGGTTGGCATACGCCCGCTTGGCCGGGTCGACGACAAATACCACGTCAACCGTGTGATCCTCATCATTGGGCGTCGGCACGGCGTTGACGTTGGCAAAGGTATAGCCTTCGTTGCCGAGTCGGCGGGTGATCAGCTCCGATGTGGTGGTCATCAACCTGCGGGAAAATACCTGACCTTTTTGTACCAGCAGCAAGGCGTTGACCTGGTCTTCGGGCACTTTCAGGTCACCGCGCAAAGACACGTTGCGTACCGTATATTTCGCGCCTTCATTAATGTTGACGCTGATATAGACCTGTTTTTTGTCCGGTGTGATCGACACCTGAGTGGAGATGATCTCCATGTTGATATAGCCGCGATCCAGATAGTAGGAACGCAGCCGTTCCAGATCACCGGAGAGTTTTTCGCGGGCGTACTTGTCGTCGTTCTTGAAAAAAGACAGCCAATTGGTGGTTTTAAGGGTGAACTGGCTATCCAGTTCGGACTGATCAAAGACCGTATTGCCCACTACATTGATGTGCTTGATGGCCGCCACTTCACCTTCGTCGATCTTGATCTTTAAACCGACGCGGTTACGCGGTTGTGCCACGACCTCGGTATCCACCGAAGCGGAGTAACGTCCTTGAGCCACGTATTGGCGCAGCAGTTCATTGCGAACACCTTCCAGGGTGGCCTGCTGGAACACTTCGCCTTCAGCCAGGCCCGACTGTTTGAGGCCCTTCATCAAGTCTTCGGTGGAAATGGCCTTGTTGCCCTCAATGTCGATACTGGCGATGGAGGGTCGTTCGACGACAGTAACCACCAGCACGTCGCCCTCACGTCCCAGCTGAATGTCCTGAAAGAAACCGGTCTTGAACAGGGCCCGCGTGGACTCCACCAACCGTTTGTCATCGGCTTGTTCGCCGACGTTCAACGGTAAGGCGCCGAACACACTGCCCGCGGAAACCCGCTGCAGGCCGTTGATGCGAATATCGGCAATCTTGAAGACTTGAGCGTGGGCAAGGGTGGCATTGAGCAACAGGGCCACCGAGCAGAGCAGGCGCGGAAAATTCATTTAGATCGTTTATCCAGGACACATCGACAAGCAGCGTAAGCGGGCGCGGGCAGGCCTCAAAAAGACGGCAGACCGCCTTGCAAACAGGCTGGTGGAGGTCAAGCATAAAAGTTCGGGGCGTATGGTGCGGTTAACCCAGTGTCAAGTTAAGTAAAGGTTGCCCCTGGCCGATGACGCTGAGCGACGCAAGGCCGATAATGCACCACCCACCCCTTCAAGAGTTCGCCATGATTCGTGTATTGCTCGTCGACGATGACCAGGAATTGACTGGATTGCTCAGTGAGTACCTGGTGCGTGAAGGCTTTGAAGCGACAGCCGTTCACACCGGAGAAGAAGGTGAGGTGCAGGCACTTTCCGGACGCTTCAGCATTGTCGTGCTGGATGTGATGTTGCCTCGCCTGTCCGGTATCGAAGTGCTCAGGCGCATCCGTGCACGCAGCCAGGTGCCGGTGGTCTTGCTGACGGCCCGGGGCGATAACATCGACCGTATCACCGGGCTGGAACTGGGCGCCGATGACTACGTGCCCAAACCCAGCTCGCCGGGTGAATTGGTGGCGCGCTTGCGGGCCATTATGCGTCGGGTACAACCGGCCACGCAGCCGATCACTGAAGTGATCCGCTCGGGCGCTCTGGTGTTGTGGCCCGGCAAGCGCGAAGCCACGTGGCAAGGGCGCGAGTTGGGTGTTACCAGCACTGAATTCAGCCTGCTCGAAGAGCTGGCCCGCAGCGCCGGGCAAGTGGTCAGCAAACAGGACTTGTCGCTCAATGCGCTGGGCTGCCCATTGACGCGCTACGACCGGCGCATTGATGTGCATATCAGCAGCATTCGACAAAAACTCGGACCACGGTCTGATGCCAAAGCCTGGATTCAGAGCGTTCGCGGGCTCGGTTACTTGTTGATCGCGGAATGATGAAACCCAGTCGGTTGTTCTGGAAACTGTTCCTGGCTTTTTGGCTGGCCACCAGCCTGACGTTTTTTGTCGGTATCGGCGTTATGACGTTAAGTCGATTGGGGCCTGGCAATCCTCATCTCGACACCATTCTGGAAAGCGAAGCCCAGCTCTTGCGCCACTACGGTGTCGAAGCAGGCAAACAACTGCTGGACGTGTGGCACCACCCCGACGACGAAGCGATAGCCGTGTATGACAGCACCGGCCAATTGCTGGCCGGATTGCCCATTGAACACCCGGTCTTCGAGCAAACGGTCATCAGTAAAGAGGGCATGAGCCTGTCGCTGAGGTCGACCCGCGTGCCCGGTAATGGGGGCGGCGGGGAGGGCGGGCCGGGCTTGATGCCGCTCTTGATCGGCACGGTGATGAGTGCCTTGTTCAGCGGCTATATGGCGTTTTATCTGGCCTGGCCGTTGGCTTACTTGCGCCGGGCAATGAGCGATGTGGCACAGGGGCGTTTTGAAACCCGAGTCAAGCCGATCATGGGGCAGCGGCGCGATGAAATTGTCGACCTGGCCGAAGATTGCGACCGCATGGCCAATCAATTGAGATTGTTGGTCGAAGCCCAGCAGCACCTGTTGCACGACATCTCCCACGAACTGCGCTCACCGTTGACGCGCATGCAGGCCGCTATTGGCTTGTTGCATCAGGACCCGTCACGTGTGGACATGGTGGGGCGCATCGAGCGCGAATCAGTGCGCATGGACACCCTGATAGAAGCGCTGCTGACCTTGGCTCGTGTTCAGGGGCGCCCTGAAAGCATTGAGCGTGAACCGGTGGATATCACCGAGTTGCTGGCGCAGATCGTCGAAGATGCGCAGTTTGAAGCGGGAATCAAACACTGTCGCGTCAGTTTGCAAGCGTCTGCGCCCTTCATCAGTCGAGTCAGCGGGGAGTTGTTGTATCGCTGTTTCGAGAATGTCATTCGTAATGCCCTGCGCTATACAGGGACGGGCACTGCGGTGCTGGTGGTGGCCCAGAACAGTCTGGATGGCCGCAACCTGCGGGTGCGCATTACCGATCAGGGGCCAGGGGTGGAGGCCGAACGCTTGATGAGCATTTTTGAGCCGTTTGAGCGCGGAATAAACGAGCCCGGCAGTGGTTTTGGTCTGGGGTTGGCCATTGCCTCCCGAGCGGTGGGAATGCACGGCGGCACCATCAGCGCGAGCAACCAGCCCTCCGGCGGGCTCACCGTAGAAATCAACCTTCCCCGACAAACCCTGTAGATTCAGGTCCCTGACCATGGGCGAAGGCTGCGGGGAGGGCGGCCTTCGTCAAAGCGTTAGTCCGGTAGATCAAACACATCCCACTGTCCGGCTTTACGGTCACTTCAAAACCTTACGCTCCTCGTCATCGGCTGTAGCTAGCGGTGCGTCGCTATCCAGATCAGCAGCGCGGCCTGAAAGACTGCAAAGGCCACCAGACAGGTGATGGTGAAGCGCAAGCCGATGTCTTCGCGCTGGAACTTGCTGATTCTGTCTTCCTTGACACGCAATTTTACTTCTTGCTCCTGCAACGTCTGCTCGGCTTGCTGGAGCATCTGCGCGGCTTCCAGAATTTCCACGAACTGCAATTTTTCATTATTCCAGATGGGGTAGAGGTCGCTGACTTCTACAGCTTTGATGTGGGCTTTGAGGTGCAGGGTGTCTTCGTACACCACGTCAAAGCCTTGGGTGCGCAAGCAGTGGTCACGACGCTGTCGAGTGTCTTCACTCAAGGCGTCCCGGCTCGGCAAGTCCATTTGTTCAAACCTGTAGCGCGAATATTTCTTCTGCGCCCATTGAATGCCCTGCGCCATCAGGAAGCGACCGATACCTCGGTTCAGGGGTTCGATCTGCAAACCGCTCTCGGGGCTGATGCTCACTTGTCGAGTGGCATGGTCCAGCCAGACGTCGAGATGGTTCTGCTCTTTGCGCACTTTCTGATTGGGCAGCAGGATGCTCAAACGCAAAAGGCTGAAGTCTTTGTTGTGACGTTCTGTGTAGCCGAACTGCACGAAGCGCAAGGGCCGAGCACCCGTGCTGCGATCCGTTGGCAGAGGTGCCAGGCGCAGCATTTTGAAATGCTCGGGTTGCACGTCCGCCCAAGGACGCGTGATCGCCTCGGGCGTGGCTGGCTCTTCAGTGCCTGCGGGTGGTGTTGGGGTGTCGCTCATAACGGCAAAATCCTGTGCAAGCCCGGTATGTCGGGCAAGCAAAGGCCGCCGACACCGGCTTATCGGCCGTTATGCGCAGGACTGGAGGGTTTGCCTGCATTCACTTTAGTGATGAAGCGCACAGTTCTATCGCCCAATTCACCCGCGAGTCGCTGATTGGGGTCGTTGTAGGACTGAACCTGACGCTTCATGTCCATAGGGACAATGCGCATTACGTGGTTCATGCCGTTGATCAACGTCAGTACGGCATCTGGCTTGGCGGTCTTGAGCAGGTGGGCATCTTTGACATCAACCTGAATGTCGTGAGTACCCTGAATAATCAGCGCCGGCATTTTCAGTGCGGCAAATGCGGTGGCCGGATTGTAGTGCAGCAGGCTGATCAGGTAGGGCTGCACGCTGGGACGGAACACGGCTTCGAGGTCTTTGGGCACATTGTCGTCGGTGCGACCGGCTTCCAGCGAGCTGATCAGCTCAAAGCTCCGTTTTAGCTGGGCGGGCGGCAAATGATTGCGCTGCAATTGCTCACGCAACAATGCGCCGACCGGACGTCCTGTGCCAGCTATCGAGATGACCCCGGCAGCACCCATACGAGGGGCGGCGAGGCTGGCAATCAAGGCGCCTTCGCTGTGGCCCAATACAAATACCTTACCGAATCGCGGGTCGGCCTTGAGCTTCTCGCCCCAGGCCACGGCATCGTCAACGTATTTGTCCACGCTCAGTTGGCGTTCGTCCGGGGTCGCGGGCTGGCTTTGCGCAATGCCACGCTTGTCGAACCGCACGCTGGCGATATTGCTTTGGGCCAGACGCCATGCCAGCTTTTTCAGGGCGTCATTGCGTCCGCCAATCGGGTTGTTGCCATCTCGGTCGGTGGGGCCGGACCCAGATAGTATCAACACGACAGGTACCGACTTGTCGCTTTTGGGCAGTACCAGTGAGCCATAGAGGGTGCCGGAGCCAGTGTCCAATTCAATAGGGCGCAGCAGAACATTAGAGGAGGTGGCCGCCAGGGCCTGAGTGCAGAACAGGGTCAGCGTTAAAAAGAATATTCGCAGCATCGTTACGCCATCATTGTCTAATGTGCCGGTTCTACAAACCCGGATGAGTAAGGTTGGAGGATGAACTAGTAGTTCAGCCTGCGTATACTGGCGCGCATAGTAAACGAGGTTGAATCTAATCAACTGTTTTTCGCGGAGCTCCCTGCATGTCCGGCAATACCTACGGCAAGCTGTTCACTGTCACCACCGCAGGCGAAAGCCATGGCCCGGCGTTGGTCGCCATTGTTGATGGCTGCCCGCCCGGGCTTGAGCTGTCCCTTGAAGACTTGCAGCGTGATCTTGACCGCCGCAAGCCCGGCACCAGCCGTCACACCACGCAGCGCCAGGAACCGGACGAAGTCGAGATCCTTTCCGGCGTGTTCGAAGGGCGTACCACCGGCTGCGCCATTGGCCTGCTGATTCGCAACACGGATCAGAAGTCCAAGGATTACTCGGCGATCAAGGATCTGTTTCGCCCCGCCCATGCCGATTACACCTACCACCATAAATACGGTGAGCGTGATTATCGCGGTGGCGGGCGCAGTTCTGCACGTGAAACTGCCATGCGGGTGGCGGCGGGTGCTATCGCCAAGAAATATCTGGCGACTCAGGGCATTGTGATTCGTGGCTATATGAGTCAACTGGGTCCCATTGAAATCCCGTTCAAGACCTGGGATTCGGTCGAGCAAAACGCTTTTTTCAGCCCAGACCCGGACAAAGTGCCTGAGCTTGAGGCGTATATGGATCAGCTGCGTCGCGATCAGGACTCGGTGGGCGCAAAAATCACGGTGGTGGCTGAAGGTGTCATTCCAGGTTTGGGTGAGCCGATTTTTGATCGTCTGGACGCCGAACTGGCCCACGCCTTGATGAGCATCAATGCGGTCAAGGGCATCGAAATAGGCGCAGGTTTCGCCAGTGTTGCCCAGCGCGGCACCGAGCACCGCGACGAGCTGACGCCTGAGGGTTTTGTGAGCAACAACGCAGGCGGCATTTTGGGCGGTATTTCGTCCGGTCAGCCGATTGTTGCGCATCTTGCGTTGAAGCCGACCTCAAGCATCACCACGCCGGGTCGCTCGATTGATGTTCATGGCAACCCGGTCGACGTGATCACCAAAGGTCGCCATGACCCCTGTGTCGGCATTCGCGCCACGCCCATTGCCGAAGCCATGATGGCCATCGTGCTCATGGATCACCTGCTGCGCCATCGCGGGCAGAATGCTGATGTGCGCGTGAGTACGCCTGTGCTGGGTCAGTTGTAATGCAGGGGTGTTTGGGTGCTGTGGTCTGACGACCGTGGCACCACTTCCTTACTGGCGGTTGTCAGGCTTCTACCTTTTCTACTTTGCCTTGCTGGGTGCTACAGCGCCGTACCTGGCGCTGTACTTCCACCATCTCGGCTTTTCCAGCGCAAGAATAGGCGAGCTGGTGGCTATCCCGATGTTGATGCGCTGTGTGGCGCCTAATCTTTGGGGCTGGCTGGGCGACTACACGGGGCGACGCCTGCTGATTGTTCGGCTCGGTGCACTGTGCACCTTACTCAGTTTCAGCCTGATTCTTGTCAGCAAGAGCTATGGGTGGCTGGCCCTGGTCATGGCCCTGCATGCGTTCTTCTGGCATGCGGTACTGCCGCAGTTTGAAGTCATCACCTTTGCCCATTTGCGTCAGCAGCCTGAGCGTTACAGTCAGATCCGACTGTGGGGCTCGATTGGTTTCATTCTGGCCGTGGTGATTCTTGGGCGCCTGTTTGAGTGGCTGGATCTGGATATTTATCCGGCTGCCGTGCTCGTCATCATGGCAGGCATTGTCCTGTGCAGCTTGTGGGTGCCTGGCGCGCAGCCCTCAAGCCAAGGGCGTAATGCGCTGGTCGGCGGTTTTATACAGCAGTTGCGCAGTCCCGGAGTGCTGGCGTTTTATGCCTGTGTGGCGTTGATGCAGATGAGCCACGGGCCGTATTACACCTTCCTGACCTTGCACCTTGAAGACCTCGGCTACAGCCGGGGTGTGATTGGCCTGCTGTGGGCATTGGGGGTGGTGGCGGAAGTTCTGATGTTTTTGGCCATGCGCCGCATTCTGCTGACCTTCTCGGTCCGCAAAGTGCTGATGGTCAGCTTTGTGCTGGCCGCCTTGCGTTGGCTGATGCTGGGCTCGTTTGCCGAGTACCTGTGGGTATTGTTGCTGGCTCAACTGCTGCATGCGGCCACTTTTGGCAGTTTTCACGCCTGTGCCATGACCTTCGTTCAGCGCAGTTTCGGGCCCGGCCAACAAGGCCAGGGTCAGGCGCTGTATGCCACTCTGGCGGGGATCGGTGGGGCCATAGGCGCGCTGTATGCCGGTTACAGCTGGAATACACTCGGCCCGACTATCACCTTTAGTATGGCAAGCGCCGCAGCACTGGCCGCAGCCGTTATCATCGCAACTCGACTGCAAGAGGACAGGCCATGAGCCTTACCCGTAAAGACTTGAGCCTGGAAATCATTGAAGCCGGGCGTTTTTTATATGGTCGCGGCTGGTCGCCTGCCACCAGCAGCAATTATTCAGCCCGACTTTCGGCAACCGAGGCGTTATTAACAGTTTCGGGCAAACATAAAGGCCAGTTGGGCCTGGATGATGTTCTGGCGACCGATTTGTCGGGTAATAGTCTTGAGCCCGGCAAAAAACCTTCTGCCGAAACCTTGCTGCATACCCAGCTTTACCTCTGGCGGCCTGAAATCGGTGCGGTGTTGCACACGCACTCGGTCAATGCGACCGTGCTGTCGCGGCTTACGCCGGGTGACAGCATTGAGTTTGAAGACTACGAGCTGCAAAAAGCCTTTAGTGGCGTATCAACCCACGCGTCGAAAGTACGGGTGCCTATTTTTGACAATGATCAGGACATCGAGCGTCTGGCGGCCAAGGTTCAGCCGTGGCTTGAGGCCCACCCTGACTGCGTGGGTTACTTGATTCGCGGGCACGGCCTGTACACCTGGGGGGCGCGCATGAGCGATGCCTTGCGTCAGATCGAGGCCTTCGAGTTCTTGTTTGAATGCGAACTCAAAACCCGCGCCGTGCTTAACCGTTAACGCTGACTTCACCGTGAAGACACTCACCGCCTGAATTCAATGGTTTGCCTGAACGGCCTGTAAAAGCCGAAAGCGCATACCTACGCCGAGGAACCGCATCCATGAGCAGCCTGTCCGTTTATCACATTTCCAGCCCCGAACTCCCAAACAAGGTGTTGACCCACCTTGATGACATTCAGTCCACCCTGGCCGAGCAGGGTGTGCGCTTTGATCGTTGGCGAGCCGCTACGCCGATCCAGCCGGGTGCGACGCAGGAAGAAGTGATCAGTGCTTATCGTCAACAGATTGATCAGTTGATGACTGAGCGCGGCTATATCACCGTGGACGTCATCAGTCTGAACAGTGACCACCCGCAGAAAGCTGAATTGCGCGCCAAGTTTCTTGATGAGCATCGTCATGCTGAGGACGAAGTGCGATTTTTCGTTGCCGGGCGAGGTCTATTTACGCTGCACATTGGCGATTATATCTATGCAGTCCTGTGCGAAAAAAACGACCTGATTTCCGTGCCTGCAGGCACGCCTCACTGGTTTGATATGGGCGAGCATCCCCATTTTGTGGCGATCCGTTTGTTCAATAACCCTGAAGGCTGGGTGGCGAACTTTACGGGTGAAGACATCGCCAGCCGCTTTCCCCGTCTCGAAGATTAAGGAACTCCCATGCCGATCAAGGCCATCCTCACTGATATTGAAGGCACCACCAGCGCCGTCAGCTTCGTTTTTGACGTGTTGTTTCCTTATGCGGCCAAGCACATGCCCGATTTTGTCCGCGCTCACGCTGAAGACCCTGAAGTGGCCATGCAATTAGGTGCAGTGCGATTGGACAGCGGCGAGCCCGAAGCGGACGTCGAGCGGGTCATCGAGATTCTCGCCCAATGGATTGCCGAGGACCGCAAGGCAACTCCGCTCAAGGCTTTGCAAGGCATGGTCTGGAAGCAAGGTTACGAAGCGGGCGAGTTGAAGGGCCATGTTTACCCGGATGCGGTAAAAGCCCTCAAGGATTGGCATGAGCAGGGGTATGAACTGTACGTGTATTCGTCCGGTTCGATCCAGGCGCAGAAATTGATATTCGGCTGCTCCGAAGCGGGCGATCTATCGCCTCTGTTCAACGGCTATTTCGATACCACGTCAGGCCCCAAGCGTGAGGCACAGTCCTATCGGCATATCACCGAAGCCATAGGCTGCCCAGCGGGTAAAATTCTGTTTCTTTCAGATATTGTCGAGGAGCTGGATGCGGCTCAAGAGGCTGGTTTGCAAACCTGTGGACTGGCTCGCGAAGGGGGGCAATTGCAAGGTCACAAGACCGTCAGCAGTTTTGCTGATATTGATGTGACCCACCTGTAACACTCGGCGCACCGCAACACAGCAAAAAGCCAGCGACTGCTGGCTTTTGTCTATGCGCGAATCTCGTTGCCATTACGCGGAATGGTACGTAGGCAAGGCGAATCGATGCTGGCTTTGCAGCATGGAAATGGTCGGCAGTTCGCTGGCGTTTCCTGCCAGGTCGCGGCGAATGGCACTAATCACCCAAGTCAATTGCTCAGCGGTGTGCAGTTGCGCATATGAAATAGAGCGCTGGGTCTGCTTGCCATCGCTGTCACACAGCGTAAGCAACACGCCACCATCCGGGCGAGGCTTGACGGTGACCTTGTGATTCGAGAACAGGGAAGTGAATTTTTCTTGGATCAGACTCATGTCTTCAGCTCCATTAGCGCGTGAAAGGCTTGTATGGAGTAAGAGTTGCAGGGACTGTGCCACTCGAATGATTAAATTAAATCGTTATAAATCAATAGGTTGATAAATAGCTGCGTTCACTCGCTCGTGCATTTTGCATGAGTGCTAAAAGTTCACCCTGCAATTTGCCCATTCGCCATTAATCATCGGGATAAATTTCTGCTGATGGGCACGCTTATTGATTGTCTCTATCAGAGTCGTACACACAAAAGGGGTGACAGGCAGGGGTTGGGTCAGGAAACTAGGCTCTTTTGTAGCGAACACGGAGCCTCATATGTCAGATAACAAGCCAGCAGATCAAAATCGGCAGATGACCCCAGAAGAAGCCGCCGAATTTGCCGAACAGGTGTTCAATAAAGCCCGTGAAGGTGATGCGGCCATGCTGGCAGCGTTGTTGAGCAAAGGCTTGCCACCTAATCTGCGCAACCACAAAGGCGATACGTTATTGATGCTGGCGAGCTATCACGGCCATGTAGAAGCCGTGAAAGTGTTGCTGGAGCATAAAGCCGACCCTGAAATTCGCAATGACAATGGCCAAAGCCCGATTCAGGGTGCTGCGTTCAAAGGCGATTTGGCGATGGTGCAGGCCTTGGTCGAGGGCGGCGCACAGGTCGAAGGTGCTTCATTTGACGGTCGCACGGCATTGATGATGGCGGCCATGTTCAACCGTACGGCAATCATTGATTTCCTGATCAGTAAGGGCGCCGACCCAAAAGCCAAAGACTCCAGTGGTACGACTGCGCTGGACGCGGCAAGGACCATGGGCGCTGTCGATACCACTGCTCAGTTGGAAAAACTGCTGGGCTGATGGCATGTCCTCGGGGGGCGCATTTGATATATCCTGCGCGCCCCCTTTTTTCCTGTAACAGGTCTGCCCATGAAAACTGCTCTCGTCGAACTTATCAGCAAAATCAGCTCTGGCTGTCTGAGCGACGACGACATCGCCAAAATCGCTGATGAAGCGGCTCAGGCCTACGCTGACCCTGCTGCATTTCTGACTGCCAATCCAGATATCAACTACGACGATACTTTCCCGATCTCACTGGGAGAGTGGGTGGTGATGGGTAGCCTGCCTGAAACTGTTTTGTTCCAGGCGGATACCTACATGGAGCTGTTTGAACAAATCGTGGCGTCGTTTGGCCCGGGTGTCGCATTCAATATCAAGCCTAAACAACTGGCCAAGACTGAAGCGCTGACAGCGCTGAACCGGATTCAGATCCAGATGGGCAGCATGTCGGCGGATAAGGGCGGTTACGTGCTGATGAATATGAGCCAGCCGCTGGATGACGAACTCCAGGTTGTGCTGGTCTACGGCGAAGACGTGCCGCGTGTGTTGCAACTGTGTGAGACGGTCGGCATCAGCGCCGCGCCTTCACTGGAAGCTCTGAAAATTGCGGTCCACGTTTAATCCAGTACAGGCCGTAATAAAAAACGGAACCCTGGCCACAGCTGACTATCCTAAGTAGACAAGTACTCACTCAGGAGCATCATCATGGGTTCTACGTTTAACGGTCTGATTGGTCTCATCATTTTGGCGCTGGATATTTGGGCCATTATCAATGTGATCAAAAGCGGTGCCGGAACGGGCGCGAAAATTCTCTGGATCTTGCTGATCATCCTGCTCCCTGTACTGGGTCTGATCATTTGGGCTATCGCCGGCCCAAGGGGCAATGTACGAATTTGAGCCTTTAACCAGCGATTTAAGCCACCTTCAAGGTGGCTATCCGCTGATTCAGTCAACGTCAAGGTTCGACCTGTCAGGTTCCTCGACGTAGAATGCGCGCCTTTCCTGAGCAGTTGTGTCGGTGTATTGCGAATGCGATCCACGGCTCGACTGCCGATCATGGGCGGGTGACCGTCCGTTGCCACCAGCATTCAAGGGACTACCCATGACTGAAACACCAAAAACCGACTATCTCGAAACCCTTTATGAAGGCTATGGCCAGCGTTTTCGCATGGACAAATTGCTGCATGAAGTGCGTACCGAGCACCAGCATCTGGTGATTTTCGAAAACCCGGTCATGGGCCGGGTCATGGCATTGGATGGTGTTATCCAGACCACCGAAGCCGATGAGTTTATTTACCACGAGATGCTCACTCATGTGCCGATCCTGGCCCACGGTGCAGTCAAGCGCGTGTTGATCATTGGCGGTGGCGACGGCGGCATGCTGCGTGAAGTGACCAAGCACCGCGGCATCGAACACATCACCATGGTCGAGATTGATGGCACCGTGGTGGATATGTGTAAAGAGTTTCTGCCTAACCACTCCAATGGTGCCTACGACGATCCGCGCCTCAATCTGGTGATTGATGACGGCATGCGTTTTGTCGCCACTACCGAAGAAAAATTCGACGTCATCATTTCGGACTCCACTGACCCGATCGGGCCCGGTGAAGTGCTTTTTTCCGAAAACTTTTACCAGGCTTGCCATCGTTGCCTGAATGATGGCGGCGTACTGGTCACGCAAAACGGCACCCCGTTCATGCAACTGAACGAAGTGAAGACCACAGCCGGGCGTATGCGCAGTCTCTTCGCGGACTGGCATTTCTATCAAGCGGCGGTGCCGACTTACATTGGTGGTGCAATGACCTTTGCTTGGGGGGCCACCAACACGTCCTACCGCAAATTGCCACTTGAGACCCTGCGTCAGCGTTACGCCGGCAGCGGCATCGTGACCCGTTACTACAACCCCGAGATCCATATCGGCGCGTTCGCCCTACCGCAATATGTGCTGCAGGCCATTAACAAGCCAAGTAACGATTAATAGACGGTTAGTCCTGACAAGCCTGCTCCCCAGAGGCCTGCACGATGCTTGGGGGGGGCGGCTATGTCTGTTGCGAGAGTCTTTCCCCGCGTTTTCTTATGTTTCAAGATGTGCTCTGTACGAAATTTTCACGGAAGGTCTAAGACAATTCCCGCGCAAAATTTCGGCTTTCGAGTGACTCTGCTTCCCTTAAACGGTGCGGGCAATGCCTCTTGTTTGAAAATTTTGCGTAATAAAGAGCCTATGCCTCAGTGGATTACCATTGACGCTCATGTAGCATTTGCCCAGTCCACGTGATCTATCGATTGCCTCCAATCGTAGAAAAATCACAAGGGCAGGGCACTGCACAATAAAAGCCACTTCAATCTGAACCAATGGGTCCTTAAACGACATGGCAATCCCGGACGCCCCAAAACAGCAGCATGCGACTACGCGTGTATTGCAACCGACCGTCAAATCGCATCTGGCGTTTACGCTGCTCTGTGCCTTGATCATGATGGTGATGTTCACCCTGCTTCGGGTGGCGTTGCTGGTTTATAACCGAGAAATGATCCTCGATACCCCGGCCTCTACTTTTCTGGAGGCGTTCGCAAACGGTTTGCGATTTGATTTGCGAATCGTGGTTTATCTCAGCATTCCGTGTGTACTGGCACTCCTTAGTGTCAAAGCCATGGCTTACCGAGGCGTGCTGCGCTTCTGGCTGACAGCCGCCTCCAGTCTGGCGTTGTTTTTGGGCCTGATGGAGATGGATTTCTATCGGGAGTTCCATCAGCGCCTTAACGGTCTGGTTTTCCAGTATGTGAAGGAAGACCCCAAAACCGTTATGAGCATGCTCTGGTACGGCTTCCCGGTGGTTCGCTATCTGTTGGCATGGGCGGTGGGTACGGTCATTTTGTACGCTGCATTTCGCAGTGCAGACCGCCTGACGCGTCCAAGCGCTGTATCGGGTGTATCGGGTGTATCGAGTGAAGCGCCGAGCGTAGCACCCTGGTATGGCCGTACTGCCGTGTTCGTTGTGCTCCTGTTGGTGTGCGTGGTAGCTGCCCGAGGCACGCTGCGCCAAGGTCCTCCACTGCGCTGGGGTGATGCCTACACAACAGACTCCAACTTCAACAATCAGTTGGGGCTCAATGGTTCTCTGTCATTGATTGCAGCGGCAAAGAGCCGTTTCTCGGATGACCGCACCAATGTCTGGAAGCCCACGCTGGAAGATTCGGTGGCGCAGCAGACCGTGCGCGATATGTTGCTGACCGAGAACGATAAGCTGGTTGACCCGGATACGGCACCCGTACGCCGCGATACCACTCCGCCTGCAGAAAAAACGTTGCCCATCAAAAACGTTGTCGTGATCCTGATGGAAAGCTTCGCCGGCCATTCAGTGGGCGCTTTAGGCCGTCCGGGTAACATCACGCCCTACTTTGATCAGTTAGCCAAAGAAGGTCTGCTGTTCGAACGCTTCTTCTCCAACGGTACGCACACCCATCAGGGCATGTTTGCGACCATGGCGTGCTTCCCGAACTTGCCGGGTTTTGAATACCTGATGCAAACCCCGGAAGGCAGCCACAAGCTGTCCGGTCTGCCGGAGTTGCTCAGTGCTCGTCAGTTTGATGACGTTTATGTCTACAACGGCGATTTTGCATGGGACAACCAGTCGGGCTTCTTTAGCAATCAGGGTATGACCACGTTTGTGGGTCGTAACGATTTTGTGGACCCTGTGTTCTCTGATCCCACGTGGGGTGTGTCCGATCAGGACATGTTCAACCGTGGCCTGGAAGAACTGAAAAAACGTGAAGGCAAGGGGCCTTTCTATGCCTTGTTGCAAACCTTGTCTAACCACACGCCGTATGCGTTGCCGACACCGCTGCCTGTTGAGCCCGTTACCGATCGAGGTTCGTTGAACGAGCATTTGACCGCAATGCGTTATTCCGATTGGGCCTTGGGTCAGTTCTTCGAAAAAGCGCGTAAAGAGCCCTACTTCAAGGAAACACTATTTGTAGTCGTCGGCGATCATGGTTTCGGTAACGAACAGCAGATTTCTGAAATGGATTTGGGCCGTTTTAACGTTCCCTTGTTGCTGATCGGGCCGGGAATTCAAGAGAAGTTTGGCGCGCGCAATGACACGGTAGGCACTCAGGTCGATATTGTGCCGACCATCATGGGGCGTCTGGGCGGTGAGTTCCGTCAGCAGTGCTGGGGTCGCGATTTGCTCACCTTGCCGGAAGGTGACAAAGGGCGAGGCATCATCAAGCCTTCGGGCAGTGATCAGACAGTGGCGATCATCAGTGACGACCACATCCTGGTTCAGCCAAAAGATATGCCCGGTAAAGTGTGGAAGTACACATTGGGGGCCAATCCTGAAGCTAAAGTAGTGGCTGATACGCCGGACGAGGCCGAGCTGAAGCAAAAGCTCGAATCTTTCCTGCAAACAGCGACTAAAAGCTTGCTGGATAACACGGCAGGTGTTGAGGATCCGAAGTAAGCAGTCAGGCGGTAAGCAATAAAAAAGAGGCCTTTTGGCCTCTTTTTTATTGCGCGGAGGTTTAAGCCGCCAGCGCTATATTTTGCCGAGTAACAGCAAGACCAGCAGTACAACCAATACAACACCGATAATGCCTGACGGCCCGTATCCCCAGCTTTTTGAGTGTGGGAACACAGGCAGGCCACCGATTAACAGTAGGATCAGGATGATGAGAAGGATTGTGGTCATGATTATTTCCTTGTTGATGTGTTCCGCCAAGGTCACGCGTTTAGAGCACCGCTTGAAGAACATGAGTTGAGCAGTGCTTATATAGTCCGACTGTTGTTGATGCTGGATAATTCAACTTTATTTAACGTCGCCCAAAAAGATTTCAGTATTGATCCGGGCGTGGGGCGCGAGTAGGGTTGCGCGCTGCACATTCGGAGATGCCGCACATGCTTAACTACATTTGGTTTTTTTTGGCGGCCGTATTTGAAATTGCCGGTTGTTACGGATTTTGGATGTGGCTGCGTCAGGGCAAGAGCGTCTGGTGGCTGGTACCGGCGATGTTCAGTCTGGCGATTTTTGCCGTGCTATTGACCAAGGTAGAAGCGGTTTATGCGGGGCGGGCCTATGCAGCCTATGGCGGGATTTACATTGTAACGTCCATCGCGTGGCTCGCCGTGGTTGAACGTATTCGACCATTAAGCTCTGACTGGATAGGGCTCGGCCTGTGTGTCGCAGGGGCAACGATTATTTTGTTGGGCCCGCGATTTACCTCTTCCTAGAGTTGTTTTTAGCTGTCGATGAGATGTTTTCTGAGTTTAAAGCAGGGCTATTCCTTAATTCTTGTAGGAAAAATTTCACATTGGTGTAGGTGTTGGATGAATTGCCCTGTAGGGATTGAAGCACTGTTTTGCCGCGTGCAGTCTTGATGGCCTGTCACCTCTTGAGATGAAGGCCATGCGGATACTGACTAGCACCATCGGCGGAATGATTTCACTGGGGCAAGGCATGACCGTGCGTATTATTTCTACTAACGGTAAGCAGGTCAGGCTGGCAATCGAGGTGCCAAAGCATATCGGTGTGCACCGATCGGAAATTTACGATCGAATAAAAGCCGAGCTGGCGGCCAAACAGTTGAGCAAACCTTCGAGCGAGCCCTAATCAAAGAACTCTTTGGGCACAGTGTGTTTGGGCACCAGTTGGCACTGCTGGCTTTCAAGGTCAAAGAAAATCACTGCCTGACCTTTGCTGAGCGCGTGGCGCACGCGTAGCACGCGGGTTTCATGGGGCGTGTCATCGCCATTATCAGTCCCGTCTCGACTCACGAAGTCTTCAATCAGACGAGTGAGTGTGTCAGGTTCAAGTTGGTCGTAAGGAATAAGCATGGACGGGACTCTCGTAATCAGTGCATCCGATGCTACTGGCCGCAGGCGTGTGCGGCCAGTCTTAATACTCTGCATGCCCCGATTTGTAGGGCGTGCGGTGCTATCTGAGATAAATAGCTTGACCGGGCAGTCGGTTACGATTGTGCGGTGCTGTAAAGTTTTGAGCCGGGCCTTTTGGAATGATGCCCGTAGGATTGATCATGCGGTGGCTGGCGTAGTAATGACCTTTGATGTGGCCCAAATCTACTGTCGCGGCGACACCAGGCCATTGGTAAAGCTCGCGTAGCCAGTTGGATAGATTCGGGTAATCGGCTATTCGTCGTTCATTGCATTTGAAGTGGCTGTAGTACACCGCATCGAAACGAATCAGTGTCGTGAACAGTCGTACATCAGCCTCAGTAAAATGTTGGCCAGCCAGGTAACGATTGTCTTGAAGGTGTGTTTCCACATGATCCAATTCGCGAAACACATCGTCGAAAGCCAGTTCGTAAGCCGATTGTGATGTAGCAAATCCAGCGCGATAAACGCCGTTGTTCAGTGTCGGGTAAATAAGCTCATTCCAGTAGTCAATTTCAGTCCTCAACGATGACGGATACAGGTCCAGTGTGTTGCCAGTCAACTCGTCAAATGCATTGTTGAACATGCGAATGATGTCGGCCGACTCGTTGCTGACAATGCACTGTTGCTGAGTATCCCAAAGCACGGGTACGGTCACACGCCCTGTATAATCAGGCGTATCACGGGTGTAGCGCTGGTGCAGGAAACTGAAGTCGTCCAGTGGGTCTGCGGTCGAGCCAAAGGTTTTGTCGAACGTCCAGCCGTTTTCCAGCATCAACCAGCTAACCACCGAGACGTCTATCAACGACTCAAGCCCTTTGAGTTGGCGGATAATCAGTGTGCGATGAGCCCAAGGACAGGCAAGTGAGACATACAGATGGTAACGGCCACCTTGGGCCGCGAAGCCGCCAGCTCCGGTTGGGCCTGGCGAGCCATCAGGCGTTACCCAGTTGCGGCGTTGCGCCTGCTCTCGCTGGAAGGCACCGTCTTTGCTGCTTTCGTACCACTGATCGTGCCAGCGCCCATCGATTAACAAACCCATAAGGTACTCCGTAGCATTTTTCGTTGGAACTCAGTTTAGTGGGCTGAGTTCGAACAAAAAGCGCAAAACATGGGCGCTAGTTATCAGTTAAATCGATTTATCGCGGTTGTCCCAGTAGCTTTTGGCTAATACGAAAGCCTGTTCACGGGGCGTTCCCAGCCCGCGCAAGGCAAGCGCCATGGTTGAAAGCAAGGCCAGTTGAGGGTAGCTGTCTTCAACATCGCCTCGCCATACAGCCTTGAGATGTGCGGGATCCAGCGAGGCGGGTTTTACATGGCGCTGTGCGGACAGTGCAGGCCATTCTTCGTCCCAGCTAACACCTGCCGTGGTGCCGTACAGATGGCTGTTGGTATCGGGGTTTATTTCAATTTCGCCGCCGTCGCCCTTGACCACGATGCTGGTATCGCCCAGCAAGCCGCTGGCTTCACGGTGCACGCTTTGATAGCCCGGATGGAAAATGCTTTGCAGGCCACAGCGAGCCTTTAAAGGATTGAGGATGCGAGCCAATGAGTGAATCGGGGAGCGAAGGCCCAGGGTATTGCGCAGATCAATCATGCGTTGCAACTGCGGTGCCCAGTCCTGTAACGGGATAAACGCCAAATGGTCTTTGCTGAGTGTTTCTTGCACGCTTTGCCAGTTACGGCACAGCGGAATAGCCAGATCATTGAGTAGTTGCTCGCTGTACAGCCTACCTGCGGTATGAGCGCCACCCCCATGCATCACAATACGCACGCCATTTTGGGCCAAACATTTAGCCGCTAACAAATACCAAGGTAAATGACGTTTTTTACCGGCATAGGTGGGCCAATCAATGTCGACTTGGATGGAGGGTGCAGTTAGACGCTCGCGAACGGCTTCGGTAAAGCCGGCCAATTCCTCCGGGCTTTCTTCTTTATGCCGCAATAGCATCAGAAACGCACCCAGCTGTGTGTCTTCAGCTTTTTCATCCAGCAGCATGCCCATCGCCTGACGAGCTTCTTCTCGGGTCAAATTGCGGGCGCCGCGTTTGCCTTTGCCCAAAATGCGTACAAATTGCGCGAAAGGGTGTTCGGGTGGCGTTTCAAGCGTCATAGCAGTGGGGGGATTCATAAGCAATTGGTCGGCTTCGGCAGGCCCGCCAGCTTGGCGGCGAGTTTGGCGGGAGTGCCGTTAAACAGGCGATTGAGGTGCAAGCTGTTGCCTTTTTCAGCGCCCAGTTTGAGAGCGGTGTATTTGATCAGCGGGCGTGTGGCCGGAGACAGCTCAAATTGCTGATAGAACTCACGTAATAGCTCAAGAATTTCCCAGTGCTCGCGGCTCAAATCAATACCTGCCTGCTCGGCCAGCGCTTGGGCAACCTCGGTAGACCAGTCGTTGAGATCAACCAGATAGCCGTCTTTATCCAGCTCAATGGTTTTGTCGTTGACGTTGAGTACATTCATAGCCATGTGTTGACCTTGTCGTACTGAATTGACAGCTGGACGAAGCCGGAATAATCGACAGCGGTTGCCCACTGAGGGCACTCCAGATGGCGCGCTAGAAGGTCTTCTTCAAGGATAAAAAGCCTCTGCGAAGCAACATTTTCTTGAAGCAGTTTGCACACGGCGGTGTTTGGCTGCAGGCCATAGGCCGCATCACCACACAGTAACAGCGCGTCGCGAGTGCCCAGAATGCGTAAGCAGCTAGCCAGACGCGTATCAGAAAAGGGGGAGTGGCTCAGAACGTGTAGGGTCGACATTAGAGGGTGATCACTTGGTCGTAGCGGTCAATAAGCGTGCGTGTTTCTTCTGGCGAAAGTAGCTGAGCATCGTCGACTACAAACGAAGTGGCTGAGAGACCGCGCTCAGTCAGGCTGTGGCTGCACACAAAAAGATCATCGACGCCAAACATCGACAAGGCCTGCAGATTAGCCGTTATATTTTTTTGCTGAAGGGCGGCGGCATTTTGCTCAGCAAGCAGCTGAAACACGCCGTCATCCATAAACATCAGGCCAATGGGCAAATCAAACGCGCCGCCTGCCAGCACAATGTCCAAAGCCTCTTTAGCGCCAGGGCCAGACCAGGGTGCCTGACGACTGATTACCAGTAGTGATTTAGACACCTCAAGGCCCTCCAAAACAGATCAGTCGATCAGCCGTCTGAATAGCATCGTGCAACTGGCCGAGCCCGGACAGCTCCCAGGGTGCATGCAAATTAATAGCTCGGCGTTGGTAGCGTGCTGCTTCTTCTTCATTCAGCACTCCGCGGCGCAAAGCGGCCGCAATACACACCACGCCGTCCAGCTGGTTGCTGCTGACGAACGCAGCCCATTGGTGTGCGAGGTCGAGTTCATCCTGCGGCGTCACACTATTGTTAGAAGCGCTGTGAACGCCGTCTTGATAAAAAAATAACCGAACAATCTCGTGCCCACCCGCCAACGCTGCCTCTGCAAAGCGCAGGGCTCGGCGAGAAGAGGGCGCATGGGCTGCCGAATAAAGGGCAATGGCAAGTTTCATGGAAGGCTCTGTCAGCAAATCTTTGGCAATGATAAAGCCACAAGTCCAAAGATGCTTGCAACAGACAACAAAAAGCCCGCCGAAGCGGGCTTTCATCTAGCGGGTTACTCAGTCATCGCGGCTCATGATGCCAAAAATTTGCAGCAGGCTGATGAACAGGTTGTAGATGGACACGTACAGGCTAATCGTTGCCATGATGTAGTTGCGCTCGCCGCCATGGATGATGGCGCTGGTCTGGAACAGGATGCAGACCGAAGAAAACAGAACGAAACCGGCGCTGATAGCCAGTTGCAGGCCGCTGATCTGGAAGAAGAAACTTGCCAGCGTGGCGCCCAGAAGCACAAAGAAGCCCGCAGTGATAAAACCACCCAGGAAGCCCATGTCTTTGCGAGTGATCAGCACATAGGCAGACAAACCGCCAAAGACCAGCGCGGTCATGGCGAAAGCGGAGCTGACGACTTCAGCGCCACCCTGCATGCCCAGATAGCGGTTGAGAATCGGGCCTAGCAGAAAGCCCATGAAGCCGGTCAAGGCAAAGGCAGAAACAAGACCCCAAGCCGAATTGCGCAGCTTGTTGGTCAAAAAGAACAGCCCGTAAAAGCCAATGAGAACGACGAAAATATTGGGATAGCCGACCCTCATCTGTTGAGAGACATAAGCCATCACACCACTGAAAGCGAGGGTCAGAGCCAGTAAACCATAAGTGTTGCGCAGGACACGGCTAACCTCTAGCTGCTCGGCCTGCACGCTGTTATTAACCGCGTAATCCTGTTCGCGCATAGCGAAACTCCTGTGTTTGGAAATGTTAAGTAGCAAAGATCATAGCAGAGGCTCTGAAACAAGGGATCAAGAGAGTTTGACAACGTGTTTCATTCAGGTATTATGGCGCCCGCAACAACAGCAGCATCCGGGAAATTGGCAGAGTGGTTGAATGCACCGGTCTTGAAAACCGGCGTACGTTAATAGCGTACCCAGGGTTCGAATCCCTGGTTTCCCGCCATATTACATCGACAGAGCCCGCCTTTTGGCGGGCTTTGTTGTTTCTGGGGTTTAAGAAAAACCTCTGCGCAGAGACAATCGTTTCCGCATCTTTTGGGATCGTTTCCGCAACCGCAGATGTCGACTAAATGATTTTTTCTAGTTCGAAAGACGCCAATTAGCGGGTCGGCTCCACAATCTCCCTAACCCGCCTATAAACAGACTGTGTAAATCTGCTTGTCCGTATGCTCCAGCAACCGGCTGGCGTCTCCCAGATCGTCAATCTCGCTCGCCGCCTTTGGCCTGATATCCCGGAACTGGAACTGGCGCACGCTTTCGGCCAGTGTCGTGTCCTGACACTCAAGCGTCTCTTTAACGGCTTGACGTCGCGCGTCATCAAAGCGCAGTCGCAACATGGCTGCCGTTACCTTCATCCCTCGCTCAGTGATGATCAGATACGGGTTGCGCACACTCCAGCGTCGACGCTGCTCCAGCAAGTGCTCGATCAGAACGCCTAACTGATTCAGGTTTTCGCCATGGCTCAGCCTGATGCGCAGCTTCTTGGCTGTTTTGCCCTGGTCGACTTGCAGGAAACCATCAACCACATCGACAGCACGCATAAAAAGCAGGTCTGCTGGACGTTGGCCTGTCAGGTAGGCCAAGTCCATAGCGTCACGAAATTCGGGCAAGGCCAGTTTGTACACGGCGCTCCAGATTTCAACGCTTGCATAGAAAGCACGCAGGTTTTCCTTATTTTTGCGCACGCCCGCAGCCGGGTTTTCTTTGTCGGTCAGCCCTCATTCGCGGGCAAAGTTATAGATGTGAGACAGGGCCAATGCCAACGCCACACTCATCCTGGCGGAGCAGGGCAAGCGCCGCGCACTGGAACAATGGCTGGCCGCCAGCGACCAAGCCCACTACCGAGCCCTGAGCGATGAAAAACCCATCAAACCCGCCTGCGGCAAAGTCTCAGAACAGACCTTTGGCACCGCAACAACAGCCCCGGCAATCAACCTGCTGCGCATCGAAGAAAACTTCTCTGTGGCATGGCAGCGGTTGTCTGGCACCTACATCGAGAATCTGCCGTGGCTTGACTGCGCAGAGCGATATGACCGGCCGCATACTTTTCACTACATGGACCCGCTTTGCTGGCAGACGGCCGGGTATGGCGTGGAGTTTTCGTTTGAGAATTATGAGCGCATGGCTGACTTTATGCGGCGCTGTAAGGGGAGGGTGATGGTCAGTATCAATGACCACCCGGATATTCGGCGGGTGTTTGAAGGGTTTTATTTTGAAACGACGGAGATTTGGTATACGACCACGAATCAGGAGCCGGCGAAGGCTGAGGTGACGGGGGAGTTGATTGTTATGAATTGGATGCCTAGTGATCTGGGGGGGCTTTTTAGCTAGGATTTTTTTTCAAAGTACAGCCGTTATGATTTTGTCAGAGCCCCCCTTATTTCCTTACTTGGCCGATTGTAGTCCCTAGCGACTGGCTGCTATCGGCCAATAGCGGTCACCTTACGTCACGAAACCCGAGGCGATTCACTCCTCCTGTGGGAGCTGGCTTGCCAGCGATGATTTGAGCGCGGTTTAACAGTAAAGCCGCGTCGCCTGCGTTGCTGGCAAGTCAGGCTCCTACACATCTGCTGTGCTCCCTGTGGGAGTTGGCCAGTCTCAGAGCTTCAATGCATTGGTCAGGTCGCCCATGGGCGTTTGTCCGCGGTTTTTCGTCGCATCGTCATGCGCCTTGAAGCCATCAAGCACTTCCAACTGATGCATCCGGGTGATCATGCGCAGGATCGAGGCAGTGTCATACACCGTGTGGCCTCCATTTGCGAGCGAAAGGGGAGACCATCAGCGCCGGGATTCGTGTACCCGGACCCCAGCGGTCGCCTTTGGGCGGCGTCACGTGCTCCCACCAGCCCCCCAGGCCGTCGTCACGCAGGCGCTTGCTGCGCTCGAGCGGGTTTTGCGGACCTTGCTGGACGAAGTAGTTGAACGGCTGGTGGTGGTACTGGAAGTTTGGAATCTTCGAAAGGGTGCCCGAGTCTTTGAACTGGTCCAAGGTGGCTTGCCAGGCACCGGTGTACCAGGCCCAGTCGATGTTCTTTTTGCTCAGTTTGTCGCCAATGTGCTCGTGGGTCTGGGGCACCAGCACGCTGGGCAAATCAAGTTTTAATTGTTCGGATGTTCGGGATCGCGGATCCAGGTAGGCCAGTAGAGCGAGGCATGGTGTTCACGGCAAAACAGTCCGGGGTGAGGGCGCTGGGGCCGAACTGCGGGGCGGCGGTCATGGCGCTGGCCGGGGATTTGTCTAACGGTTTGACGCGCGTGCCGGTGGGGTCGTCGCCTTGTAGCGAGGCGATTTGGGACTCAAGGAAATGACGGCGGCTGGTCTGGCGAGCAGTCGGGTGTCCTGGTCTTTCTGGTCGCTCATACGGGCACCTGATCGGATATAACAAAATATTATTGAGCCGGAAGCTAACAGGGGATTGTGACCGCGCTGTGGCAGCAAGTAGAACTGGAAGAAGACCTCATCCCATATATAGGGTTGCAAAGCCATATATTGAACTGTTGTCGAGACTGGTTTATGGTCTCGACAAAGCCAAAGGATCTGGCGGCAGTCGGGTTCCGAAAATAAATACAACAAGAGGTTTTCCCTATGACAAGTCCATCGCTGGACAGTTGTCTGCATGCCAGCACCATGAAGACGCTCAATCTGAAGCTGATTCCTTTCCTGATGCTGTTGTACATGGTGGCTTACATTGATAAGTCGAACATTTCGGTGGCGGCGCTAACCATGAACGCCGACCTCGGGCTGAGCGTGCGGATGTATGGCATCGGCGTGGGTCTGTTTTTCCTCACCTACATTCTGTTCGAAGTGCCCAGCAGTATCATCCTCACCCGGGTCGGTGCACGGCGCTGGATTGCCCGAATCATGATCACCTGGGGCATCATTGCTGCTGGCATGAGCCTGATCCAGAGCGCTAACCAGCTCTACGTCATGCGCCTGTTGTTGGGCGCGGCCGAAGCCGGTTTCACCCCCGGCATCATCTACTACCTGTCGCAGTGGTACCCGCGCAGTGACCGGGCCAAGGCCATGTCATGGTTCTACATCGGCGCGGCTCTGGCGTCGGTGATCGGGTTGCCGATGTCGGGTGCCTTTCTGCATCTGGACGGTTTGCTGGGCATCAACGGCTGGCGCTGGTTGTTCTTTCTCCAGGGCATTCCTGCAGTGGCGCTGGGTATTGTGGTCTTGCGCTACATGCCTGACTCCCCGGCGTCTACAAACTGGCTTGACAGCGCGCAAAAAGCCTGGCTCAGCCGCACCATCGAGGCCGAACAGGCGAGCACCGTCATCTCGCACAAGGATGCCTGGCATGTGGCGTTTCGCAGTCGCCAGGTGTGGCTGCTGAGTCTGTTCTGGTTGCTCCAGGCTTTCGGCACCATCGGGGTCACCCTGTTTTTGCCGCTGATCGTGCAGTCGGTATCCAGTCAGGGTTCGTTTGTGGTCAGCCTGCTGTCGGCAATGCCGTTTTTCCTGGCCTGCGTATTTATGTACGCCAATGGCCGTCATTCCGACCGCACCGGTGAGCGCGGTTGGCACCTGGGGGGGCCGCTGTTGCTGGCCGGGGGCATTCTGGGCCTTGCGGTGTTTACCGGCAATCAGTGGCTGGCCTACGTGATGCTGGTGGTGGCTGTTGGCCTGAACTGGGCGGCGACTCCGGTATTCTGGGCCACCACCACCGAATACCTGTCCGGGCCTGCAGCTGCTGTTTCAATTGCCTTGATCAACTCCATCGCCAATATCACAGGGCTTGCGTTGCCCCCGGTCATGGGCTGGATAAAGGACACCACTCAAAGCTATGACTACGCCTTGTTGATGGTTGCCGTCGCCTTACTTGTCGGTGGCATGCTGGGCCTGTATCTGGGCGGTCAACGCAAGCGCCAAATCATGCGTGACGCCATCCTGGAGGGCCACGAAAATGTTCACAGTGCTTAAAGTTGCGCGTTTGCCGGACATGCTCAGCGAGGGTTTGCATGCCCGATATGAAGTATTGGAATGCAGTGAGAGCGGCAGCGAACTGGATGCGTCAAAGGCCCGGGGGATCCGCGCTCTGGTTGCCAATGGCGAGTCGCGGGTGCGGGCCGACTTGATCGGGCGGCTGCCCGACCTGCAAGTGATCGTGGTGTTCGGCGTCGGCTACGACGGTATCGATGTGGCGGCTGCCAGGGCCCGGGGCATTGTGGTGACGCACACGCCGGACGTGCTCACCGATGATGTGGCCGATTTCGCCATTACCTTGATGCTCGGCACTGCCCGGCGCATTGCCAAAGCCGATCAGTTCGTGCGTAGCGGGCAGTGGCAGCAAGGTCCGTTCGGCTTTACCCGCAAGGTCAGCGGGGCGCGGCTGGGCATCGTTGGCCTGGGGCGGATCGGCATGGCGATTGCCCGGCGCGCGGCGGCGTTCGACATGCGCATCAGCTACCACGGGCGTCGTCCGCTGGCTGTTGATTACCCGTACTACGCCTCGTTGACCGAACTGGCCGCCGCGGTGGATTTTCTGCTGATTGCCGTGGGCGGTGGAGAGTCGACCCGGCACCTGGTTGATGCCAAGGTGCTCGCCGCACTGGGCAGTGAAGGCATCCTGATCAATGTGGGGCGCGGTAGCGTGGTTGACGAGGCCGCGCTTGCCAGTGCATTGGTCCAGGGGCGCCTTTTGGGGGCCGGGCTGGATGTATTCGAGGATGAACCGCGGCCCCATCCCGGCTTGCTGGAGCTGGATAATGTGTTGTTGGCGCCGCATATGGCCAGTGCCACCTGGGATACGCGTCGAGCGATGTCCGACCTGACCCTGGCCAATCTGGCCGCGCATTTTAGCGATGCTGCCTACCCAACACCGATCCCGGCTTGAACTGCTATTTTATGGCGCGAGCCCTTGCGCCCATTCTGGCAGCCCGGTTTTGATCAAGTCAGCCTGGAGTTTGATGGCAGGTGACTGCAGCTCGGCGCTTGCATGCAGTACATAACCCATGGTCGGCATTGGCGGTAAACCGTCAATGACCCTGAGATTGCCCGGCAGTCCGATACGGGTACGCAGGGTTATCCCAAGCCCGCCAGCGACAGCTGTCCAGAGGCCACCAACGCTGGGGCTGGTCAGGGCAATTCACCACGGGATATTGGCTGTATCCAACGCCCGGGTGCAGCACTGCGCAATAGGCAGGGGGGCGTCCCTGAGTTGTAGGGCCGGCCCGTCCCGCGGCCCGATCCAGTGCATCTGCGCTAGGCCCAGGCACTTGGCATACTCTAGGCCCTTTTTTTTGCCCAGCATTAAGCAAGCTTATTGCGTCGGCAGCGCTCCGAGCAGTAGCGCACATCATCCCAGCAACGTGCCCACTTCTTCCTCCAAGTGAACGGAAGGCCGCAGGTCATGCAAGTTTTGACCGGGAGTTCACTCTTTTTCAAAATGACTCACCGTGATCCAATTTTGCGAGCAACTGTTGTCCTCGTTGCCAAAGCGCCTGCTGCTTTGATTCAGGCATCCGGTCGAGGTTTTTGTACAGCATGCCCATACGGTGATTGCTGCGCAGGCGGTCGCTGTGACGCATCAGGAAGTGCCAATAAAGAGCATTGAAAGGGCAGGCGTCATCTGTGGTGCTTTCGCTCACTTTGTAGGCGCACCCTCGACAATAGTCGGACATGCGCTTGATGTACTGGCCGCTCGCGCAGTAAGGCTTAGACCCCATATAGCCACCGTCTGCATGCATGACCATACCAAGCGTGTTGGGCAACTCCACCCAGTCGAACGCGTCCATGTAGATTGCCAGGTACCACTCACATAGTTGACTCGGCGCGATACCCGCGAGCAAAGCAAAATTGCCGGTAACCATTAGCCGTTGGATGTGATGAGCGTAGGCATGCTGAAGGCTTTGGTTGATGGCTTGGCGCATGCAGTTCATCTTCGTTTGGCCTGTCCAATAGAATTCTGGAAGCGACCTCGTGTTGCTGAACTCATTTCCGTCGGCATATTCAGGCATCTTCAGCCAGTAGACGCCTCGGACGTATTCCCGCCATCCGATCAGTTGACGGATGAAGCCTTCGGCAGCGTTCAGTGCAACGCTGCCAGACCAGTAGGCTGACTCCACATCGCTGCAAAGCTGACGAAGATCCAATAGGCCAATATTGAGCGCGGCGCTGATTCTTGCATGAAACAGAAAAGGCTCTTCGCTGGCCATAGCGTCTTGGTAGTCACCGAACGCCGCAAGGCCCCAGTCGAGGAAGTAGTCCCACAGGGCTTTGGCGTCGGCGTGGGTCACCGGGTAGTCGAATGTGTCAAGAGCCCCATAGTGGCGGGTGAAATGCTTTGCAACCAAGGCAAGAACATCCTGGGTTATCGCGTCTGGCGTAAATCGGGCGGGTGCTGGGGGCTTGAGGTTCTTGGGCAGGGCTTTGCGATTTTCCGCATCAAAGTTCCAAGCGCCGCCTACGGGGCTGCCGTCACCATTAAGTAGTAATGTGCTCTTGCGACGCATCTCACGGTAAAAGAACTCCATGCGCAGTTGCTTCTTGCCTTTCGCCCAGCTGGAGAACTCTGTGCGTGTGCAGAGAAAACGACTATCACAATGCCACTGGATTTCTAAACCACAATCCTTGAGTGACTGCTCAAGGCGCCAGTCTCCGCACTCCGTGATGTGTATTTCATCTGGTTGCATGACTGCCTGCCAGCGTCGTAACTCGCTCGGCAACGATCCCGTATTTTCTGGATCATCGAGCGTCACGTACTGCACCTGAACTCCACGCTGTCGTAGAGCCTCTGCGAAATGGCGCATTGCGCTAAAAATCAGAGTGATCTTTTGCGGATGGTGAGGGACATGGCTGGCTTCCTCCATCACCTCGGCCAAGAGCACCGTATCGCTTTTAGTGTCCAGCCCCTGCAATGAGGCGAGGTTGAAAGATAGCTGGTCACCCAGAACGGGGAGTAGCCGGCGAGTTATCTTCATCAACAGAGTCCAGTGATTTTGAAACGAGCAATAAACTTATACAGCTAAGATTTATTGTATAGGAAATTGTTATCCAGCTTCATGGGTAATCCCCAAACCCTTGGACTGCTCGCTCTCCCAGTCCAGATCAGCCGAATCACACGCACCGACGGTTCATTTCGCAAATCGCTTTGCCGCGACCACGCATAAAATCACGCCTCCCGTCACGCTGAACATGCCCATGCTGACGGTTTCGTGCAGCAGGATCGCCGCCAATGCCAGCCCGAAGAAGGGTTGCAACAGTTGGAGTTGGCCGACTGCGGCGATGCCTCCTTGGGCCAGTCCCCGATACCAAAAGATAAATCCGATAAACATGCTGAAAAATGACACATACCCAAGACCAAGCCATGCGGGTGTGCCAATCGAGGCGAAGGAGGAGGGCGCTAAAACCCAGGTCAGCGGTGCCATCACGGGCAGCGACAACACCAATGCCCAAGAGATGACTTGCCAGCCGCCTAAGACTCTCGCCAGTTTTGCCCCTTCGGCATACCCCAGACCACAGACAATGACTGCCAGCAGCATCAGAATGTCGCCTTTTGGGGACGCTGTTAGCCCCTGAGTCAGGGCAAACGCCACCACTAAAGTGCAACCCAGCACCGAGAAGAGCCAGAATGCCGGTTGCGGGTGTTCACCACCGCGCAGTACACCAAATACCGCAGTGGCCAGTGGCAGCATGCCGAGGAAGACAATCGAATGTGCGGATGTAACATGCTGCAACGCCAGCGCAGTGAGTAATGGAAAACCCACTACAACGCCCATGGCCACTATCAGTAACGGATAAAGCTGACTGCGTTCAGGGCGTTTGCTTTTCAGCAAAACCAACAAGCAGAGCGCCAAGGTGCCTGCGATGGTTGCCCGAGCCACGGTCAGGAAAACGGGATCGAGTTCCAGTACAGCAACCCGTGTGGCGGGCAACGATCCGCTAAAAATTACGACGCCAATAAAACCGTTGAACCATCCGCTCAGATTTTTTGAAGGGGCTCGGTTTAGCTGTTCACAGGTACGTTGCATCGAGTCTCACACCCAAGGCCATTTGCAAGATTGCATGCAGCGCATCCTAGGGTGGATCATTGATGACAATCAAAAAATTGTCATGGATACAGTCACAATGCCGCGTTCCCGTTATAAATCGCTGGTTGATACTTTTGCCGAGCAAATCCGTACCGGGCGCTTGCCCCCTGGCACGCGCTTACCCACCCATCGGCAGTTGGCAGCCTCGCAGGGTTTGGCGCTGGTGACAGCCAGTCGCGTCTATGCCGAACTCGAAGCCATGGGGCTGGTTAGTGGTGAGGCCGGTCGGGGTACGTTCGTCAGGGAGACCTCATTGCCCCCCGGTCACGGCATTGATCAACCCGCAGTGACGGCTGGCATGCATGACCTCAATTACAACTACCCCTCAGTGCCTGGTCAGGCAGAGCTGCTGCGCACTGCATTGCGCCAGCTCGCATTATCGGGGGATCTTGAGTCGCTATTGCGCTATCAACCTCATGGCGGACGTCTACACGAGCGCGCGTCAGTCGCACGCCATTTGGAATCACGCGGCTTGCATGTGCCAGCTGAGCAAGTATTGATCGTCAATGGCGCACAACATGGTTTGACCGTAGCGCTCATGACCCTGCTCAATCCCGGCGATGTGATTGCGGTTGATGCGTTGACTTATCCGGGTTTCAAGGCGTTGGCGCTTGCGCTGCATCTGGAGGTGCTGGCAGTACCTGTCCTTAATGACGGGCCTGATCTCGACGCGCTCGAAAAGCTTTGCCGAAGCCGCTCAGTTCGCGCGATTTATTGCATGCCTACGCTGCACAATCCGTTGGGGTGGGTAATGAGCCTTGAACAGCGACAGCGCATGGTCACCCTTGCACGCACTTACGATTTGCAGATCATTGAAGATGCGGCCTACGCCTTTCTTGTCGAGAACCCACCTCCACCGTTGGCTGATCTGGCTCCAGAAAGGACGCTGTATGTGTCAGGCCTTTCCAAAAGTGTTGCCGCTGGCTTGCGCATTGGGTTTGTTGCAGCACCGGCTTCCATGATTGCTGCGTTGGAGCGAATGATTCGGGTCACGGCCTGGAATACTCCGGGGGTGATGACCGCTATTGCCGCTGGCTGGCTGGACGATGGCACTGTCCGCCAACTGGAGCGACAGAAGCGTCAGGATGCTCAGGCCAGGCAAATCATTGCGGGTGAAGTTTTGGCAGGGCTGCCCATTGTACGCCACCCGTTTTCTTACTTTGTCTGGTTACCTTTGTCGGAGGATGCCCGAGCCGATCAGGTCGTCTCTGCTTTGATGCGCGAGCACGTATCCGTTTCGACCGCGCAGCCGTTCACAACCTCCGCCCAAGTGCCACATGCCATACGACTGGCCTTGGGTTCTGTGGACATGGGGACGTTGCGAATGGCTTTGGCGAAGGTCCGGTGGGTGGTCGAGGCTTATTCATAGGGCTATGAGCACCTGGCTCAAATCCCCGACCGAGTCATCGGTCTGATCATTCGGCTGCCCAGGTTCAACGCCTCAGTCACCAACTCCCGCAACTCGGCCTCATTCTCGCTGTTGCTGCAGTGCGACAGTTTTTCGCCAATGGTCTGGGCTGTGTCTGTGCCTTCGGGGAAGGCTCGCAGTATCAGCAGCCCGGGATTGGTCAACACTACCTCGAAAAACGAAACCCCTGACATTCCGTCGAAATGGATATAGCCCACGTCAGCCAGCCATTTCAAAGTGCCCATAAAGAGATCTTCTTCTTTTTCAACAGTTGCCCGGTTGCCAGCCCCCGCGCCTTTGTAGTCGATAAAGTTTTCTGCCGTCAGGGTGATCGGCAGTGGAAAGTTACGGTACAGATTGCCCAAAATTAACCCGGTATAGCAGTCAAACAGTTCGATATTGTTGGACGGCACGACGTTGAGCGAGTGGACGTTCTTCTCTTTGAGGTGATTCGTTAAACCTTTGAACATAGGAACCTCTGTCAGTTAAATCCAATAGCTGTGACGGAATAATCATTCCTATCGGTATAGCACAGCCTGTTTAGGTGCTCTGACAGAGAGGCTGGGAAGCGGATGTTTTCGCTACTTTCCGGGCCTAGGTTGTTACTGAATGATGCGGCACGTATGAGGTTTGTCCATAAAGATCACATCCTTGCTGGATATTTGAAACCAGAGTGCTATTACTGATGGGCGCGGTAGCAAGTGGCCGTGGTCGTTCCTTACCCGTGCGGTAAACATGTTTGATTTCAGGAGGATGGATGTCCAAGCCAGCATGGATGCGCAATACCTTAGTGGCTGCTGCTTTGCTGAGTGTGCTGGTGGCACCTGCTTACGCAGCTCAGGAACGAACCTTGAAACTGGCCATTGGTGATGAGCCAACGGAAGGGTTTGATCCAATGCTGGGGTGGAGTCATGGCAGTTACTTGCTCTTGCACAGCCCTTTGCTCAAGCAAAACGAGGACTTGTCCTGGAACAGCTTTCTGCTCAGCGAGTACCAGACCAGTGAGGATGGAAAAACCTGGACGCTGAAGCTCAAACCCGACCTTAAATTCTCCGATGGCTCGCCACTCACGTCCAAGGATGTGGCTTATACCTACAACAACGCAGCGGCCAGTGGCGGCAAAGTGGATATGGGTAACTTCCTCAAGGCTGAGGCGGTTGATCCCTTGACGGTGCGCATGCAGCTAAAAGCGCCGCAAAGCACGTTCGTTAATGTCCTCGGATCGCTGGGTATCGTGTCTGCGGATAAGTACAACGCCAAAACCTATGCGCAAAACCCCATTGGTGCCGGGCCTTACCGTTTGGTCAGCTATCAACCGGGGCAACAACTGATTGTCGAGGCCAACCCGCATTACGCAGGCCAAAAGAATGATTTCGACAAGTTGGTCTTTGTGTTTCTCGATGAAGACAGCTCGTTTGCGGCGGCACAAAGCAAGCAATTAGGCATCGTGCGTATCGCACCGTCATTGGCGGTAACCCCTGCATCCGGCATGAAGCTGTGGGTGCGGCCCAGCGTCGAAAATCGCGGCATTGTGCTACCGACCACTCCCGCGGGCAAAAAAGATGCGCATGGCTATCCCATTGGCAACGATGTAACAGCAGATGTGGCGATCCGTAAGGCCATCAACTACGCCATTGATCGTCAATTATTGGCAGACCAGATTCTCGAAGGTCATGCCATTCCCGCTTACACCGGGGTGCAGGGGTTGCCGTGGGATAACCCGCAGGCAGCCTTCAAAGATGGCGATATAGCCAAGGCCAAGCAGATTCTCGATGAGGCGGGTTGGGTTGAAACGGCCAGCGGTATACGAGAGAAAAACGGCCTGCCGGCAAAAGTGACCCTGTGGTACGCCAGTGGCGATGCGACGCGCCGTGATTTGGCTCAGGCCGTGCGTTCAATGCTCAAGCCCATCGGTATCGATGTCGACTTGAAGTCGGGTAGTTGGGAAACCGTAGAGCGCAATATGCACGCCAATCCGACCTTGTTCGGTTGGGGCAGCCTCGACCCGATGGAGCTTTATCATCACTACAGCAGCAAGGCGGCGGGCGTTGAGTATTACAACCCCGGCTATTACCAGAACCCGGTGGTCGACCAGCATTTACAGCAAGCACTGGATGCGCCGACCTGGCAGCAGGCCGTGCCGTTCTGGCAACAGGTGGAGTGGGACGGTAAAACGGGTGCCGGGGTCAAAGGTGACGCTGCGTGGGCCTGGTTACTCAACGTGCAGCACACGTATCTGACCGATGAGTGCATAGATCTGGGTAAAGGCGCTCCGGAAATTCACGGCTCATGGTCGTTGCTCAATAGCCTTGATGGCTGGAAATGGACCTGTCAGTGATTCGCGGTGTAGCGCTCTTTGTCGTGCGATTGATGGGCCTGTTGCTGGTAACGGCGGCAGGCACCTTTACGTTGCTCAGTTTTTCTCCTGTCGACCCTGTTCGTGCCTATATAGGCAATGATTTGTTGCACGTGCCGCCTGAACAATACCCTTTGATTGCGGCGCGCTGGGGGCTGGATCTGCCGTTGTGGGAGCGGTTCCTGCATTGGTTTAGCCAGGTGTTACAAGGCGATTTTGGCTATTCGATGCTCTACAACGCCCCTGTCTCTCAGGTCATTGGCGAGCGTTTTGCCACGTCATTTGCGTTGTTGGCGGGTGCGTGGCTCTTTTCCGGGATTGTCGGGCTGGCCCTTGGGTTGACGGCTGGGCGCTATTTGAATCGCTGGCCGGATCGGCTGATTTCTACCCTGTCTTATGTGATGGCGTCCTTGCCGACGTTCTGGATTGGCCTGTTGTTGCTGTCTTTGTTTGCCGTGACCCTTAATTGGGCACCCATCTGCTGTGCCTGGACCCCAGGCAGCACCGCTGAAACAGCAACGTGGGGTGACAAGCTCAGGCACTTGATCCTTCCGCTGTTGGCACTCGGCGTTTTGGGGGTAGGGAACATCGCTCTGCATACCCGCTCTCGGGTGGCCGAAGTGATGAACAGTGAATTTATTCGCTACGCCTATGCGCAAGGTGACAAAGGTTGGCCAATGGTCAACTTCCATATTGTTCGGCATGCCGTCACACCTGCTGTGTGCTTGCAATTTGCATCCGTAGGGGAGCTGATTGGCGGTTCACTGCTGGCCGAAAAAGTGTTCGCCTACCCTGGTCTCGGGCAAGCAACCATTGATGCGGGTTTACGCGGTGATATTCCATTGCTAATGGGGATTGTGATGTTCTGTGCCGTACTGGTGTTTACCAGTAATAGCATCGCCAATGCGCTGTTACTGCACCTCAACCGAGGGGCGGCGCGGCAGTCATGACCTACAATCCAAATCAGGCGTTACTCAGGCTGTGTGTTTCGTTGTTCATGTTGCTGTTGTTGATCGCTTATGGCGTGTCCATCTCCGGCATGGACGTGCCAATGGATTTACTGGCGCGTCGTCAACCGCCCTCGGCCGAAGATTGGTTCGGCACTGACAGCTTGGGGCGCGATTTGTGGCTTCGATGTTTTCAGGGCATGACAACCAGTTTGCAAATCGGCCTGACAGCGGCGTTTAGCAGCGGTTTTTTGGCGATGTTCGCCGCTAGTTTATGCTCACTGAATAAAACCCTGGATTATCTGGTGCGCGGGGTGATCGACAGCATGCTGGCTTTGCCGCATCTGTTGTTGCTGGTATTGATTTGCTTCACGTTGGGTGGCGGCAAACAGGGGGTTATCGTGGCCGTGGCGCTGACCCACTGGCCGCGTTTGGCGTTGATCTTGCGCGCCGAGATCCTGCGCATTCGTGAGACAGACTATGTGATGCTTTCGCATCGATTGGGCAACAGCAACCTCTATCGCTGGCGCCATCATTTGCTGCCTTTGCTGATGCCGCAGTGGATCATCGGCACCTTGCTGATGTTTCCCCACGCGGTTCTGCATTCTGCAGCACTGAGTTTCTTGGGGTTCGGTCTGGCGCCACATGACCCGTCACTAGGGTTATTACTGGCGGATGCCTTGAAGCACTTAAGCAGCGGTGCGTGGTGGCTGGCCTTTTTTCCGGGTTTGATTCTGGTCAGTTTGGTTCTGGTGTTTGACCAGTTTGCACGCGCTTTGCAGCAACTCTGGATAAGGATTACCTGATGCTGAAATTTGCCGATTTCGCGATTGATATTGCCCAGTATCATTGGCTCGGTCATAAAACCTGGCACCCTTTGTTGAGCCGTATTTCATTTGAAGTAAGGCCCGGCGAGCTGGTTGCGCTGGTAGGTTCCAGTGGCGAAGGCAAAAGTCTGTTGCTGCAAAGCACATTGGGTTTATTGCCCGGCAACATGCGCTGTCGCGGCGATATTCTGCTGGATGGTCAGGTGCTCGGAGAATCTCTGAAGGTCGATCAGCGCGGTAAAACGCTTTGCTATGTTCCGCAGGGTGTCAGCGCCTTGAACCCGCTGATCAAGGTGGGGCCGCAGTTGCTGCGAGCGGCACAATTAAGCGGCGTCAAACTGGGCCTGGGCGAGGTGGCAGAACAACTTCAGCATTACAACCTCAAGCCTGAATTAGTCGAAGAATTCCCGCGCAAACTGTCGGGCGGTATGGCCAAACGGGTTCTGGCCAGTTGCGCAGCCCTGACCCACGCCCAATATATTCTGGCTGATGAAATCACCTCGTGGCTGGACGACGAACATGCCTGCCAATTACTGATGCATTTGAAGGGTTTTTGTCAGCAGGGACGTGGGATTTTGTGGGTGACCCATGACTTGGCGCTGGCGGCGCGCTTTGCTGACAAAATCGCGGTGCTGCACGGTGGCGTACTGCACGAAACCCTGACGCCACAAGCGTTGCGTGAACATGCTGCAAGTCCATGGGTGCAATCACTGTGGGCCGCGTTACCCGAACAGCAATTCCTTGCTAACGGGAGTCTTTCCTATGCTTGAAGTTCGCCAGTTGACCATTGTGCAAGGTGGCCGGCGACTGTGGGATTCAGTGTCCTTCGCGGTCAATCCTGGTGATCTTCATGGCATATCAGCGCCCAGTGGCTACGGCAAAACCACCTTGGGCAGAGTGCTGGCGCAATGGCAAACCGCAGTTTCGGGCAGCGTTACAGTGGGCGGGCAGCCCTTGTCCCAAACCGGCTATTGCCCCATTCAGTTGGTGCCGCAACACCCCGAGCAAACCTTCAATCCTTATCGCACTACGGGTGAAAGCCTGCGCGATGCTTGGTCACCGGATGCTGGGTGGTTAGCGCGTCTGGCAGTGAATCCGGCTTGGTTGGCGCGTCGACCTGACGAGTTGTCGGGTGGGGAATTGGCCCGTATTGCTTTGCTCAGAGCATTGGACCCCCGCACCCGTTACTTGATTGCCGACGAGGTGACTGCACAGCTGGATGCCCATATTCAGGCGCAGGTCTGGCAAGTGTTGTTGGAAGAGGTCAAGCGTCGAGAGCTGGGGATGATTGTGTTTAGCCATAACCAGGCATTGCTGGAGAAGGTCTGTACCAGCATCTGGCGGCCAGATCGCCTGACCTCTTCGTAGAACGCCTGTTTACCGGGTTGGCTTTCAATTCACGAGACCATGCATCTCGCAATATTCATCCCATGCCATCCCTGCCATTTGCGCCACTTCGCGGTGAACCTCCAGACGCTGTTCTTCAAATTCCTGGGGGGTGGCACAGGTCAATTGCAAGGTCAGTTCCCAGGCAAATAATCCCAAACGTTCAGCTTCGGCTTCAAAGGCTTCGTTCAAGCGCTCCTGGCGATACTCTTTCATCGACTGGCCTATGGCGCGGGCGGCCAATGGGTTCAATGTTTCCAGTGATTGAGCCACATCCGGATGTTCGCTGAGAAAGCGATCTAGGGCTTTTTGATGGTGGGGGCCGGGTTCGGTCACACTGATCTCCTTAGACAATAGGCAAGGCATTAGCAGCCTGAAGGCAAACTTTTATTGTTGGGCTTTTGTATAGGAGCACCTACTTGCAAGGTGGGGCGCCCGGTGATGATGAACAGCACATCAACGCCCAGCAATGTAATGGCCGCCAGATAAGGGGCGCGCGGCAAGCTCACATCGCGCTCATAACAGCCTTGTGCCTGACGTTTAACGCCACCTGCATCGGCCATCTGCGCCTGCGTCAGTTTGAGGCGCAAACGCTCGTGTTTCAGCCGTTCACCGTAAGTGCTCATATTCGTAGCCCACGTAGGCTTCAGGGTTACAAAAATCGTAATCCAAAGAGCGAAATAGGGAAAGTCTCGCGCTGATTTTGGTTGTTTACTCTGCCAAACAGCGCATCACGTCAGGCTGCTAACCGAGTGGTTAACAGCTCTTTAGGCGAGATCAGATTTTTTTGGCTTCCGGCAAGAACCAATTCAGTAGCAAGGCGCAAATACCACCCGTTGCGACGCCAGATTCCAATACGTTGCGCAGCGCTGCCGGCATGTGGGCAAGGAACTCGGGCACTTGGGACACACCCAGACCCAACGCCAGTGACACTGCAATAATCAGCAGTGCGCGACGATCAAGTGTGGTGCTGGCCAGAATATTGATCCCCGAAGCGGCAACCGCGCCAAACATCACCATCGCTGCACCGCCCAGCACGGGTTCAGGTACGGCTTGAATCGCACCCGCCACGCTTGGGAACAACCCCAGCAATACCAGCATGCCAGCGATCCAGATGCCGACATAGCGGCTGGCAATGCCGGTGAGCTGGATAACGCCGTTGTTCTGGGCAAAGACCGAGCTTGGGAACGTGTTGAAAATGCCTGCCAGCAGCGAGTTGGCACCGTTAACCAGCACGCCGCCCTTGATGCGCTGCATCCAAAGCGGGCCTTCTACAGGTTGACGCGACACTTTGCTGGTCGCTGTGACATCGCCAATGGCTTCCAGAGAAGTCACCAGGTAAATCACCAGCATCGGAATAAACAATGCCCAAGAGAAACCCAGGCCAAAATGCAGTGGAACCGGCACTTGGAACCATTCGGCTTGGTGCATGCCAGTGAAGTCCAGTCGGCCCAGATAACCGGCCAATGCGTAGCCCACAGCCAGCGCGATAACGATGGCGCAACTGCGCATCCACACCAGGGGGATTCGGTTGAGGATGACGATAATCGCCAATACCACACCTGACAGCATCAGGTTTTCGCCATTGGCAAAGGTGCCGTTACCCATAGCGGTAAAGCCGCCGCCCATGCTGATCAAGCCGACCTTAATCAAGGTCAGGCCGATCATCAGCACCACGATTCCGGTGACGAGGGGGGTGATCATGCGTTTTACAAAAGGCAAGACCCGCGAAATGCCCATTTCGATAAACGAACCGGCAATCACGACGCCAAAAATGGCGGCCATCACGGCCTCAACCGGTGTGCCCTGTTTCACCATCAATGCGCCACCTGCAATCAGGGGGCCGACAAAGTTAAAGCTGGTGCCTTGCACAATCAGCAAGCCTGCACCAAAAGGGCCAAAGCGTTTGCACTGAACAAAGGTGGCAATGCCGGAGATCACCAGCGACATCGACACAATCATATTGGTGTCGCGCGACGAGACCCCCAGTGCCTGACAGATCAGCAGGCCGGGTGTGACGATAGGCACAATAATCGCCAGTAGATGCTGCAACGCGGCAAGAAACGCGATCCACGGCTTGGGGCGGTCTTCAAGGCCAAAGACCAATTCATTGGTCTGGGACTCGGCTTCTTTTGGAGTGTTGGGAGAGGTCATGACGAGCGCCCTGGAAAAAAGAGCGCGATTCTACTGGTCTTGGGCCATCACGCCCAGTGTTGCTTGTGGGTACAGGTCATAAACCCTGTGAGAGCCGGCATTTTTGACCCTCACAGGATGGAGGCATGCATCTTATAGATGCAGTGCATGCCCCAGAGCCAGCAACGCGGCCTCTTGCAGGGCTTCGCCCAGGGTAGGGTGAGCATGAATGGTGCCCGCGATATCTTCCAGGCACGCACCCATTTCCAATGATTGAGCAAACGCGGCTGCCAGCTCGGAAACTCCAGCGCCGACAGCCTGCCACCCCACAATCAGGTGATTGTCTCGCCGTGCCACCACCCTGACGAATCCGCTTTTGGATTCCAGGGTCATTGCCCGGCCATTGGCCGCGAACGGGAAGCTGGCGCTAATAAAGTCCAGCCCCGCCGCCTCGGCATCGACCGGCGTTTTGCCAACTACAACGATTTCAGGATCGGTAAAGCACACGGCTGCAATGGCGGCCGGGTTGAACTCGCGGTGTTTGCCCGCAATGATTTCGGCAACCATTTCGCCTTGGGCCATGGCTCGGTGTGCCAGCATCGGCTCCCCGGTCAGGTCGCCAATGGCCCACACATTGCGCATGCTGGTCTGGCAACGGCCATCGATACGAATCGCAGGGCCGTTCATGTCCAGCGCCAAGGTGTCGAGGTTGAAACCTTGGGTCCGCGGGCGCCGGCCAACAGCCACCAATACCTGATCCGTTTCCAGCGTTTGGCTCTCACCCATGCGGTTGCGCATCGACAAGGTATGGGTGCTGGCCTCAAACCCCTCTACGCTGTGCTCCAGATACAGTGTTATGCCCAATGATTTAAGGGATTGAGCCACGGGTAGCGTCAGTTCTTTATCGTAAGTCGGCAAGATACGGTCACGCGCTTCAACCACCGTGACTTCTGCACCCAGTTTGCGGTAAGCGATACCCAGCTCCAAACCGATATAGCCTGCGCCCACAACCGTCAGACGCTTTGGAATCGCAGTGGGCTGTAAGGCCTCGGTAGATGAAATGATTGCGCCGCCCACGGGCAGGACCGGCAGTTCGACAGAGTGTGAGCCCGTGGCCAACAGCAAGTGCTCGCACTCGATGCGCTGACCTTCGACTTCCACGGCTTTGCCATCAAGAATGGTAGCCCAGCCCTGAATAACCTTGACCCCATGCTTTTTCAGCAGTGCGCCAACGCCTGTAGTGAGTCGATCCACAAGGCTGTTCTTCCATTGCACGCTCTGGCCAATATCGAGGGTCGGAGGCTGTGCCTTGATACCCAGTGGCGAAGTGCCTGTGCTGTAGCGATGCGTGGTGTAAAACTGTTCAGCGACGTGAATCAACGCCTTGGAAGGGATGCAGCCGACATTGAGGCACGTGCCGCCCAGGGACTGGCCTTCTATCAAGACCGTCGGGATGCCCAGTTGCCCTGCACGAATGGCAGCCACATAACCGCCGGGGCCGCCGCCGATAATCAGCAGCGTGGTGTGTTGAGTGGGCTGCATGGTTACTCCAAAAACAAAGTGGCAGGTTGTTCGAGCAAGCCACGCATGGCCTGGATAAATTGCGCCGCGTCCATACCGTCTACCACACGATGGTCGAAAGAGCTGGAGAGGTTCATCATTTTTCGAATCACGATCTGGCCTTTAACCACCATTGGCCGCTCAACGATACGGTTGACACCCACGATGGCGACTTCCGGCAAATTGACCACTGGGGTGCTGACAATGCCGCCCAGTGCACCCAGGCTGGTCAGGGTGATTGTGGAACCTGTCAGCTCCTCTCGCGTGGCTTTGCCGGTGCGCACGGCGCTAGCCAGGCGGGTGATTTCATCGGCCGCTGCCCATAAGCTCAGGGTTTCTGCATGGCGAACTACTGGCACCATCAAACCGTTATCGCTTTGCGCTGCAACGCCTATATGGGCCGCACCAAAGCGGGTGATTAATTGCGCTTCGTCGTCGTAGCGCACGTTGATTTGTGGGAAGTCGCGCAAGGCCACGACCATTGCCCGAACTAAAAACGGCAAGAGGGTCAACTTGCCCCGGCTATCGCCCCATTTGTGATTGAGTTGTGCGCGCAACTCTTCAAGTGCGGTCACGTCAACTTCTTCGACATAGCTAAAGTGTGCAGCGCGCCGTTTGGCATCCTGCATGCGTTGAGCGATTTTACGCCGCAGTCCGATAACCGGGATTTGTTCCTCGTCGGTACGTTTGGCGTATCCGCTGGTGGGTGCTGACGCTGAACGGCTGTCCTGAGCCAGATACAGCTCAAGGTCATCATGCAGCACTCGCCCGGCCGGGCCGCTGCCTACAACAAAACGCAGCTCGATACCGGCATCCCATGCGCGCTTCCTTACCGCCGGAGAAGCCAGCGGGCGTTCGTTGGCTTCACGGGCTACAGGCGCTGGACGTTGGGCAGGTGCAGGCTTGATTGCTGAAGTCGAGACCGCCGCCACTTCGATACGAGCTTGAGGGGCCGCTTTAGCGGGTGTAGCGACAGGTTCTGCGGGTGGCTGAGCACTTTCACGCAGGTTGCCAGCGCCTTCAACTTCAATCCGAATCAGCTCGCTGCCGACCGCCATGACTTCGCCGGGCTGCCCACCCAAAGCCAGCACTTTTCCCGCCACGGGGGAGGGGATGTCCACGGTCGCCTTATCGGTCATTACATCGGCAACCACCTGATCCTCGCTGACCATATCGCCGACTTTGACAAACCATTCCACTAATTCAACCTGAGCAATGCCTTCACCGATGTCCGGCATTTTGATGACGTGCGTACCCATTTAAACCTCCATAACCCGTTGCAAAGCCGCACCAACCCGCGCCGGGCCAGGGAAGTAGGCCCACTCTTGAGCATGTGGATAGGGCGTGTCCCAGCCGGTCACTCGCTCAATCGGCGCTTCCAGGTAGTGGAAACAGTGCTCCTGAACCAGTGCGATCAGCTCGGCGCCAAAACCGCAGGTGCGGGTCGCTTCGTGCACAACGACGCAACGGCGGGTTTTTTTGACGGAGGTGACAATCGCATCCAGATCAAGTGGCCACAGGCTGCGCAGGTCAATGACTTCAGCGTCGATCCCGGTTTCTTCAGCCGCGACCTGAGCCACATACACGGTAGTACCGTAGGTCAGAATGGTAACTTCAGTGCCCGGTCGCACAATGGCGGCGCAATCCAGCGGGACGGTGTAGTAGCCATCGGGTACGGCACTGGCAGGATGTTTGGCCCACGGCGTCACAGGGCGTTCGTGATGACCATCAAACGGGCCGTTGTACAGGCGTTTTGGTTCAAGGAAGATCACCGGATCATCATTTTCAATGGCAGCAATCAGCAGCCCTTTGGCGTCATACGGGTTGGATGGCATCACGGTGCGCAAACCGCAGACCTGAGTAAACATCGCTTCAGGACTTTGGCTATGGGTTTGGCCACCGTAGATGCCGCCGCCGCAGGGCATGCGCAGGGTCATCGGTGCAATAAATTCGCCTGCCGAGCGATAGCGCAGGCGTGCGGCTTCAGAAACGATCTGGTCGGAAGCCGGGTAGAAGTAATCGGCAAACTGGATTTCGGCGACAGGTCTCAGGCCATATGCCCCCATGCCAACGGCCGCACCGACGATGCCGCTTTCGGAGATGGGGGCGTCAAACACCCGTGAACTGCCGTATTTGGCTTGCAGGCCTTCGGTACAGCGGAACACGCCACCGAAATAGCCCACATCCTGACCAAACACCACCACGTTGTCATCGCGCTCAAGCATCACATCCATAGCCGAGCGCAGGGCCTGGATCATCGTCATGGTGCTGGTGCTCACGGCGTTCTCCATTTGAATTTTATTATTGTCGTTCATCTGGTTATAACCCCAATTCCTGACGTTGCCGGCGCAAGTGCTCGGGCATGTCTTTGTAGACGTCCTCAAAAATGGTCGCCGCGCTTGGCATCTGCCCGCCTGCCAACGTGCCAAAACGCTCAGCTTCTTTTTGAGCACCGATGATTTCAGCCTCAAGTTCGGCGCTGACTGCGGCATGCTCCTCTTCGGACCAGTGGCCTACGGCAATCAGATGCTGTTTCAACCGCAGAATAGGATCGCCCAGCGGGAAGTGGCTCCAGTCATCGGCTGGACGGTACTTGGACGGGTCGTCAGACGTTGAGTGGGGGCCTGCGCGGTAAGTGACCCACTCAATGAGTGTGGGGCCGAGGTTGCGGCGCGCACGCTCTGCAGCCCACACGGAGGCGGCATAGACAGCGATAAAGTCATTGCCGTCAACCCTTAGCGAGGCAATGCCACAGCCGACGCCGCGTCCGGCAAAGGTCGTCGACTCGCCACCGGCGATGGCCTGGAAGGTCGAAATGGCCCATTGGTTATTGACCACGTTCAGAATGACCGGAGCGCGGTACACATGGGCAAAGGTGAGGGCTGTATGGAAATCGGACTCAGCGGTTGCGCCGTCGCCTATCCAGGCTGAAGCGATTTTAGTGTCACCTTTAATGGCTGACGCCATGCCCCAGCCGACCGCTTGAACGAATTGAGTGGCTAAATTGCCGGAAATACTGAAAAAGCCGTAATCGCGCACCGAATACATGATCGGCAATTGACGCCCCTTGAGCGGATCGCGCTCGTTGGACAGCAACTGGCAGATCAGGTCCACCAGCGGCACGTCACGGGCCATCAGGATGCTTTGTTGGCGATAGGTCGGGAAACACATGTCGTCGATGTTCAAAGCCAGCGCTTGAGCAGTGCCAATGGCTTCTTCACCCAAGCTTTGCATATAGAAAGACATTTTTTTCTGGCGCTGGGCGACGACCATACGGGTGTCGAAGATGCGTGTTTTGAGCATGGCACGCATGCCGGCGCGCATCACTTCGCACGAGACACCTTCAGCCCACGGGCCAAGTGCCTGGCCTTGATCGTCAAGCACGCGAATCAGGCCTTTGGCGAGATCGGCAGTATCGGCGGGTTCTACGTCGATGGGGGGTTTGCGCACTTGACCTGCATCGGTCAGGCGAAGGTAGCTGAAATCAGTCTTGCAGCCTGGACGGCCAGACGGTTCAGGAACGTGCAGGCGCAGCGGTGCATATTCATTCATGGCTTTCTCTACGCTCGATCTTGTCGTGTTTATTAGGGCGCGGGAGCTAAAGTCCTGTTCAGGATCTGTCTGACGTTTGTTTGTCAAAACTGTCCTACAACCATCATATTCCTGACGGCGAAGAATATTTTTCTGTAGTTCGTTGTGCTTTGAAGGGTTTAAAGATAAGAATTCTGCATAAACATAAAAAACAGGTGGTTTTCTCTCATGCGTAAGCTGGATCGCACGGATATCGGGATTCTCAACAGCCTTCAACAGAATGCACGCATCACCAATTCGGACTTGGCCCGCTCGGTCAATCTATCACCGACACCTTGTTTTAACCGGGTCAAAGCGATGGAAGAGCACGGTTTGATTCGTGAGCAGGTGACGTTGCTGGACGCGGATATGCTGGGCCTTCACGTCAATGTGTTTATTCACGTCAGCCTTGAGAAGCAGGTAGAAGAGGCCCTGCACAAGTTTGAGGCGGCCATTTCAGACCGTCCTGAAGTTATGGAGTGCTACTTGATGGCGGGTGACCCGGATTACCTGATCCGCGTACTGGTGCCGAGCATTCAGGCGCTAGAGCGTTTTATGATGGATTTTTTGACCAAGGTGCCGGGCGTTGCCAACATTCGCTCCAGCTTTGCCCTTAAACAAGTCAGGTACAAAACGGCTCTGCCGTTGCCGCCGGGTGGTTTAGTGCTGGAGGAGTGATGCGGGGTTGCGGCTGTTTGATTGCCGGGGACTTTGCCGCCTCTGGCGATCAGTAGCGACTGAGTCGCTTCAGTCGCTATGTCATGCCTACGCATGGGCTTAGATCAGTAAAAACAATCCGAGCAGGGCGCCAAAAATGGCCCATTTTTCCAGGTAGTAGCGCGTGCGATTGCGCTTTTTCAATTCTTTTCCGCGCAAGCGGATTTTATACAGTTTGGTAAAGGCGCGGTTCAGGTTGCCGGTTTTATCATTGGCATCATTAGGTGAGCTGGCAGAGGCCATCACCGTGCGACTAAACCATTGGTTGAAAGAGGCGGCCCAACGAAATTGCATAGGTCTTTCCACATCACAGAACAGGATGATGCGGTTTTTATCGGTGGTGTTTTCTGCGTAATGGATAAAGGTTTCGTCAAAGATAACCGCTTCGCCGTCACGCCATGAGTAGTTCTGGCCATCAACATTGATATAACAGCCCGGATCATTGGGCGTGTCCAGGCCCAGGTGATAGCGCAATGAACCCGCATAGGGATCACGATGTCGCACCAGTTTTGAACCGGGCGGCAGCTCGGCGAACATGGCCGCTTTGATGGTGCCGATGCTATTGAGCAGTTCGATAGTGCGCGGGCACATCTCTACCGCAGAAGGGTGATTATCCCCGTACCACTTCAGGTAGAACCGCTTCCAGCCGCTTTTGAAAAATGAGTTAAAACCGACATCATTGGGTTGATCAGAGCGTTTTATTTCACCCGCTTGCATCAAGTTTCGCGCTTCTTCGCGGATTTCCAGCCAATGGTCCTGCAAAAGCTGCAATTGGGTGAAGTCAGCGGGTTTGTAGTAGGGCTGGCTGGGAACCTTGGAAAACAGGTATAGAAAGCAGTTGATGGGTGCCAGGAAGGTCGAATGGTCACTCAATTGACGTCCTAGTTTATGGCGGACTTTGCCTCGCAGATGGACATAGGCAATGGAAAAAACATAAACAGCAATAATGATGAGTTTCAAGATTAACGTCACAAGTCAGAGAAAATGCTGCCCGGATTCACGCAGTCAACCCGACATCCTGTTGATGGAGTCGGGCGCGGGTGCTGCTCGGTGGGTAGCCAAAGAGATAAGGTTAAAACAGCACTTCCGGCATTTTCCAGTTTTTCCTTACGTGTTTGTACATTTTTTCTTACAGTCTTTGGTCGGGTTGCAGGTTGCACCCGGTGTCGAACCTAGGTGAGTAGGCGTTTTTGGATGTTTTTCAAGCTGATGATTTTATTGAGAAAAATCAGGAGTTATTGATCTTCTTCCTGGCGCCGAAAGATTGATACATCCGAAAGTGCTGAGGGTCCAGCCAGCTTTCGACCTGCTCCATAAAACGGTTCTGGCGATCAAAGGTCGTGCGTAAAGCTTTTATAAAGACGGTCCCCGATGTGCGCTCAAGTAACAATGCATCTTGTTCATTGAGCGGGTGCGCGCCAATCCACTGATCACCTCGATCAGCGACGAAGCCATAGGCTGCCAGCGTAATAGTCAATGAGTTGTCTATCAGGCCCACACGAGGCAAGCCCTCAAGGCCTCCTGTGGCGGGCATGAGTGAGCGTTCCAGAGATATGGCGATACCATCCTCCTGGCGTCGCCGACGCTCCAGGATTACGAAGTGGCTGATACCGAACTGCAACGCCAGTTCGGGGCGTTCTACGGCTTGCAGTCGCAACACTTCGGTGTAAATCCGCGCACCTGTATCAGCCAGTGCTTGAGTCCAGCCATTGCTTTGGTCAAGGGTGAAGCCATCATAGGTGACGATCGCTCCACCTTCGGTTTGCATGGCGATGTACCTTCGCCTTTCCAGCTCGGCAAGCGCCTCTCGCAATGTGCCGGTACTGACCTGCAATTCCTGCGACAGCTGCTCTTCTCCGGGCAGCGGATGGCCGTCTGCAAACAGCCCACTTTTAATGCGATGGACGAGTTCATCAATTGCGCTTTGTTTTTCGTTGGAGCGTGCGGGTTTTATCATGCGTTGAGTAATAGCCGAGCATAAGTGGTTCGGCAATAAATGAGCGTCGAAAGCTTTGCTGACAGGCTGAGGCATAGCCCAATCGCAAGGGCGTCTTGAGCCTTTGATTACCTGGAGGCTCAAGACTGATGCACAACAATGATTGATGGAGGCTTTAACTACAGGCTTTCAGGTTGACCGGGCCGACGAACTCGTTACCGCGGCCCATGACGCAAGCCACGGTTTGGTTGCGTTGGCGTTCCCATCCCTGGACCGGGTAAGTCTTGTTCCAGGCTTCGTAAAGCTGGCGGTCTTGCTTGGACAAGCGCAAATTGTATTGTTTGCTCATGTAAAAGTAGGTGCGCGCAATCATGCCGCGAATAGACGGTCGGGGCATGACCTTTTTGGCCTTGAAGTCGACTTGCGTCAGGCACGAGCCATATTGGCCAGACTGTGCAGGCAGCCAGCCAAAACTGAAATTGTTGCGATCACCGTTAACCTCGCCGATGCTGGGGACCAGGTTATGAAGGTCCGCTTCCGCAACTTTGTAGATAGGGTCGTTGCGGGTGCAGTTTTTTCGACCTCCGCTTTGCCAGCATTGACGTTGGTGGCCAATTTGCCAGGCCGGAACGATGTGCTCCCACTCGATACGGGCTGCCCGGGTGGCATTTTTGCGAGGGACGTAGCCACAGGCTTTAAGGTCGACCCGGTTGCCAGTGTACTTGCAGCCACAGTAAAACTCCGTGGACTGCGGTGCGTAGAGTTTCCAGGCGGCTTTTTTGGCTTCACTGAATGTTTTTGGGGCCGCAGCCTGGGCACTTAATACGGTAAAGAGGCTGACTAACGCCAGCAAACAAACCCTCATTGATTCAATCTTCCTCTGGTACGGTCCAGAAAACATTGACCCCGCCATCATCGCGGTGAGCGATCGTGACGTTATCGTTTTCAGAAATTTCCTCTAACAGGCGTTCCCAGAACTCGGGGTTATCCCCCTCTTGCCGTTCAAGCACGGCCATTTTGTCTTTCTGGGCTTTCGGTGAGCTGATAATTTTTTGTATGCGCGCTCCGAACATTTCATAGGGGCTTGGGAGGGCTGGTGCTTTCGCCGGTTTTTTAGCCATGATGCGATCCTTGGTTGCTGTATGGGCATACAGTATTTAACTGCGCTTCATTTGGCAACTGTTTGAACCACTCAGGCTGCGGATGGGACTGTGTTTTTTTGTTTTAGTGCACAGGTTTTTAGAAACAAATGTGAAAACTGCTCGTTCGGGTGAACAAGCAGTCGATAAACCGAGCGCTGGGCAGCGCTCGGCGTGGGTGTATCAATATTCCCAGAATATGCGTTGCAGTTCTTTGCTGTCCTGGGTTTGAGTCAGTGCGACCATTGCCAGAATGCGGGCTTTTTGAGGGTTGAGGTCATGAGCCACCACCCAGTCATTTTTGTCATCTGGTTGTTCGGCGTTGCGTAGCACGAACCCGCCGTTATTGACGTGCGAAGAGCGAATGATCTGCACGCCATCTTTACGCAGGGCTTGCAGGGTCGGCACTACACGTGAAGACACCGAACCATTCCCCGTACCAACGTGGATGATGGCTTTGGCGCCATCTTTTGCCAGGGCTTTATAAGCACTGTCATCTACGTTGCCATACGAATAGGCAATGCCCACATTCGGCAGAGATTTGATGTTTTTGATGTCGAACTCAGAGTTCATGGTGTGACGCTTTGAAGGCAAGCGGAACCAATAGGATTTGCCTTCGACGACCATACCCAAAGCCCCCCACGGGCTTTTGAATGCTTCAGTCTTGATGTTCATGGTTTTGCTGACATCGCGGCCGGACTGGATTTCGTCGTTCATGGTGACCAGCACGCCTTTACCGCGAGCGTCTTTGCTACCCGCTACAGCAACAGCGTTGTACAGGTTCAGCATGCCATCTGCTGACATGGCGGTGCCTGGACGCATGGAGCCGACAACAATGATGGGCTTGTCGGTTTTCTCGACAAGGTCAAGGAAGTAAGCCGTTTCTTCCAGAGTGTCCGTACCGTGGGTAATAACGATGCCATCGACATCTTTGCTGTCAGCCAATTCAGCGACACGACGAGCGAGTTGCAACAGGTTTTCGTTGGTGATGCTTTCGGATGCAATTTGCATCACTTGCTCACCACGCACATTGGCCAGTTGGCTCAACTCGGGTACGCCTGCGATCAGTTGGTCGACACCTACTTTGGCGGCGGTATAGGTTGCGCTATTAGCAGCGCTCGCACCGGCACCTGCGATGGTTCCGCCAGTTGCCAAAATAACCACATTGGGTTTGCTTGCGGTTTCTTGAGCGTGGGCGAAGGGCAGCGCAAGGAGAAGAGCCAAGGTGCCAGGAACAATTGATTTCAACACTGATGCTTTCATTGTTTTCTCTCTTATTGGTGAGCACGCCGATGCCAGGCATCTGGTGCGACGCGTTGCATTGTTCGGCAACACGATATGTATAAGAGAGCACTTACTGTGCCAATACAGTGCGTACTTAATTGTTTCCGTAATGCGTTGATTTGAAAGCAAAAATTTCAAGATGAGAATCGTTGGGGTGAATTAAAGACGGATTCCCGAACAAATTTCAGGTTTTGTGTTCGGAGAGTCGACCGGTCGTCTGCTGTGCAGTTTATTTGCTGTCGTGGACAAGCGTATGGGTTTACCGCTACTGCTGACTGCCGGTTTTACAGGATGCGTTGACCAGACGAACGTGGGAATTCTTCCCGTGCAGCCGGGGTACTGTCATATTGACGAAGGTGGTACTGGGTATTTACACCGGTTAACGGGTTCAGCGATGGAATTGAGCGATGGCAACCATTAAAGATGTAGCGGCAATGGCAGGTATTTCCTACACAACAGTTTCTCATGTGCTGAATAAGACGCGCCCTGTCAGTGAGCCGGTTCGTTTAAAAGTGGAGGAGGCCATTGCGCATCTTGATTATGTGCCCAGCGCAGTCGCACGTTCCCTGAAGGCAAAGACTACCGCCACTATTGGCCTGCTGGTAGCCAATAGTCTGAATCCTTATTTCGCTGAGCTGGCGCGGGGCATTGAGGATTACTGCGAGCGCAATAACTATTGCGTCATCTTGTGCAACTGCGACGATGACCCGGACAAACAGCGCAATTATCTGCGGGTGCTGTTGGAGAAGCGCGTGGACGGTCTGGTGGTCGCTTCGGCCGGAGGTGACGTGGGTTTGGCAAGTGGGTTGCTGGGTGTGCGAACCCCAATGGTAATAGTTGACCGCAATTTAGAAGGTATTCACGCAGATCTCGTGCGAATTGATCATGAGCTGGGTGCGTATTTGGCCACACGACATCTGCTGGATCTGGGGCATCGGGCAATTGCCTGTATTACGGGACCTGCTATCACCCGCGTTGCCCAGTTACGCATAGCTGGGTATCAGCGTGCATTGACTGACGCAGGGGTTCAAGTGCCCGAGCACTGGATGCTGGAGAGTGATTTCAGCTGTGTGGGTGGTTATCAAGCGGCTGTCAGGTTGTTCGAAGGTAGTCGACCAACTGCCATTTTTGCGTGCAACGACTTGATGGGAATTGGGGTTTTGCGTGCGGCGGCAGAATACAAGGTTCGAGTGCCGGAGCAACTTTCAGTCATGGGATTTGATGATGTGCAGATGAGTCGCTATGTCTATCCGGCGTTAACCACAGTTGGGCAATCGATTCTGCAATTGGGTGAGATGGCAGCGCAGTTATTGCTGCGGCGTATTTCTGCACCCGAGCGAGAGGTGGAGCAGCGTATCGTAACGCCGAGTATTGTATTGCGAGAATCGACTGCCGCGTACCCAGCTTGAGCGGTTTGCGAATGAGGCGAAGGTGTTAAAGCTTGTCGCAGGAGTCAAGTTCCCGTTGGCGGCGATACGATCGACTCTTTGTATTTTTCAAATAGTTGGTTGGTAAAGGCCCGGGCTGCATCTGTACCAAGCTCTTTGACTAAAAGGTCAATCCCGATGATCGCAAGCTCTTCAGGGCTTCCTGGGCTGTAAGAACAGTGCCCTTGGGGCCATTTGGCTTTTATGTTTGCATCGATGGTGACTGTAGTCATGAGTATCTCAAGAGGGCGTTCAAGCGACGATTTTAGCAAAGTCCTGGCAAGACGCTATCAAGAGGAAAAACTTAATCACTTGTTGATCACTAGCAATGCAGCTTCCGCACGCTGCTCGGGTGCATCACACTGGTATTTTTAGGGAAGGGCGGCCATGCACATTGATTTAAACAATCCAGAGGCGCTAACAGAGGGAGCCGTGCGCGAGTTGTTGGCTTCGGCCAGTGACGATATGCATACACAATTACGTGTTACCAAAACCGGTTTGGCCTACATCTCTGCAGGCGTAGTTGGAGGCGTGGACATCGACGGGCTGCTGTTCAGATTAGAAACCTGGGCTGCGGGGTCAGGTTATGTTGGCAAGGTTGCGGCCAGTGATGGTGTCTGGGTCAGGCAGATTTACAATGCATTGAATGATAACTGGCCCATTGCCGCGTTTGATTACATTGATGTTTACTGAGGTGTCATACACATTTGGTCATGAACAGGTGTATGCACGCTTTAATAGCTCAAGCAAACTCTAGCCTTCGCGTGTAATCACTTTTTGCGGTTGACCCTGTGCAACCTATTTGCTCATGAGCTGTCGCAAAGGTTCAGAACATTTATTTTAAGGAGGCTTCATGTCTTGGAAGCTAGTGTCATTGGGGTCGTTGGCGGCGGTTCTAGCCTTGTCCGGATGCGGTACTACTCAGTCCGCAAAAGAGCCTGTGGTTGCTGCGGGGCATAGTCGTTGCGATGCAAAGGCGGCAGATTTTGCCATTGGTCAAAAGGCATCGTCCGAGCTTTTGGAGCAGGCCCGTATAAAGGCTGGTGCGCAAGAGGCCCGCATTTTATTGCCTTCAGACATCATGACTCTCGAGTATCGTTCGGATCGGCTGAATCTGAACGCGGACAAAGACGCAATCATCACGCGTGTTAACTGCGGTTAACCGGATGTAGCAATGTGTCAAACACAAAAAACCCCGTCACATGGACGGGGTTTTTTAGTTCGAAGGAGATTTACTCCGGACGAACCTGTGCAGCTTGCATACCCTTTTGGCCTTTCTCAGCCACGAAGGAAACGGTTTGGCCTTCTTTCAGGCTTTTGAAACCGTCGCTTTCGATAGCTTTGAAGTGTACGAACAGGTCGTCACCGCCACCTTGAGGAGTGATGAAGCCGAAGCCTTTTTCATCGTTGAACCATTTTACGGTGCCGGTTTGGCGATTAGACATGGTGTATCTCCAAGAAACTTATATTTTCAGTAGTACTGTGCTGCTCAGGCCAACTGGGCACACTCAGCTATCATAGTCGAAATGTGCGGTTTGGAACCCCCCCTGAGCAGTAGTTTGCTGCATTGTTAGCTCTTATCTGGCCTGGAGTGCGGTCGAAACCCCCGTTTTATGGGGGGTTTGAGGCATTTTCTCAGGGAAAAAAAAGAGCTTAAAGATGTACGGTTTTTACTCAAAAGACGTTTTTAAGGCCATTTTGATCAGGCCGAGGTCCTGAAGTACTCCTCGTTACGATCTATTTTGCTGCTTTTACCTTGCACGGCTCTATTGCTGTCAGCGCTTTGTTGACCAGATTTTGGTCGGGCTGTTTTTCTTTGTTCATCAGCTGTTGTATTTCCGTTGTGGAGAGTTTGGCAGAGAGCTTGTCCGCACCGCATGCACAATGCTGCTCCGCCAGCTTTGTATTTTTGAGGGTTTTGTTCGCTGCAGGAACACATTCTTTCATGTAGTCAGCTTTTTGCCCGGATGGCCAATTGTCAGCTTGGGCCGTCAACGGCAAGAAAATGGCCAAGGGAGCTGCAAAGGCGAGGAAACGAATCATGCGCATGTGAATCTTCCTTTAAGTCGATGGGGCAGAGAGTGGTTCATGCAATATCTGAGGGAATAATGAAGCTCAAGTTCACAATTTTGCAAAGGCGACTTAATTGCTCTGTGCATGCTTGAGGGAGAAGGGCGACGAGAATTCATCTGTGCTAGCATGCCGCCCTTGGCCATTAATGCGATTGCATGCGCACAGCGCATCAAAGCAGAGCCATAAACCTTTTTGATTTGAACTCCAGTCACTCTGGTTCGGTTTTCGGTTTGCCGTAAGGCTCCTGCCACTGTGAGGCAGGCATACCTCCGAATCGCGTACTGGCTCATCCCAACCCACGTGACCTTTGGTAGGGGTCACCACTAGGAGAGGAGGCGCCATGCCAACTATTACTCTTCCCGACGGTAGTCAACGTTCATTCGATCATCCGGTATCTGTTGCCGAGGTCGCCGCTTCAATCGGTGCCGGTCTGGCCAAAGCCACTGTGGCCGGCAAGGTCAACGGCAAGCTGGTTGATGCTTGTGATTTGATTGAGCACGACGCTACCTTGCAGATCATCACGCCTAAGGATGAAGAGGGGCTGGAGATCATTCGCCACTCTTGCGCCCACTTGGTCGGCCATGCAGTCAAACAGTTGTACCCGACGGCCAAAATGGTCATCGGTCCTGTCATTGACGAAGGCTTTTACTACGATATCGCCTATGAGCGTCCGTTCACCCCGGATGACATGGCGGCTATCGAGCAGCGCATGCAGCAGTTGATTGAGAAAGACTACGACGTCATCAAGAAAGTGACGCCGCGTGCTGAAGTCATCGAGCTTTTTTCTCAGCGTGGTGAAGATTACAAACTACGTCTGATTGAAGACATGCCAGATGAGCAGTCCATGGGTTTGTACTTCCATGAAGAATACGTCGATATGTGTCGCGGCCCTCACGTGCCGAATACGCGTTTTCTGAAGTCGTTCAAGCTGACCAAGTTGTCGGGCGCTTACTGGCGCGGTGATGCCAAGAACGAGCAGCTGCAGCGTATCTATGGCACGGCTTGGGCTGACAAAAAGCAACTCGCTGCCTACATCATGCGTATCGAAGAAGCCGAGAAGCGCGATCACCGTAAAATCGGTAAGCGCCTGGGCCTGTTCCATACTCAAGAAGAAGCGCCGGGTATGGTGTTCTGGCACCCGAATGGCTGGACGCTTTATCAAGTGCTTGAGCAGTACATGCGTAAAATTCAGCGCGAAAATGGCTACTTGGAGATCAAGACTCCTCAGGTTGTTGACCGCAGCTTGTGGGAGAAGTCCGGTCATTGGGCTAACTACGCTGAAAACATGTTCACGACCGAGTCAGAAAGCCGTGATTACGCGATCAAGCCAATGAACTGTCCTTGCCATGTGCAAGTCTTCAATCAGGGTTTGAAAAGCTACCGCGAATTGCCAATGCGTCTCGCCGAATTTGGTGCTTGCCACCGAAACGAGCCATCCGGCGCTTTGCACGGGATTATGCGCGTACGTGCATTTACTCAGGACGACGCCCATATCTTCTGTACAGAAGAGCAAATGCAGGCCGAATCTGCTGCTTTCATCAAGCTGACGCTGGACGTTTATTCAGATTTCGGCTTCAAGGATATTGAGCTCAAGCTGTCCACTCGTCCTGAAAAGCGTGTGGGATCTGATGAATTGTGGGATCGTGCTGAGAGCGCACTGGCTTCAGCCCTTGACAGTGCAGGTCTGAAATACGATCTGCAACCAGGTGAAGGGGCCTTCTACGGGCCTAAAATTGAATTCTCCCTGAAAGATTGTCTGGGTCGTGTCTGGCAGTGTGGTACCTTACAACTCGATTTCAACCTGCCGATCCGTCTGGGCGCCGAATACGTGTCCGAAGACAACAGTCGCAAACACCCCGTTATGCTGCACCGCGCGATCCTGGGATCGTTTGAACGTTTTGTCGGTATTTTGATCGAACATTACGAGGGTGCATTCCCTGCGTGGCTGGCGCCGACTCAGGCAGTGATCATGAATATCACTGATAAACAGGCAGATTTTGCCGCTGAAGTTGAAAAAACTCTCAATCAGAGCGGATTTCGTGCCAAGTCTGACTTGAGAAATGAAAAGATCGGCTTTAAAATCCGCGAGCATACTTTGCTCAAGGTTCCCTATCTCTTGGTTATCGGAGATCGGGAAGTCGAGATGCAGACTGTCGCTGTGCGTACACGTGAAGGTGCTGACCTGGGCTCGATGCCCGTCGCGCAATTCGCTGAATTCCTCGCACAAGCGGTTTCCCGGCGTGGTCGCCATGATTCGGAGTAATTATTATTAAGCGTGAAATGAGACAAGATAAACGAGCTGCACCGAAAGCCCCGATCAACGAGAATATCTCGGCACGCGAGGTTCGGTTAATCGGAGCTGAGGGCGAGCAACTTGGCATTGTCCCGATTGAAGAAGCGCTTCTTAAGGCTGAAGAGGCCAAACTGGATTTGGTGGAAATTTCCGCTGATGCAGTACCCCCTGTTTGCAAGCTGATGGATTACGGCAAGTCGATCTTCGAAAAGAAGAAGCAGATTGCCGCAGCGAAGAAAAACCAGAAACAAATCCAGGTTAAAGAAATCAAGTTTCGTCCAGGGACGGAGGAAGGGGATTACCAGGTAAAACTGCGCAACCTGGTACGTTTCCTGAGTGATGGGGACAGGGCCAAGGTATCGTTACGATTCCGCGGCCGTGAGATGGCCCACCAGGAGCTGGGTATGGAACTGTTGAAGCGGGTTGAAGCTGACCTTGTGGAATACGGGACTGTAGAACAGCATCCTAAGATGGAAGGACGCCAGCTGATTATGGTCATCGCCCCGAAAAAGAAGAAGTAATCAATTGGGCACGGCAGGCCTTCTGATTATGTTTATCAACTGAATGCGGAGTATCCGAACATGCCAAAGATGAAGACTAAAAGTGGTGCTGCTAAGCGGTTTCTGAAAACTGCTAACGGTATCAAGCACAAGCACGCTTTCAAGAGCCACATCCTGACCAAAATGTCGACCAAGCGTAAGCGTCAATTGCGCGGTAGCAGCTTGCTGCATCCGTCTGACGTGGCAAAAGTCGAGCGCATGCTGCGCCTTCGTTAATTTTTGGTTAAGACTAGAGGAAGTAACTCATGGCTCGTGTAAAGCGTGGCGTTGTCGCCCGTAAACGTCACAAAAAAATTCTGAAACTGGCTAAAGGCTACTACGGCGCACGCTCACGCGTATTCCGTGTTGCCAAGCAAGCGGTAATCAAGGCAGGCCAATACGCCTACCGTGACCGTCGTCAGAAAAAACGTCAGTTCCGCGCTCTGTGGATCGCTCGTATCAACGCTGGTGCACGTATCAACGGTCTGTCTTACAGCCGTTTCATCGCCGGCCTGAAAAAAGCTTCCATCGAGATCGACCGTAAGGTTCTGTCTGATCTGGCAGTGAACGAAAAAGCGGCGTTTGCTGCGATTGTCGAGAAAGCTAAAGCCACCTTGGCTTAAGTACCCCCGACAGTTACTCGAACTCACCTGTGTGGGTTTGAGTGCTAAACGTCTTAAATAGGGGAAGAGCCTTCAAGCTCTTCCCCTATTTTGTATCTGGAGTCTGTACATGGAAAACCTGGATGCGCTGGTCTCTCAAGCACTAGAGGCTGTGCAAAGCGCTGAAGATATCAATGCCCTGGAGCAAATCCGGGTTCAATACCTTGGCAAAAAGGGTGAATTGACTCAGGTGATGAAGACCCTGGGGAATTTGCCCGCAGAAGAGCGCCCTCAAGTCGGCGCCCTTATAAATGTTGCCAAGGAGCGTGTTACAGAGGTTCTCAATGCTCGCAAGGCACTGTTTGAAGAGGCTGATCTGGTCGCCAAACTGTCTGCTGAGTCCATTGACGTGACCCTGCCAGGCCGTGGTCAGACCTCGGGTGGTTTGCATCCGGTGACTCGCACTCTGGAGCGTATTGAGCAGTTCTTCACTCATATTGGCTACGGCATTGCCGAAGGCCCGGAAGTTGAAGACGATTATCACAACTTTGAGGCGCTCAACATCCCAGGCCACCACCCGGCCCGGTCGATGCATGACACCTTCTATTTCAATGTAAACATGCTGTTGCGCACCCACACCTCCCCGGTACAGGTTCGCACCATGGAATCGAAACAACCGCCTATCCGCATCGTATGTCCGGGGCGTGTTTACCGTAGCGACTCTGATATCACTCACTCCCCGATGTTTCATCAAGTCGAAGGCTTGTTGATCGACCGTGATATCAACTTTGCAGACTTGAAAGGCACCATCGAAGAGTTTTTGCGCGTTTTCTTCGAAAAAGAGCTGGCCGTACGTTTCCGCCCTTCGTACTTCCCGTTCACCGAGCCTTCGGCTGAAGTTGATATGGAATGCGTGATGTGCAGCGGTAAAGGCTGTCGCGTTTGCAAGCAGACCGGCTGGCTCGAAGTCATGGGTTGCGGCATGGTTCACCCGAATGTGCTGCGCATGTCCGGTATTGATCCGGAAGAGTTTTCCGGCTTTGCCTTCGGCATGGGTGTGGAGCGTCTGGCCATGCTGCGTTACGGCGTGAACGACTTGCGTCTGTTCTTCGACAACGACTTGCGGTTTCTCGCGCAATTTCGCTAGTCGTAACGAATTTTTAGGAGAGCAGGATGAAATTCAGTGAACAATGGCTGCGTGGTTGGGTTAACCCGCAGGTAGATCGTGACGAGCTGGTTGCTCGTTTGTCGATGGCCGGCCTTGAGGTCGACAGCGTAACGCCGGCCGCCGGTGAATTCAGTGGCGTGGTAGTCGGTGAGGTCTTGAGCACCGAGCAACACCCGGATGCCGATAAGCTTCGTGTTTGCCAGGTCAGCAACGGTGTAGAGACGTTTCAAGTTGTGTGTGGTGCACCCAATGTGCGACCTGGCTTGAAAATCCCGTTTGCAATGATCGGCGCGCAACTGCCGGGCGACTTCAAAATTAAAAAAGCCAAGCTTCGAGGTGTCGAATCCAACGGCATGCTGTGCTCGCAAGCCGAGTTGCAAGTTGGCGAAGGTAATGACGGCTTGATGGAGCTGCCATCCGACGCGCCGGTGGGCGAAGATATTCGCGTATACCTTGACCTTGAAGATGCCAGCATCGAAGTCGATTTAACCCCTAACCGTGGCGACTGCCTGTCTCTGGCCGGTTTGGCTCGTGAAGTGGGCGCGTTGTATGCAGCTGAGGTGACTCGCCCGGTAGTGACCCCAGTCCCGGCCATGCATGACGAAGTGCGTCCTGTTGAAGTGCTGGCACCTGCGGCGTGCCCGCGTTACTTAGGGCGTGTCATCCGCAATGTTGATTTGTCCCGACCAGCGCCGCTTTGGATGGTCGAACGCTTGCGTCGTGCCGATGTGCGGAGCATTGATGCTGTCGTCGACATCACAAACTACGTCATGCTTGAGCTAGGGCAGCCGCTACACGCTTTTGATCTCGCCGAAATCAATGGTGGCATTCGTGTGCGAATGGCCGAGGAAGGCGAGAAGCTTGTACTGCTCGACGGTCAAGAAGTCACACTGCGCAGTGATACGCTGGTGATTGCTGATCACGCCCGAGCCCTGGCTATTGCGGGTGTCATGGGGGGAGAGCACAGCGGTGTATCAACCAGTACCCGCGATATATTTCTCGAAAGTGCTTTTTTTGATCAGATTGCTGTAGCGGGTAAAGCCCGATCCTATGGTCTGCATACTGACGCCTCGCATCGTTACGAGCGTGGGGTGGACTGGAAGCTGGCCCGTGAAGCGATGGAGCGTGCAACAGGTCTACTTCTTGACATTACAGGCGGTGAAGCCGGCCCAATCGTCGAAATTGTCAACGAGCAATTTTTGCCTTCGATTGCCCCCATAACATTGCGTGCAGCCCGTATCAGTCAGATGCTCGGTATGGAAATGGACGACAGCGAAATTGAGCGTCTGCTCAGTGCGCTGGGTCTGAGCATTACCGCTGAGGGAGAAGGGCAGTGGCGTGTTGAAGTGCCAAGTCATCGCTTTGACATCAGTCTTGAAGTAGACCTGATCGAAGAGTTGGCGCGTCTTTACGGCTATAACCGCTTACCGGTTCGTTATCCGCAAGCCCGTCTTGCACCGCAAGCAAAAGCAGAAGCACGTAGCGACTTGCCAGAGCTGCGTCGCTTGCTGGTTGCGCGTGGTTATCAGGAAGCCATTACTTACAGCTTCATTGACCCTAAACAGTTCGAATTGTTCAGTCCGGGGGTGGAGCCGCTTTTGCTGGCCAATCCTATCTCCAACGATATGGCTGCTATGCGTGCGACCTTGTGGCCTGGTTTGATCAAAGCGCTTCAGCATAACCTGAACCGTCAGCAAGATCGTGTTCGTCTATTTGAGAGCGGTTTACGTTTTGTCGGTCAGTTAGAAAGCTTGAAGCAAGAGCCAATGCTCGCAGGTGTCGTCTGCGGTACTCGGTTGCCTGAAGGTTGGGCGCAAGGCCGTGAGGTCGTGGATTTTTTCGATGTCAAAGCTGATGTCGAATCGGTCTTGGGTTTTGCAGGTGCACTGGATGCCTTTACCTTTGTGCCTGGCAATCACCCTGCACTGCATCCTGGCCAGACTGCACGTATCGAGCGTGAAGGTCGCGAAGTGGGTTTTGTGGGCGCAATCCATCCAGAGCTTTCGAAAGCGTTAGGCTTGGATCGACCTGTATTTGTATTCGAGTTGGTTTTGGCTGAAGTGGCTTTGGGCAAAATGCCTAAATTCCAAGAGCTATCGCGCTTCCCTGAGGTTCGTCGTGATCTGGCGTTGCTGGTCGATCGGGAAGTAGCAGCCAGTGCCGTACTGGATGTAATACGTGAAAATGCAGGGGAGTGGCTCACTGATCTAAGGTTATTTGACGTATACCAGGGTAAAGGTATTGATCCGCTTAGAAAAAGCCTGGCAGTTGGCTTGACCTGGCAGCATCCATCGCGCACTCTTAATGACGATGAGGTGAATACCACGACACAAAACATCCTCACCTCGCTCGAAAAAAGGTTGAACGCCACGCTAAGGAAGTGACGTATGGGGGCTCTGACGAAAGCTGAAATGGCAGAACGTCTTTATGAGGAGCTGGGTCTGAATAAACGCGAAGCCAAAGAGTTGGTGGAGTTGTTTTTCGAAGAAATCAGACACGCTCTTGAAGACAATGAACAGGTCAAACTGTCAGGTTTTGGCAATTTTGATTTGCGTGACAAGCGACAGCGGCCTGGCCGCAATCCGAAAACGGGAGAGGAAATCCCGATCACGGCTCGCCGTGTGGTCACCTTTCGTCCAGGGCAGAAGTTGAAGGCCCGAGTAGAGGCATATGCTGGAACCAAGTCATAACGACGAGCTCCCGCCAATTCCAGGCAAACGCTACTTCGCCATCGGCGAAGTTAGCGAGTTGTGTGGTGTCAAGCCGCATGTGTTGCGCTACTGGGAGCAAGAGTTTCCTCAACTCAACCCCGTCAAGCGTCGCGGAAACCGCCGGTATTATCAGCGACAGGACGTGTTGATAATCCGGCAAATTCGCGCATTGCTCTACGACCAAGGTTTCACTATTGGGGGGGCGCGACTGCGTCTTTCTGGTGATGAGGCCAAGGACGATACCACTCAGTACAAGCAATTAATCCGTCAAACGATCTCTGAGCTCGAAGATGTTTTACAGGTGCTTCGTAAATAAACCTGGTTTTAAATACTTCCGTATTTCAAAACCTTAAGGTATATTCCTCGACGTTCTTGCAAGTTGTAAGATAAATGTAACGCCTAGTCGGGGCGTAGCGCAGTCCGGTAGCGCACTAGCATGGGGTGCTAGGGGTCGAGTGTTCGAATCACTCCGTCCCGACCATATTTTTCAATGACTTAGCCACCTTTTGGGTGGCTTTTGCATTTCTACCCTAGTGACTTTTCGAGTGACCTTGGGTTTTCCTGTTATCCCTGCCTCTTCTTCAGGATCGTCAGCGCTGGTGCGCGTGAGTCGGTTAGCCGCTTCTCGCCACGTGCTTACCTTTTTGACGCCGTAGACCTTTTCCTGTCGAAGCTTTTCCAGCAATTGGATCAGGTACTGCTCGGCTTCTTTGCGGTCACAAGTGCCAGTACTCTCTTGAATTCGTTCTCCTCTGTAATTTTTGTCGATTTTCCAGATGCCGCTCGGCATTTTCTGGAGGCCGGTGATTGCTTTTTGGGCCATGGCGTAGCTCCGTAATCTTTGCCTTGGAGCTCGCTGCGAGGTCGATTGTTGTCCTGATTGACTGCTTTTTTTCAATCAGCCTGCTTGCGATGTAAGAATCTACCCACTCATCGAGTTCGATCCGATCAAAGCCGATACTTTTGCTGCTGTTGCGTTTGCCATAAATTACCTCTGCGCCAAAAGCGCCATGGATTTGGCTAGGGCTTTGCGGGAAACCACTCGGTGTCATATTCGGGCTGCGAAACCCGCTCAGGCGTTATATGGGGCAGATCCCGCTCGAAGTTGAGGTAACCGCGTGGCTTTTCAATCCAATCAGCGGCTTCGGACATAAACCGTTCTTGGTAAATTTGAAGCAGGTGGTCAGCCGCTTTTTCGTAATCCTCATCGCGGTAGTTGGCCTCGCAAAGGCCGCCACGGCATACCCGCCATACCGTACGTTTGGGGGCATCTTCGATAGCTTTGATCTTTTCGCCCATTGTTTCGCAGGCGTAATGCATTTGGTCGATTGTGAGGGTGGACACCTACTGATCATTGCCGACGCTTATTGAGTATCCGTGATGGCACTTAATTTCAGGCTTGACTTCGTCCTTTCCGCTATAGCGGCTGACTTTGAAGGGGGAGATCTAAGTTCTGTATTCGAAGATCGTCTTGTTTCGTGCACGATAGGGTCTTTAAACTTTGGATTGGGGGCGGGTCATGGAAGTTAAACGGATTTTCAGAGGTGTTAGCGCAAAGATAATCAGTGATTTCAATGTCTCGGCCATGTATGAGCACCAAGGAAATAAAGGAAGTTTTCGTGAGGGAGCTCTTCGAGACTTTCTAGCGTCTGATCGTATGCCATCGAAATACGGGCTCGGCACAGGGGAGATTGTCAGCTCGCATGGAGAGGTATCAAAGCAGAGAGATTTGATAATATTCGATCGCATGAATGGCATACCTCTTTTGTACAGCGACACCGTTCAAGTGTTTCCGGTTGAGTCCGTGTATGGCGTAGTGGAAGTTAAGTCTAAGCTATCAAAAGAAGAGCTTCTGAAGGCTCTCGATAATATTAAATCCGTTAAGATGTTGAGTGATGATGCTGTAGTTCAATATAGCAAGGGTCCAATTGCTTATGCTCGAAAAGCGTCTCGGCCTTTTGGAATTGTTTTTGCCGATGGACTGGTGAATAACTCATTAGAGTCATTGGCTGAAAACCTTCATGGCTGGGAGTCAAGCCAAGAAAAGAAATTTTGGCCAAACATGATTCTTGTGCTTGGGGTCGGTGTTATATATCACATCGTAGGGGGTTGGTCTTCTGCTTCACAAATGAGCAAATACTAACCTCGATTGCGACTACCAGACTTTATTATGAAGAAGATGTTTTTTTCATTTTTTCTCTACGTTGTTGTCCCTCTCGGCATCGATGGAGCTTCTTCCAGTTTATCTTCATAAGTACCTCAAGCCGTCTCAGCGCGTGGGCGGAAACGTGGTAAAAAATCACGAGGGTTTAATAAGCTTGGTCGCAAAGAAGTATTTCGATTAAGTGCTGCCTTTATTTAGCACCTATTAGACTATTTTAAATTCATAGAAAAAATAACCAACCGTGAATGGTTGTTGAAGCAGTTTGGTACTGCTACCAATAGGGCTTGAGGATTGGCAGCTAGAATCAAAGCTCTATCTTTATGAGTCGGACGGATTGCCAGGAATGTCTCAGGTATCTAATCCATTTAAGCATGAGGGAGGTAAAGTTTCCGCTTCTGAGTCAATGCTTGTTCCTGCCCATGGTATCGAGATAAATGGGGAGACCTATGTGGTCCCGTTTGCTTGTTTCAAGGACGAATTTCTTCGAAACAATACCTGGGCGGTTCAATGATTTAGCTCTGTAAGAGATTTAAAGAGTAGTCGAGAATTAAGCGACCAATTTCCGGTATAAGTCTATAAGTTCCGCACCGTTTGCCCCGACCAATGCTTCTGCCTCATATGGGGCATATGCTATTACCTATTAGTCGCACTTAGTTCGTTTTGTTGATGTCGCGCCATTCTTCGGCGCCGGTGGCTGGGTCGACGAACAGGCCGCGATCGATAATGTAGTCCTTGTGGAAGCCTTGGACGGCCAGCCTTCGCCCCGGCCGACTATATGGAAACGGTCAACACCCAGGGCATTCCGTACTACAGCAAGATCAAGCCGATGCCGTTCAACAAAGGCATGGCCGGCGAAGCGCAGTCCAACCCGCTGCACATCTGCACCCGACCGCGCGCGCAGATCCTGCTGGAGCTGTAACCGTGGGCATCCGCGATCTGGTGGCCGACATCGACAGCGTGATCTTCGACGTGCTGGCCGACACCGGCCACATTGAAGGCCGCGCCGAGCCGGTGCTGGGCATGTTCTCAGCGCCGTGGAAACAGCCGCAAATCGGTCGCCTCAATACCGGCCTGCGCGAACCGCATTTTATCGTGCGGGTCGCGGACTCGGACGGCCTGAACAAAGGCCTTAAAGTCACCATCGACCTGCCTGCGCTGGACGGTGGCGGCGATTACGACCTGTTGCAACTGGAACCCAGCGGAGACGGGCTGGTGTCCCTGATCATGAGCAAACGCCCATGAATATTGGCAGTTTCAGTGAAGTCAAAAAGAACAGCGGCATGCTGCATATTCAGGCCTCAGCCGAAGACCTCAAAGCCTTTGCAGACTTGGCCACCTTGGTGCCCGGCGCTGCCGCCAAAGCGCAGCGCCGGGCGATCAACAAAACCCTGGGCTGGTTACGCTCCCACATCGCCCGGGCCGTGGGCAAGCATGAACGCATCGCGGTCAAAGCGGTGCGCCAACGCTTGCGCAGCTACCCGGTGGACGGCGGCGCACTGCGCGGCAAGTTGTGGTTCGGCATCAACCCGCTGGAAGCCAGCCGGGCCGGGCGCGCCCGGCAGACCAGAACCGGGGTGTCCGTGGCCGGGCTGCGTTACCAGGGCGCGTTTTATAAAAAGGTCTACGGCAATCAGGCCGAAGTGTGGATTCGCACCGCGAGCAAACACTTTGACCCGGCGGATTACCCTGACAGCAACGTCACTTCACAGACCGGGCCCAGCTCTGGATTTGTGGGTGAAAACAGCGACCGCTTTCCGCTGCCCAAAGCCAAAATCTCACTGGAAGCGGTGCGGCCCCACTTTGAAGCCTGGAGCCGCAAAGCCGACGACCGTTTGATGCAGATCCTCAAGCAAGAGATGAACTTCAAACTGCAAAAATACTTGAAGGGGACGCGCCGTGTCTGAGCAACCCTTTAGCCTCGACCGGTTGTATCAGGCCATCGAGCAGTACATTGAGCAGCATTTGCCGGGTGTACAAATGGTCGGCTTCTGGCCTGACGTTTAGCACCACATCCCGCTGCCCGCCGTGTTTCTCGACATTGCCGAGATCGTTTGTCGACGTGATCCGCGCCGACCACTATCCGCAAGCAGTGCATCTGGCTACCCAGCTGGCCGTGTTATTACGCGCTCAATACTGGGGCTTGCCCGTGCAAGCCGCAGAGTTCCAGCGCTCGACCCAAGACTGGACGCGTCCTGAACTGGACGGCTACACCGTGTGGCTGGTCGAGTGGACACAAACCGTCTACCTCGGTGAGCTGTCGTGGCCGTGGCCCGATGAGCCGCCCGGATCGCTGCTAATCAGCGTCAACCGTGAGGACTACGACGCCCCCGAGGATCTGCAATGAGCTACGCCACCGCCGAGCATGACCGGATGATCGCGGCCATGCTGATCCCGTGCTACGTGGTCGCCGTGGACTTGACGGCATCGCCACCGGCTTGCAGGGTCTTTACCGGCAACTGGACCAGCGCCTGGGTGCGATGGCACAGCGTGGCAGCGGGCAAGGCCCGGCACTGGCGCTCACCGAGCCTTGGCGAGCAAGGCGTGCTGTTTAACCCCAGCGGCCAAGCGGGCATGGGCACCTTTGTGCCGGGCTTATAGGCGACGCCGGGGCACCGCCGGACAACCGCGACCACGTTGAAGTGTGGCGGTTTGATGATGGCGGCTCGCTGGTCTACGACTGGCAGGCCAAGAGCTACAGCATCACCTTGCCCAACGGCACCGTGACCATTGCGGTGGGGGGCAGCTCGGCGATGGTGACGGATAGCGCCGTGACATTAATAGCCGGCGCCATCGACTTGACCGGCCCGGTGAGAATCATCGGTACTTTAAACGTAATAGGCGACATCACGGGCCTCGGCAAAATTATCGACACCGATGGTAATAGCCCGAACCATAGGCATTGATTTATTTGAACTTCTCTTGCCCGATTTTATGTCTTTGTCAACTGTAAAAAGTGACAGTTGACAGTTATTTTTATCGGGCCGAAAGTTTGTGCGTGGGACAAAAGTCAGCTGCTTAACTAGTTATTTCAGTAATTTGAAAGGAGGTGTTCGGTGGGATTATTAACATCTGTCCAGCTAGCTGCGATAAAGCTTAAGTTTGAAACATCAGCCCTTACGGGCGATCCCGTGACATTTAGTAATTTTGAGGTCAAGGTAGAACCCACTTTACTTAATCCGCTGCTCACTGAATATACTCTATATGAGTTGATAGATATTATTGGAGGTGATGGTGGGCCGTCCGGTCCTGACGATGAAATATCTTATCAGCGCTTCCTTGCTGCTTATAATTCACTGCCTTGAAGTTCGATCGATAAAATTTAAATTAAGTTATGTTTTCTGCTGAACCCGCCTTGTGCGGGTTTTTTAATGTCCTGGAGAACTTATGAGTAATACACCCGACGACAAAGCCCTTGATTCGCTTACTCCTGTTTTTCAAAAAGCCGCACCAGTAATAAATAGAACTACTACGGCCACTTCAACGGCACCGTCGAAGTCGTGCTCGATGCCAACCAAGGGCTGGCCGATGAGGCGCAGCCGTTTCGGGTGGGGGTGATTATTCACCTGCCGGATTTGCCGGTACCGAGTGATGAGGTGGTGATGCTGTGGGGTTAGTCATCCAAATCGGATTGCAGATCTGATTCGAAGTCTAGCCCGCCATAATAAATACCCAGGATGTAGACCCGTTTGGCTTCAACGGCAAAGGCAATGACCGCACGCTTGCGATAGTTCGTGATCCGCAACCGTGGGCGAATGTCGTCGCGCAGATTGCCTCGGTGTTTGAAGCTATGAGCAATGCGTCACGATGGCATCGGTATAAGGCTGGGCAATCTGTGGCGTGGCGGCAGAGGCAATATAACGATAAAGCGCCGTCAATTGCTCCAGGGCTTGCGGTGCAAATTCGACCGTGTATCCCATTACGATTGGGGCGTGGTGCTTTGATGTTCTGCGGCAAGCCGCGCGCGCACTTCGTCGAAGCTTAGTGCTTGCGAGGGATCAGCTTTCAAGGCGTCGTATGCCGGAGCGACTTGGCCCACTAGCCAGTTCTCAAGAACGCGGTCACGTGCCATCAGAGCACGCAGTCCGTCGCGAATCACTTCACTTTCAGTCGCGTATTCACCCGCTGCTACCTTGGCTTTTACCGCCTCGGTCATTTGGTTGGGTAGCGTGATGCTGAATTGTTGTGTGCTGCGCATGATGAGAGCCCATTTTTAAAAAGGATTTAAACCTACTCCATCCCTAATTTATCGCCTAGGCCCGAGTCTCGTCGAATGACGTGCGGTCTTCCGAGGCAGTAAAAATTGACGTTTTTTAAATTCCAGCCCCGCCCTGTGCGGGGCTTTTGCCGTCTGGAGGATATATGACACCCACCTTCCGCGTCGTCGCAGAGGGTGCCGACATCACCGCACTGATCAATGACCGCCTGCTGTTGCTGCGCACCACCGACAAACCCGGGGTGGAGTCCGACGACTTTGAGCTGCGCATTGATGACCGTGACAACGCCGTGACGCTGCCCAATCGCGGGGCCAGCATTGAAGTGTTCCTCGGCTACAACGGCAGCGCTTTAATCCGGCTCGGGCGCTACACCGTGGACGAGGTCGAACTGTCCGGCCCACCCGACACGCTGGTGATCCGTGGCAAAGTCAGCGACAAGAACCACTTGGAATGATTCGTGCGTCAATTCAAATGGGCACTCAGCTCACGGCAGATTTTCGAGTGGCAAAAAATGACCCGCCCCGAAACCCTGACCGACATCCAGCTCGCTGCTCGTTTCTTTTACCTGCAGCACCATGCCTTCGGTGGCAAGGTCTCAGGTCAAAGCTTCGGTACCGCAACACCAGCTCCAGCAATCAACCTGCTGCGCATTGAAGAAAACCTGTCTGCTGCCTGGCAGCGCCTGTCCGGCACCTACGTCGAAAACCTGCCCTGGCTTGAGTGCGCCGAGCGCTACGACCGGCCGCACAGCTTCCACTACATGGATCCACCTTACTGGCAGACCGCTGGATACGGCGTCGACTTCCCGTTTGAAAACTATGAGCGCATGGCTGATTTTATGCGGCGCTGCAAAGGCAAGGTGATGGTCAGCATCAACGTCCATCCGGATATTCAGCGGGTGCTTGAAGGGTTTCACTTTGAGACGACCGAGATCCGGTACACGACCACCAATCAGCGGCAGGGCAAGGCTTAGGTGGCGGGGGAGTTGATTGTTATGAATTGGGAACCGGAGGCTTGGGGAGGATTGTTTTAGGTTGGTAGGCGGATGCACACCAGGGTTCGTCGCTATTGCGATTTTGACCCAGGCTGCCGGAACGCATTGACTGTCTGTTCGGAGCACTTTTTACGCCCATATGACGCCGAGTATTGTTTTCAATGTCCATATCTCTCTGGGGGCGGGGAAGGTACGCATTTGCTGGCGTCGTTACTACGAGTGCAGAGGCGCATGGCTGCAATATCAAGATTGTTACATGATGTCAAATTAGTGGCGGCGTCACCGATCTCACTGTAAGCAAGTTACCGATTCAATCATGGATGGGGCGATGTAATGGAGTTTTATTTTGCTAAGGGTGAGAGCGGTTCTACGGCGATTCCAACGTTTCACCGTACGACAACAGATGTGCCAGACGATCAAGGGTTTGAGATTTGGCAACGGGACATCAATATCCTGTTTGACGCGATGGCTTCGGAAAGAGAAGTTTTTTCAGCCTCGGTGACGGTCTATCACTTTAGTCGTTTTCTGCTCTGTAGCGGGCGCCTTGACGGGGCGCGTTATCGGCGCGATGCCGCTCGTCTGGGATGGTGCACCCTAGACCATTACCTGCTTCATCTACCTTTACAAAAAGGTTTGGCGTGTAGCAATGGGCTGCGCGTGCGTGCGTTTGACGTGGTGATGCTTGATCTGTCGCAGCCGGCGGATTTTCGCCTGGCGGCGAGCGAAGGTGTCAGCCTGTTGATTCCTCGTACAACGCTTGCACCATTGCTGCCGGACACTGGGCAGTTACATGGTTTGGTCTTGCGCAGGGAAACGGCGTCGGGCGCATTACTGGGTAGCCTGCTGTCATCACTGGCCGTGGCCACGCCCCGGTTTGCAATGGAGCACGCATTCAGTCTCAGCATGCCATTGCTAGGCATGGTGGCAGCCTGTATGTCTCTTGTGGCCGCTTGCAACGCTGTGGTAGCTCGTGGCTGGCCAGCCCCTATGGGGCGCCGAGCGCGCCTATATATCGAGCAGAATTTACATCGCGACAACCTCACGCCCGCAGTCTTGGCCAAGGAGCTGGGCGTGTCGCGTAGCCAGCTTTATCGAGCATTCGAAACATATGGCGGTGTTCGTCACTACCTCCTTCAACGTCGTCTTCGCCGGTGCCTGTTTGCGTTGTTTGAGCCGTGTAACAGCAACCGACGAATCGCAGATGTTGCTTACGAGCACGGTTTTGCAGACGAGGCCCACTTCAGCCGGCTTTTTCGCAAGGCCTTTGGCATGCCGCCACGTGAGGCAAGAACGGCCATGCAGCGCGGCGCAATGCCGGGTTTGATGAGTGGTTCGGCAGAGGCACCGGTGTTTGCGCACTGGGTCCAGGAGTTGATGGGCATCTGAGCTGCGACGACTGTTTATAGGCTGTAGGATTTTGGGACGCGCATCCAGGTTTTTGGGACGCATGGCCTAATACATCAAAAGCGGCCAGGCCTAACCTCCAGTCACTAACCAACAGTAAGTTTGCTTTGCGGTGCAATCACTGCCCTGGAAGCAAAATCTGACAAGGAGTGTCTTGCGTGGCGAATCAATCTCTTCACCTTCTCATTCAAAGCATTGCCGGTGCTGTTGCCGAAGCGCAGGACAAAATCCAGCTTTTCCAGGTTTCCACGGTGAGCAAGTATTTTGATGAAGACAACCGACCGGTCAGCATCGACGTCCGGCTGCCCTCCACGTCCCAGGATGCACGGGAAGGCGAGGAGCGCGTGGTACGCGTGCCATTGCTGTCGCTGGTCGGCTCGCGGCTGCTGGCTATCAAAGACATGGAAATCTCGTTTGAGGTGGGCCTCAACGCCGATGAGTCTGGCACGGCCCCACAGCCTGCCGACATGCCGCCCGAGGACGACGATACCTCTGCATGGCCAACCGAATCTCACCAAGCTTTGAGCGTCGATCTTGGCGTTCGCCGTAATGGGGAGGGCGGGCCACTTGCGCGCGTCACCCTCAGAGTCGAGACCCATCCCTCGTCCGAGGGCATGGCTCGGCTGATTCAAAACCTCGATAAATTAATCTGAGTTCAAATGGAGATGACTTATGTCTAACTTCTCGACGGGTGACCAGTTCCGTGGCCTCCCCATGGGCGACCTGATCGGTGGCCCCCTCACTGCCGCGTGTGATGCTCAAGTACGCCTGGCCAATGCTACCGCTGACTTCATCAAGGTGATTGGCTTCTTGCCGCCCACCACTGAAGGCGATGCCAATGCGGTGGGTGATGTGCGCAAAGTGCTGTTTCGTTTCGATCGCCCTTCCCAGAGCGTTGCAAGCGAAGGCGGGACTCAACCGATGGAAACGGTGGAGCTGGAAGTCCCGCTGCTGGCCGTGGTCAAGGTGCCCAACCTGTCCATCAACAAAGTCGATATCAGCTTCGATATGGAGGTGAAAAATTCGGAGCAGTCTCGCGAATCCGAAGACTCCCAGAAGGCGATGTCGGCCGAGGCGAAGTTCGGTTGGGGACCTTTCAGCGCCAAGGTCAACATTTCGGGATCTGTGAGCTCCCACAAGGAGAACACGCGCAGCACCGACCAGTCGGCCAAGTACCACGTCGAGGTGCATGCCGCTGACGACGGCATGCCTGAAGGCCTGGCCCGTGTGCTCGACATGATCGCCCAATCCGTCGCGCCCAAGGCGATCACCCAGGCTGCTTGATCGAGTAGCCGTTACTAACGCCGGCGTGTAGCAAGGCCATTCACCAACGCTGGCAGTCATGCTTTTCCGGAAAGGAGACTTTTGATGTTCGATCTAACGAACGTGGGATACGTGAAGCGCATCATGGTCGGCAGTACCGATCCGGAAAAGCTGACACCCGATGCAGCCGTCCAGGCCCAAGCGGCGCTGCTTAACCGTTGCCTCACTGAAACGCCTCGTGGGCGAATCGTGGGCATCGAAAAGAACTTCACGTTGCTGAACATCGGCGAACATCAGGTGGTATTGCAGGCACTGATTTATCACTTGGGTTTTGCCCGTAAACCCCATTGGCTTGCTGGTGATGAGGAATCGTCGTGATACGCCGGCTGGATGTGTTCGTGCAGATGCTTGGCAGCGAACTGCACCGGGCACAGACCGCCACGCATCGCGTGTGGCCGGGTACTCGTGTGGCGAGCATGCAGGTGGCGATGGCGGCCACCGTGGAGCGCGTTGATGGTTTGAACGCGCTTGCGCTACGGATCGGGCGTGCTCCTCAGGGTACGGCGAGCGTGCACGAGCTGTGTATCGAAGTGCCGGGTGAGGGGGCTGAAGACATCACGGTTCGTATTGATGGCCATTTATTGGCCCGTTACCGGGGGCATGGCGATGACCAAGCGTGCTGACCGCTCAATGTTGCTGACCCTTTCACAAGAGGAGACAAAGATGATGCGAGACATTATCAAACCCAGGTTGCCTGGGCCTTTTCGAGCGTCGATACCGACGTGGGTGTTGTGCACGTTGGGGGTTGCGTTCCTGGTTGCCCTCACGGCGCTTGGGGTGATGAAGCCGGATCTGGCAATGGAAGTCGTGCAGTTGGCGGGCCGTATGTTGGCAATGTTGATGTAAGAAGCCATTTAACAAGGAGAGTCAAAATGAAACAGATCGCTTATGTGTTCGCTGTGGTGATGATGTGGGGAACGGCGCTGTCGGCTGTCGCGGGGGAGGTTGTCTGGACGGGCGCCATTGCGGACAAAACACCTAGCGGTGCCGTCCGTAAAGTTCAGGTTTCACTCAGCCTGGCCGATGCCAAAGAGAAGGGCGGCACGCTCGCGTTTAAAGGGGAGTGGAGCTGCGATTTCAAGCTCGAATTTACGGACACCGAGGGCGGCACAGAGACCTACTTTCTGAAGCCTCCGGCAAAGGGGCTCTGTGCTCCGCTGGTTTCTGGCGACCTGAAAAGCACGCCAAACGGGGAGGAAAAACTCAGTATTCAATTGCTGAACAAGGAGGGGCAGACCCTCTTCACCTCGGACCTGAACCGCTCCAGGTAATTCTCACCGCTTCAACCCAACCCTCAATTTGATCTAGCGCAAGGCACGCCTATCCGTCGCCGACGGGGAGCGTGTGCCTCACGCAAGGAGCAAGCCATGTGCATCATTCAAACGGTTGGCGACGACGGCATGAACGCCAAGGCCGACGTACGCAGCCTGCAATTGCTGCTCAACATGAACAGTGGCCAGCACGGCATGACGTGCAACCTCGCCGTTGATGGCGTCTGGGGAGGGGGCTCGCGTGCTGCCCTCAACAGTTTTTTAACCGGTATTGGCGGCGTACCGGGCAGGCCTGTTGCGCCGGGCGATCCGACCATGACGGCACTCAAGCGCGGCCTGCCTCAGGGGCTGGTAGCGCAGAAACTCTGGATGATCATGATCAGTGCCACGCGTGCGCGGATCGACCAGTTTTACCAGCCGATTCTTGATGTGCTTGCCCGCTACGAGATGAACACACCGCTGCGCATTGCGCATTTCCTTGCGCAGATTGGCCATGAAAGCGGGTGCCTGCTTTACACCCAGGAAATCGCCTCTGGCAAAGCCTACGAAGGCCGTAAGGATTTGGGCAACGAGAGGGACGGCGATGGCCCACTGTTCAAAGGGCGCGGGCTGATCCAACTGACAGGCCGGGCCAACTATCGCCAATACGGCCGGGCATGCAATCGTGATTTTGAAAATAAAGACGCACCGGCACTGGTCGGCACCGACCCGGCTTTGGCTGTGGATGTCGCTGGCTGGTTTTGGGCAAGCCGCAAGCTCAATGCGCTGGCCGATCAAGACAACCTGCGCAGGATCACACAGATCATCAACGGCGGTTTCAACGGGCTGGACGATCGCGCCGCCTTCCTCGCTCGGGCCAAGTGGCTGCAGGTGAATTAAGAATTGACCACTTTCTTTGCGCTAGCGCGCAAAAAAAACCTGCCGCGTGTGTTGGCAGGGTGATTAACGCAACCCATGTCATTCAAGGAGCAAGACCATGAGCACAACCCTGATTTGTTGGTGTCGCAATGATTCTGAAGTGTCCGACGCTGCGCGTCGCTATCCGGCCAACTTCCGCTACAGCGGCTGCCGCCGTGCTGCCCTAGTGCAGACACTGGGGCGCCTGCAGGGCGACGACATCCTGATTATCACTGCGCATGGCGAGCCGACGGCGTTCGGTGAGGCCGACGGAACCTTCAGTGATTTCTCCGTGAGGGAGTTCGCAGATGAATTGCTGGCCTATCCCGCTGCGACTTGGCGCGGGCTCGTGTACCTGGACATTTGCCACGGTTACGAGTTTGGGCTGAATTTGCGACCGTTGATTCATGAACGGCTGCCTAACCTGCGAGTGTTTGGTTGCGAGGGCGATACCAATATGGACATCGACCTCACTGCTCACCGGGAAGTCACTGGCTAAGTTCGCAAACCATTCAGCGACCACCCTTGTGTGTGCAACCTGGCACGCAAGGGTGTGTGTAGCGCTCCTCACGATTACAACCCGACAGTAGTGTTGAGTTTTTATGCCCCATTTTTGCGCACTGCACACAAGCGGTTCAGCGTTGAATCGCGTTTTTCCAGCCCCCACAACCGCGGCGCGTTTCTTGCTAGCTCCCGTGTAATCAATGACATAGCATTTTGCTGTCGGTCGTTTCAGGCAGGTTGTCCAAGGGAGTCATCAGCATGCCCATTCTTCTGTCACCCGGAATCCGCCTGCTCGCACGCTTTGGGTTCGCGCGTAAATTCCAGATTCTGTTTCTGCAAGGCTGTATTTTCATGCCCCTGGCCTGGGTATCCGCCATTGGCTTCAAGGGGTAGGGGGAGTATTTGGTATTGAGGAAACGGAGGTGTAGGACAGTTCTGATTTTGTTGTGTGTCAGGGCTTGAGATGTAGGAAAGGCGCTGATCGGCTTTTGTGAAAATTCCGCCCACTGAACCTCTCGATTTACCCCAAGCGCGGTTATAGAAAAGTAGCGCAATGCCGGGAAGATGGTTTCAAGCGCATTTATTTCGAAAAAACCTTACCTGACTCAGTGGGGGGCTGACTGGCTCCTTTCTTAAAGCTGAGAAGGTTGCGGCCATGCTCACTGGAATCCTCTTTCGTTCCAGCTGCAACAAAAAGTGACCGCATACACCTTTGACCAATAATGAAGTTGGTCACTGATGTAGGCGGTCGCAGAGTGGTTGTGCACTGAAGCCGCTTAAAGTTGCTTCAAGGTTTCTTGAGTAATGGCTTCAAGGCCCGCCTCGGTCACGCGCTTCCAGTCGGTATCGGTGGCCACTTTTACCTTCTCGTTGACTAGCGTTTTCACACTGTATGCAGGCGCGTCATGGGTTTTTATCTGCAAATATGACTTGTTTTGCAGCATTTTATCGAGCACCCCTTCGGTGGTGGACCATGACCAGAATTCAATGATTTGCACGTTAACTTCTCTGACATCACGGGCACTGGGAGTGCTGACTACTTCGTAGCCTGCCTGCCGGTAAGCGGTGGCAACGGCATCGGCCACTAGTTCTGAAACAGTACGCCCCTTGGGCAACAATACATCGCCGATGGCCATATTGTAGTTATTGCGTTTACGCGCGATCGCTCGTTCGGTAATCGACTTGTCGTCGATCTCGTCGTACTTCAATGAAGGAATATCAAAGCTGGAGGGTTTGATATGAAAGACTCGATCATCAACGGTGCTGATGTAGACTTTTTTTCCATTGCTGGGAGCAGGGGTCTGACTATTACCTGGCGGCAAAATATTTACTTCAGCCCTGTTGGTAGCACAACCGGCTAACAGCACCAGTGCGGCAACAACCAAGATTTTTCGAACCATCTACTGACTCCTTCATAGTTTGCGCCTTGATAGGCATGTCCAAAAAGCTCGTCGCACAGGAGTGTAGAAGACAATTCACAGCTCAATTACCCGACGGCCCCGCGAAGCTTTATTCGTATGAGACATACATATCGAAGTCAGAGCGGGGGTCGCTGGAAACGGCTGTAGAGGCTGCACTTATTTCGGTGAGTTGAGGTTCAGTGTGGGTGTCTCGTCGAAGAAGTTCCAAGGCTTGAGCAGTACGTGAACCCATTCGGTTGGCATGATCGGCCATTCCTCTGCGCGTGCCACGTGAGTGGTACCCGTGGTCAGCCACACTACATTGTCGCTATCCTCGATCGATTGGTTGTTGGCTGTGAACAGACCCAGACCGGTGTCCGTTGCCGAGCGATTCGGGTAATGGCCTTCGGGATAACGCTCTTGAGGGTCGTAACGGGTCACCCATATTTGCTTGTCCATGAAACTCAGTCGATTGAGCAACCATTCGTCGCTGCCGAAATTGGCACCCTTTGCCACCGGGTGAGTCCCCCCGGCATAAGGGATCAGTTGGTAGGAAACCGGGTATCCCATTTTGTTTTCCTTACTCGTGTTGCTGAGCAGGCGAATGGTCGCAGGATCGAACTTTTGCGCAGCTTGCTGTTCAGTGCTGACCACCTTTTGGTCAATTTGCATGGTGCTGGTGCGCGGCCCGCCGCGGTCGTTTTTGACCACAACCGGATTAAGTTCGACCAACGAATTGTTCTCGCCATCTACGTCCATGTCCAGGCGGAAATTGTAGATGTGCTGATGGGTGGTGCCGACAATGTTGTGATCGATCAAGGTACCGTAGCGTGTGTCTTCTTTGGCTGTGGCGTCATGAAGGGTGCTGGACTTCACGCCTTTGACAGCCTCGATGCCCGTTGCACCGGCGTCGATACCGATGACCCCGTTTTCCTGGAAGACCCAGTCAAAAATGTAGTCGTAGTTGCCGATGGTGCTGATCCAGCGAATGACCAGTTCCCGGCGCTCGGTGCTGAGGTTGGGTTGGCCCATTTCCTGATGCTTGTATTCCGGGCCTGCATAGCGTTCGAATATCGCCATCGCGCGCGGGATTTTGGTGGGCGAGCCCTTGTAGTCGGCGATGGTCGCGTCCAGTAGCACTGCGTTTTGAGGCGCGTCCTTGCCGGGCTGGATCTGGGAGGTGAGGGTGCCCATGCCGTAGTCCCCCGAATCGAGATAGGCTTTGAAGTACCAGCCCACGTCTGGATCACCGTAGGGTACGATCATGCCGCCCAAGTAACCTTGGTACATGACTTTGCGCTTCTTGCCCTGATCGTTGTAAGTGACCGTGGAAATCACCGGGCCTACCCGCGAATCGAGTGCCAGATGCAGGTCCCAGTTCTGCCAGTGGATGCTATTACCGGTGATTGTGTAGTTCTTGCCCTCAGGTTCGATAATCTCCAGGGGCTTGACGGTTGCCGCTTTACGTCCGCGCCCGTCGTAAGGCGTAGGCTTCATTGGCACCGGCACTATCCCTGCATCCTCGATCTTGATCACGCTCTTGCTTTCCAGATCGACGATGGCGACCAGGTTTTCGATCGGATGAGCCCAGTAGTTACCATCGCCGACATCCAGATAGCTGACCACCTTCAGCAGGCGTTTGTCCTGCGTAAGGCCGTCTTTACCATCAAAGTAGCCCACCGTAAGTGGGGTGGTGACGACCTTCTTGGCGTCTTTGATGCCACGCTTGGCCAGCGCCTGAGCATATTCAGTGCTGCCTTCTATAACAGACTGCACGGTCGCGAAGTCGTCCAGCAAGACCATCCCGTGCGCATCCTTGATCGGTTCCCAACTCAGGAGTTTTTGGGTGCCGAGGTCTACCACGGCTTCGACAACGTGCCTGCCATCGAGCACGGTCACATTGGCCTTGCGAGATTGACTCACGGGTTTTCCGGTATAGATAAAGTCCCACACTTCGCTCTTTTTCGGCCCCCGGAGCGATATCTCCGTGAACCGGAAATTTGGTTTGTAGTGCTCCGAACGGTTGATCGCCTGTACAGCGACTTTGATCTCGTCGGCACTCAAAGCATTAAGTGGATGTGGACGGGTTTCGACGCTAAAGGTTTTGTTCAGGCCAGACTGAAATACTTCATTGATGAAGTCATGCGACATAAGAGCAGTGTTATTTTTGAATACCACCGGAACGCTAAGCTCAAATCTTTTGCCATTAAGCATCGCCACGTTGCTGTTTGGTTTTACCCTAACATAAGCCCCGTCTTTGGAAATAACGAAGAGGTTGGCATAGTCGTCCCATTTAACAGTGGCCCCAAAATTTTCCAGGGTCGACGTTAGGGGCACCATCTCCACTGCGCCGCCATGCGCATGGGCGGTTGAAGTAAGGCCGGCAAAGATCAACGCCAAGGCCATCGGAGCTAATTTAAAGTGACGGTGTTTGAGTGTCTTACTCATAAGTGGAGTCCTTAAAGTTCCCGGCAACGTAATCGTAAGCGAGCAGGCACAATCACTTTAAGGTGCAGTTGTTGGCGGCATTTAACACAAATTGGCAATTCATCATGCCGGAGGCTTTTAATGTTACTGGTGCTTAAGAAGTGCACTAACTTAATGCAAGGATGCTTTAAGTTGGTGCTTGAAATGAATCTTCAGGGGGGTGTAGCACGTAGTGAAGGGGGGAGGGCTATTGGCATAACGCTTGCTAATAATTTGTAACATTTACCCGTTGCAGAGTTCTGCCCGTAGAGGTTCAGTGTGCGCCAGTCCCTTCGTACAACCGATATTATCGAGCATGCCAACGCACTGCCAGGCTGGCGTCAGCGTTATGACCAGCTCAGTTGCGGCAGCCTCGAAGGACGGCTGGATGTGGTCCAGGCGGGTGAAGTTCAGCTGTTTCGTGAGCGTCTCAACCAGCAGGTTATCCAGCACATCCGCCTCCCGCAGAATGCGGTTAACCTCTTATTCCCGCTTGCTTGGCCAGCAGTGGATGACCAAGGGGTGATGGCCGAAAAGTACGCCACGGTGCTGCTGCCGAACGACGAATATCGAGTTTTTACTCCGGCGGGCATGGATGTTCTTTGCATGTCGATTCCCTATACAACGTTACGCGGGCTGTTGGACGAAGCGGTACTCCATGCATTAATGCAACTAAATCGGCCCAAGCGAGTGTGCCTGCGAGCACACCGTTTAGAGTCTGGCATAGTGATGTTCAAGTCTTTACTGGAGGGATCACCGACAAGGGAGACTTTGCAGTCGCTGACGGTCATGGTCGTCGAGTGGTTGGAGCGAGTGATTCATGTACCTCAGGAAATCCCGCGGCCTAGTACCCGCGGTTATATGGTTGAACGTTGTCATCAGTGGTTAATAGAAGAACCTGCAGCTTCAACAAACGTACTTGAGTTTTGTCGACGTTTGAAAGTATCGCGACGCACACTTCAGTACAGTTTTCAATCCGTGGCGGCTGTTACACCTATTCAGTATATGCGTTCGGTTCGCTTGAACGGTGCGCGCCGCGCATTGAAAGAAGATCCCCATGCAAGCATTGCCGATATTGCAGAGCGTTGGGGGTTTAGTCATTCGAGTTATTTTACGTTGGAGTATCAGAAACTGTTTAACGAGTTGCCGTCGGCTTTGCGATACCTTGAACGAAGTTAATGCGTGGCATAGGGCATCCCGTGCTTCAAAACGGAGAGCCATCATGGATATTGACGAAAATGCACCAGGCAATGTGTCGCAGAAAGTTCGTGCCGGGGTCACAGATAACGAGACGGGTGTTGGCCCAAAAATCAAAGACCCTGCAACCCCAGTGACGCCCAAAGACGATGCGCGTCTTGAAGAAGACATGTCAGATGTGGAAGCCGCTGACTCGGTCACCAGCGAACATCCTGATAAGTAATTCATTTGGCGTCCGCGTGGCTCCGGTAGGCCACGCGAAATGGTGCGCTACTGAAGTGTGGTTGCTCGTCGTTTAAACCCGGCGTAATCCAGCCTGAAACCGGGCTACAAAACGGGTGCCGGTGGCTTCAGTTGAAGTCACCGTCAACGTGCCGTTATGGGCAGTCACTATCTGCGAGGCAATATAAAGCCCCAACCCCAGTCCTTCGCCGCGTTGTCCTGCCTCTGATCGGGTAAAGGGATGAAACAGCAGGGGTAGCAAGGAGCCAGGTATGGGAGCGCCCTGGTTTGTCACGGACAAAACGACCTGGTCTTTTTCCATAAAGGCGTAGACGTCGACGGGGCTCGAATGAGCGCCATGGGTGACCGCATTACCCAGCAAGTTCGACAGTAGCTGGCTGATGCGCAAAGGGTCGCAATGAATACCGGCCGGTAACGCTATTGACAGGTTGATGACGGCTTTGGGGTGCGCGGCCCTGACTTCGCTAACGGTCAATTCAAGTGTATTTGCCAGGTCATCGACCCAGTGACTCCTGATGGGAATACCGCCCCCTAAACGTCCCCGTGCGAAGTCCAGAACGTTCTCGATAAGACGGCCCATGCGAATCGAACTGTTGTGTATGGCTGAAATCAGCCCCAAAGATCGTTTATCGGTCGTTTTGGTTTTCAGCAGTTCAGCGCTCATCTGAATGGCGCTGAGCGGCGTCCGCAAGTCATGGCCCAGTACAGCAATGAACTGCTCTCGCAGACGACCATTTTCATTGGCATCCTCCAGAGCTGCTTGGGTTCTATTCAAATGATTCTGAGTGTCCAGGCTCATCGCAATCAATTGCGCAAACAGGGTGAGTGTCTTGATGATCGCAGGTTCATCAAGCGTGGCAGGCAGCACGTCGATGGCACACAAGGTGCCGAAGAAGTCCCCATTAGCCTTGATGATGGGAATAGAAATGTAGCTTTCGAGCCCGTAGGTCTTGGGTGTGTGGTGTTGAGAATAGAGAGGGTGATGGCTGGCATTGGCAAAAATGACCGGCATGTGGTGTTGGCGAATTTCATGGCAAATGGTCGACTCAAGCACCAGTTCACCACCCTGGGTTAAACCGAAATTGATTGAGTCGTCGACCGCGCATGCTACCCAGTTATGTTCAGTCACCCGCGCCACCGCAGCAAAGCGCATTCCGGTCAGGTGTTTGACCATACCTAGAATGACCGGCACGGCATCGATGCTGCGAATAGCTTCAATGTCGGCAGAAAATTTTGAGTCGATCATGGGCATGGGGTCGTGTAGGAGAAGGGCTAAGCCTAACGGTTAATCTCAGGGCTGGCTAACGGATACCGCGACGGTGTTGTGGGCACACGCAGGCTTACGCCCGATATCACAAAGTGAGCGGGCTACAGGTTCGAGCTGGCAGCGACTCAGGCCGTTATACTGCGGTCTTCTTTTCCCTGATTCCAAGGCTAACGGCATGGCTAACCACGACATCACCTTTACTCCTGATCCTGATGCAGATTCGATTTCATCCGACGTAGCCGGTTTTGCCGGTGTGCTGATGTCCACCCAGATTCCGACCCGTGCCGATGGCAGTCTGGAGTTGGGGGGCATTACCGAACAAAGTGAATGCACCTTGCAGGCGCTTAAAGTAGCGCTGGAGCGGGCGGGCAGCTCGATGGACCGGGTAATGCACCTGACCATCTACCTCACTGACATGGCTGACCGCGCCGCATTCAACGAGGTTTACAAGCGTTTCTTTGCCAAGCCCTGGCCCGTTCGTGCGGCCGTAGGCGTGGCCGCACTGGCGGTCGAAGGCATGCGTGTTGAAGTCACCGCCATGGCTGCCAAGGCTTGAGGACTGACCCGGCGCACGTCGTGTGCGCCGCTAGGGTTGACTTAGCTGCAAGCTGGCACGGATGCCATTGACCTCTGCTTCGTTGGCCTTGTAACCCTCGGCAGGTCCTGCGTAGGAGAGCGCATATGCGCTGCTGCCCTGGGTGGCGGCCACCAGGGTCTGGGTAATCACGTGGTTGCCGTTTTGAGTGATTTTGCAGGTGGTTTGCAGAGCTTTGAGGCCACCCAGGGTGCTGTCATGAATCTTGTTGCAGGCACTTTGATAGCCGCCGTTGGCGAAGTTTTTTTGCAGGGTCTTGCGCATTTGCAGCAACACCGCGTCCATATTCACCTGATGCTCGGGCGCCAGCGTCGTTTGGGTCAGTTCCATGACCATTAGCGGATCGCCATTGGCGTCATTCTTGACCGCTCGCTGACGCAGGTTATGGCTGTCAGCCGCAGGCGGCAGGGCCTGAACCTCCCAATCTGCGGGCCAGGTGATCATCAGTTCGCCGGCATGGGCCGCAGGCAAGGCTGTACACAACAACACGCCTAAAAGCGCGGTGAATCGAAGCGGGAAGGGCATCACAGGCGGGGCCTTTTCAGCTAAAAATGGGCTATTAGAGTGTATCAACAGGTGTCCAAGTATTGCTTTGTTGTACCACATCATTTTCGCCATTCCTCAGCTAACCCTTTGCTTCTTATGTCTAATCCCGGACAATCGCGCCCCTCTTATGGCCGGGGCGTGGTCTGTAAGGTGTTTTCCGTTCGCCCCGGCCGCGTGGTAACGACCGGCTAGCGGAGATTCGACCGGATGAATGACCAGGCTAATAGCGTTGATGAACGCTTCGACGAGACCCCAGCGACCCTCAGTCGCTGGAACCGTCATGACACCACCTGGATGCTGGGCCTGTTTGGTACGGCCATTGGCGCAGGTACGCTGTTTTTGCCCATCAATGCAGGCATAGGCGGCTTTTGGCCGTTGCTGGTGCTGGCGCTGCTGGCGTTCCCCATGACTTTTTACGCGCACCGTGGCTTAACCCGTTTCGTTTTATCGGGTCGTGAAGGCTCTGACATCACGGATGTGGTTGAAGAGCATTTTGGATTGACGGCCGGTGCGCTGATCACCCTCCTGTACTTCCTGGCTATTTTCCCGATCCTGCTGATTTACAGCGTGGCGCTGACTAACACGGTGGGCAGCTTCATGCTCAACCAGTTGCATGTCACGCCACCGCCCCGGGCGATTCTGTCACTGGTGTTGATCCTCGGTTTGCTGGCCGTGGTGCGCTGCGGTGAGCAGGTGATCGTCAAAGCCATGAGCATGATGGTCTACCCGTTTATCGTCGCGCTGCTGTTTTTGGCGGTGTTTTTGATCCCGCACTGGAACGGCGGCATTCTGACCACTGCCAGCACCCTGCCAGCGCCGTCGGCCCTGTTGCACACCTTATGGCTGGCGATTCCGGTGATGGTGTTCTCCTTCAACCACTCGCCGATCATTTCAGCCTTCGCCGTCGATCAAAAGCGCCGTTATGGCCAGAACGCCGATCAGCGCAGCTCACAGATCCTGTCCCGCGCGCACCTGCTGATGGTCGTCATGGTGCTGTTCTTCGTGTTCAGTTGCGTACTGACCTTGTCGCCTGCGCAATTGGCTGAGGCCAAGGCGCAGAACCTGTCGATCCTGTCGTATCTGGCCAACCACTTCAGCAACCCGACCATTGCCTTTGCCGCGCCGTTGATTGCGTTCGTGGCTATTGCCAAGTCGTTTCTGGGGCACTACATCGGTGCCAGCGAAGGCCTTAAAGGTCTGGTGCTAAAAACCGGCAAACGGCCCGGGGCCAAGACCCTCGACCGGTTGACTGCTGCGTTCATGCTGGTGGTGTGCTGGGCGGTGGCCACACTCAACCCGAGCATTCTGGGGATGATCGAAACCCTGGGCGGCCCGGTGATCGCGGCTATTCTGTTCCTGATGCCGATGTATGCGATCCGTCGCGTGCCGGCCATGCGTCAGTACTCGGGTCAGCTGTCCAACGTGTTTGTCACGGTGGTCGGTCTGATCGCGATTTCGTCGCTGGTGTACTCGCTGATCCCTTGATCGGTGGGGTGTCGCTGCTGTTCCAGGCGGCGACACCCTGTGTTGATTCGCGTCAATCCTCACGTCTGTGCGCCGCGTAGTCTAAGGTCACTTCTTTTACAGGGGTGATTAGGCATGAGCATCATCGTGACTGGCGCTGCGGGGTTTATCGGCAGCAATTTGGTGAAGGCACTGAACCTGCGCGGCGAGCGCGACATCATTGCCGTGGACGATCTGACTGACGGTGACAAGTGCCGCAATCTGGCCGATTGTGATATTGCCGATTACCTCGACAAACGCGACTTCCTGCCCCGTTTTGCTGCCCGCCAATGGTCGGGTGTGCGTGCCGTGCTGCATCAGGGCGCCTGCTCAAGCACCGTCGAGCGTGACGGGCGGCTCATGATGGACAACAACTACCGCTACAGCTGCGACCTGTTGCAGGCCTGTCAGGCACAAGCCATACCGCTGCTGTATGCCTCCTCGGCGGCCGTTTATGGGGCCGGTCCTGATTTTCGCGAAAGTCGCGAATGTGAGCGACCACTGAACGTGTACGCCTATTCCAAGTTTCTGTTTGATCAACGGGTGCGTCAGGTACTGCCCACGGCCAGCAGCCAGATAGTCGGGTTGCGTTATTTCAACGTGTACGGCCCACGCGAGCAGCACAAAGGGCGCATGGCCTCGATGGTCTGGCACTGTTTCAACCAGTACCGCGAGCGCGGTTATGTTGAGTTGTTCGGGGACTATGGCGGTTACCCGGCGGGCGGGCATCTGCGGGACTTTGTGTCAGTTGAGGATGTGGTCAAGGTCAATCTGCACTGGCTGGACAACCCGCAGACCAGCGGGATTTTCAATCTGGGGACGGGGTTGGCGCGCTCATTCAATGCGCTGGCGTTGGCGACGATCAACAGTGTGCGAGTGGCTGAAGACAGACCTGCGCTCACCCTGGAAACCGCGCTGCTGGAGGGTGTTCTGCAATATATCGAGTTTCCCGAAGCCCTTAAAAGCAAGTATCAGGTCTACACCTGCGCCGACCTGACCCGCTTGCGTGAGGCGGGTTACAACGAGCTGATGTTGACGTTGGAGGAGGGGGTGGAGCGGTATTGTGATGCGTTATTGAATCGCTGAAACTCGCAGCCTTCGTGCCTCGGCAGCGACTACAAAATCGCGCTGATTTGTAGTCGCTGCCGCAGGCTGCGATGGATTATTTAGCCGCCAGCAACGCTTCAAGCTTCTCTTGGTCACGGGCGAACTGGCGGATGCCTTCGGCCAGTTTTTCAGTGGCCATGGCGTCTTCGTTCGATTCCCAACGGAACTGCGCTTCGCTAAGGATCAGGCGTGGTTCGCCGCCATTGCCCGGGGCCAGTTTACGTTCCAGCGTGCCTTGTTCCTGGGCCAGCTTTTCCAGCAGGTCAGGGCTGATGGTCAGGCGATCACAACCGGCCAGTTGTTCGATCTGGTTGGTGTTGCGAAAGCTCGCACCCATGACCACGGTGTTGTAGTCATTGGCTTTGTAGTAGTTGTAGATGCGCGTGACCGACTGCACACCCGGATCATCGGAACCGGTGTAATCAATGCCGGTGGATTTTTTGTACCAGTCGTAGATCCGGCCCACGAACGGCGAGATCAAGAACACGCCAGCGTCAGCACAGGCAGCGGCCTGAGCAAACGAAAACAGCAACGTCAGATTGGTTTGGATGCCGGCTTTTTCCAGCTTCTCGGCCGCACGGATCCCTTCCCAAGTCGAGGCGAGCTTGATCAGCACGCGGTCACGGCCAACGCCAGCTTTGTCGTACAACTCGATCAACTGGTTGGCTTTTTGCAGCAGAGCCGCTTCGTCAAACGACAGGCGGGCATCGACTTCAGTCGAAATTCGCCCTGGAATGACCTTCAAGATACCGCTACCCACCGACACCGCGAACAGGTCGCTGGCCAGGCCAACATCGCCCTTGCCGTGCTCGATGGCGTTTTTCAGCAAATCGGCATAGCCGGGCAACGCGGCAGCTTTGAGCAGCAGCGAAGGATTGGTGGTGGCATCAACGGGTTTGAGGCGGGTAATCGCATCGAGGTCGCCGGTGTCTGCGACCACGGTGGTGAACTGCTTGAGTTGTTCCAGCTTGGAAGTCATGGGCGTCTCTGTCTTGAATAAGGAAGTGGCTGTTGGAGTGTGTCTTCGATCAAAAGTTCGTTGAAGGCAGGCTGGCAGAATGCCGCGCAACGCCTGCATTGTGCAACCTGATACGCGATTTTTCCTCGGTGATTCAAGACCTGTCTGCGGCGTTTTGCCGATGTTTAGCTATACCTAAGTTTCCGTATCTATGCGGTTGCATTCTCTACAGGAGTTACAGCATGAAGCTTGGGCTAATGTTTGGGGCGGTATGCCTTGCCTCGCTGGGGGTGGTCGGTTGTTCCAGTCAGACGGTGCAGCCGAATGAATACTCTGGTTTTTTGAAGGATTACAGTCGCCTCCACGAGGCCAAATCGCCTTCGGGGGCCGAGGTTATGCGCTGGGTCGATCCCAAACTTGATGTGAATAAATACACCAGCGTGTATATCGAACCGAGCCAGTTTTACCCGGCGCCCAAGCCCACTGGCAAAATTTCCCAAAAAACCCTGAACGGCATTACCGCCTATTACGATCAAGCCTTGAAGCGTGAGTTGGGCAAATCACTGCCATTGGCCAGCGCTCCGGGGCCGGGTGTGATTATTGTGCGGCCCGCCATTACCGCGGTCAGCAGCGAGACCGAAAGTCTGGCCCCTTATGAGTACATTCCGGTGGCGCTGGTGGTGGCGGCGGTGAGCACCGCGTCCGGTATTCGCGATCAGGAAACGCAGTTGTCGACCGAGGCGGTGTTTATCGATGGCCAAAGTCAGGATGTGGTCGCGCAGGTGGTGCGCAAAGGCACGGGCAAATCGCTGGATAACAACACCCAAGAGCTGAAAGCCGATAACTTCAAAACGGTGATTGATGGCTGGGCGTCTGACCTGCATCAGTCCTATTTGAAATTGAAAAAATAATCGCCATTGTCGTTAACGGACGACGCGTGCAAGGCGGCGTCCGTCAGTGCTCTCACTTGCCGAATGTGACATTCATGCCCGCAAACAGGGTGAATTGCGGCAAGTCATCACCTTTGCGCTCGACCGTCCATTGCGGCTCTATAAACGCATTGAGGATGTGCGTGCCCGCCTTCCAGGCTTTACCCACCCCCAGCCCTACGGGAATGTAGTGGGTGTTGTTTTTCAGGTCGAAGGTCCATGTGCCGGTAGAGCGTAAATACCAGCCCTTGGGCAGGTTATGGATGATAAAGGGCTGGAACGTAGCGCTCTCGACATGCTGGCGATTACTGTCGCCGGCAAACGAGCTTTGATATTGCACCAGTGCCCCCAGCAAACCCCGCGGTGACGCGTCGATGGCCACGGCCGCAAGCCCGGCCTGCCACTTGCCTGTGCCCAGCTCGTCATGTTCGGCGGTGGGAGCGGTGATTTGCGGGCCGATGCCCAACGGCACGCCCTCGGTCTTGAGCAGGAAAATATCGAACAGGTTGAGATCGCCCATGCCGGTGCTGTAGCCGTTGTGCGGGTCGGGTCGAGTACTGATCGGCAGGGTCGCGCGCAGCAGTTGCGGTACACCGATAAAGTCACCGGCGGCCACGGGCAATGTGCCGCGCAAAAGGGCGTCATTGGTGTGGATGTTGCTGTCGTAGACCTGTGGCGTGTAGTAGTCCTGAAGGTTCAGGCCCGGCGCCAGGCTTAGCGGGTTGTTACTTTTGTTGGCGATGTCGGCGTTATCCGCCAGCGCGAGGCTGAAGGGGATCAAGGCGAGGGCCAGGAAACATCCAGAAGTAATACGTGCCGTCGACATCGGTCCGACTCCCTGACTGCTGCAATGAAGGGTGAGTGAATCCTGGCGGGTTGTGCTGCGGCCAGTGATTGACGCTAGTTGAAGATGGCAGGTTAGCCAGTGCAGGGGCTGGCCAGTAGACGATTTGGCGATCGGCAACGGTCGTTTGTCATTTGGATGATTACATTTCATGTGCCGGTCATAGGTCGCTTACGCAATTCGTGTTTAACTTCGGCCTCTTCAAAAAACTGTTAAGAGGGACATCGTTCATGGCTCAAGTGACGCTTAAAGGCAACCCCGTTCAAGTCAACGGCGAACTGCCAGCAGTAGGCTCAAAGGCTCCAGCGTTTTCGCTGGTAGCCGGTAATTTGTCCGATGTGACGTTGGCTGACTTTGCCGGCAAACGTAAAGTGCTGAACATTTTCCCAAGCGTAGACACCCCGACCTGCGCCACGTCGGTACGCACGTTCAACGCCAAGGCCAACGAAGCACCAAACACAGTAGTGCTGAACATCTCGGCCGACCTGCCGTTCGCCCAAGCGCGTTTCTGCGGCGCTGAAGGTCTGGAAAACGTGCAAAACCTGTCGACCCTGCGTGGCGCCGAGTTCATCGAAAACTACGGTGTTGCAATCGCTGATGGCCCGCTTAAAGGCCTGACTGCCCGTGCAGTGGTTGTACTGGACGAAAACGACAACGTGCTGCACAGCGAGCTGGTTAAAGAAATCGCTGAAGAGCCGAACTACGAAGCAGCGCTGGCTGTTTTGAAGTAAGTCGCACGCAAGACCCAAACGGCCTGGCATTGATTGCCAGGCCGTTTTTTTTTTGCGAATTTTGTAGCGGGTGGTGGATCGCCCACCCCCCCGTAGCAGTTGACGAGTAATGCGAGGCTACGTTCGACGATGCAATCGTCGCAAATGCTGTGCGCACGGTGTATCTGAAACAGCCAACCCATTTACCGGGTTAAAAGGATCTACGACGGCTACGCCGCCGATCGTAGCCTCGCATTACTCGTCAACTGCTACGAGTACAAGAAGGCTCTAAACCACCCCTTTTGCTGTCATCTGCCCTCTGTAACGTAAATACCCGGTAAAGAGCCTTTTCATAACCGCCGACACTGCTTATCGTTCAGCCTCCTGATAATAAGCGCTCGCGCCCAACTGGTTGATCATTCAATGCAATCCTCTGTTTCCCACACTTCTCGTCGCTGGCTGGTTGCTCTGCTGGTCTTGCTGGTCATTATTGGCCTGTGCTGGTGGCTATGGCCCTCGTCAGCAAAAAAAACCGATGGAACGCAAACCGGCGCACGCACCAGTGCAACAGGAATGGCGCGCCCAGGCTTTGGCGGTTCGACGCAAGCCGTGCCGGTTCGGGTGGCGGACGTGACGCGCGGGGACTTCCCGATTTATTACAAGGCGCTGGGTACGGTGACGGCCCTCAATACGATCAATGTGCGTAGCCGAGTCGCGGGGGAGCTGGTCAAGGTCTATTTCAAGGAAGGGCAAATGGTCAAAGCCGGCGACTTGCTGGCTGAAATCGACCCGCGCAGCTATCAGAATGCCTTGCTGCAAGCTGAAGGCACGCTGCTGCAGAATCAGGCGCAGTTGAAGAACGCTCAGGTCGATGTACAGCGCTATCGCGGTCTGTATGCCGAAGACAGTATCGCCAAGCAAACGCTGGACACCGCCGAAGCGCTGGTGAGTCAGTATCAGGGCACGGTTAAAACCAATCAGGCAGCGGTCAACGACGCCAAGCTCAACCTCGACTTCACCAAAATTCGTGCTCCGATCAGCGGCCGTGTGGGCTTGCGTCAACTGGACGTAGGCAACCTGGTGGCGGCCAATGACACCACCGCGCTGGTGGTGATTACCCAGACCGAGCCCATCGTGGTCAGCTTCACCCTGCCGGAAAACAACCTGTCACTGGTGCTGGAGCGTTACCGCAGTGGCGCCCAATTGCCGGTGCAAGCCTGGAACCGTGGCGACACCAAAGAGTTGGCGACAGGCGTTCTCAGCAGCATTGATAACCAGATTGATATCACCACCGGCACGTTGAAGTTCAAAGCGCTGTTCGAGAACCGCGATCAGGCGCTGTTCCCCAACCAGTTCGTCAATGTTCATCTGCTGGCCGACACGCTGAAAAATGTGATTCTGGCACCGACGGCGGCCATTCAATACGGCACCAATGGTTCGTTTGTCTATGCCATGGACGGTGACAACAAAGTCAAGATCCGCAGCATCAAAGTCGGGGCCACCGACGGTGATGTGACGGTCATCGAAGAAGGGCTTGAACCCGGCGATCGCGTTGTGCTGGAAGGCACCGACCGGCTGCGTGATGGCGGTACGGTAGAGGTGGTCAACGACAGCGCAGAAGTGCCAGCCACTGCGGCGCAACACCTGCAAGGGGGGGCTGAAGCCAATGCCGCACCGGCGGATGCCAAAGCCAACGTCAAGGGCAAGGCGCACGAATGAATCTGTCGCGGCTGTTTATCCTGCGCCCGGTCGCAACCACGCTGTGCATGCTGGCCATCGTGTTGTCCGGGATCATTGCCTACCGCTTGCTGCCAGTGTCGGCCTTGCCTCAGGTCGACTACCCGACCATCCGGGTCATGACGCTGTATCCGGGTGCCAGCCCGGATGTGATGACCAGCGCAGTCACCGCACCGCTTGAGCGCCAGTTCGGGCAAATGCCCGGTCTGACGCAAATGGCCAGCACCAGTTCCGGTGGCGCCTCGGTGCTGACGTTGCGCTTTAACCTGGACATCAACATGGATGTCGCCGAGCAGCAAGTGCAGGCGGCGATCAACGCGGCCAGCAACCTGTTGCCCAGCGATTTACCGGCCCCGCCGGTGTACAACAAGGTCAACCCGGCCGACACCCCGGTGCTGACCCTCGCGATCACGTCAAAAACCATGCTGCTGCCCAAGCTCAATGACTTGGTCGATACGCGCATGGCGCAAAAAATTGCCCAGATCAGTGGCGTCGGCATGGTCAGTATCGCCGGTGGTCAACGTCAGGCGGTGCGCATCAAGGTCAATCCTGAAGCGCTGGCCGCCAATGGCCTCAACCTCGCGGATGTGCGGTCGCTGATCAACGCCTCCAACGTCAACCAGCCCAAGGGTAACTTCGACGGCCCGACCCGGGTGTCGATGCTGGACGCTAACGATCAGTTGAAAACGCCCGAGGAATACGCTGAGCTGATCCTCGCCTATAACAATGGCGCGCCGTTACGACTCAAGGATGTAGCCGAAATTGTCGATGGCGCCGAGAACGAGCGCCTTGCCGCCTGGGCTAATGAAAATCAGGCGGTGCTGCTCAATATCCAGCGCCAGCCGGGTGCCAACGTGATTGAAGTGGTGGACCGGATCAAGGCGTTGCTGCCCAGCATCACCGACAACCTGCCCGCCGGTATTGATGTGACGGTGCTGACCGACCGCACGCAAACCATTCGCGCCTCGGTGCGCGATGTGCAATTGGAATTGCTGATCGCCATTGCCCTGGTGGTGATGGTGACCTTTCTGTTTCTGCGCCGTCTCAGCGCCACCATTATTCCTTCGATTGCGGTGCCGCTGTCACTGATCGGCACGTTCGGGGTGATGTACCTTGCGGGGTTCTCGATCAACAACCTGACGCTGATGGCTTTGACCGTTGCCACCGGCTTTGTGGTGGATGACGCCATCGTCATGCTGGAGAACATTTCGCGCTACATCGAAGAAGGTGACAGCCCGATGCAGGCGGCGCTCAAAGGCGCCAAACAAATCGGCTTTACCCTGATTTCGTTGACCCTGTCGTTGATTGCCGTACTGATCCCGCTGCTGTTTATGGGCGATGTGGTCGGGCGTCTGTTCCGTGAATTTGCCATCACCCTGGCGGTGGCCATTCTGATATCGCTGGTGGTCTCGCTCACCCTGACGCCGATGATGTGCGCGCGCCTGCTTAAAGCCGAACCCAAGCCTGAAGAGCAGGGCCGTTTCTACCGGGCCAGCGGTGCGTTCATCGATTGGATGATCCGCGAGTACGGCCGTATGTTGCAGTGGGTGCTCAAGCATCAACCGCTGACTTTGCTGGTGGCCATCGGCACGCTGGCACTGACCGTGTTTCTGTACATGGTCGTACCCAAGGGGTTTTTCCCGGTGCAGGACACCGGGGTGATTCAGGGGATTACCGAAGCGCCGCAGTCGATCTCGTTCAGTGCCATGAGCCAGCGTCAGCAGGCACTGGCGCAGCTCATTCTGCAAGACCCGGCGGTCCAAAGCCTGTCGTCTTACATCGGTGTGGACGGCGACAACGCGACCCTCAACAGCGGACGCATGCTGATCAACCTCAAGCCCCACGGTGATCGCGACGAAACAGCGTCTGAAGTGATTGCCCGCCTGCAACCTCAAGTCGACAAACTGACGGGGATTCGCCTGTACATGCAGCCGGTGCAGGATTTGACCATCGAAGACCGGGTCAGCCGTACTCAGTACCAATTCAGCCTGACGTCACCCGATGCCGAGATGCTCAGCACCTGGACGCAAAAGCTGGTCACGGCGCTGTCCAATCAGCCGGAGCTGACCGATGTGGCCAGTGACCTTCAGGACAAGGGTTTGCAGGTGTATCTGGTGATTGACCGTGATGCGGCCTCACGCCTTGGGGTGACGGTGGCCAACATCACCGACGCGTTGTATGACGCCTTTGGTCAACGTCAAATTTCCACCATCTATACCCAGGCCAGCCAATACCGTGTGGTGCTGCAAGCCAAAGATGGCGAGAAAATAGGCCCGCAGGCGTTGGACCAGATTCACGTCAAGACCACCGATGGCGGCCAAGTCCGGCTGTCGAGTCTGGCCAAAGTGGAAGAACGACAGGCGCAACTGGCGATTTCCCATATCGGACAGTTCCCCTCGGTGATGGTGTCGTTCAACCTTGCGCCCGGTGTTGCACTGGGTGAAGCCGTCGAATTGATTAATCAGGTGCAAAAAGACATCGGCATGCCAGTGGGCGTGCAAACCGAGTTTCAGGGCGCGGCGAAAGCGTTTCAGGCGTCGTTGTCGAGCACCTTGCTGCTGATTCTGGCCGCCATCGTGACGATGTACATCGTCCTCGGCGTGCTCTACGAAAGTTACATCCACCCCATTACCATCCTCTCGACCTTGCCGTCGGCGGCGGTGGGTGCCTTGCTGGCGTTGATTCTGAGTGGCAATGACCTGGGGATGATCGCGATTATCGGCATCATCCTGCTGATCGGCATCGTCAAAAAGAACGCCATCATGATGATCGACTTCGCCCTCGATGCAGAGCGCAATCAGGGCATGGCCCCGGAACAGGCGATTTATCAGGCGGCCTTGCTGCGTTTCAGGCCGATTTTGATGACCACACTGGCGGCGCTGTTCGGTGCCGTACCGCTGATGCTGGCCACCGGCTCCGGTGCAGAATTGCGCCAACCCTTGGGGCTGGTGATGGTCGGCGGTTTGCTGGTCAGCCAAGTGCTGACCCTGTTTACCACCCCGGTGATTTACCTGTACTTCGACCGAATGGGCCGCCGTTGGCGGGGTGATGCAGCCCGCGCTGAGCAGGCGTCGGTATGAACCTGTCCGGGCCGTTTATCCGGCGCCCCGTCGCCACCATGCTGCTGAGCCTGGCCATCATGTTGCTGGGCGGGGTGAGCTTTGGGTTGTTGCCGGTATCACCGCTGCCGCAAATCGATTTTCCGGTGATTGTGGTCTCCGCCAGTTTGCCGGGGGCCAGCCCCGAGGTGATGGCGTCCACCGTAGCCACCCCGCTTGAGCGCTCATTCGGCTCGATTGCCGGGGTCAACACCATGAGCAGTCGCTCCAGTCAGGGCTCGACACGGGTGATCTTGCAGTTCGATCAGGACCGTGACATCAACGGTGCCGCCCGCGAAGTGCAGGCGGCCATCAATGCGTCGCGCAACCTGCTGCCCAGCGGCATGAAGAGCATGCCGACCTATAAAAAGGTCAACCCGTCGCAAGCACCGATCATGGTGTTGGCACTGACCTCTGAGGTGCTGTCCAAGGGCGAGCTGTACGATCTGGCCTCGACCATCCTGTCGCAGAGCCTGTCTCAAGTGCCGGGCGTGGGTGAAGTGCAAATTGGCGGCAGCTCGCTGCCGGCGGTGCGTATCGAGTTGGAACCGCAACTGCTGAACCAGTACGGCGTGTCGCTGGATGAAGTGCGCAGCACCATTGCCAGTGCCAACGTGCGTCGGCCCAAGGGCGCGGTGTCCGATGGCGAGCGTAACTGGCAGATTCAGGCCAATGACCAGCTGGAAAAAGCCAAGGATTACGAGTCGCTGATTATCCGTTATCAGGACGGTGCCGCCTTGCGCCTCAATCATGTGGCCAAAGTGCAGGACAGCGTTGAAGACCGCTACAACAGCGGCTTCTTCAACAATGACGCGGCCGTGCTGCTGGTGGTTAACCGCCAGGCCGGGGCCAACATCATCGAAACCGTCAACGCCATCAAGGCGCAATTGCCGGCCTTGCAGGCCGTGCTGCCTGCCAACGTCAAACTCGAAGTGGCCATGGACCGCTCGCCGGTGATCAAGGCCACCTTGCACGAAGCCGAAATGACCTTGCTGATCGCCGTGGTGCTGGTGATTATCGTGGTGTTCCTGTTCCTCGGGAATTTCCGTGCCTCGCTGATCCCCACGTTAGCCGTGCCGGTGTCGTTGATCGGCACCTTCGCCATCATGTACCTGTACGGTTTCTCGCTGAATAACCTGTCGTTGATGGCGTTGATTCTGGCCACCGGGCTGGTGGTGGACGACGCCATCGTGGTGCTGGAGAACATCTCGCGGCATATCGACGCCGGAATCGCGCCGATGAAAGCCGCGTACATGGGGGCCAAGGAAGTCGGATTTACCTTGCTGTCGATGAACGTGTCGCTGGTGGCCGTGTTCCTCTCGATTCTGTTTATGGGCGGGATTGTCGAGAGTCTGTTCCGCGAGTTCTCCATCACCCTGGCCGCCTCGATTGTGGTGTCGCTGGTGGTGTCGCTGACCCTGACCCCGATGCTCTGCGCCCGCTGGCTCAAGCCCCATGTGCCGGGCAGCGAAAACGCCATGCAGCGCTGGAGCATCCGCCTTAACGAACGCATGATGCGCGGCTATGCGCGCTCGCTGGACTGGGTCTTGCGGCACAAGCGCCTGACCTTGTTCAGCTTGCTGGTAACCATAGGCGTCAACGTGGCGTTATACGTGATAGTGCCCAAGACCTTCATGCCACAGCAGGACACCGGGCAGCTGATCGGTTTTGTGCGCGGCGATGACGGCCTGTCGTTCAGCGTTATGCAGCCGAAAATGGAAATCTTCCGCAAAGCCGTGTTGGCCGACCCGGCCGTTGAAAGTGTCGCCGGGTTTATTGGCGGCAATGGCGGCACCAACAACGCGCTCATGATCGTGCGCCTTAAACCGGTGTCCGAGCGCAAGATTTCCGCGCAAAAAGTCATCGAACGGATGCGCAATACCTTGCCCAAAGTACCCGGCGGGCGCCTGATGTTGATGGCTGACCAGGACTTGCAGTTTGGCGGCGGCCGCGAGCAAACCAGTTCGCAGTACTCCTACATCCTGCAAAGTGGCGACCTCAACGAACTGCGCACCTGGTACCCGAAAGTAGTGGCCGCGCTTAAAGCGCTGCCCGAGCTGACGGCCATCGACGCCCGCGAAGGGCGGGGTGCCCAGCAAGTGACGCTGGTGGTCGACCGCGATCAGGCCAAGCGGCTTGGCATTGATATGAACATGGTCACGGCAGTGCTGAACAACGCCTACAGCCAGCGGCAAATTTCGACCATCTACGACAGCCTGAACCAGTATCAAGTGGTCATGGAGGTCAATCCCAAATACGCCCAGGACCCTGAAACCCTCAACCAGGTGCAGGTCATCACCGCTGATGGTCAGCGCGTGCCGTTATCGACCATTGCCCACTACGAAAACAGCCTGCAAGACGACCGCGTCGAGCACGAAGGCCAGTTTGCCTCCGAGACCATTTCATTCGACATGGCCCCCGGCGTGTCACTGGAGCAGGGCACCGCAGCGATTGAACGGGCGATTGCCAAATTGGGCTTGCCCGAAGACGTGATCGCCAAAATGGCCGGTACGGGGGATGCCTTCGCGGCCACGCAAAAGAGTCAGCCGTTTATGATTCTCGGCGCGTTGGTGGCGGTGTATCTGGTGCTGGGGATTCTGTATGAAAGCTACATCCACCCGCTGACCATCCTGTCGACCCTGCCGTCGGCGGGGGTAGGGGCGTTGTTGAGCATCTACCTGACGGGGGGCGAATTCAGCCTGATATCACTGCTGGGCTTGTTCCTGCTGATTGGCGTGGTCAAGAAAAACGCGATCCTGATGATCGACCTCGCGTTGCAACTTGAACGGCATGGCGGCCTCAGTCCCGAACAATCCATCCGCAGTGCGTGCTTGCAGCGGTTGCGGCCGATTCTGATGACCACACTGGCGGCCATTCTGGGCGCTGTGCCGCTTTTGCTCAGCACCGCCGAAGGCGCCGAAATGCGCCAGCCGCTGGGCCTGACCATTATTGGCGGGTTGATCTTCAGCCAGATCCTGACCCTTTACACCACCCCGGTGGTTTACCTCTATCTCGACCGCGCCCGCCACCGTTTCAACAAATGGCGTGGCGTACGCACTGATGCTGCTCTGGAAACTGCGCTATGACCTCTCGTTTGCTTACCCTCGCTCCGGCCCTGTCGTCCCAACGCTGGGCACTTGCCCGTGGGCTGGGCCTGGCATTCACCGGCCTGTTGCTGAGCGCCTGTGCGATTGGTCCTGACTACCAGCGCCCGCAAGCGCCAGCCCCGCTTGAATACAAAGAAGCGGCGGGCTGGACCCAGGCCAACCCCAGCGATGCCTTGGCCCGTGGGGCCTGGTGGGAACTGTATGGCGATGCGCAACTGAACGCACTGGTCGAAACGCTTAACCGCTCCAACCAGAGCGTTGCGCAATCCGAAGCGCAGTTTCGTCAGGCCCAGGCACTGGTGCGCACGGCGCGTGGCGCCTTCTTCCCGAGTGCTGACCTGAGCGTAGGTAAAACCCGCTCCAGCCAAGGGGCGGGCAGTTCCAGTTCCAGCCTGACCCAATCGAGCAGCGGTATCCGCGACACCTTGAACGCACAGGTCGGGGTGAGCTGGGAAGCCGATGTGTGGGGCAAACTGCGTCGCGGACTGGAAGCCAACGAAGCCAGCGCCGAAGCCAGCCTGGCCGACCTGGCGGCGATGCGGTTGAGCCAACAATCGGAACTGGTGCAGAACTACCTGCAACTGCGCGTAATCGATGAGCAAAAACGCCTGCTAGAAGCCACGGTCGAGGCGTACCAGCGCTCATTGAAAATGAGCGAAAACCAATACCGTGCGGGCATCTCCGGCAAAGACGCCGTGGCTCAGGCACAAACCCAACTGCGCACCACCCAAGCCAGCCTGATCGACCTGATCTGGCAGCGTGCGCAGTTTGAAAACGCCATTGCCGTGCTTACGGGCCAAGCGCCGTCCGGGTTCCAATTGGCCGAAGTCCAGGACGTGCCGAGCTTGCCGCAGATTCCCGTCAGCCTGCCATCGCAACTGCTGGAGCGGCGTCCTGACATCGCCTCGGCGGAACGCTCGATCATCGCCGCCAACGCCAACATTGGCGTGGCCAAAGCGGCCTACTACCCGGACTTCAGTTTGAGCCTGTCGGGTGGTTACAGCAGCAGCCAGTATCAGGACTGGATCAGCGTACCGAACCGATTCTGGTCGGTGGGTCCGAAAATTTCCTTGCCCTTGTTTGATGGTGGTCAGCGATCGGCAGACGTCGATCGCAATGAGGCGATCTACGACCAGACCGTGGCCAAATACCGTCAGACCGTGCTCGATGGTTTGCGTGAGGTCGAGAACTACATGGTGCAGCTCAAAGTGCTGGGGGATGAGTCGGTGGTGCAGGAGCAAGCGCTGGAGTCGGCGCGTGAGTCGCTGCGTTTGACCACTAATCAGTACAAGGCGGGTTTGATTGCCTATTTGGACGTGGTGACGGTGCAAACGACGGCCTTATCCAATGAGCGTAGCGTGTTGAATTTGTTGCAAAGCCGGTTGATCGCCAGCGTGCAATTGATTGCCGCCTTGGGCGGGGGCTGGGATGGTAATACTGATCTGAGTGCCAATGAGCACATTGGCGAGCGACCGTAACCTGGCGTAAAGCAGTGTTAACGTTGCTTTATACGTTTACCTCTACTGGCCATTACGCAGGTCAATTCGGGCTATCGCAGCCTTCGGCAGCGACTACAGGGAGTGGCCGTGGCGATGATTTTGCTTCGGGATGGATGTGATTTGCTGGATGAGTTGGGGTGGCGCTTACGCGTGGATCAGGAAGCCGCTTGCCCTAGCCCTTGCTCTTGCTCTTGCTCTTGCTCTTGCTCTTGATTTGCTTTTGCTGTTGCCACGCGATTTTCGGGTCGACGCGAATGCCCCTCACAGGAGGCTGAACGCAGGTGCTGTTATGGGGGTGGCGAGGCAGGACGCCGAGCCAGCCGCGATCGGGCC
>NZ_WIWC01000059.1 GCF_009600315.1 Pseudomonas helleri | reverse complement strand
AAGGGCTCAATGTGTCGTATTAAAAAGTGTTCGCTATGTCTCCGAACAAAGTGTTCGCGATGTCCCCGGTCCATACAGGGAGAGGGCTAGGGTGAGGGGTTTTTCGCCTACGACTACAAAACGATCGGCCGACGCCCGGAAAACGAGTGAGCCAAGGTCCCGCCATCCACCAGCTCCAACTCACCGCCCAACGGCACACCGTGGGCGATGCGCGATGCGATCAAGCCCTTGTTGCTCAACAACTGGGCAATGTAATGCGCTGTCGCCTCCCCCTCGACCGTCGGGTTGGTCGCCAGAATCACTTCGCTGAACGTCCCCTGCTCAGCTATGCGCGCCATCAGCTGCGGAATGCCGATAGCCTCAGGCCCCAAACCATCCAAAGGCGACAAATGGCCCTTGAGCACGAAATAACGCCCGCGGTAGCCGGTCTGTTCAACGGCGTACACATCCATCGGCCCTTCCACCACGCAGAGTAAGGTGTCATCCCGGCGCACATCGGCGCACTGCGGGCACAGGTCGTCTTCGGTCAAGGTTCTGCACAGTCGACAATGCCCCACGCCGTCCATCGCCTGACTCAAGGCCAGCGCCAGACGCGACCCGCCACTGCGATCACGCTCCAGCAATTGCAGGGCCATGCGCTGTGCCGTTTTTTGACCCACACCCGGCAAGGTGCGCAAGGCATCGATCAATTGGCGAATAAGGGGGCTAAAGCTCATAAGGAAAGGTCCGACAAAACAACGAGAAGCGGTTTATACCCGCAGGGTGAAACCAGGTCAAACACCCGTAAAACAGGCAAAAAAATGCCAGGCGCGGGGCCTGGCATTTTCAGCGCCTTAGAACGGCATCTTCATGCCCGGTGGCAGTTGCATGCCAGCGGTAACGCCCGACATTTTGTCCTGGCTGTTGGCTTCGATCTTGCGCACGGCGTCATTGACGGCGGCGGCGAACAAGTCTTCCAGCACTTCGCGGTCATCTTCACTCACACCTTCAAGCAGTGTCGGGTCAATGCTCACACGCTTGACGTCGTGACGACCGGTCATCACCACCGTCACCATGTCGCCACCCGCTTTACCGGTGACTTCGGCGTTGGCCAGTTCTTCCTGCATCTTGGCCATTTTTTCCTGCATTTGCTGCGCCTGCTTCATCAGGCCGGCCATGCCACCTTTCATCATGGGAATCACCTCAAACGTTATTTGGACAATGCACCCGCGGCCTTAAGAACCCCGAGCTGTAAATGTTTACCTTGGCGTTACGAGGCCTTGGCCTCTTCAACGTCAACAGGCTGGATCGTATCGTCGCGGACTGCCGCACCGAATTGTTCAATCATTTTCTGCACCAGCGGATCTGCATAAATCGACTCTTCAGCCAGGCGCTGTCGCTCTGCCCGAAAACGTGCCGCTGCCTGAGCCGGGGTTTCCTGCTCGGGCTTGACCAGTTCGATAGTGACTTTGAGTGTGCGCTGATGGTACTGGTTCAGTGCGTCGTTGAGTCGGCGCTGCTGAGTCGCGTTGAACAGCGCACTGTGCGCCGGGTCCAGATGCAGCAACCAGTTATCACCCTCCACCGCCATCAAGGTGCAGTTGGCACCGATGCTCGCCGTCATACCCGATACCGGTAATTTGGGGAACATATTCAGCCATTCAAGGGCCAGGCCCGTGGCTGGCATGGCCGCCGGCATCGGCTCAGGCTCTGGCGCCGGTTCAGCGGCATGCTCACTGGCCAGCTCATCAAGGTAGCTGTAGGCAGCCGAGTCCATATCAGGCTCGATGTAGTCTTCATCCAACGGCGGCTCGTCGTCGCGATCCATCCCCGACAACGCGGCGTCAACCTGATCTACCGTGGGTTCAGGCATGGACGGCGCCACCCACTCGGGTGCGTCCGGCACCACACTGTCAGGGGTCGGCAGCGGCATCGGCGGTAACTCGGGCGGCTCGCTGACCGTATCCAGCATCGCCTCAGGCACTATAGCCTCATCAACCACCGGGACAGACGGCTCGTTCCACGGCAAATCCACCGGCGGTGGCGCAGTCACTTTGGGCGCTTCAACAGGTGCCGGCACGGTCTCAACGACCGGCTCAGGCTTGGGCACCTCCACCGCCGCCTTGGCGGCCGGAGCAACAGGCACTGGCGCCGCCACGGATTGAGCGGAATCAACTGTGGCCTGGCTGATCCCCACTGGCTTTAGCGACTGACTCGGCGAGTCTGTCGCATCCGCCGGGCGGAAGGCCAGCATGCGCAGCAAGACCATCTCAAAACCGCCTCGCGGGTCGGGTGCCAGCGGCAAATCGCGGCGACCAATCAGGCCCATCTGGTAATAAAACTGCACGTCTTCAGCCGGCATCGCCTTGGCCAGCGCCAGCACGCGATCGCGGTCGCCGTGACCATTGTCGACGCCTTCGGGCAACGCCTGAGCAATGGCAACACGATGGAACACGTTGAGAATCTCGGACAGCACGCCATTCCAGTCCGGGCCTTGCTCGGCCAAATGACGAACCGCTTCCAGCAATGCCCGCGCATCGCCTTCAATCAAGGCGTGCAGCAGATCGAATACCTGACCATGATCGAGGGTGCCGAGCATCGCCCGCACATCCGCCGCCAGCACTTTACCCTCGCCAAAGGCAATCGCCTGATCGGTGAGGCTCATGGCGTCACGCATCGAACCATCTGCCGCACGGCCCAACAGCCACAGCGCGTCGTCTTCGAACGGCACGTTCTCGACACTCAGCACATGGCTCAAGTGTTCGACCACGCGCTCAGGGGTCATGTTTTTCAGCGAGAACTGCAAGCAACGAGACAGTATGGTGGCGGGCAGCTTTTGCGGATCTGTTGTCGCCAGAATGAATTTGACGTAGGGCGGCGGCTCTTCCAGTGTTTTGAGCAGCGCGTTGAAGGAATGGCTGGAGAGCATGTGCACTTCGTCGATCAGGTAGACCTTGAAGCGCCCGCGGCTTGGGGCGTACTGCACGTTGTCAAGCAGCTCGCGGGTATCTTCCACCTTGGTGCGGCTGGCGGCGTCGATTTCGATCAGGTCGACAAAACGGCCCTCATCGATCTCACGGCACACCGAGCACTCGCCGCACGGCGTCGAGGTGATACCTGTTTCACAGTTCAGGCATTTGGCGATGATCCGCGCAATGGTGGTCTTGCCGACACCTCGCGTCCCGGTAAACAGGTAGGCGTGATGCAGGCGCTGACTGTCCAGGGCGTTGATCAGAGCCTTGAGCACATGGGTCTGGCCGACCATTTCGCGGAACGAGCGCGGACGCCATTTACGTGCAAGAACCTGATAACTCATTGATAACCGTCGCGTCTGAAAAGCGGAAGGGGCTAATGCTAGCGGAGCAAGGGCAAAATTGCATCCGATGCGCACTTTAAACTGCCGGGAGCAGTTGAAGCAGATTTTCTGCGCCCACACAAAAATGTCGACTTAAGCGCGAAGCGTCGATTGATTTTTGGATGAGGGAGAGACTGAATTTCTGACTAAAAGCCCTGGCAAATGAGGACTTTTAAAATGGAGGCAACCCCACCAGCCACACCCCGGCACACAATGTTCCCGCTGTGGCTGCTTCCTTCCGGATCTGACCAGGTTCACGGGTAATCGTTGCGGAGGGACCGATAGGGTCACCATAACAACATCCGCTTAGCAGCGAACGGCGCCATTGTACCTGTCTGAGAAAAACTTACAACCGCTATGGCTGAATAAAAAAATGAGCAGGCTCAATGACTTGGATTATGAGGTGCTGATCTGCTTGCCGCTGGTCTGTTGCTGATCAAGCAAGGAACGCCAAATCCCTGTAGCAGCTGACGAGTCGTGCGAGGCTGCGTTCGACGATGTAATCGTCGTCAGCGCTATAAATGCGCTGTATCTGAAACAAAAAATCCGGCCATCAGGTAGGCCTGATGCACCGGATTGAATGGATTTGCGACGGCTACGCCGCCGATCGCAGCCTCGCACGACTCGTCAGTTGCTACAGGGATTAGCCCTAAATCGAAATGCCTTGCTGCGCCAGGAACGCAACGAAAGCTTCTTCATCCAGCACTTTAAGCCCGAGTTCATTGGCTTTGACCAGTTTGGAGCCTGCACCCGGCCCCGCCACCACGCAATGGGTTTTGCCAGACACCGAACCCGACACCTTGGCGCCCAGGCTCTCAAGCTTGTCCTTGGCCACATCACGGCTCATCAATTCCAGCGAACCGGTCAATACCCACGTCTGCCCGGCCAGCGGCAAGCCTTCTACCGCCTTTTTCTCGCTCTGCCAATGCATGCCGAAGTCTCGCAGTTGCGCCTCTACCGCCAGCGCCATGCGCGCATTCTCAGGAGCGTCGAAGAAGTCGCGTACCGCCTTGGCTTGCTTCTCGGGCAACGCCTGGCGCATATCGAGCCAATCGGCATTGATCACGCCTTCCAGTGAGCCAAATTTATCCGCCAGTTTCTGCGCACCGCCCGGCCCCACGGAAGGAATATGCAATTTATCGATCAGCCCTCCGAGGGTGGCACTGGCCGCAAATTCGGCACCCAGCTCGCCCTGATCCTGCAATTCAAGCCCGCGCTCAAGCAACTGTGCGATCACTTGCTGGTTGTGCGCATCGTTGAAGAAACTGTGGATCTCGTGAGCCACTTCCAGCCCGACATCCGGCAGGTACGTGAGCACTTGTGGCAAGGCACGCTGCACACGCTCCAGCGAGGCCAACGAACGGGCCAGTACTTTCGCCGTCTCTTCACCCACGTCCGGAATACCCAGCGCATAGATAAAGCGCGCCAGTGTCGGACGTTTGCTGTCAGCGATGGCCGCCAGCAAATTCTTGCTCGACAGTTCGGCAAAACCTTCAAGGTCGACAATCTGCTCGAAGGTCAGGGTGTACAGGTCGGCCGGTGAATTCACCAGACCTTCGTCCACCAGTTGCTCCACGCTCTTTTCGCCCAAGCCTTCAATGTCCATGGCGCGGCGCGACACGAAATGAATAATCGCCTGCTTGAGCTGCGCACCACAGGCCAACCGACCGACACAGCGATACACCGCCCCTTCGCTGATGGTTTCGCGGCCCTTGCTGCGTTTGATCAACTGCGTGCGCTCAACGTGGGAGCCGCACACCGGGCAATGCTCAGGAATATGCACTGGGCGCGCATCGGCAGGCCGACGCTCAAGCACCACCTGCACGACTTGCGGAATCACGTCGCCAGCCCGGCGGATTATCACCGTATCGCCAATCATCAACCCCAGACGCGCCACTTCGTCCATGTTGTGCAAGGTGGCGTTGGACACCGTAACCCCCGCGACTTTCACGGGTTTGAGGCGCGCCACAGGCGTGACCGCGCCGGTACGGCCCACCTGAAACTCCACATCCAGCAGCTCGGTCAGCTCTTCCATCGCCGGGAATTTATGCGCAATGGCCCAGCGCGGCTCACGCGCACGAAAGCCCAGTTCGCGCTGCGACGCCAGGCTGTTGACCTTGAACACCACGCCGTCAATTTCATACGGCAGGGACACGCGGCGCTCACCAATGTCACGGTAGTAATCCAGGCATTCACCGATACCCTTGGCCAGCTTCAGCTCGTGACTGATGGGCATGCCCCATTGCTGCAACTGTTTAAGGTTGCCGATGTGAGTGTCCGAGATGTCTACAGAGACCTGCCCCAACCCGTAGCAACAAAATTCCAGCGGGCGACTTGCGGTGATTTTCGAGTCCAACTGACGCAAGCTGCCCGCTGCCGCATTACGCGGGTTGGCAAACGTCTTGGCACCCACGGCCAGTTGAGACTCATTAAGACGCTCAAAACCCGCCTTGGACATAAACACTTCACCGCGCACTTCCAGCACGGCGGGCCAGCCAGCGCCCTGCAGCTTGAGCGGAATGTTACGCACGGTGCGCACGTTGACGCTGATGTCTTCCCCCGTAGTGCCATCACCACGGGTTGCACCGCGCACCAGAACGCCATCTCGATACAGCAGGCTGACCGCCAGACCATCGAGCTTGGGTTCACAGCTGTACTCGACTTCAGCGCCGCCGCCGAACAGATCACCTGCGGGCAGGTCCAGCCCTTCACGCACCCGACGATCAAAGTCACGCATGTCGCTTTCTTCAAATGCGTTGCCCAAACTCAGCATTGGCACTTCGTGACGCACTTGAGTGAAGGCGGACAAGGCCGCGCTGCCGACACGCTGGGTCGGTGAGTCAGCGGTGATCAGCTCAGGATGCTCAGCCTCCAGCGCTTTCAGCTCGTTGAACAGTCGGTCGTATTCAGCGTCCGGAATGCTCGGCTCGTCCATCACGTGATAGCGATAGTTGTGCTGATCAAGTTCAGTGCGCAGCTCTAGAATGCGTGTTTTGGCGGAGGTCATGGCGGGCGTCTCTCACAAAGCAAAAGAGCAGCCTGGGCTGCTCTTGAGTGATTCATTTCATGTATCAGCGGGGGCCAGCACGCCAGCCCCCACCTGTTCAGCGTTTATGGGTCAGGGCGCGACGCTCGAATTCGACGATGCGCTGACGGTAATGCTCGATGGTCTGGGCCGTCAAAACACTGCGCTGATCGTCTTTAAGCTCACCGTTGAGCTCTTTGGCCAGCTTGCGGGCAGCCGCCACCATCACATCAAACGCCAGTTTTGGGTTGCGCGGGCCCGGCAAGCCGAGGAAGAAGCTGACCGCAGGAGTACTGAACAGGTCAATATCGTCCAGATCAAACACACCCGGCTTCACGGCATTGGCCATGGAGAAAAGCACTTCACCGTTGCCAGCCATGCTTTCGTGGCGATGGAATATATCCATTTCACCAAATCGCAGGCCGCTTTCGAGAATATTCTGCAACAGCGCAGGCCCCTTGAAGCCATTGGTATCGCGGCTGATGACGCTAATGACCAATACTTCTTGTGCTTCTGGTTGAGGCTGGGCTTTCTCTTCAATGGCCGATACCGCAGGCGTCGAACGACCGCGCGGCTTGGCGTCATGAACAAAGTCGTCGTCACGAGCGCTGAGGCTCGGGCCGTCATCTTCAAGATCAAGGTTGAGGTTCAAATCACCCTGACTGGGCTCGCCTGCACGCTTGCTGCGCTTGGCGCCCTTGTCACGGGCCGACATGCTGACCGATGGCAAGTCGTGCTCATCGAGTTGCGGCTCTTTATGACCCGGGGTGTCCAATACTCGGGAAGGACCGAGCAACTCAGCGCTGGTCTCCTCGTCCGGGGCATTGGAAAAGCTGCGATCCAGGCGAAACTTAAGCTTGCCTTTGCCACCGCGCATACGGCGCCAGCCATCAAAAAGAATACCGGCGATGACCACTATGCCGATGACGATCAGCCACTCGCGCAGACCGATTTCCATGTAATCCCGTGCCCCTAAAAAATAATTCTATGAAGAAGAGCCTAAAGCCCTTTAAAACGTGGCGCCAACTCTATGTTCTGAATGGCGTTTTGCCCACGTACAAAAAATGAAACGCTAAATTAGCACGACCAAAGATAACTTTACACCGTCCGTCGCATTGAGCTAGTGCCGTGTGACCTTCGCTCCATGAACAAATTCGGTCAGTTATCCAGGAAATCACTTACTAACAAAAAATTTCGCCCTTACATGCTTATAGCTCATGCATCGACCATTGCCATTGCCTCCTCGACATCGACCGCTACCAGACGCGAGCAACCCGGCTCATGCATTGTCACGCCCATCAACTGATCGGCCATCTCCATGGCGATTTTGTTGTGGGTGATGTAGATGAACTGCACGGTCTGCGACATCTCTTTTACCAGTCGGGCATAACGGCCCACGTTGGCATCATCCAGCGGTGCATCGACTTCATCGAGCATGCAAAACGGTGCCGGGTTGAGTTTGAAAATGGCAAACACCAAGGCCAGAGCCGTCAGTGCTTTCTCGCCACCGGACAGTAAATGAATCGTACTGTTCTTCTTGCCCGGTGGACGCGCCATGATCGTTACCCCTGTATCGAGTAAATCTTCGCCCGTCAGTTCCAAGTAAGCGCTGCCACCACCGAAAACTTTTGGGAAAAGCGCCTGTAATCCACCATTTATCTGATCAAAGGTATCTTTGAAGCGGCTGCGCGTCTCTTTGTCGATCTTGCGAATCACGTTTTCCAGCGTTTCAAGCGCCTCGACCAGATCGGCATCCTGGGCATCCAGATAGCGCTTGCGCTCGGACTGCTGCTGATACTCATCAATGGCCGCCAGGTTGATTGCACCCAGACGCTGAATACGCGCTGCAATGCGCTCCAACTCTTCTTCGGCCTGTTGTTCATTGATCTCGTCATTGAGGGTGGCCAGCACGCCATGCAAGTCATAACCATCCGCCAGCAACTGATCTTGCAGCGTGGTGCGGCGCACCGTAAGGGCTTGCCACTCCATACGCTGCTGCTCAAGCTGGCCGCGAATCAACTGCGACTGCTGCTCTGCCTGATTGCGACGCTTTTCAGCCTCGCGCAGTTCGCGGTCGGCATCTTCAAGGGCCGCCTGAGCCACCTTTAGTTCTTCATCGACGGTCAAGCGCTTGTCGAGCAACTCTTCGAGCTTAAGACGCAGTTCCTCAAGAGGGGCTTCGCCCTCCTCCAGATTGAGGTTGAGCTGTTCACGCTTTTCAGCCAGACGCTCGGCCTGCATTTCAAGCCGCTCAAGGGCCTGACGGGTGGAATCGTGTTGCGCTTTGAGCGAGCCCAATCGAACCGCCAGTTGGTGCGCATGATCCTTGTGCTGACGCGCTTCCTGACGCACCCGATCGAGCCGCTCGCGCAGGCTGTCGCGCTGAGCCAGCAGCAATTCGCGCTGCTGGGTGTCGGTGGCCATGGCGTCCAGTGCGTCCTGAAGCTGCAAGCGAGATTCACCGACGTGCTCGTGCTCAAGGGCACGCTGCTCACCCAACTCGGCCAGCTCTTCATCAAGACGGCGACGACGCAAGGTCAATTGCTCGACCTTGGCTTTACTGGCCGACAGCTTCGCCTTGATCTCGCCTTGCTGACGAGCTTCGTCCTGCAAGCGACGGCGCACCTGCTCACGAGCGTCTTCTTGCGTCAGTTGTTGCTCGCGCAGGTGCTGCAACTGCTCCTCAAGGGTCGCCAAGGTAGCTTCACGCTCATCGCGCTCCAGGCCCAGACGCTGGATTTCCTGACCGCGCGCCAACACGCCGCTTTCGGCCTCACTGGCACGGCGCACCCGCAAAAAGTTACGGCCCACCCAATAGCCGTCGCGGCTGATCAGGCTTTGGCCGTCCACCAATTGATTGCGCAAAGCCAGCGCCTGTTCAAGCGTCTCTACCGGCTTGACCTGACCCAACCACGGCCCGAGGTCAAAGTCAGCTTCGACCTTATCCAACAAGCTGCCCGACCTGCGATCAGCCTGAGTACCGGTACTGAACAGACGCAAGTCGCCTTGAGAAAATCCGGGAAGATCAAGCGCGGCAAAATCATCCACCAGCACGGCCTGAAGGTCGGCGCCCAGTACGGTTTCAACTGCAAGCTCCCAACCCGCCTCAACGCGCAACCCTTCAGCCAGCCGCGGACGTTCCGCCAGCTGCTGCTCACGCAGCCACTCACCGGCGCCCGTGCCCGGATCCAGTGCCGCTTGCTGCAAGGCTTCAAGGGAAGCCAGACGACCATTGAGGCGCTGCAACTCGCCTTGTGCCTGTTGTTGATTCTGCGTGGCCTGCTGCAAGTCATGGCGCACCTGCTCAAGCCGCTCAACCAGCTGCTCTTCTGCTGCTTGCAATTCTTCGTGGGTCAGCTCGCTGGTGGCGAGTAATTCACTCAGCTCAAGAATGGCCGCGTCTTCAGGGTCTGCCGCGAGCAAGGCACGCTCTTCTGCCAGGCGCCGCTGACGCTCAGCCACGCGCTCCATGCTGGTTTCCAGCTGCTGGATACGGGCCTGCAAAATTTCAGACTGACGCTGGGGCTCAGCGGAGCGCAAATTGAACGCATCCCACTGCTCTTGCCAGCCGTGCATGGTGTGTTCGGATTCTTCCAGCGCGGCGGCGGCCTCTTCAGCCGCAGCCGTGGTCAGCTCTTGCTCGGGCGCGAGCATTTCCAGCTCCTCACCCAAGGTGGCGAGCATCGTGCGGTCGTGCCCCAGATGTGACTCGGTTTCGAGCCGCGAGCGTTCCGCTTCACGCAAGTCATCCTGCAACTGGCGCAATCGCTGCTGACCGTGCTGAATGCTTTGCTCGACCCGAGCAATGTCGCCACCGACCGAATAGAAGCGTCCTTGCACCAAATTGAAGCGCTCTGACAGATCATGGTGCCCGTCACGCAAGCGTTCGATGCTGGCATCGGCATTGCGCTGTTCGGCCACCAAGGCCTCGAAGCTGACTTCCTGATTACCGATGACCGCTTCGCGCTGACCGACCTGATCGTTCAGCGCCTGCCAGCGCAAGGCCGACAGTTGGGCCTTGAGCTGGCGCTCTTCGGCTTTGTATTCCTGATATTTCTCGGCGGCCTGCGCCTGACGGTGCAGGCGCTCAAGCTGACGCCCCAGCTCTTCTCGCAGGTCGGTCAGACGGGCGAGGTTTTCGTGGGTTCGACGAATACGGTTTTCAGTCTCGCGGCGGCGCTCCTTGTACTTGGAGATGCCTGCCGCCTCTTCGATAAAGTTGCGCAAGTCTTCAGGCTTGGACTCGATCAGCTTCGAGATCATGCCCTGCTCAATGATCGAATAGCTGCGCGGGCCAAGGCCGGTGCCGAGGAAAATATCGGTGATGTCGCGTCGCCGGCACTTGGTGCCATTGAGGTAATAGGTGGTCTGGCTGTCGCGAGTCACTTTACGGCGAATGGAAATTTCGGCGTACGCCGCGTACTCGCCCAACAAAGTGCCATCGGAGTTATCGAAGACCAGTTCGATACTGGCCTGACTGACCGGCTTGCGGGTTGTGGAGCCATTGAAAATGACGTCCGTCATCGACTCGCCACGCAGGTTTTTGGCCGAACTCTCGCCCATCACCCAACGTACGGCGTCGATAATATTCGACTTGCCGCACCCGTTAGGACCCACAACCGCGGCCATATTGCTCGGAAAGTTAACCGTGGTGGGATCGACGAAAGACTTGAAGCCAGCCAGCTTGATACAGGTCAGACGCACACTCAGGCACCCGTCAAGGCAGACAGCACCAGCGCACAACTGCGCTGGGAGTAGCAGCTCAATATCACCCGAACTTGCGGCAAATCACGCGCCAGCACGGCCTCGAGCAACTGCGCGAAGAGGGCTAGAAATTCGCTCATTTCGGCCTTGCGCTGTTCCAGTGCAAGGTAATAGGCACGACTCATGGCCGGCTGCAGGTTTTCGACGGTTTCCTGCAAGTACGGGTTATCCGCAAACGGATACGCCGCACGCATCACATTGAAGCTGTCTTCGACAAAGGCGCTGATGTCCTGACGCTCGAGGCTGGCGGTCAACCGCTGCTGGATTTGCAGGAACGGTCCCAGGTCAGCGGGTTCCGACCAGCGCTGGGCCACGGCATTACCGAGCAGGATGTACATCTCGCTCATCAAGGTACACAGGCTCTGCACATTGTGCGGGGTCAGTTCAGTTACATGGGCGCCGCGCCGAGGCAGGATGGCGATCAAATGGCGGCGCTCAAGGATCAGCAATGCTTCGCGCACAGAACCACGGCTGACATTAAGCGCCAGCGTGACTTTCTGCTCTTGAATACGCTCCCCGGGCTTGAGATCCCCGCGAATGATGCGTTCGGCGAGGTGGTGAGCGATTTGCTCGGCGAGGCTGTCCGGCGCCTTGAACGTCATGTTTTACCTTCAGAATCTTTGATCAGTGCAAGCGGCGCAGTGTAACTCAGTTGATACGTGCTCGCGCAGAGGCCCAAGCGCCCAATTTGGCACGATTTAAGCAATTAAATCGGGTGGATATGAATTCCGGGGATCGCTGAAGCCCTTTTGTTGACCCCAAGGTCAGCTTTGACTAGATTCAGCAGATCCCGCCTGAAGAAAAATAATGATTTTGCGAGGTGATCCGTGATCCAGTTCCTACTTAACCAGACGCTGCGTACTGAGCACGCACTGGATCCGAATGTCACCGTGCTGGAGTACTTGCGCGAGCATGCGCACAAACCCGGCACCAAGGAGGGGTGCGCCAGCGGCGACTGCGGCGCCTGCACCGTCGTCGTCGGCGAGTTGCACGCCGATCAGGAAGGCGCCGAGCAGTTGCGCTACCGCAGCATCAATGCCTGCCTGACCTTTGTTTCAACCCTTCACGGCAAACAACTGATCAGCGTCGAAGACCTCAAGCACCAAGGTCAACTGCACAGCGTGCAACGGGCAATGGTGGACTGCCACGGCTCACAGTGTGGTTTTTGCACGCCGGGGTTTGTCATGTCGCTGTTCGCCCTGCAAAAAAATACCACGGGCATTGATGATGGCCAGCAGGCCCACGAAGCCCTCGCAGGCAATTTGTGTCGCTGTACGGGTTACCGGCCGATTCTGGCGGCTGCCGAACAGGCTTGCTGCACTCGCCAACCGGATCAATTTGATGCGCACCACAGCCAGACCGTCACCCGCCTTAAAGCCATCGCAACCGCGCCGCCCGCTGCGTTGCACACCGGTGACAAACGCTGGCTTTCACCCTTGACCAGCAATGAGCTGGCCGACCTGTATGAAGTGCACCCACAGGCACGCCTGCTGGCGGGCGGGACTGATCTGGCACTGGAAGTCACTCAGATGCATCGCCCGCTAACGGTCATGATTCATGTCGGCAATGTGGCCGACATGAAGCACATCGAACGCGTCGACAATCAGCTGGAAATCGGCGCCGCTGTCACGTTGACCGACGCGTATACAACGCTCAAATCTGAATACCCCGACTTTGGGGAATTGCTGCAGCGTTTCGCCTCACTGCAAATTCGCAATCAGGGCACGTTGGGCGGCAACATTGGCAATGCGTCACCGATTGGCGACACACCGCCCCTGCTCATCGCACTCGGCGCGCAGCTTGTTCTGCGTAAAGGCGCGGTTCGTCGCACACTGGCGATAGAAGATTTCTTCATCGACTACCGAGTGACAGCGCGTCAGGAAGGCGAATTTATTGAAAAGATCGTCATACCCTGCGCGAATCCGAGCCATACCTTTCGCGCCTACAAAGTATCCAAACGTCTGGATGACGACATCAGCGCAGTCTGTGCAGCCTTCAACCTGCGCATCGAACAGGGCCGAGTAGCTGAAGCACGCATCGCCTTTGGTGGGATGGCTGCCACAGCGAAACGGGCCGCACGCTGCGAAACCGTTTTACTGGGTTCACCCTGGAACTCGGCCACGATTGAAAACGCCTGCGCCGCACTGGCTGACGATTTCACCCCGCTCTCCGACTTTCGCGCCAGCAAGGAATACCGCTTGTTGAGCGCGCAAAACCTGCTGCGTAAATATTTCATCGAGCAGCAAACACCCCACCTTGAAACGCGGGTGACGGCTTATGTCTAACCATCACACGATCGAACCGACACAGGCCGAACTCAGCGCCCTCTTCCGGCAAGACTTGAAGACCGGCGTGGGCCGTAGCGTCAAACACGACAGCGCCGAGAAACATGTATCCGGCGAAGCGCAGTACATCGACGACCGCCTGGAGTTTCCTAACCAACTGCATCTGTACGCACGCTTGTCCGACCGTGCTCACGCCAAAATCCTCAAGGTTGATACCTCACCCTGTTATGCCTTTGAGGGCGTGCGACTGGTGATTACCCACATCGACATTCCCGGCCTGAAAGACATCGGCCCGCTGCTGCCCGGCGACCCGCTGCTGGCCATCGACACCGTCGAGTTTGTCGGCCAACCGGTGCTGGCAGTGGCCGCATGCGACCTGGACACCGCACGCAAAGCCGCGATGGCGGCCATTATTGAGTACGAAGATCTGGAGCCCGTGCTGGACGTGGTGGAGGCTTTGCGCAAAAAACATTTTGTGCTCGACAGCCACACCCACCAACGCGGCGATTCCAGCAGCGCGCTGAGCAAAGCCACTCATCGCCTGCAAGGCAATTTGCACATTGGCGGGCAAGAACACTTCTACCTGGAAACGCAAATTTCTTCTGTCATGCCCACAGAAGATGGCGGAATGATCGTGTACTGCTCGACGCAGAATCCGACTGAAATTCAGAAACTGGTGGCCGAAGTCCTCGACGTTTCAATGAACAAAATCGTCGTCGACATGCGGCGCATGGGCGGAGGTTTCGGCGGCAAGGAGACACAAGCCGCCAGTCCGGCCTGCTTGTGCGCCGTGGTGGCACGATTGACTGGCCAGCCGACAAAAATGCGCCTGCCGCGTGTCGAAGACATGATGATGACCGGCAAGCGTCACCCGTTTTACATCGAATATGACGTCGGCTTTGATGATCAGGGCAGACTGCAAGGGATAAAGCTGGACTTGGCGGGCAACTGCGGCTACTCACCGGACTTGTCCAACTCAATCGTTGATCGCGCCATGTTCCATGCCGACAACGCCTACTACCTGGGTGACGCGACCATCAACGGCCATCGCTGCAAGACCAACACTGCGTCGAACACCGCCTACCGTGGCTTTGGCGGGCCGCAAGGGATGGTGGCCATTGAAGAAGTCATGGACCGCATCGCCCGCCATTTGAGTCTCGACCCGCTGACCGTGCGCAAGGCCAACTATTACGGCAAGACCGAACGCAACGTGACCCACTATCACCAGACTGTGGAACACAACCTGCTCGATGAAATGACCGCCGACCTGGAAGCCAGCAGCCAGTACGCAGAGCGGCGCGAAGCGATCAAAGCCTTTAACGCCAGCAGCCCTGTCCTGAAAAAAGGCCTGGCGTTGACGCCGGTCAAATTCGGTATTTCCTTTACCGCCAGTTTTCTCAATCAGGCCGGCGCTCTGATCCACATTTACACCGATGGCAGCATCCACCTCAATCACGGCGGCACCGAGATGGGCCAAGGCCTGAACATCAAAGTGGCGCAAATGGTGGCCGAGGTGTTCCAGGTCGACGTCAGCCGGGTGCAAATCACCGCAACCAATACCGACAAAGTGCCTAATACCTCGCCTACCGCAGCTTCCAGCGGCAGCGACCTGAACGGTAAAGCTGCACAAAACGCCGCTGAAATTATCAAGCAGCGGCTTGTGACCTTTGCCGCAGACAAATATCAGGTCGAGCCTCACGCGGTGCTTTTCCGCAATGGCCAGGTACGCATTGGCGAACAACTGGTGAGCTTCGAAAGCCTGATCCAGCAGGCGTACTTCGGTCAGGTGTCGCTGTCGAGCACGGGCTACTACAAAACACCGAAGATTTTTTATGACCGCACACAAGCACGGGGCAGGCCGTTCTACTATTTCGCCTTTGGCGCCGCCTGTGTCGAAGTCATCATCGACACCCTGACCGGCGAATACAAAATGTTGCGCACGGACATCCTGCACGACGTCGGCGCTTCGCTGAACCCGGCCATCGATATAGGTCAGGTCGAAGGCGGCTACCTCCAGGGTGCTGGCTGGCTGACCATGGAAGAACTGGTGTGGAACGCCAAAGGCAAACTGATGACCAGTGGCCCGGCCAGCTACAAAATCCCGGCCGTCGCCGACATGCCGCTGGACTTGCGCGTCACCTTGGTTGAAAACCGCAAAAACCCTGAAGACACCGTTTTCCACTCCAAAGCCGTGGGTGAGCCACCGTTCATGCTCGGCATCGCGGCGTGGTGCGCCATCAAGGATGCGGTGGCCAGCCTGGCTGATTACCGCGTACAACCCAGCATCGACGCACCGGCTACCCCCGAACGCGTGCTGTGGGGCTGTGAGCAAATGCGCAAACACAACGCCAATACATGCCGGACTCTGGAAGCCGTCGCCGTCGAAGGATATTGCGATGAATAACTGGATAAGCGCCCTCGCCGACTTGCAGCAGCAAGGCGAACCTTGCGTGCTGGTGACCATCATCGAAGAACGCGGCTCAACCCCTCGCAATGCCGGTTCGAAAATGGTGATCAGCGCCACCCGCACCTACGACACCATTGGCGGCGGGCATCTGGAATACAAGGCAATGAACATTGCCCGCGACATGCTCGAAAGCGGCAAACAAGACACCCAACTGCAGCGCTTCAGCCTTGGCGCGAGTCTGGGCCAGTGTTGCGGGGGTGCAACCGTGCTGCTGTTCGAACCGATGGGACAAGTGCAAGCGCAAATTGCCGTATTTGGCGCGGGCCACGTAGCCCGCGCCTTGGTTCCGCTGCTTGCCAGCCTGCCGTGCCGCGTGCGCTGGATCGATTCACGCGAACAGGAATTCCCCGAGCACATTCCATCGGGCGTGCGTAAAATCGTCACCGATGAACCCGTCGACGAAATAGCTGATCTGCCAGCCGGTTGCTACTGCATCGTGATGACGCATAATCACGCTCTGGATCTGGAACTCAGCGCCGCGCTGCTCAAACGCAACGACTTTACTTATTTTGGCTTGATCGGCTCCAAAACCAAGCGTGTCAAATTCGAGCATCGCCTGCGCGACCGGGGTATCAGTCCACAACACCTGCAGCGCATGCGCTGCCCGATGGGCCTGAGTGAAGTCAAAGGCAAATTGCCTGTTGAAATCGCCATTTCCATCGCCGGCGAAATTATCGCCACCTACAATGCCCATTTCGGCCAGCACAGCGCCCGCGCCGAACCCATTACGCACTTGCTGCCGTCATCAAGACGCAGCCACGCCACGACTTGAGAAACATCATGACCCGCAAAGCCTACCGCGCCGCCATCTTGCACAGCATCGCCGACCCAGCCGAAGTCGGGATAGAAGCGTCCTACGAGTATTTCGAAGACGGCTTGCTGGTGGTTGAGAACGGTCAGATCAGCGCTGTCGGCCACGCCAGTGAACTGCTGGCGACACTGGCAGCTGACACACCCATCACTGAATACACCGACGCGCTGATAACGCCGGGCTTTATCGACACCCATATCCATTTTCCGCAGACCGGCATGATCGGCGCCTACGGCGAGCAGTTATTGGACTGGCTGAATACCTACACATTCCCGTGCGAAAAACAGTTCGCCGACAAGGCGCACGCCGACGAAGTCGCTGATATTTTCCTGAAGGAGCTGCTGCGCAACGGCACCACCACCGCACTGGTCTTTGGTAGCGTTCACCCGCAATCGGTCGACGCCCTGTTTGAGGCCGCCCAACGTTTGGATCTGCGTTTGATCGCCGGCAAAGTGATGATGGACCGCAACGCGCCCGACTACCTGACCGACACTGCCGAGTCTGGCTACAGCGAAAGCAAAACCCTGATCGAGCGCTGGCACGGCAAAGGCCGCTTGCATTACGCCGTCACCCCCCGCTTCGCCCCCACCAGCACCCCTGAACAACTGACCCTGGCCGGCAAGCTGCTGGGCGAATACCCGGACCTGTACCTGCACACCCATATCAGCGAGAACCTGCAGGAAATCGAGTGGGTGAAGTCGCTGTTTCCTGAGCGCAAAGGCTATCTGGATGTATACGACCACTACCAGCTGCTGGGCGAACGCTCAGTATTTGCCCACGGCGTACACCTGTGTGATGAAGAGTGCGCACGGTTGGCCGAAACGGGCTCGGCCGTGGCGTTCTGCCCGACATCCAACCTGTTTTTGGGCAGTGGTCTGTTCAACCTGCCGATGGCCGAAAAGCACAAACTCAATGTCGGCCTGGGGACGGATGTGGGCGCGGGCACCAGCTTTTCGCTGCTCAACACCCTGAACGAAGCCTATAAAGTCATGCAACTGCAAGGCGCCCGCCTCAACCCATTCAAATCGCTGTATCTGGCGACCTTGGGCGGAGCACGGGCACTGCGACTTGAAGACCGTATCGGCAACCTGCAACCGGGCAGCGATGCCGATTTTCTGGTGCTCGACTACAACGCCACGCCGTTGATGAGCTATCGCCTGCAGCAGTCGAAAAACATCGCCGAAACGCTGTTTGTATTGATGACCCTGGGCGACGACCGCACCGTGAAAGAGACTTATGCCGCGGGGAATTTGGTGCACACACGCTAGATAACACGTGATTTCGTAGCAGCTGCCAAAGGCTGCGTCCGGCGGCGCAGCCGTCGTAAAGTCGCAGAATGCGTTATTTCAGGTAGGCCGCATTCGCTCAACTTATGATCACTGCATGATCGGACGTCGCCTTCGGCAACTGCTACGAAAAGCCTTAGAGTTTGGGGGCTGAGCGTGAATTTTTGCTCTTGGTTTGCAGCAAGTGCGAAAACACCGCGTGCAAATCATCCGAAGCGCTTTCTTCGTCAAGGTTGAGTTTGCTGTCGATGTGATCCATGTGGTGCATCATCAAATGCACCGCCTGCTTGGCATCGCGCGCTTCGATGGCATCAATCAACTGCATGTGCTCGTCATACGAGCAGTGTGAGCGGTTGCCACTCTCGTACTGGGCAATGATCAAGGACGTCTGCGACACCAGACTGCGCTGGAAGCTGATCAAGGGCGCATTCTTCGCCGCCTCGGCCAATTTGAGGTGGAACTCACCCGACAGCCGAATCCCAGCCCCGCGATCACCGCGGGAAAAACTGTCGCGTTCATCCTGCACCATGCCGCGTAATTGCGACAAATCCTCGGCGGTAGCATGCACAACCGCCAGCTCCGTGATTGCCTTTTCAACCAGTCGACGGGCGAAAAACACCTGGCGGGCTTCCTCTACACTCGGACTTGCCACCACCGCGCCACGATTGGGCCGCAACAGCACGACACCCTCGTGAGCCAGACGGGACAGCGCGCGTCGAATAATGGTACGGCTCACCCCAAAGATTTCGCCCAGCGCTTCTTCGCTCAACTTTGTGCCAGGCGCCAGACGCTGTTCGAGGATCGCTTCGAAAATATGCGCGTAGACGATGTCGTCCTGGGTTCCCGTGCGGCCGGTCTTGCCTGCGCGAGGTTGTTTCTTGAGAGGCTGCAACTGTTCGTTCATGGGCACTCGTGTGGGAAAGCGGCGGCGGATAGGCGCTACGTTAATACGTAAACGGGCGTCGCTGACAGAGAATTAATGCGAAAAAAGCAGCGCGCATTGTACACAACCTGCAGTGCCAGTACGACTGTACGGTCATTTGCGCCCCTGTCTGTATGGCAATGAAATGTAACGTTTGCGCTTAGGCTGACACCAGCTTCACCGCAACCATATTTATTCAAGAACAAGGACTCTCGCTTCATGAACGACGCCACCCTGCCGCGCCTTCACCCGCTGACCGACATGTCACCCTCGGCGGTGGTTGCCGGATTTATCGCCATGATGACCGGCTACACCAGTTCACTGGTGCTCATGTTCCAGGCTGGCCAGGCGGCGGGCCTGAGCAGTGGGCAAATTTCGTCGTGGATCTGGTCGTTGTCGATTGGCATGGCGGTATGCAGCATAGGCTTGTCGCTGCGTTATCGCACGCCCATCACCATTGCCTGGTCGACACCCGGTGCCGCACTGCTGATTACCAGCCTGGGTGGCGTCCGGTATGACGAGGCCATCGGCGCCTACATCACCTGTGCGGTGCTGGTGATCATTTGCGGCATGACTGGCAGCTTCGAGCGGCTGGTCAAACGTATACCCGCATCACTGGCTGCAGCATTGCTGGCCGGCATCCTGTTCAAAATCGGCAGTGAAATATTCGTCGCAGCCCAACATCGCACCGGGCTGGTGATCGGCATGTTCGCCACCTACTTGATCGTAAAGCGCCTGAGCCCACGCTATGCCGTTTCGGCCGCCTTAGTGATCGGCACCCTGCTCTCCGGTTTGCTGGGTCTGCTGGACTTCAGTGGTTTTGCTCTGGAGGTGGCCGTGCCCGTGTGGACCACGCCTTCATTCTCGCTGGCGGCCACTATCAGCATCGGGATTCCATTGTTTGTAGTCGCCATGACGTCGCAAAACATGCCGGGGATTGCGGTGCTGCGCGCCGATGGTTACACCGTCCCAGCCTCCCCCCTGATCACTACCACGGGCGTGGCCTCGCTGCTGCTGGCACCCTTTGGCTCACACGGCATCAACCTCGCCGCGATCAGCGCCGCCATCTGCACCGGCCCGCATGCTCACGAAGACCCGAAAAAGCGCTACACGGCGGCGATGTGGTGCGGGATTTTCTACGGTATTGCCGGCATTTTTGGGGCCACACTGGCGGCGCTGTTCGCCTCCTTGCCCAAAGAACTGGTGTTGTCGATTGCAGCGCTGGCCCTGTTCGGTTCGATCATCAACGGTTTGACCATCGCCATGAGCGAAGCGAAAGAACGCGAAGCGGCGCTTGTCACCTTCATGGTGACGGCATCAGGCATGACACTGTTTTCGGTTGGCTCGGCGTTCTGGGGCATCGTGGCGGGGGTTTTGACCTTGATGATCTTGAATTGGAAAACCAGGTAGGAGCTGGGACATACGCCCAACCGGGTGAAGGCTGCCGCATACTCAGCCTTCTTTGAGTCAGCTCTTATTGATCGAAGTGATAAACACCCGGCCACAACAATCACTAAAACTGATAAAAAACCATTCGTAACGCAGCGTTCACTTGCTGACACCCTCTAAAAGGTCTATCAACAGGCTTTGTCTTCAAAGCTGAGAGCCTGCGATGACCACCGAGACCAACCGCCAATTTCTTCTCGCCAAACGCCCCGTTGGCGCAGCCACCCGCGACACCTTTACTTACCAGCAAGTCCCGGTCGGGCAACCGAAAGAAGGACAGATTCTGGTCAAAAACCAGTACTTGTCACTCGATCCGGCGATGCGTGGCTGGATGAATGAGGGCAAATCCTATATCCCGCCCGTGGGCCTGGGTGAAGTCATGCGCGCGTTGGGTGTCGGCCAAGTGATTGCCTCCGCCCACCCGGACTTTGCGGTTGGCGACTATGTGAATGGCGCCTTGGGTGTTCAGGATTACTTCCTGGGAGAGCCACGGGGCTTTTATAAGGTCGATCCAAAACTTGCCCCCTTGCCGGTGTATTTGTCTGCACTGGGCATGACAGGCATGACCGCCTATTTCGCACTGCTCGAAGTCGGCGCACCTAAAGCCGGAGAGACTGTAGTGATTTCGGGGGCCGCCGGCGCCGTGGGCAGTATTGCCGGGCAAATAGCCAAGCTCAAAGGCTGCCGCGTGGTGGGCATTGCCGGGGGCAAAGAGAAATGCAACCTGCTGATCGAAGAACTCGGCTTTGACGGGGTGATCGATTACAAGAACGAAGACGTCATCGCGGGCCTGAAACGTGAATGCCCTAAAGGGGTGGACGTGTACTTTGACAACGTGGGCGGCGATATTCTCGACGCAGTCCTGAGCCAGCTGAACTTCAAAGCCCGGGTCATCATCTGTGGCGCCATCAGCCAGTACAACAACAAAGAGGCCGTAAAAGGTCCGGCCAACTACTTGTCATTGCTGGTCAATCGCGCGCGTATGGAAGGGTTTATCGTGATGGATTATGCCGACCGCTATGTCGCTGCGGGGCAAGAGATGGCGGGATGGCTGGCCAAGGGCCAATTGAAAAGCAGAGAAGATATTGTCGAGGGTCTGGAAACGTTCCCGGAAACCCTGATGAAATTGTTCAGCGGTGAGAACAACGGAAAATTGATTCTAAAGGTCTGAAATCGTGATCGCTGCCGCGTAAATGCGGCAGCGATCACTGACCCTTAAGCCAGCTCAGCAACCACAGCAGCGAGAGCTTGGGCCGGGTCCGCGGCCTGGCTGATCGGGCGGCCAATTACCAGATAATCCGAGCCTGCATCCAGCGCCTGACGCGGCGTCAGAATACGACGCTGGTCATCCACAGCGCTGCCCGCAGGACGAATACCCGGCGTCACCAATTGCAGTGACGGGTGCGCGGCTTTCAGCGCTTGCGCCTCCAGAGCCGAACAGACCAGACCATCCATACCGGCTTTTTGCGCCAAGGCTGCCAGGCGCAATACCTGCTCCTGTGGCTCGATATCCAGGCCAATGCCGGCGAGGTCTTCGCGTTCCATACTGGTCAACACCGTCACACCGATCAGCAGCGGTTGGGGGCCAGTGCGCTTGTCGAGCACTTCACGGCAGGCAGCCATCATGCGCAAACCGCCGGAGCAGTGAACATTGACCATCCACACACCCATCTCGGCAGCGGCTTGCACCGCCATTGCGGTGGTGTTGGGAATGTCGTGGAATTTAAGATCGAGGAATACTTCAAAACCCTTGTCACGCAGCGTGCCGACAATTTCCGAAGCACAGCTGGTGAACAACTCTTTACCCACTTTGACGCGGCACAACTTAGGGTCCAACTGATCGGCCAGTTTCAGTGCGGCGTCGCGCGTAGGAAAATCCAGGGCAACGATAATAGGAGTCTGGCAGTCGGACATTAGCGGGTTCTCAGGCTGGTCGAAATCGGCGCGCATTGTAGCGGAACCAGCTGCCCATCGGCACCCGATGATCGAATTTTCACGATTTTAATCAGTATGCGATCCATAAACCCCACCTGCCCAACAGTGGGTTAACGGCTTACCGTGGCATTTCTGGCGAGCAGTTCCACG
>NZ_WIWC01000058.1 GCF_009600315.1 Pseudomonas helleri | reverse complement strand
TCCCGGAGGGAGAGGGGACTAAAAGCGAAAGCAGATCTACTTCACGCCACCGATCAAGCCCCCTCTCCCTCTGGGAGAGGGCTGGGGTGAGGGCCGCGGCCACCCTCAATCCACCAACGTACACGCCATCACAACAGCATCCTCACGCCCACCCACCGCCGGATAATAGTCACGACGACGGCCAATTTCATTGAAACCATAACGCTCATACAACTTGAACGCGGCGGTGTTGCTGTCACGCAGTTCAAGGAAGCACTCACGGGCATTGTTTTCATAAGCAATCGACATCAAGTGCTCAAGCAACTTCAGCCCCAAGCCACGGCCCTGGCTTTCCGGCTTGACCGTAATGTTTAACAAGTGCGCCTCATCCAGGATGATTTGCACCACCCCATGACCCACTTGCTGTTCACCCTCGAACATCAACCAGATCTGATACTTGCCCAGGCCGTCGAGAAAAATCCCGCGCGTCCACGGATGACTGAAAGCCGCGTATTCAATTTTCAACACGGCATCGAGATCCGCTTCTGTCATCGGACGAAAAGTTACAGCATCACTCATTGCTTGGTTTCCAGCGCGCCATCAGCCGGCGCATGGCTTGCCACACATCGGCTTTGCGGTGTGGCTCCTCCATTAACAATTCCAGACCCGGCAGCGCCCATGCGCAGCCCAGCCCTTCGATTTCAAGCTCGCGATTGAAGGCTTCGGCATTGGCTTGGCCAGCAAAGCGCACGGTGGGCAAGCCGATCAACCAGACGCAAGCGCACTCAGCCTCTTCGAGACGCGCCATTAAAAAGCCCTGCACAAACTCCCGTGCCGCATCCGGCCCTTGATCAACATTGCCACGACGCAGCAATGGCCAGCGTATCGGCTCGCCAATGATCTGCGGATTGTCGGGTAAACCCGCCGCGCGCAGCATGTCTTTCAATAACAGATAGGCCGGGTCGCGGCTCTGGAAAGCGCCGCCTGTGGGTAACTCAACCAGCACCAGACAGCGCCCTGCACGCAGCAGCTGCAAGGCAAAACGTGGCGGTGGCACGTGCACCACTTTGGCCACAGCAGGCGCCGACTCACCCTCGACCACAAGCTTGCTCGCAGTTCGCGGCGTCACCGAAGGCCGTGGCACTTCGATTTTAGGGCGTTCGGCCGGCTTCGGCGCAATCACCGGCCGCGGCGCAGGGGCTGCGATCTGTGGGGCGGCAGGCGGTTCAGGGAGCACCAGCAGTTCAGGCCGCGACGGCGCAGCGAACGGCAATTCAGTGCGCGGTAACCAACTGACCACTTGCATGGCGGTCAAGTAAGCGCGGCGGCGGGACTCGTTCAACAAGGGTCGGCCATCTGTGGATAACTAAAGAGCCGCGATTCTACCGCCCTTCTGCCCTTCTCGCCCGCAGTTGATGGCCAAACGGTTAATTGACTGCCCACGCCTCTGATCGCCAAGGGATGACTCAACCTTGCGTTGCAGTACAATCGCTGCCTTTCATTGCCAATCGACCGGCCTTCCCATGATCGAACCCAAGCGCGTTTTACGTGCCCTCGCCGAACACTGGGCCCTTCTTGAGCCTTTGTGCGAACACTTCGACCAAGGCACGCTGAGCCTCAGCGAGCTGCGCCTGCAACTGGCAGCGCATCAGGTGGACAGCACACCGCAAGACATCACCAGCGTGCTCGACAGCTGGATCCGCCTGGACATTCTGGTGCCGGTCGCGAAAAGCCCGAACCGCTTCGAGCTGAATGCGCAAATTCATGACTTTCTGGCCTACCTGCGCCGCGAACATCGCCTTGGCCTGTGCCTTGAGATTGAAGCCTACCTGCGCCATCTGGAGCGTCTGGCCGGTTATATCCAGGACGCGTTCGATATCCGCGACGGCAACGATTTAGCACGCCAACTGCGGTTGCTCGATATGCGCGTGCGCGATGTCTTGAAGAAACTCGCGAACGATGAACAGGCGCTGGTGGCCGTGGCGGAACGGGCCAAGACCAGCGACCGGCAGATCCCTTTGCGCCAGCGCTATGCCGAAGTATTGGCCACGTGGGACGAATACGTCGAACCAATGATCCAGTTGGTCAACGCCGACGGCGCCTTCGAACAAGGCGTGCGCAAGGTCGAAAACGTGTTGTTGCGCATGCTCAGCGAGCAGCAACGTCTGGGTCATCTGGTGGACGACGACATGTTGCTGCGCACCCACGCACGCATCCTCGAAATGCAAACCAGCGCCCAATTGACCTTGCGCCATGCCCGAGAACTGCTGCTGCCGCTGCGCGAAGAAGCGCGCCGACACAACGCCGTCACTCGCGGCGCAGCACTGGCGCTGGCAGCCATCCGGCGTAAAGGGCTGGATGCCGTACCGCAAGCCGCCATGCCGATGTTCACCCGCCCGCAAAGCACCTTCTTGGGCAGCGCCAGCCAGGTCGAAGCCTATGTATACGCGCTGGCGCGTTTCGAGCCCAAACCAGCCCGCTTCCCCAAGGCCCACAAAACCCAGAAAGGCGAAGCTCCCAAGGCGCCGCGTACGGTCAAGGAAATGCTCGACCGTTGCAGCGATGCCCTGCCCATGCCGGATTTGATGAGCTGGTTGCTGACTCAAGAACCCGACGGCGACACCGACGAATTGCTCTATTGGTTCTCGCGCCTGTCGCGGGAAAAACGCTTCGTGCGCGAACGCCTTGAGCGCCGCGACTATCATACTCACGAACACCGGGTCAGCCTGCGCTCCTTCGCCCTGCTTTCACGCAACGAAGACGCGACCGAACCTACTGCGAGCCCTGTCCATGCATCTTGATCTGTCTGAACTGTCCCAACTGGCGCCGATTTTTCGTGAGCTGTTCAAGGGTTATCACGTCAGCCGTCGCGACCCGGAGCTGTACGCACAACTGTCCAACTTTCAGGATCAATACCGCGCCTTGTTCAAGGCGCTGGGTTTTGAACTGGTGTGCGATACCCGCGGTTTCTATTACTTCGTCCCCGACACCGCCACCGCGCAGGTCAACAAGACCGCCCAGCGTCTGGCGCTGTTTACCTTCATCATCGTCGAGCATCTGGCCGATCAGGGCCGCGACCCGATTGCCGTGCTCGATGGCGGCAGCCTGGGCCGTGACGAGCTGCCTGCGCTGCTGGAAAAATACCGCGACCTGTTTGTGCAGGCTGAAGTCACCACTCAGGACGAGCTGGAGGAAAAAATCATGCGCCGCATGACTCAGCTCGGCTTCGCCAGCGAAGAAAACGGCATCTACCGCTTTCTGCCACCGATGCACCGTTTCCTCGATGTGTGCCTGTCGGTGCAGCAAGACCGTGATCTGGCCGCCAGCCTGCACAGCATTTTGCCGCTGCCGACGCCGGTACTGATCGACGATGACGCCGCAGATGAAGACGAAGAAGCCGCATTGGCCCGCGCCATAGCCGCCGAGCAAGAGGAGATGGACGCATGAGCCAGGAACGCTACGGTATTCGCCGCTTTGCCCTGTTGAACACCGCCGGTTACAGCCTGGGTTTATTCCCGCTGGAACACCCCTTATCGGTCTACGGTGCCAATAACCTCGGTAAATCGGCCTCGATCAACGCCTTGCAGTTCCCGATTCTGGCGCGCATGTCAGACATGAGCTTTGGCAAGTACACACTCGAACAATCGCGGCGCTTTTACTTCGCCTCCGACACCAGCTACATCCTCGTCGAAGTGTCCCTGCCCCACGGCCCGCATGTGATCGGCGTAGTCGGGCGTGGCCCCGGTGGCGGTTTTGGGCACCAGTTTTTCGCCTACGCGGGCAAACTCGATTTAGCCCATTACCAAAAAGATGACACCTGCCTGCGTCAGAAAGAGCTGTTCACCAACCTTGAGCGCAATGGCCTTAAAGCTTACGAGCTCAAACCCGATGAACTGCGGCGCTTGCTGGTGGGCGGGCACACCTCGATCCCGCTCGACCTGACCCTGATTCCACTGCGCTCCACCAGCGAACAAAGCTTGAAGACGTTCCGCGCGTTGTTTATCAACCTGCTGCACATGCGTGAAATCACCGCCGCCAAACTCAAGCAATTGTTCCTGGACGCGTTTGAACACAGCTTGCGCTCCGGCAGCGTGGACTACATCGCCGCGTGTGAAGAAGCTTTCCGCGATGTACGCCGCATGGAGCAAGACTACAACGCACTGGTGGGCGCCGGCCCCTTGGTTGAAGCCTTGGCCGCCGGTGTGCGCCAGCGTGATCTTTTACGCGGCAAGCTGCATCGTCTGTCACCGCTGCTGGATTCTTTGCTGGGCACTTGGCAGGACTACGCCGGTGCGCGCAAGGAAGAGCTGCTGATTCAATCCGAGCATTACCGCAACGAGCAGGACGCACTGCAAAACGATCAGCGCAGCAGCACTCAGGAATTGATGCGACTTGAGCGGGAAATCGCCGGGACTCAGCGTTGGCTGGGCGAACTCTCGGTGCTCAAGCACCGCTTCGCACTGGTGGACGATGTGAAAGTGCTGGAGCAGCAATTGCTGGCCGCCAAAGACGCCCACGATGAGCTGGCCGGTGCATTGGCGCAGTCTCGCCAGTTCAGCGCCGAAGACCTCGACGAACGGGTGCGCGATCTGGAAAAACGCTTGAAGTCAGTCAAGCAACAACTCGATCACGCCGACAACAACAGCTACGCCCGCCTGCGCGAAGAGTTTTCACAACAGGATGTCGAGCGCCTGATGCGCCTGTTCAACAGCGCCCTGTTCAGCTTGCCGTTGGGAGAGCACGGGATTGCCCTGGATGACAGTGACGCATGGGTCAAATCTCTGGAGTTGATCCTCGATGGTTTCAAGGGTGAGCGATTTGAAGCGCCGGGGTTGTCCATCGACCTCAGTCACATCGAACCGCCTGCCCTGCAAGCCTTGGCTGATCGCGCCGCGTTGCGCGAACAGAAAGAACGTCTGGACAAAGAACTCAAGCAACTGAAAACCCAGCAGGCGGTGACGTCGAATCGAGCGGCCAGCAAAAGCGAGGCCGAGTCGCTGTATCAACAGGTGCTCGACGCCCAAAAGGCGCTGGAAGACTTCCGCCGCAGTCAGACGTTGAGCGCTGAAGAAGGTGAAAAACTTGAGCAACTGGCTCAGGCCGAAGCCACGCAAGATGAATTGAAACGTTCCAGTGATGCCTTTACCGAGCGCGTTCAGCAATTGTCGGCCAAGTTGCAATTGGTCGGCCGCCAGATTGGCGATATGGAAGCCAAGCAACGCACGCTGGATGACAGCTTGCGCCGTCGCCAACTGCTGCCCGCCGATCTGCCGTTCGGTACGCCATTCATGGACCCGGTCGACGACTCCATGGACAACCTGCTGCCACTGCTCAATGACTATCAGGACAGTTGGCAGGGCTTGCTGCGCAGCGACGGTCAGATTGAAGCCTTGTATGCGCAAGTGCGCTTAAAGGGCGTGGCCAAGTTCGACAGCGAAGACGACATGGAGCGCCGTCTGCAACTGCTGATCAACGCTTATGCCCATCGCACCGAAGAAGCACTGACATTGGGCAAGGCCCGTCGCGCGGCGGTCACGGATATCGCCCGTACTCTGCGCAATATTCGCAGTGACTACGACAGCCTTGAGCACCAGTTGGCGTTGTTTAATCGCGAGATCAACAAGCGCCAAGTGTCCAACCTGCAAAGTTTCCGCATCGTACTGGCGCCAAACAAAGAGGCGCTCAAGCACATCGATCAAATTATCCACAGTGCTGGGCAGTACGAAGAAGGTGAAACGCTGTCGGTGTTCGACCTTAGCCAGAGCGCCGAGCAGGACAACAAGAACGAAGAAGCCAAAGAATATCTGGCGCGGCTGGTGGCGGCCAACCACAACCAGCTGGGCCTTAAGGACTTGTTCGAGCTGGCTTTTGAGATCACAAAGGTCAACGGCCAACCCGTGATCCATACCGATATCGATGGCGCAGCGTCCAACGGCACCACCATGACCATCAAGGCGCTGACCAACATGTATTTGTTGCTGCACTTGATGGATCGCGAACAGGCGGGCCGTATACGCTTACCGTACTACCTGGACGAAGCTGCCGACATTGACGAGAAAAACCAGACGGCCTTGCTGGAAACCAGTTTGCAGTTGGGCTTTGTGCCCATTCTGGCCAGCGTAAAGCCGCAGGTCTGCGCCCATGTCGCGATCGACTTGGAAGGCGGCAGCGGCCCCAACGGGATTTATATTGATGAAGACGACTGGAAGTACATCCGTCGTCATGATGAGGCGATTGCTTTAACCCCTGTTGCGCATGAGCAGCCCCAACTGGATCAAGCCTGATCAATTGGGGTCCTGAAAAAGCCGCGACTCATGATCGCGGCTTTTTCTTGCGCTAAACATCACAGACAACCTTCAACCCCGCAAGGGCTCGCTTTACTCCCCATCCACCTTGCTGCCTCAGGAAATTTTGATGGGAGCGTTCAAAAACTTTAAAAAAATCAGAAAATTCTTACGTCAAAGCGTCAAGTAACGCGGCATTCTTGCTACAGAGCAGGTGCTGAAATCCATTCATTTAAAGAGACAAGCTACCAACCCGTTCAACAGAGCGATAGAGCGGTATACCCCCCTGCCCCCATGACATCTGTATTACACAATAGAGCTAGTTTAATTACTTTAAAAAACCTCATCACTGGAAGGCCACGAAAAGGAAAAAGTTAAATTGTTGACTTATTGTAAAACAGAGCACTACATAGACACACAACCTGACTAAAGATGTAAGAAAACAACACTAAAACGCACTTATGGAAAAATTGCCTGCCTGCAAAACACACGTAAAACGCTGTAGGAATAATCATGAGAAAAGCCCTTATTGTTGACGACCATCCTTTTATTCGCAGGATCGTCAGAACGGTACTGGAACAGTCAAATTTCCAAGTTGCCGCTGAAACCGACAATGGCGCTACCGCACTGGATTTGGCGCGTTTCCACCTACCCCATTTGATAGTTTTGGATCTCTCCATGCCAAAACTGGACGGGCTAGAGGTACTCAAGCGGCTGCATATACTCGGATTGCCTATCAAAGTTTTGGTATTGACCTCCAAAGGTGCCCCCTACTTTGCAGACCGTTGTATCAGGGCTGGAGCCATTGGGTTTATTGAAAAGACTGAAGACGTTGACGCCTTGAGCAAAGCCATCAATCAGGTCATGAATGGCCAGACGTACTTGAGCAATGTCGATGCAAACCTGCCACCCCAAGAGTGCCAGAAGATGAATGATGTGGAGCTGCTTAAAACGCTGTCCGATCGCGAGTTACATACACTCCAGTATTTAGTGTCTGGCATGTCCAACAAACAAATATCCCAAATCATGTTATTAAGCGAAAAGACCGTCAGCACGTATAAAATTCGTGTCATGGCCAAGCTTAATATCAAGTCAGTGGTCTATTTGGCCGAGTTTGCCAAACGAAATAATTTAATCGCATGAGGCCGGTGTCACTGACGGTCGTGGTGACAACTTTATTGTTTTGCTCTGCGACGTGGGTGTCAGCGAAGCCGGTCAGCTTGAATTTACTGGGGCGCTCGCAAGCAGGTCTGTACACACTCATCCCTAGCGAAGACGAATCACGTTGGCTCAGAAACAAAGGCACTTTGGTGCTAGGAACATCGGCTCCGGACTACGCCCCCTTTGATATTTCTACGGGCAGCGATTACTACGAGGGCATCAGCGCGGACTATGCGGGTTTACTGAGTCAGTTACTGAAGATCGAAATCCATGTAAACCGTTACTCCACACGCCTCGAAGCAATTGAGGCCCTCAAAAAGGGCGAGATTGATATGCTCGCCACCTCCAATGCCTATGAACAAGAGGCGCCGCAATTAACGTTCAGTACCCGTTATGTGATTGATACCCCGCTGCTGGTGAGACGTATAGATAAACCCGATATCAGCGGCCCAGAGGGGGGGCGCCTGGCAATGTTGTATCACTACCAACCCGTCGACCGGGTAAAAAAAATCTATCCCAACGCGCAGTTACAGTTGTATGAATCGACATTGGGCGCGCTCAGCGCTGTGACATTTGGTCAGGCGGACGCTTACTTGGGGGATATGATCAGCACCCATAATCTGATCAATAAAAACTACCTCAACACCGTGTACTTCAAAGCTTTAGCAAACCTGGACGTTCAGGGTTTTCATTTTGCAATGCTCAAGAGCAATACTCCGTTATTGGGGTTGGTCAATTCGTCACTGGCTCTGATTCCAGAGAGTGAAGCCAATGCCATTCTCAGCCGCTGGGGTGTGAGCGGCATACCCGATACACACGTGCAAACGCTGGAATTTACTCAAGCAGAACAACGCTGGATTGAAAATAACCCCCGGTTGAAAGTCGCAGTGACCGATGACTTTCTGCCTTTTACTTTTTTCGATGAGCAAGGGACTTTCAATGGGTTAGCGGCAGACCTGCTTGAACGGATCAGTCTCAGTACAGGTTTGAAATTTGAAGTGATCAGCGTGCCCTCAGTGAGCGCTCTGGTGGCTTCAGTGACCGAAGGTAAAGCTGATTTGATGGCGGCTATAACACCCAGCAATCGCCGTCTGGATAATTTGCGCATCACCAAGCCCTACCTTTCCACGCCCTATGTACTGATTAATCGTAAGCAAAGGCATGTGGGAGCCACACTTGAGCAACTCAAGGGCAAGCGTGTAGCCGTGATTCCTGATGGCAGCATGGCAACCTTTCTGGCAGAGCATCATCCCGAGGTGAAATTTGTATACGCTCAAAACGCTGCGCAAATGCTCGACCTGCTGGCCCACGGAAAAGTCGAAGCGGCCATAACTCCCCTGATTAGTGCGCGTTATCTCATTAAACAAAAATATGCGAGCCAATTAAAAATCAGCAGCACCGTGGGCAAAACACCTGCCCAATTCTCCTTGGCTGTGGATAAAAACCAGCACGACTTGTACTCCATTCTAAGCAAGTCACTGGCACGCATCTCCCCTGAAGAAATGGACTCGATCACCCATCGTTGGCGCAGTGCTTTGGTACTCGATAATTTCGCCTCGAAAACCCATTACGCCTCGATCTTAAAGATTACCGCGACGGCCGCCGGCGTCATTTTGATCGCCATTGTGTGGATTGTGTATCTGCGCCGGCTTATTCACACCCGAAGCCGGGCAGAGCGCGCGCTCAACGACCAACTGGCCTTTATGCGAACACTGATTGATGGCACCCCACACCCTATTTATGTGCGTGATAAAGACGGGCGCCTGCTTATTTGCAATGAGGGGTATTTGCATACCATGGGTTTACGCCATGAAGAGTTGATCGGCAGGACATTACTTGAGCTGCCCTTCAATCCCGGCCAACAGCATGTGGAGTTTCACGCCGATTATCAGAACGTGATGAAAGAGGGTAAGCCCTTGATGCGTGACCAGATACTCAAGTTAAAGGACGGAGCGCAACTGACCATCTACCACTGGGTACTGCCCTACCACGCCAGTGATGACAAGGTAGTCGGCATTATTGGCGGCTGGATTGATATCAGCGAGCGCCAGCAATTGGTGGTGCAACTTCAGGATGCAAAGGAACAAGCCGATCAGGCCAATCGGGCAAAAAGCGATTTTTTGACCACGATGAGCCATGAAATCCGTACGCCTATGAACGCGGTTATCGGGATGCTGGAGCTGGCAATGAAAAAGGCAGAGCATGGAGTCGCCGACAGCGAGTCGATCGGCGTTGCCTCTCAGGCTGCTCATGGCCTGCTTGAACTGATAGGCGACATTCTGGATGTTGCTCAGATTGAGTCAGGGAATATGTCACTGAATCAGCAGCGCACTCATTTAATGACGCTGGTGCAATCCACTGCCCGGGTATTCGAAGCGATGGCCCAGCAAAAAGGGTTGCTCATGAGCTTTGATCTGGACCCTAAAATAAATACAGATGTGCTGATTGACCCTTTGCGCTTCAGGCAAATCCTGTCCAATTTACTGAGTAACGCCGTCAAGTTTACTGATCGTGGGCAAGTACGCTTAAGTGTTCGAGCGAATCAGGGTGATGATCAAGAGCGACTTAAGGTTAGCGTACTGGTTGAGGACTCTGGCGTGGGGATTGGCGCGGATGACCAGCTAAGACTGTTCCGCCCTTTCGCCCAGGTCAACAATCGCCAGCAACCCCCCGGAGGTTCTGGACTGGGGTTGATGATTTCTCGCCAGCTGTGCGAAATGATGGGAGGCGAACTGACGCTGACGAGCACCTTGGGCAAAGGCACGCAGATAAAGCTCAGCCTGGAAATTGTGACCGTACTTTCACAAAAACCGGACGTTGCGACCAGTGAAGAACCTGTTCGCCAGCTGCGCCCCTTGAAGATACTCGTTGTCGACGATTACCCGCCCAACCGCAGATTGTTAGCACAACAGCTCCACTACTTGGGACACTACGCCGTCGAAGCAAAGGAAGGGGCCCAAGGCTTCAAAGCTTGGAGAACGCAGCCCTTTGATCTGATCATGACCGACTGCGCAATGCCCGTCATGGATGGCTACGAATTGACGCAAAGCATTCGTGCAGAAGAGGCAGCCCACAACTTGCCCCCCATCTTGATCGTCGGCTTTACGGCCAACGCCCAAATCGGTGAAACCGAGCGATGTCTGGCCGCCGGGATGAACGATTGCCTGTTCAAACCCATCAGCCTGCATAACCTGGAAGCCCGATTGGCCTGCGCTGACCTCATTCCCATTGATGTCAGTGACGATAAACCCGCCTGCACGACCCATAAGTTGATCGACCTCGAACCGCTTGAGCGCCTTGCCAATGGTGATGCACATACGCTAAAGCACTTGCTCGAACCCTTGATCAGCAGCCTGGAGGAGGATATGTCGGCTCTGCTTAAAGCGTTCACCAAACATGATTTACCGGGTATGAGTGATGTCGCCCATAAGGTTAAAAGTGGTGCCCGGATGGTCAAGGCCCAGCAATTGGTCATGTGCTGCGAGCAACTTGAGCAAGCGTGTCTGGCGCCAGAGTGGAGCCAGCTTGCGCAACGCGTAGATGAACAATACGAAGCGATGGCGCAGGTGCTAGAGCTGATAGAAGTCTATCGCGTATGAATGGCGTGTTTAGGGCTTGTAGTCGCTGACGAGGAACGAGGGCTGCGATCGGCTCGTTCTACTCGTCAACTACTGCCAACATTCACCTTCTTATGGCACACCCATAACCAGTGTGGCACTGCCTGAGAAAGCACCAGTGGCGGGTGTACTACCGGGCTTGCGAATCAGTGCAAACGTCACCGTATCACTGCCAGAACTGTTGTAAATATTGGTTTGAAATGATCTACCCGGTGCTACCTGCGTACCCGCTCGCAATAAACCCGCACCCAAATTTGGATTGCTCATTCCCAAGACCCCTGTGTTGAATGAAGCAGGCAGTCCTTTGAATGTAATAGTAATGGGCAAAGTGATACCGGCGTCAGGACAGCGATAATCAAGTCGTTTGTCCACACGTATGGGAGTACTGCTCACACTTTCTCCGATTTGGGTGCGATCAACATTATTAAAATTAACTTCAATAGGCTGATTGTTATTAATGGTACAGGTTGAGGGTTCAATAATTAGGCTATTGGCCGCAGTGAGATGAATATAGATATTTCGTTCATTACCATAGTTACTGGATTGTAACACGGTGATAGTAGCAAACTCATCTCCAGCACGTATATTGATAGGGCTGCCTGGCACACCTTGAGTGAGGATATATAGGTAAGTTCCCAAATCGACGCCGATTCCATTATTGGGCATCGTTGCTATATGAATTCCGCCCGGCACTGGACTCAAGTAATCCCTATTATGAATACGCAGTCCCATTTTGTACCTGCCAAGTTCAGGAGCGTATACGCCACCGGCCGTTGTGTGCCAAAAATCTTTTCTGGAAGACGGCCCGCCATCAGGTGTGTATCGACACTCTAAACGAAATCCGTCCAGATCGATTCGACCCGTACTCGGGTTAGCTATTACCGGGACGGTGACGGGCACCCAGGTTCCGCTTACCCAAGGCCCACCATTTACCCTGCATTCAGATGCAGTGACGCCTTGCATTAACAACAGCAGCACTATGCCAGTCAGGTATTTCATGTTGATCTCTACAGTGAAAAAGCTATTTAGGCTAACGCTAGGAATCTGCAGTCGCAGATATCATTACGGGTAATTCAACGTGAAGGTTGAAGTCGCCGTAAACATACCCGCTACAATTAACCGATCCGTAAGGGCTCTCGGTTCTCCTTTTATATAAGCCTTGAGCGCAATACTATTCGGACCGTCATTTAAGGTTTGCTTGTCGCTGGTGACATTCAAAGGCAGCGGTGTGTTGTCGGGCGTCTCAAGCCCTATCGCGACACCCGAAGCGGCGCTACCGCCATCCAGTCTTAAAAATCCCGGTAGCTCTGTACTTTCTACGCCACTAAACGTGGTAGTGACCGAGTCAGCGATGCTGGTATCGCAGCCCTCAAGATGAATTTCAAAAGATCGGCCTGTTGTACGATTGTTGAGATAAAGCTCTTGGGCAGAAGCCTCCTTCAAATCAAGCTCAAGCGCCTCATCGCCAGGGCGAATCGTGCAGGGTTCTGCCACCAGCCGACCTTTGAAACTCAAATTGTCTGCTGCGTAGACGCCGTCAGTCATTAGCCAAAAGCTAACTGAAAAAAGTACCCTCGAGACGATTGCCCTGCCCTTGCTGTTCATCAGTGTGTTCATGAACGTAACTCCTTACTGGTATTGAGCCAGTAACGTCGCGGTGGCGGTAAATCCGCCAGGATCAAGCGACACGCCGGGCCGCTTGACCGGCACGGCTTCCAAAGTCGGTGGCGTTGTCGGGTTAATTACCAGCACCGTATTCAGGCTGAAGGGCTGACCATCTTGCAAAAGCCTGACGCCCAGATCGACAACACTCGATTGCACAGCCGCTGGGTCAAATGCCGTGGCTACTGCGTTTACACTCAGCACCATTTCCCAAGGCAATGTGCTCGCAGAACACGTAATGGAGTAACTCACGCGCTCTTTATAATTCAGGCCATCAATTCTATTAACGCCGACATCCCTGAAATCTATTTCGACAGTGTTGCCACTGTTAATGGTGCACGGCGGGGGTTCGATCAGCGTGCCGTTGAATGCCATATTAGCCAGTGCTGCGTTGGCAATGCCCGCCGAGCACACAGCAAAAACAACCGGCTGTTGCCACAATTTCATCTGTCTTTCCTTCTCATTGCTGCGCCACCACCAACGTGGCCGACGCTGAAAATGCCCCGGCTGTCAGGCTCGAGCCAGGATTTTTGACGGGGACGGCTTGCATCGTTGGCAAGGTCGGGAAGGTGAAATTTTTCAGGGTATTGAGAGGCCAGACGCTATCGTTGATGAAAAGCCGAATGCCAAGATCAGGGTTATTGGTACTCAGGGAAGTACTATCAAAAGAAGCCCCGGTGCCTTGCAGCTTCAAGGTCATGTCATCGGATGAATGACCGGTACACGTCACGGTGTAGGGCACGCCGCGCTTGTAGTTCACACCATCGATGCGGGTGGTCATGAGGTCATGGCCAAAAGGTACGTTGAGCGTGCTCCCCCCATTGATGACACACGAAGGAGGCGCAACAATGACGCCCCGGATCGTCAAGCCGACTTCTGCCTGAACGACTTGGCCGAGACTCATTAACACGCAACCACAAATGAGGACGGCACCGAAATGTGCAAACCTGGCCATTATTTTTTCCTCACTCATAGTTCAACCTGAAATCCACGACCGCCCGAAAAGCACCATTGGTCAAGTTCGCCGATGTCCGTGTGGGCTGTACGTGCCAGGTCAACGTGTCGCTGCCATGAGCCACAAACAAGGGTGCCCCCCGCGAGCCTAGTCGCACGTCGCGCCCCAGCGAATCAGTCAAACGCAAGCCCATCCCGCTAACGCCCTGCACTTTCACCAGGCGCGGATCATCTGCATCGGCTACCGCGACAAAAGACACGCTGACTACGGGTTGATACGCACTCCAGACCAGCGTGCCTTTACGGTCATTGAGAAGGCTGCCGGAAGCACGCCGGCAATCCAGAAAACGTAACTGAAACGCCTGCGGCGTGGCGCCGTCTCCCGGACGCATCAACATACTGCGCGGCACACTTTTGAGGTCGACGGTCTGATAGGCCGAGGTCATTTCAAGGACACAGGGCGCATGGTTCACCGAGCCAAAAATATCCAGTAGACCCTCGCTATCAGCCAGCGCCGGCAGATTCCAAAGCGCCAGTAACAGCCCGGTCAAACGTGACACAGAGTCAGATTTCATACATCACTCCTGCGCGTGCGTTACTCATCACCTGGCGATGCATCCACGTCTACTTTGCAGGTATTCCCCGTACAGCTGAAAGCCAGTACAGGGCGCCCACCGTAATCGTTTACGTATGTCAAATAAGGTGTCGATCCCAGCGCAGAAGCTCTCGGCCCGAGCGTCAATGAGCCTTTTGGCGGCACCATGAGGGGCTCAAATTGCTCGGCAGTTTTGGCCGTTTTACCGCTGCGCGCATCGACCAGAGTGACGTAGTAAGGCGTGGGATTATTCACTTGGTAGCGATCCCCCTCGCGGGTCAGCGTCAGTTTTTGCTGCCAGGGACTCGACAGTTCCTGCTGACTTGGAATGATAGGGCCCGGTCGATAGAACAGCTTGATGCGTGTTTGCAGCGCTATCTGCAAGGTATTCGCTTTATCACTGCGCGGCGGAATTTCACGCAAATTGAAGTAGTAAACCGTCTCTCGGTCTTGCGCGAGCAGTTTGGCAGCGGGTAATCCCTGTACCTTGACCTGACTCTTTTTACCCGGTTCCAGTCGCTGTACCGGTGGCAAAACCGTCAGCGGCGAGGTGATTTTGTTGCCCTGCTCATCTTCGATCCAGCCTTGAGCGAGATAAGGCAATTGAGTGTTGTTGTTGGTGATATTCATGCTGACAGCGTCTTTGCTGCCGTCAAAAATCACCCGCGTACGATCCAGCCCAATCGCGGCTTTGGCGTTATTGAACAGACTGAACATTAACAATCCAAGCAAAAAGGGGGCAAAGTGGTGGGGGGTCATCATGAGGTTTTTTTCTCCGTATCAATTCGCTTGTCGGTCAGCGGTGTTGGCGCAGACAAGCTTTTTTCAGACGCCGGCAAATGGCATGTCTGGCTCAAGGTCGTAACCAGCCCATCCTCGGGCAGGGTTTCAGGCATGACGAGGGTGCAACGTTCACGCCCCCCCCAGCTGACCGTCATGGTTTCGCCACGCCGAATGCCGCTCAGGTAAACACTGCCACCGTCATTGACGATGCCTGTGTTCTGTTGTTTTTCATTCTTGACCGTGGCCCCAAAGGGCGGAGCGCTGCCATCTGGCAGGCGTAGCTCGATCATCGCTTTTTCACCAGAGATCACTTCTAACGTGCGGTACCCGATAGCCCCCTCCGTCAACGTCAGCTGGGTGACTGACTGGGTGGCTTCGACATTGGCAGGCAGGTTTTCAAGGTCAACGCTGGCAGCCGTGCGGTTAAAGCTGTTGACGTCCGCAATCACGGCTTTACCGAATGTGTTGCTGCGTGTCGGGTTGCCATAACCACGTACCGGCACATCGGGAACCCCGGTGGTATCAACCATCAAACGAGTACCGCCCGTGCTGCTGCTGCGATGCAATGCCCCACCTTGAGCTGTCACTGTACCGCCGCCTCGAGCAGACACACTAAGACTGGTGTGACCTTTCTCTTGCGCGCTGGCACTCCAGTCCACATCGGCCAGGTCGCCGGTATGATTCAGGTAGCCACTGACCGAGTTATCACTCGCCGACAATTGATAGCTGTTGCGTTCGTTAATGCGATCGCTGAAACGGGTTGAGTAACTATATTTATCAAGCGCACGGTTGACACTGGAACTGAGCGTGCCGCTTTTGCCCAACGGAAAACTGACAGACAGGTACATGCCGGTACTGCTTTCCTGACCACTGCGCAGATCTCGTTGCTGGTTACGGAACAGATTCAGGGAGAGGCTCATGTTCTTCACAGAGCCCAGATTAAAATAACGGGCCAGCGAGAAAGACCAACGCTCATTGTCAGGACGGTCCCACCAGGATTGGTTGGTGTAATTGAGATAGGCCGTCACACCTGCATCACGGAACTGCTTGTTAAACGTTGCGGTATACAACGCTTTACTGCCTCCAACCGGATCGCCGTATTGATTGGCGTCCAGGTACTCACTCATGCTCATGTAGTTTTTTTCGGAAAATCGATAGCCTGCGAAAGTGACCTGGCTGTCGTACTCTTCAAATCGTTTGGAATAACTCAAACGGTAGGAAGCACCGGACAGAGTGTCATGATCTAAAACCGCTCTGGCTCGTGTGACATCCAATGACACGGCCCCAAAACCCAACAGGTCTCGACCTGCACCTAACGTCAGTGCTTTGTAGTTGTTGTCCGTGATGGCGCCGCCATACAGCGACCAGCCATTACTGATGCCCCACGAAAACTCACCGGTAGCAAACGTGCTGCCATGCCCGCCATCGTGCATGTCAGACGGACGCCCGCTCGCTATCTTGTAGCGCACCGTTCCGGGTCGCGTCAGGAAAGGAATACTCGCCGATTCAACTTTAAAAGTACTGACGCTGCCGTCCTGTTCCTCGACGCGAACATCCAGCGTGCCGCTCACTGCATCGTTGAGGTCCTGAATCCGAAAAGGCCCTGCTGCAACCAGCGTTTCATAGATCACCCGGCCTTGTTGGCTAATGATGACTTTGGCATTGGTATTGGCCACGCCGACAACCTCGGGGGCATAACCGCGTAAATTGGGCGGCAACTGGTTGTCATCAGAATTAAGCGAAACACCCGTGTAGCGGAAACTGTCGAACAGATCCGAATACAGGTAGTTTTCGCCCACCATGAGACGCGCCTGAAGTGAGGGCACTGCGCGGTAAGCATAAAAGCGGCTCCACTCAAGCTTTTGTGCACTGCTGGTATCGTCATTTTCGATCCGGCCTTGCCAATCAGCGCGAAAACGCCATGCCCCGGCATTGGCGCCCACGGTGCCATTACCCGTTAACGTATTGCGAATAGAGTCGTGCCGCTGATGAATGCTTTGCCCGGTGAGGTTGTAGTCGAGCAGTAGCCCTGACACCCCTTCATCCCACCGGGAGGGTGGATCCCAGTTAGGTGCGCTGTATTCCAGGTATGCCTGAGGCAATGAGATACGCAGGGCGGCACTGCTTAAATCACCCGTCACTTCCATGCCGGGTAAGCTACCCGTCGCAAGACACTCGCCTTCTTTCCACCAAACGAGCTGGTTGACGAACTCTTTCTTCAAACCCAGTTGTTCTACCAATTGAGGACTCAAGCACGCCTGACTGCCCTTGGGATCATCTTCTGGTGGATAAAAAGCCACCATTTGTTCTGAAAAAGTTTCAGTGTTTACCTGGATAGCCATCGGGTATGCGCCTGGCAAGATAAAGCCACTGCGCGAGAATTGGGACAAATCGAAATTACTGCGGTCATTGAGGTCGAGAATGTCGGTGTTGAACTGAACATCCTCTGCAGCCTTTACCCCATCACACATCGATATAAGGCCACCCAACAAACCGGGGCACAGAATCGATTTGAATGCTGAACGGGTAAATAACGTAGACAACCCATACATTCAGAAATACTCCAACCTGAAACGCACTGCAGCGCGGTGTGCACCTACAGCCATGGGACGGTCATTACCAACCAGTTGAATGACGTAGTGAAGTGTTTGATCCAGCCCGGTCAGTGGCGTGAGATCCATAGGCACGCCCGGTGTGCTTTCTCGCCCATTCACGTCAGTAATGTGCAATGCCACACCTTGCGATGAACCCAAGGCGGCAAACGAGCGACCTTCACGATCAGTCAGCCCCTCGAAGGTCACACGCACATGTTCCCAATCTGGCAAATAACTACCTGGACGTTCCGGGTCGGGACGTGTCAGTGAACAACTAACCAGTCGCAGCGAAAATGGATGAGGCTCACTCTCCCCTTCGCGAACAAGTCGTCCGACGGGAACAGGATCCATTTCAATCACTTGATAAGCACTATTAGCATCTAACGCACAGGCGGAATCAATAATTTGTCCCCCCAGCGTCACTCGCCCCTTATCCTGAGTTTCTTGAACAGCAAGCACTGTATTAAATAGAGAGCAACTCAATACAAGCGAGCAACTAACTACCCACACCGATGACACGTTCACATTGATCTCCCACTTAAGTTTTGCCCTGCCACGGAACTTACCGTGGCAGGGCAAAGCCTTATTGATAGGCCAGCGAGAAATTAGTGACGGCGGTGAATTCACCCGGCGTAATATCGCCAGTGGCTTGTCCTTTCAAGTAGGCGCCAAACGCAAGCGTGTTATTACCATCAGCCAAGAGTTGAGGCGTGGTTGGCGTTCCCAGTACAACGGCTCGACCACTGCCATCGACCATCATGATGCCGGCGCCCTGAGCAGTGCCCACGATGCCCAGCGCTCCAGGTACGGCTGCCGACTCTGCACCGGTGAAGGTAGTCGTGACCGTTTTATCGGTCAGGCTGGACACATCGCAGCCAGCTAATTTGATATAGAAATCCTCTGGACTGGCAACACCCCCGTCCGTCAACTGCGACTTCGCTACCTGACCCAGACCAACAGCTTGATCCACGCTATCAGGCTCAATAGAACACGCGGCTTCGATAATGGCGCCTTTAAAAGTAACAGTCCCTTCGCCTGCACCTGCAGCATGTACGACAGACGCTGAACCCGCCAACAAGACCATGGATGCCAATGCTGTTTTTATTGCAACTTTCATACAATTATCCCTACGCTTGATTAATTAAAAAACAGGTTGCTAGAACACGTGCCCATGGGTGAAACCAAAAAGTTTAATGGCATGCATAATTGCGCACCGGAAAAACCTGCAGACGTCCTTATCCACCCTTGCGCTGAAGACGCAATAACCGTCCTTAATTAATAGGCCGAGAAAAAGCACACTTAACAATTATTGCTAAGTTACGTACCGTCACACCGACATATAAACCCTCATTGAAGTGCATATGCACCTTGATTGTTTCTATGACGCTTGCGATGGAACTGTGAAGAATCTAACTGGTATTTGCGCAAATCCTTGTAGGAATTTCCTGAAGTTTCAAAAAAAGTTCCAACTCCAAGTGCCAAGTAGGGGTTACGAAATAGCTTAAAAATTGAGCAAAAAAAAACCGCGATCAGTGATCGCGGTTTTTCTGTCTGGCAGGGTGTTATTTGGCGAGAGGGATTTTGGGGGCCCATTGAAGCCATTCATCTTCGGACTTGTCGAACAAGGGGAACGTCTGCTCAGGGCGCGCCTGATTTCCCATCTTGTCTGTGTCCGGAGTAGCGAAAGCTATCCCACCCTGAACCAGAGTTTCCAGGGACTCAGTCCGTATAGTCGCGCCCTTGAACAAACCGAAGTCCACACCAAAGCCGCTGCTATTCCAAAACCGGCTACCGCTACGCACCAATGGCGCGTAACGCGGTTCAATCAGGATATGCACCAACACACGATCTGCGGTGTTACCCAACTCATACCCTGTCACCTTGCCCACCGTGACTTCTCGATAAGTCACGGGTACCCCTTCTTTAAGCGAACCACGTCGTGGCGCACTCAGTACCAGGCTGAGGCCAGCTTGCGAGATCGCGGCTTCAGGGGCCTGATCGAGAGCGACAAAATTGGTCTGTGGGCCCGATTGCTTCGCAGCGGGTTGAACTTCAAGGTATTGACCGGTAACGAGGGTTTCAAGGTTGGCGGTTTTCATCAGCCCAAGTTCAGGTTTAACAACCCAGAACTGGCTTCCCACGCGAGCAATGCGCCCAGGAACCTCAGTAATGCGGGCTTGCAGCATCACTGACTGTAAATCGTCGCTCAAATCAACGCTTTCGATCTTGCCAACCTCCAGACCTTTGAAGCGAATCGGCGTACCACTGCGCAGTCCGTCGGCGCGGGCTACTTTTATGCTGATGGCCACGCCTTGCTGCATTGCCGCATCCCGATCCGTGAACAAGCGGAAACGTGGAATACGCTTTTGCAGAGGTGCCTTGGCTTCGGGTGTTTCAAAGGCAATCCCACCTGCCATGAGGCTTTGCAGAGACTCGCTTTTGACTTGGATACCCCCCGTCAACCCACCTGTAAGGGTTATGCCGCTGGCATTCCAGAAGCGCGTTGAAGCATTGACCAGATTCTCGTATTCCTTTTCGATGTGAACACCAATGACCAACTGCTTTTTAGTGCGCGAAAACTGGTAACTCTGAACCGAACCGACTTTGACCTGTTTGTAGAGTATCGGGCTACCCACTTCCAGCGAACCCAGGTTGTCGGTGAAGAGCACCATATGCAGACCGGGTGATCGCAGGTCGAGGGGCGGAGCTTTGGGGCGGGCAACAAACTCACGCTCGGGAGTATTGCCTTTGTCACCAGGACGGATAGCAATGTAATTACCTTTGACCAAGGCCTCAAGCCCTGTGATGCCGGCTAGAGAGATGGAAGGTTTGACCACCCAAAATTCAGTGCCTTGCACCAGATAATCTTCAGCCAAAGGGTCCAGGGCCAATTCAGCGCTGGCGCTGGTCAGATCAGGATCGACCTTCAAGGTCTTGAGGCTACCGACCTGAATGCCTTTATACATAACGGGCGTACGACCGGCCTGAAGTCCTTCAAAATCACTGAGCTTAACTTTGACCTTGATGCCCGCTTGAGCGGCGTCAAAATCCTCATACAAACGGAAAGGTAAATTCGGATCTGTTGGCGGGCTGTCTTGACGATTCTCCGGGGTGGCAAAAGCAATACCGCCCGCTACGATGCTGGCCAGTGATTCGCTACGCAGTTTTAATCCCGAGAGATTCGCGTCGATGCTAATGCCGCTGGCATTCCAGAAGCGCGTGTGTTTGCGCACAAGGTTGGCGTAAGTCGGTTCGATAAAGACTTTAATCTCAACAGTGCTTTGATCTTCTGAAAGCACATAGCTTTTAACCTGACCGACCTGAATTTGCTTGTAGAACACCGGACTGCCGCGATTGAGCGAACCCAGACGTTCAGCCTTAAGGCTTAAATGCAGGCCGGGCTTTGCATCAGACAGGGGAGGCTCTTGTGACAATGCCTTGAATTTACGTGTGGGTTCACCATCGGCTGGACTTACTGCGATGTAATTGCCCGATACCAGTGTCTCAAGCCCCGTGATACCCGCTAACGAGACGCTAGGCTTGACCAGCCAGAAGCGAGTATTGGTTTTGAGGTACTGCTCAACGTCCTTGTCCATTTCGACGGTGGCAATCACGCCCTTGTTAGGGCCGTCCTCATCCAGAGCAAGGGTTTTGACCTTCCCCACAGGCATGCCTTTATAGACAACCTCGGTCTTGTTGGCGACGATGCCTTCGCCACTCTCAAAACGCACCTGAATGTCGATTCCCGTTTGGGTATAGGCACGCCATCCCAGCCAGCCACCGATGATCAGGGCAATAAGGGGAAGAATCCAGATAGCAGACCAATTGGAAGCCGGTCGGGTTTTTGCGGTAGGTAAATCACTCATGGTCGTCGTCCGACTCCGTATTATCCCAAATCAGTCGGGGATCAAAAGTTACAGCTGCAAGCATCGTTAATACCACTACGCTAGCGAAGGCAACGGCGCCGAGATTAGCCTCGACGCTGGCTATTCGCCCGAAGTTCACCACCGCCACGAGAATGGCGATGACAAAAATGTCGAGCATTGACCAGCGTCCAATGAACTCGATGAATCGGTACATGATGATGCGCTGGCGAGCCGACAAGGGCTGGTGGCGCTGTACCGAGTATAAGAGTAAGGCAATACCAACCAGCTTAAAGGTCGGCACCAGAATGCTCGCAATGAACACGACGGCCGCAATCGGAATCATGCCGTGCTGCATTAACTCGATAACGCCGGCCATAATCGTGCTGGGTGAACCTTGACCCAGTGAGTTGATGGTCATGATCGGCAAAAGATTGGCCGGAATGTAGAGAATGGCCGAAGTCAGCAGCAGCGCCCAGGTTCGCATCAGACTGTCAGGCCGCCGTGCGTGCACTAGCGCACCACACCGGGTACAGGTTTGCTCATCTGTTTCGGGGTCTTGTCTGTTGAGTTCGTGACACTCGGTGCAGGTCAAGATACCTGCATCAATCGCCCGCATGGGTATCCTCTCCTGATAATGCCTGCCAGATCTGGTGCGGTGACATCACCACTTCGAGCCAGACTTGAACCAGTAACAAGCTGACAAAACAGATTAAGCCCAGGCCAAAACTCAGCTCTGCCAAATCGGCCAGCTTCACGATAGCGACCAGCACACCCATCAGATACACCTCCAGCATGCCCCAATCGCGCAAATGGTGATAAATGCGGTAAATCAGCAAACCATAGCTACGGCCGATGTTCCAACGGATGCTGAGCAATACCGCCAGTTGGCACAATAACTTCAGTAAAGGGATGGCCATGCTGCACAGGAACACCACAACAGCGATTCCTGGCATCCCGGTATTAAACAATCCGAGCACACCGCTCCAGACAGTATCTTGCGAGGACTGCCCCAAAAGATTGAGTTGCATGATGGGTAGAAAATTCGCAGGCACGTAAAGCAGCAGAGCGGCTATCACCAGTGCGAGGCTGCGTTCGACGACGTTGTGCCGGTGCGCGTAGAGCTCATAGCCGCAAAGCGGGCATTGAGCTTTCTCACCGAGGGCGAGCTGTGGTTTGCGCATCAGCAAATCACACTCATGGCAGGCCACTAACTCGTCCAGCGGTAAATCTGACACCCTGCGGGTGTCAACCGAATCTGGCATATGTGAAGTCTCGGGCTCAAAAATGACTGCGCCTATTCTAGTGCGCAGGCTGCAAAATAACTGCGCCTATTTGTAGGACTTAAGCTGCAAGCTGCAAGCTGCAAGCTGCAAGCTGCAAGCTGCAAGCTGCAAGCTGCAAGCTGCAAGCTGCAAGCTGCAAGCTGCAAGCTGCAAGCTGCAAGCTGCAAGCTGCAAGCTGCAAGCTGCAAGCTGCAAGCTGCAAGCTGCAAGCTGCAAGCTGCAAGCTGCAAGCTGCAAGCTGCAAGCTGCAAGCTGCAAGCTGCAAGCTGCAAGCTGCAAGCTGCAAGCTGCAAGCTGCAAGCTGCAAGCTGCAAGCTGC
>NZ_WIWC01000057.1 GCF_009600315.1 Pseudomonas helleri | reverse complement strand
CATCCTTGGCCCAACACGGCTCTCCCGGCATCCATGCCGGTCGACCCACTCCGCGAAACCTCCACTCGGCCTTCCGATGGGGCGGTAGATCAAGATCAAGATCAAAAGCCAGATCAAGATCTACTGCAACTGCAACTGCAACTGCAACTGCAACTGCTGTTGCAGTTAATTAACCAAACAACCATCGCGCCAACAGCACTAGCACGATAACCGCCAATACCGGGCGGGCCACGCGGTACAGTTTTGGATGACGACGCTTCCACTGTTTAACCACACCACTGAACCGGTCGCTGAAGGTTTTGCTCCAGGCATAGGCTTTGTTGATGCCACCGACTCGCTCATCATCGGTGTTTTGCGGTGCAGTCGCTTTGCCCAGTTGTGCACTGACCCAGCGGTTGATGCGGGTCATCAGGCGGCTGGTCAAGGGCCGTTCGATGTCACAGAACAGGATGACGCGAGTAATGTCAGTTTCGTTTTTGACCCAGTGCACGTAGGTCTCATCGAACATGACGTCTTCGCCATCACGCCAGCTGTATTCTTCTCCGTCTACAAAAATGCGGCACGCATCGGAATTGGGTGTGGCCAATCCCAGGTGGTAACGCAAGGAACCAGCAAATGGGTCACGGTGCGGGTTGAGGTGGCTGCCGCCCGGCAACAAGGCAAACATCGCGCCCTTGACGTTGGGGATGCTGTTGACCAGCTCGACCGTTTTCGGGCACAGCAATTCGGCCGATGGCAGCGCTTTGTCGTACCACTTGAGGTAAAAACGCTTCCAGCCTTTTTTGAAAAACGACCCAAAACCAGCATCGTTGTTTTTTTCCGCCGCGCGGATATAGCCTTCGTCGAACAGGTGCATGGCTTCTTCGCGAATGACCTGCCAGTTGTTTTTCAGCACGTCCAGTTCGGGGAATTTGCTCCGATCCAGATATGGCTTGGACGGCACCGCCGAAAACAGGTACATCAAGGCGTTGTAGGGGGCAAAGAACGCGGAGTGGTTGACGAACTGACGCAGCACGGGCAAACGCGCTTTACCGCGCAAATGCACGTAAAGGATGCTGGCGACAAACAGCAGTATCAACCCTGCCTTGATGGCGAAGGATAAGGTCATGCAACAACTCCTTGAAAATAGGCAACCTGCAGCGGGTCAGTCACGCAGCGCGGTAGCCGGCCATGATAAACATTACCGGCGTAGGACAAAACCCGCGTCTTCCAACATTCAGCGTTAAGGAATACGTAATAACGGATTAATTATGCATAGCCGTAGGGGCGAGCCGTTTGATTTGCGTCAGGCATTAAAGGGTAGCCGCTGTTGCAACGGCTACCTGGCACCGTTTTACTGATGCAATTCCTGCTCGCTGAAGATGTCACTGAACAGGAAGCTCGACAGATAACGCTCACCCGAGTCGGGCAGGATGACGACGATGGTCTTGCCTTGCATTTCCGGGGTTTCAGCCAGGCGTACCGCCGCTGCCATCGCCGCACCGCACGAGATGCCGCACAGGATGCCTTCTTCATTCATCAGGCGCAGGGCCATCGCTTTGGATTCGTCATCGCTGACCAGTTCCACTTTGTCGACAATCGACAGGTCGAGGTTTTTTGGCACAAAACCGGCACCAATGCCCTGGATTTTGTGCGGCGACGGTTTGATTTCTTCCCCTGCCAGCGCCTGGGTAATGACTGGCGAGGTGATCGGCTCTACCGCCACAGACAAAATCGGCTTGCCCTGGGTGTGTTTGATGTAACGCGAAACACCGGTAATGGTGCCCCCGGTGCCAACGCCCGACACCAGCACGTCCACGCCGCCGTCGGTGTCATTCCAGATTTCCGGGCCGGTGGTCTTTTCGTGAATGGCCGGGTTGGCCGGGTTTTCGAACTGTTGCGGCATAAAGAAGGTGTCCGGGTCAGTGGCCTGAATTTCCGCCGCCTTGTCGATCGCCCCTTTCATGCCTTTTGCCGGTTCTGTGAGCACCAGTTCAGCGCCCAGCGCCTTGAGCACTTTGCGTCGTTCAAGGCTCATCGAGGACGGCATGGTCAGCATCAGTTTGTAACCACGCGCTGCGGCGACAAAGGCCAGGCCAATGCCCGTGTTTCCCGATGTGGGTTCAATGATGGTCATACCCGGCTTGAGCACGCCCCGGCTTTCTGCGTCCCAGATCATATTGGCGCCAATGCGGCATTTGACCGAATAGCCGGGGTTGCGCCCTTCTATCTTGGCCAAAATAGTCACGCCACGGGGCGCGATGCTGTTGATCTGGACTAAAGGCGTGTTTCCGATGGATTGGGCGTTATCTGCAAAAATGCGGGTCATGACGGGATCCTTATGCACCTTCTGGAAAGGCCTCAAGGGTAGGCCTCGTGTTCACAGGCGTCCAGTGATGCGAACGTCTGGCGCGCAGTGCAGTCCATTTTGTACTGAGGGAGGCAAGCACATGAAAGCGCGATACAGATGGCCACTGTGGACGGTGGGTGTGTTGGTGGTACTGCTGGTGGTGGCTCACATTGCCCTGCCCTATGTGGTGCGCAATTACTTGAACGACAAATTGGCCCATATGGGCGATTACCGGGGGCACGTCAACGACGTGGATCTGGCCTTGTGGCGCGGTGCCTATCGGATCAATGACCTGGAAATCGTTAAGGTATCAGGCAAGGTTCCCGTACCTTTCGTCCAAATTCCGACGCTGGAGCTGGCAGTCAGTTGGCATTCGCTCTGGTATGACCGTGCGGTCGTCGCCGAGGCCGTGTTTGTAAGGCCGCATATCAACTTTGTCGATGGTGGCGTTAATAGATCGGCCACGCAGACGGGTGAAGGCACTGACTGGCGCGAGCAATTGCGCAAGTTGCTGCCGATCACGCTGAACGAAGTGCGCATCGAAGACGGGCAAGTCACTTTTCGCAACTTCAATTCCAAACCGCCCGTCAACCTGAGCGCCACTGACATCAATGCCAGCGTCTTCAATTTGACCAATGTGGTGGACGTTAAAGGTAAGCGCGATGCTCGTCTGGAGGGTAAAGCCTTGTTGCTGGGACAGGCGCCCATGGAAGTCAGCGCAACCTTCGACCCGTTTAGCAACTTTGAAAATTTTGAGTTTCGCCTGCGCGCCACGAATATCGAGTTAAAGCGCTTTAACAGCTTCGCCTCGGCCTACGGAAACTTTGACTTTAATGCCGGTAATGGCGATCTGGTGATTGAGGCTCAAGCTGAAAAAGGGCGTTTAAAGGGCTATATCAAACCGCTGTTACGCAATGTGGAAGTGTTCAACTGGCAGCAGGATGTCGAGAACAAAGACAAAGGGTTCTTTCGTTCTATCTGGGAGGCAGTGGTGGGCGGCACCGAGACCGTGCTGAAAAACCAGCCTAAAAACCAGTTCGCTACGCGCGTGGAACTGAGCGGCAGCGTGCATCGTCAGGACATCAGTGGGTTTCAGGCGTTCTTGCAGATTTTGCGCAATGGTTTTGTTCAGGCCTTCAATGCTAGATATGAACAACCTGCGCCCAAGGCAGAGTGAGTCAGTTCGTGACGATCCATTCACAATCTGAATAAAGCGCTTACGTTCCCAGCCTGCGGCAGGGCGCGTTATAGTCGGACATACTTTTTTCTCCCGCCCTGCCCTCGCAGGCCGCGGGCCATGGTTTGAGGATTTATCGATGAAGTTTGAAGGCACCCGCGCCTATGTCGCCACCGACGACCTGAAACTGGCGGTCAACGCGGCTATTACTCTTGAGCGCCCTCTGCTGGTCAAGGGTGAGCCCGGCACCGGCAAAACCATGCTGGCCGAACAATTGGCAGAATCCTTTGGCTGCAAGTTGATCACCTGGCACATCAAGTCCACCACCAAAGCCCATCAAGGCTTGTATGAGTACGATGCGGTAAGCCGTCTGCGTGATTCGCAACTGGGCGTCGATAAAGTTCACGATGTGCGCAACTACCTGAAAAAAGGCAAGTTGTGGGAGGCTTTTGAAGCCGATGAGCGTGTGATTCTGCTGATCGATGAAATCGACAAGGCCGACATTGAGTTCCCTAACGACTTGCTGCAAGAACTCGACAAGATGGAGTTCTACGTTTACGAGACCGACGAAACCATCAAGGCCAAAGTCCGTCCGATCATCATCATTACCTCGAACAACGAAAAGGAATTGCCGGACGCTTTTCTGCGCCGTTGTTTCTTCCACTACATCAACTTCCCGGATCGCACCACGCTGCAGAAAATTGTGGATGTGCACTTTCCGAACATCAAAAAAGAATTGGTCAGTGAAGCGCTGGACGTATTCTTTGATGTGCGCAAAGTGCCTGGCCTGAAGAAAAAACCTTCCACTTCCGAGCTGGTGGACTGGTTGAAGCTGCTGATGGCCGACAACATCGGCGAGGCGGTATTGCGCGAACGCGACCCCACCAAAGCCATTCCGCCACTGGCAGGGGCACTGGTTAAAAACGAACAGGACGTGCAGTTGCTTGAGCGTCTGGCGTTTATGAGCCGTCGTGGCAATCGCTGATTTTTCGAGAAGGCGATAAGCATGTTGCTTAATTTGTTCAATGAAATGCGGGCGGCCAAAGTGCCGGTTTCAGTGCGCGAACTGTTGGACTTGATCAACGCATTGAAACACCGCGTGACCTTCGCCGACATGGATGAGTTTTATTATCTGGCGCGCACGATTCTGGTAAAGGACGAGCGCCATTTCGACAAGTTCGACCGTGCGTTTGGCGCCTATTTCAATGGTTTGCAAAACCTCAATGAACACCTTGAAGCCTTGATTCCCGAAGACTGGCTACGCAAGGAATTCGAGCGCTCATTGAGCGATGAGGATCGCGCTCAGTTGCAGTCGCTGGGCGGGTTGGACAAGCTGATTGAAGCCTTCAAGCAGCGCCTTGAAGAGCAAAAGGAACGCCATGCCGGTGGCAACAAATGGATCGGCACCGGCGGCACCAGCCCGTTTGGTTCGGGCGGCTACCACCCCGAAGGCATTCGCGTAGGGGATGCCGGCCTGCGTCAGGGCAAGGCGGCCAAGGTATGGGAACAACGCGAGTACAAGAACCTCGACGATCAGGTCGAGTTGGGCACGCGCAATATGAAGGTGGCCTTACGACGCTTGCGCAAGTTTGCGCGTCAAGGCGCAGCCGAAGAGTTTGATATTGATGGCACCATCGACCACACCGCCCGCGATGGCGGTTTGCTGAATATCCAGATGCGTCCCGAGCGGCGCAACAACATCAAGCTGTTGTTGCTATTTGATATTGGCGGCTCGATGGATTCGCACGTGAAGATTTGCGAAGAACTGTTTTCGGCCTGCAAAACAGAGTTCAAGCACCTGGAGTATTACTACTTTCATAACTTCATTTATGAATCGGTGTGGAAGAACAACCAGCGCCGACAGATTGAGCGTATTTCTACCCAGGATCTGCTCAACACCTATGGGGCTGACTACAAGGTGATTTTCATCGGCGATGCGGCCATGGGGCCTTATGAAATTACCCATGCGGGCGGCAGTGTCGAACACTGGAACGAAGAGCCGGGTTACAAGTGGATGCAGCGCTTTATGGAGAAATACAAAAAGCTCATCTGGATCAATCCGTACCCTAAAGACACGTGGCATTACACGGCTTCGACCGGGATTGTCAGGGATTTGATTGAAGATCGCATGTACCCGTTGACACTCGATGGGCTGGAAGAAGGCATGCGGTTTTTGGCGAAGTGAGCGTGGGGGCTGGCGACCCTCACCCTAGCCCTCTCCCAGAGGGAGAGGGAACTGATCAGTGGTGAGCACTAAGCCGCGTGCGGGTCCCCTCTCCCTCCGGGAGAGGGTTAGGGTGAGGGGCTTTCAAGCTGCCGCACAAACCCCACATGCTCACGCTGCGCCGCCTCCTGCGTAACAGCCCGCAAATACACCTCTTCCCCCGGTAAACACTGCGCCAGCCGCGCCAACGCCAACGGCGTCAAAGCCCCCAACCTCGGGTAACCGCCAATGGTCTGGCGATCATTGAGCAATACAATCGGCTGGCCATCAGGTGGGACTTGAATAGCACCCAGCGGGATGCCCTCGGAAATCATCGGCGCGCCCTGATACTCCAACGCAGGTCCCAGCAAACGAATGCCCATGCGATCTGCCCGGCTATCCAGCGTCCACGGGCTATTGAAGGCATCAAAGGTACTTTGGCCACTGAAAGCACCGATTTGCGCCCCCATGACCAGATCCAGTACAGGATGAGGGTTGAAAACAGGTCGCTGTTCCAGCGGCAACTCGCGTACAGGCGGAGCAACCCCGTCATAGCGCAACTCATCACCTGCCACCAGCGCACGACCCAACCCATCCGGCCCACCCAACTGTTCACGCACCACCGTCGCACAGCTGCCCAACACCTGCGGAGCAACAAATCCGGCGGGCGCGGCCAGATAAGCCCTTGCCCCGATCAAGGGCTGGGTAAAGGTCAGGGTTTGGCCTTGGTTCAACGAAAAACTGCGCCAGGGTTTCAGCGGTTGCCCGTCTATCGCCGCCGCTAAATCGGCCCCTGCCAGTGCCAGTGTGCAATCGTCCTGTGCCACCAGGGTCAAGCCGCCCAGGGTAATTTCAATCACCGCAGCCCCAGGCGTGTTTCCCAGCAACGCATTGGCCCTGGCCATCGATAACCAGTCTGCCGCGCCGCCCTGAGTCACACCCAGATGCCGGACGCCAAAGCGCCCTGCGTCCTGCAACTGGCACAGGGGATTGCTGGCTTGAATCAGTAAACGGCTCATGCCAAGGCCTCCTGAGGTGTGTCGTCGCCGCCCAGACGAATGAATTCGGCATGAGAAACAGCGGCGAACTGTACGGTATCGCCGGGTTGCAGCAGGCTATAACCCTCGCGATCTCGATCAAACAAGGCACTCGGGGTGCGGCCGATCAGGTTCCAGCCGCCGGGCGACTGCGCCGGGTAAGCCGCTGTCTGGCGCTCTGCAATGCCGACGCTGCCCTTGGCCACCCGTTTACGCGGTGTATCCAGACGCGGCGCGGCCAGTGCCTCTTCGACCAACCCCATAAAGGCAAAACCGGGGGCAAAGCCCAACGCGAACACTTGATAGTCATGCTCGCTATGACGGCGAATGACATCACTGACCGTCCCGCCCGTGCGCTGGGCCAATAAGGCCAGCTCCGGGCCGACGCTCAGGTCGTACCACACCGGCAGTACATGGCGACGGCCACTGTTTTGAGTGTGCGGGTGCAGGTCCGTCAGCGCTTGGGCAATCCGCTCGCGCGCTTGCGCCGGGGTCAGCGCCAGCCCGTCGTAGTGCACCATCAAGGTGGTGTAGGACGGCACCAGATCCGTCAGGTGCTCAGCAAAGCAAAGACGCAGCTGTTCGCTGGCAGCGAGCATCCACGGCATATTGGTTTCGGCAATGTCATCGAACAAACGCACCATCAGGCAGTCGATGGCCACCACTTCGATACGCACCTTCATGCCTGAACCTGCTGGTTCAAGGCTTCACGAATACGCTGTACGGCGCTCACTGAACTGGCGTTGTCGCCATGCACACATAAGGTATTGGCCTGTAAATACAGGGCGCTGCCGTCGTTGCTCTGCAACGGCTCACCTGCCGCCAGGGTCAGCGCCTGTTGCACGATAACGTCCGGATCGTGATGCACCGCACCCGGCAGTTGGCGCGATACAAGCCGGCCAGCGCTGTCATAGGCTCGGTCGGCAAAGGCTTCAAACCACAAGGTCACGCCGAACTCATCGCCTATGGCTTGCGCTGCACGGTTGTCCCGGGTGGCCATCAGCATCAGCGGCAAGTTGACATCGTAAGCGGCCACGGCTTGAACCACTGCCCGCAATTGCTGAGGATTGGCCATCATGTCGTTGTACATTGCCCCGTGGGGTTTGACGTAGCTGACGCGGGTGCCCTGAGCACGGCAGATGCCGTCCAGCGCACCGATCTGATAGTGCAGCAGGTCTTGCAGCTCTTGCGCCGAGCAGGCCATTGAGCGTCGACCAAATCCGACCAGATCCTGATAGGCCGGATGCGCCCCCACCTTGACGTTATGCGCCAGCGCCAGCGTCACGGTTTTGCGCATGATGCTCGGGTCACCGGCATGAAAGCCGCAGGCAATGTTGGCGCAATCAATAAACGGCATCACCTCGGCATCCAGGCCCATGGTCCAGCTGCCGAAACTCTCACCAATGTCGCAATTCAATAACAGGCGGCTCACGGGCATGCTCCTGTGGTTTTTTTGTAGTGTAGGTGGCAAGCATTTTTCGACAGGCACAGGCCCTGCGTCCAACTAATAAAAGCCGGACACAGACATAAGAAAAAGTTGATTGCTTAAATGTTAAGCCGCCACCCAAGACTTAGCTGTAGCGTTCACGCCGGGCAATGCGTTCGCGCTGACGCTTGCCACCCAGCACCACCCAATCCACCAAGCGTATAAAACCTTCGATGATGAAGGAGAACAGCAGCGCACCCGCCATTGCCCAGCCGATGGCCACCGGTGAAAGCAGTACCTGATAGGTATACGCGTTGTAGGTTTCTTCGCGAATGGCCGGGTCGGCAGCATAGGCCACTTGCAGGGCACGCATGTACCACGGGCCTTGCATGGCCTGAAACTGTTCGTCGAGTAGCCGCTGGCGATCCAGCAAGGTGCTCAGGCTAGTGGCATCGCTGCGAAAGACCGGGTCGTCGCTGGCCTGGTAATGCCCGACCAGGGCTTGCAGGTCGCCCTTGAAGAACTGATTGGCGGTGTTCTGGAAACCCGCCAGCCCGGTCTGGGCTTCAATGAGGTGAGCCTCGACCCGGTTGGCGTAGTCATTGATGAACCCTGGCACTTGCACGCCGATCAACAAGCCCAAGGTGAACAACACCAGCCGCAGGTAGCTCAACCACATATTCGACCATCCTTATTCGGTTGCGCCCTGACTGACGCATTCGCCACGCCGCCACAGGCTCCATTGGCCGGGCTCGTAGCGAGTCCAGGTTTCGTTTTCGGTCAAGGGTTCGGTGGCAATGACCGTGACCACATCGTCCGGCGTGGTTTCGGACTGAAAATCGACGATGACGTCGACGTCTTTCAAGCGCGCCGGGCCAAACGGCGCGCGACGGGTGATGTGCGCCAGCTTGGTCGAGCAATAACAAAACAGCCAGTCGCCATCACTGAGCAGGCAGTTGAACACACCTTTGCTGCGAAACTCGGCGCAGGCGGCCACCAGCACCGGCAGAATACGCTCCACCTCGACCGGCTCCGGGAAGGTTTCGCGCACCCGGTTGAGCAGCTCACAAAACGCCGCTTCGCTGTCGGTATCACCAATGGGGCGATAAAAACTCGCGCCCGGCGAAAAGTCGGCCAGTTGACCGTTGTGGGCAAAACACCAGTTACGGCCCCACAGCTCCCGGACAAATGGATGAGTATTGGATAAGCATACTTTGCCGACATTAGCCTGACGGATGTGGCCAATCACCACTTCGCTCTTTATCGGGTAACGCTGTACCAGCAACGCCACTTCGGAGTCGCAGCTGGCCGCAGGGTCCTGAAACAAGCGCAAGCCACGGCCTTCGTAGAAGGCAATGCCCCAGCCATCACGGTGCGGGCCGGTTCGCCCGCCACGCTGCATCAGCCCGGTAAAACTGAACACAATGTCAGTCGGGACATTGGCGCTCATGCCCAATAATTCACACACGCTCGTACTCTCGCATTCAAGCCCAACGTAAAAGGGTTACAACCGCGGCTCTACACGTGACGGGCCAGTCGCACGGGGCGGGACGCGACGACCATAGTGGTCATCGGCTGCCGAACCGAAAGGCTGGTCATCTTCAGGATCACCGCCCTGTGCTTTTTCAGCGCCAGCGTTTTTTGCCTGACGCGCCTTGCTGGCACGCTCGATGGGCCAGCGGATCAGCACAAATACGGCATATAAAACAAAGGCGAACAGCGTGTACATCAGCAGGTCTGACACGGCACGCCAGGCGTTGTTGCCCACTTTAAAGGCCAGATCCAGCGCGGTAATCGCCACAGCAGGGGCAAATTTTTCTTTGACCGGGTCAATGATGGTCGGACTGAACAGCAGCACCGCCATCAAGACCCGCAACGGCTCACGCAACCAGCGCCACATGAATCGGGTCAGGCGGCACCATACGAGCAGGCAGCCTAAAGCGGCAAAGGCGTAAAGGCCCCAGGCGATCAGATAGTCGTTCTCGGTCATGGTATCCATGGTCGGCAGGCAATGAAGCGCTATGATAACGGCTTTTAGACAGTGCGGCTGCCCCGCCTGCAACCTCCCTTCTATTCATGCCGATCTCCGAGACCACTCAATGACCGAATCAGCCTACGCAAACAGCGCACCTATCGCACACAGAGTCGAGGGTGATGACCCCTACTCATGGTTACAAAATCGCGATAGCGAAGAGGTCATGGACTACTTGAAAGCGGAAAACAGCTATCAGGAAGCGCAGTTGGCCGATCAGGCTGAATTGCGTGAGACGCTGTTTCAGGAGATCAAGGGCCGTATTCGCGAGACTGACTTGTCACTGCCCTCCCCTTGGGGGCCGTACCTGTATTACACGCGCACGGTGGCGGGTGATGAGTACGCCCGGCATTTCCGCTGCCCGCGTCCGGCGGATGACAGCCAGAAGGTCGACGAAAGCGCCGAGCACTTGCTGCTCGACCCGAATGCCCTGGCCCAGGGTGGGTTCATTTCGTTGGGTGCCTTCAGCATCAGCCCTGATCACCAGCGTCTGGCGTACAGCCTGGACACCAGTGGCGAAGAGACCTACCGCCTGTTCGTCAAAGAGCTGAGCAATGGCACGGTGACCGAACTGCCGTTTGCTGACTGCGATGGCAGCATGACGTGGGCCAATGACAGCCAGACGTTGTTTTTTGCCGAGCTGGACGACACGCATCGTCCGCATAAGCTGTATCGCCACACGCTGGGTGAAGATTCTGCCCACGAGGTGTTTCATGAGCCAGACGGGCGTTTTTTCCTGCACTGCTACCGCTCCAGCTCCGAGCACCAGCTGATTCTGTTGCTCAACAGCAAAACCACCAGCGAGAGCTGGGTACTGGATGCCGATCACCCGCAACAGTCGTTCAACTGCCTGGCACCACGGGTTGAGGGGCATGATTACAGCGTTGACCACGGTCTGTACGAAGGACAATGGGCCTGGTTTATCCGCACCAATCAGGACGGCATCAACTTTGCTTTGTATTACGCGCAGGGCGATGTACCCGCCCGCGAAGACTGGCAGTTACTGATCGCGCATAACGATCAAATCATGCTGGAAGGCATGACCCTGAACGCCCACGCCCTGTGCCTGAGCTTGCGCGAAGGTGGCCTGCCGATCATCGAGATTCGCCCTGAGGGCCTGACGCCCTATCGCGTGCAACTGCCCGATGCCGCCTACAGCCTGTATGTACAAGACAGCCTGGAATTTGCCAGCTCGCATATCCGTCTTCGCTATGAGTCACTGAACCGTCCGGCGCAGGTTCGCCAACTGACGCTGGCGACCAGTGAGCAAAGCGTACTCAAGGAAACCCCGGTGCTGGGGCCTTTCGATGCGGACGACTACGTCAGCCAACGCTTGTGGGCCACCGCGCCTGATGGCACCCGCGTGCCCATCAGTCTGGTGGTCAAACGCTCGGCACTGGGCACGCCAGTACCACTTTACCTGTATGGCTACGGCGCCTACGGCGAAAGCCTGGACCCGTGGTTTTCCCATGCCCGCCTGAGTTTGCTTGATCGCGGCGTGGCCTTTGCCATTGCCCATGTCCGCGGTGGCGGCGAGTTGGGTGAAGCCTGGTATCGCGCAGGCAAACAGGAAAACAAACACAACACTTTCAGTGACTTCATCGCCTGTGCCGAACACCTGATCGACACCGGCCTGACGCGCTCCGACCAGTTAGTGATCAGCGGTGGCAGCGCAGGCGGCTTGTTGATCGGTGCGGTACTCAATCAGCGCCCTGAACTGTTTAAAGCGGCGATTGCTGAAGTGCCTTTTGTGGACGTGCTCAACACCATGCTTGATCCCGACCTGCCGCTGACGGTGACCGAGTACGACGAATGGGGCAACCCGCAAGATCCTGAGGTGTACGCACGCATCAAAGCCTATGCGCCTTACGAGAACGTCACCGCACAGGCTTATCCGGCGATGCTGGTCATTGCTGGCTATAACGACAGCCGGGTGCAGTATTGGGAAGCGGCCAAGTGGGTGGCCAAACTGCGCGCCACCAAGACCGACGACAACCTGCTGTTGCTCAAGACCGAACTGGACGCCGGCCATGGCGGCATGAGCGGGCGCTATCAGGGCCTGCGTGACGTGGCTCTGGAATATGCATTTGTGTTCAAAGTGCTGAACATCTGATGCGCTAGGGCCTGGGGTCGATCAAGCGACGGCACGGCCCTTTCGTAGCAGCTGTCGAGCTCTGCGAGGCTGCGTTCGACGATGCAATCGTCGCAAACTTAATGTCTGCGGGGTATCAAAAACCCCGCACCAACGATAAGCCTGAAGCCTGTGATTGAAAGGTTTCACGACGGCTGCGCCGCCGAACGCAGCCTTCGTTCCTCGACAGCTGCTACAGAAATAATGTCTTAATCAACCTTGGGACTGGCTTTCGGCTCTTTGACGTCAAGCCCCGGCAGCGGCTGGTCTTTGGGCGGCTGGGGCAGGTTGATCGGCGGCAATGGCAACAGGCTGCCATTGGCAGGTGGCTTGGGGACCGCACGGGGGGTAATTTGCGGGTACGGCGTGGGCGTGGCGGTGCCCGGTGAACCCGGCGCAGGGGTTGCCGGCATCACCGGTACCGGCGTCAGTTCAGCGGCATGGGCCGCACTTATCAGGAGCGCGCTGTACCCAATGACCGTTAGAATAGTGCGTTTCATCAATCACTCCGTTGCCAGACCGGCTCGTCAGGCCTTCAGGCTACTCGTAACCCGATGTTTTTGTCCCCTTCTATGAGATACCCATGAAACGTTTTGTTTTGCTCGACACCACCCCTATCCCGGAAAATGGCGGTGCCTTGTGCCTGTTCGAGTATGGCGAAGACTTCGTGATCAAAATTCAGGGCGGTGACGGCGGCCAGCTGATGAACACCCGCATGCACGGCTCCGAAGATGCTCTGGCCGAGATTCCTTGCCGTAAAGTCGCCGGCCGTGCGCAATCGCGGGTGCTGATTGGCGGCCTGGGCATGGGCTTCACCCTGGCTTCGGCGCTCAAACATTTGGGTAAAACTGCAGAAGTAGTGGTCGCCGAACTGGTGCCGGGTGTCGTCGAGTGGAACCGTGGGCCGCTGGGCGAGAAGTCCGGCAACCCGTTGCAGGACCCGCGCACGGTGATTCGCATGGAAGACGTGGCCAAGGTGTTGCAGGCCGAACCCAATGGCTTTGATGCCATCATGCTGGATGTCGACAATGGCCCCGAAGGGCTGACCCAAAAGGCTAATAGCTGGCTGTACAGCGCAGGGGGCTTGAGCGCTTGCGCCAAAGCCTTGCGACCTAAAGGCGTGCTGGCTGTGTGGTCGGCCAGTGCCGATAAACAGTTCTCTGACAAACTGCGCAAGGCCGGTTTCAAGGCCGAAGAAGTGCAGGTATTTGCCCACGGCAACAAGGGCACGCGACATACCATCTGGATTGCTGAAAAAATCAAAGGCTGATCAACAGCTAAACTTTACGACTTGACCGTCATTTGTCTTAAAAGGTGAACCCATGAGTTCGGCTAACCCACCGTCCCATACCGCCAAGCTGGATCGCATCCTGGCGGATGCCCAGCGTGACCGCGAAATGGGCTATCGCGACAAAGCCCTGAAAATGTACCCCCACGTGTGCGGCCGCTGCGCCCGTGAATTTGCGGGTAAACGCCTGAGTGAGCTGACCGTTCACCACCGCGACCACAACCACGACAACAACCCGCAGGACGGTTCCAACTGGGAGCTGCTGTGCTTGTACTGCCATGACAATGAGCACTCGCGCTACACCGACCAGCAGTACTTTTCAGACAGTTCCACCAGCAGCCCTAAAATCGCCAAGGCCACTCATAACCCGTTTGCCGCATTGGCAGGGCTGATGAAAAAAGACGACTGAGCCATCGCCACCCTGTGTGGCGAGCTTCACTGCGTCTTTTTGCGAATCCAGTACAGATAGGTGCCTGCCTCCTCGTGTTGCCCGACTAGCTCATGGTCCAAAAACGCACAAAACTTGGGAATGTCGCGACGGGTTGACGGATCGGTCGCGATCACTTTCAACAGGCCACCGGGCACCAAATCACGAATGTGCTGGTGCAACATCATCACCGGCTCGGGGCAATTCAGGCCGGTGGCATCTAGGGTGCCGTCAACCGGCAGATCGGCAAAACTCATCAGTAACTCCTGAATCAACGAGATTTAGGTTTTTTCACGTCCAGTCGACGCAAATGGCAGGTGACTTCTTCACGGTCGTGGTACAGCTGCTTGCAGCCAATTTCGACCTGAATGCCGCGCGCCTTGAAGCCATCGGCGATGCGATCCAGCAAGCGACGCACTTCGGCATAGCGCTGTTTCATCGGCAGTTTGAGGTTGACCACCGCTTCGCGGCAATGCCCCTCGCCTATCCACTCTTCAAGCATGGCCGCGTTACGGGCCGGCTTCTCGACAATATCGCAGACCATCCAGTCCACAGGCTGCTTGGGTTTGAAGGTAAATCCGTCCGCCATCAAATGCTGCACCAGCCCCGTGTCCATCAGGCTTTCGGCCATTGGTCCGTTGTCGATGGCGGTCACGATCATGCCGCGATTGACCAACTGCCACGTCCAGCCACCCGGTGCGGCGCCAAGGTCTACGCCGGTCATGTCGCTGTGCAAGCGCTCATCCCATTGATCTCGCGGGATAAAGTGGTGCCAGGCCTCTTCCAGTTTCAGGGTTGAGCGGCTCGGCGCTTCACGCGGGAACTTGAGGCGCGGGATGCCCATTGGCCACATGGCCGAATTGTTTGACTCTGCCAGCCCCAGAAACACTTCACGGCCACTTTTAAAGGTCAGCAACAAGCGCGGTTTATGGGCGTCGTCTTCCACCAACTTGCCGGCACTGATAAGCGCTTTGCGCAGGTGCGTATCAAACTTTTTGCAGAAGTTGGAAAGCTCTTTGCCATCATTGGTGTCGACCATTTCCAGCCACAGGCTGCCGCACACCGGAAAGTCGGCCATGTGCTCAAGAATCACGCTGATGCGATCCGTTTCAGGCAGTGCGATAAAACTACCCCGCGCCCATTGACGCGGGAAAATCAGCTCGGCAAAACGCAGGCCGCGCATCAAGCGCTCGGCGCCGTCCTCTTCGGTACACACAAACTCGGCACAAGCAGTGCTTGGCTTGGCCTTGGCATAACCGGCCACATTAAGACGGGCGGCGTGCTCGGCGATCTCCGAACAGACTTCACCTTCAAAACCGGGCCGACAGTGCATAAAAACGGTGTTCATTGAATTACTCCTGGGCAGCTGGCAGGGATTGGCCGGCTGCGCATCCTTGATTTGGCGCAAGGACTGTCACAAAAAGGTCGGCATCATAGCCGAGTTCGGAACCTTGATCCCGAATAGACAGTCCAGTTATTAGCCAGAGCCCCCTTTCAGGGCTAGGTTAGAAGCTCTACCCGTGTACTGAAGGAGTCATTTCATGTCCTCCCTTGATAGCCTGAACACCCTCTGCACCTTAAAAGTCGACGACAAGACTTATCACTATTTGAGTCTGCCGCTTGCCGCCAGCACACTGGGCGATTTGAGCAAGCTGCCGATGTCACTCAAGGTATTGCTGGAAAACCTGCTCCGCTGGGAGGACGGCAAGACCGTTACCGAACCGGATCTCAGGGCGTTGGCCGCCTGGCTCAAAGAGCGGCGCAGTGATCGGGAAATCCAGTACCGCCCGGCGCGCGTGCTGATGCAGGATTTTACCGGCGTACCAGCAGTCGTTGACTTGGCAGCCATGCGCGCAGCGATGGCCAAGGCAGGCGGCGACCCGCAACGCATCAACCCGCTGTCTCCGGTCGACCTGGTGATCGACCATTCGGTCATGGTCGACACGTTCGGCAGTACCCATGCCTTTGAGCAAAACGTTGACATTGAAATGCAACGTAACGGCGAACGGTACGCGTTTTTACGCTGGGGTCAGGATGCCTTCGATAATTTCAGTGTGGTCCCCCCTGGCACCGGTATTTGCCATCAGGTGAACCTGGAGTACCTGGGCCGCACCGTCTGGACCAAAGAGGAAGACGGCCGCACCTACGCGTTCCCCGACACACTGGTCGGCACCGACTCCCATACCACCATGATCAATGGCCTCGGTGTACTGGGCTGGGGCGTCGGCGGGATCGAGGCCGAAGCGGCCATGCTCGGCCAACCGGTATCGATGCTGATTCCGGAAGTCATCGGCTTCAAGCTCAGCGGCAAACTCAAGGAAGGCATTACCGCCACGGACCTGGTGCTCACCGTTACCCAGATGCTGCGCAGCAAGGGCGTGGTCGGCAAGTTTGTCGAGTTTTACGGCGACGGGCTGGCTGAATTGCCGCTGGCTGATCGCGCAACGCTGGCCAATATGGCCCCGGAATACGGCGCCACCTGTGGTTTCTTCCCGGTGGATGACATCACGCTGGATTACCTGCGGCTGTCCGGGCGCCCGCAAGCTACGGTCAAACTGGTCGAAGCCTATTGCAAGGCTCAGGGACTGTGGCGCGAACCGGGTCAGGAACCCGTGTTTACTGACACACTGGCGCTCGACATGGGCACTGTTGAAGCCAGCCTTGCAGGCCCCAAACGCCCACAAGACCGCGTGGCCTTGCCCGACGTCGCAAAAGCCTTTGATGACTTCGTGGGCCTGCAATTCAAACCGGTCAGTAAAGAAGAAGGCCGACTTGAAAGCGAGGGCGGTGGCGGCGTCGCCGTGGGCAATGCCGATCTGATCGGCGAAGCGGAATACAGCTACAACGGTCAAACGTATCGCCTGAAAAACGGTGCTGTAGTCATTGCAGCCATCACCTCATGCACCAACACCTCCAACCCCAGCGTGATGATGGCTGCCGGGCTGGTGGCGAAAAAAGCGGTCGAAAAAGGCCTTAAAAGTCAGCCCTGGGTGAAAACCTCGCTGGCGCCGGGCTCCAAAGTGGTGACCGACTACTACAAGGCCGCGGGCCTCACCCACTACCTTGACCAACTGGGCTTTGCCTTGGTGGGTTACGGTTGCACCACCTGCATCGGCAACTCGGGGCCGCTGCCGGAGCCGATTGAAAAAGCCATCACCCAGTCCGACCTGACCGTGGCGTCAGTGCTGTCGGGCAACCGCAACTTTGAAGGGCGTGTGCACCCCTTGGTGAAAACCAACTGGCTGGCCTCGCCGCCGCTGGTGGTCGCCTATGCTCTGGCCGGAACCGTGCGTATTGATATCAGCCGGGAACCACTGGGTGTGGGTTCAGACGGTCAACCCGTGTACCTGCGGGATATTTGGCCCAGCCAACAAGAAATCGCCGACGCTGTTTCACAAGTGACCACGGACATGTTCCATAAGGAATACGCCGAGGTGTTCGCCGGTGACGAGCAGTGGCAGGCCATTGAAGTGCCAAAAGCGGCGACCTATGTGTGGCAAGAAGACTCCACCTATATCCAGCACCCACCGTTCTTTGATGACATCAGCGGGCCATTGCCGGTGATCAGTGACGTCAAAGGTGCCCGGGTGCTGGCGCTGTTGGGGGACTCGGTAACCACCGACCACATCTCCCCTGCTGGCAATATCAAGGCGGACAGCCCGGCGGGGCGCTATCTGCGGGAAAAAGGCGTCGAACCCCGCGACTTCAACTCGTATGGTTCGCGCCGCGGTAATCACGAAGTGATGATGCGCGGCACCTTTGCCAATATCCGTATTCGTAACGAAATGCTCGGCGGTGAAGAAGGCGGCAACACGATTTACATCCCCACCGGAGAAAAAATGTCGATTTACGATGCGGCCATGCGCTATCAAGCGTCGGGCACGCCTCTGGTGGTGATTGCCGGGCAGGAATACGGCACCGGCTCCAGCCGCGACTGGGCCGCCAAAGGCACCAACCTGTTGGGAGTAAAAGCGGTCATTGCCGAAAGCTTTGAGCGTATTCACCGCTCCAATCTGGTGGGTATGGGTGTGCTTCCGTTGCAGTTTAAGCTCGATCAGAACCGCAAAAGCCTGAACCTTACCGGTAAAGAAACACTGGATATTCTCGGCCTGACCAACACCACGTTGCAGCCGCGCATGAACCTGACGCTGGTCATTACCCGCGAGAACGGTCAGCAGGAAAAGGTCGAGGTGCTCTGTCGCATCGATACCCTCAACGAGGTGGAATACTTCAAGTCAGGGGGGATTTTGCACTACGTGTTGCGCCAGTTGATTGCCTCTTAACAGGCGTCTTCCTACACATTCTGCCAGTCATTTCTTTGTCGATAGATCGTTATACTTGCCAGCCCCGAACTTGCTTCGGGGCTTTTTTATGCCGCCAACAAGGAATGACATGCCTGTTTTGCCCTGGCCCTATCTGGCCCTTCTTACCCTCGGCTACTGCCTGGCGCTGAGCTATGGCCAACTGGGCGTTCAAGCCATTGGCCCACTGCTGGCACTCGTCATTACCGGCATGGCGGCGTACCCGATGCGCCCTCAATGGTTGCGCTACAGCGCCCACATCGTGTTTGTTTTGCTGGCTCTGGCGCTCGCACTGCACTGGCTGCCCGGTTTCAATAATGGTCGCGCCATCGCGCCCGAGCGTATCACCGCCGATGCCGTGCCTTTTTCGATGTACCTCAATCTCGACAAGCCCTTGATTGGTTTTTGGCTGCTGCTGGTGTGCCCCTGGATCGCCCCGCGCTTCCCTTGGCGGGTGTCATTGGGCGCCACGCTGATGGCGCTGGTGCTGGTGGCACTTGCCGCGCTGGGCGGAGCAATGATGCTGGGCATGATTGCCTGGGCACCGAAATGGCCAGCATCCGGCTGGATATGGGTACTCAATAATCTATTGCTGGTCACGGTGGTCGAAGAAGCCCTGTTTCGAGGCTATATACAGGGCGGCCTGAGCCGTCGGTTAAAGCGCTTGCCCTATGGTCAGGCGTTGGCGCTGATCATTGCCTCGGTGCTGTTCGGTCTGGCTCATATGGCCGCCGGCTGGCAGTGGGTGTTAATGGCGGGCATTGCCGGGCTGGGTTACGGCCTGGCCTATCGATTCGGCGGGCTAGGTGCAGCGATTGCCACGCACTTTGGGCTTAACCTTCTGCACTTCGTGTTTTTCACCTATCCGATGCTGGCTTAGGTCTCGTCACCAGGCGGGGTGACCGCCGTTTTTGTAGTCGCTGTCAAGGAACGAAGGCTGCGATCGGTCTGTTTCGTTGCGACGAAGCGCCTTAAAACCTTTTAGCTGGGGGGGGTATATCCATTACTGCGGTAACAGCCACTCAGGGTTGCGGCCTTACGCCGCGTCACTTTGAGCAGCGCAAAGTAACCAAACGCTCTTGCCCCTACCACTCGGTGCCTCGCTTTGGCTCGGCATGCCCTCATACAGGCATTGCTCCGTAGGCCGCCGCGATCGGCCATCCATGGTCGTGTCGCGGCTAACCCGGAGCTCCACAGGATTTAAATTAAACAAATCCTCACCCATGCCGACACCCTGTCAAAGCCTTGCGGATTGAAACGACATGCGTAACAACCAGCCCATCACCCAGCGCGAACGGACATTCCCCGCGCAACAACGGTTGATCTCCACGACTGATGCCAGAGGTGTCATCAACTATTGCAATGATGCCTTCGTTGAAATCAGCGGGTTTTCGCATGATGAGTTGATCGGGGCACCGCACAACCTGGTGCGCCATCCCGATGTGCCTTCAGCGGTGTTCGAGCACATGTGGGGCACCCTGAAAAAGGGTCAGCCGTGGATGGGCATCGTCAAGAACCGCTGCCGCAATGGCGACCATTACTGGGTCAACGCCTATGTAACACCGGTGTTCGAAAACGAGCGCGTGGTGGGCTATGAATCGGTGCGGATCAAACCGACGGCCGAACAAATTCTGCGCGCCGAAGGCCTTTACTCGCGCTTGAACCGCGGCAAACCAGCCGTGCCGCGCCGCGACCAGTGGTTGCCGGTATTGCAAGACTGGCTGCCGTTTATTCTGGTTAGTCAGTTGAGCTTCATGATTGGCGCCTTGCTTAATTCCAGCTGGGGGTTTGCCTTGGCCGCCCTGCTCTCGATACCGCTGGGGTTGTTGGGCCTGAGCTGGCAACAACGTGGCATCAAGCGTTTGCTGCGACTGGCCGAGCAAACCACCTCCGACCCGTTGATTGCCCAGATGTACACTGACAGTCGCGGCCCGCAAGCGCGCCTGGAAATGTCCATCCTGAGTCAGGAGGCCCGTCTTAAAACCTGCCTGACTCGCCTGCAAGACACCGCCGAGCACTTGAGCGAGCAAGCGCGGCAATCGGATGCTCTGGCGCACAAAAGCTCATTGGGGCTGGAGCGCCAGCGCGTTGAAACCGAGCAAGTGGCTACGGCCGTCAACCAGATGGCGGCGACCACTCAGGAAGTGGCCAGCCATGTGCAGCGCACCGCTGATGCCACTCAGGAAGCCAATCGACTGACCAGCCGGGGCCGTACCATTGCCGGTGAAACCCGCGAAGCCATTGAACGCCTGTCAGTCGTCGTGGGGGAAACCGGGGCCACGGTGACACAGCTGGCCAAGGACAGTGACGAAATAGGCGGCGTGGTGGACGTGATCAAAGGCATTGCAGACCAGACCAACCTGCTGGCTTTGAACGCGGCCATTGAGGCGGCCCGCGCCGGCGAAATGGGTCGCGGCTTTGCCGTGGTCGCCGATGAAGTCCGCCAACTGGCACAACGCACCAGCACCTCGACCGGACAAATTCACAGCCTGATTGCCAAGCTGCAACAAACCGCCTCAACCGCCGTGCAAACCATGGACGCCGGTCATCGTCAGGCACAGGAAGGCGTAGCGCGGGTGATGGAAGCGGATCAGGCGCTGGTGGGCATCAGCGAAGCGGTGGCCAATATCACCGACATGACGACCCAGATTGCCGCAGCCACTGAGGAACAAAGTGCCGTGGCGGAAGAAATCAGCCGCAATATCAGCACCATTGCCGATCTGGCCGACCAGACCTCTGAGCAGGCTCAGCATTCAGCCAAACTGAGCGAAGAACTGACCCAGACCGTGAATACACAGTATTCGCTGGTGGAGCGGTTTAACCGTTAAGGCGAGCGGCGGCAGTCGCCGCCTTCGCCTGCTCAATCCACTGGCGTTTTCTTTCCTCAAGCTCTTCGGCTTCCAGCAAACGGCGTTTGTCTTCCGGGGTCAGGCTGGCCTGATGCGCCGCCTCTTTCTCGGCTTTGCGCACGGCCGCCGCAGCCAGCGCAGCGGTTAATACGGCTTGCAGGGCCGGGGTGGTCGCGGTGGTTTCGTCGAGCGCGGGTGGCAATGGCAGTGAGTCGAGCAGTTTAAGGGCGCTGCGCGGGTTTTGGGTAAACGTGCGAACGCCTTGGGTGTCTTCCAGCATCGGCAAGGCTATGCCGGTCAGCGTGTCGATGGCGCTGAATTCAGGCGCCCCTACTTGGCCGCGAAACACCGGAAGGCCCAACGAAGGAATAATGAGCCCGACCAGATAACGCGGATCACGGCGCTTGATGCTCAAGCCCACACTGGCAATCGCCACGGCAACCCCCACCACCTGCCCTGCCCGGGCCAGCAACGACAACGCCTTGTTGCTCTCATCGTCGAAGAAAATAGTACGGTAACGAAAGTAATCGCTGAACGGTTCACGCTCGCCCAGCGATGAATGCATAAACCAGGCGCGTGAATCGTGCACATAGTCATCGAACAGCGTCAGCAATTGCCTGGCCTCGTCATTGAGCGTCTTATTGTCCTCGGTGAACAAGCGCTTGTAGGCACGATTGCCCGCCCGGCGCAGGGCGACATATTGCTGAGCTTCGTCCTCTTCATTGGTCAGATACACCAACCCACCGGCAGCCATATTGACGAACCGGCCGAGACTGAACATTTCGGAATTTTCCGGCAACTGCCACTCGGCCAGATAGTCCCTGCGGAACTCGTTCATGGCAGCCCTCAGCTGGGTATGGTCCAGCGAGGGTTCAAAGGTTTTGGCGGTGTTGATGGCGACGGGGGTTTGCGCGCCGATGCGTTGCTCGAAAGCCAGTTTAGTCTGCTCATGCTGCGTACGCGTTTCGAGCTCGCTGTCTGACCATTTGGGTAACGGCTGGCCGGAGCGAGCGGCCTGATCTTCTGCCAGTTGCATCCCGTGCAACGCCTTGAATGCATCGCGCTCTTCAGGGGTCATATCCGGGCTTTCGCCGGGGTGTTTACCGGAAACGTGAGAGAACGCGGCTAAATCCTCGAACCAGAAACTGGCGTAACGATTGATCCGCCAACCGGTGATCAGCCCGGCCTGATGTTCCATCGCAGTTTCCAGCGGGCCGGGAATCAGGGTGGTGCGCCAGGTGTTGAAGTGTTGGATGAGGGATTCAGAAACGTCGTAGGAGGTCAGAACTTCGGTGTCCATCACTAGCCAAGGGCTACGCTCCCGCTGGTTAGCATGAAGCGCATCTCTGGGTGCCTGCAAAGGCGCTCCCACTTTGTAGGCCTCACTGAACATATGGTGCAGGGCGATTTGCGAAAGTACCTCATGACTGCCCTCCCGTGACTTCCCCTGATCACCCGGCGGATAGCCTCCGCCCACATCCGAGTGCATGCCGGGGTACAGGTATTCAACGGTGCCATTGCGATAGGTCGACGGACAAAGCGGATCGTCAGGCCGCGCTTTGCGCCGTATCGAATCCAGCGGAAAGCAGGCGCGCTGCTCATGAGCCGATACCAGATGCACGCAGCGCTCCAGAAACACTTCCGAATCCGACAGCCGCAGCGAGTCGTCCGCCCAGCCCATATGCCCACTGGCAAACGGTGCCAGATACGCCACACCCACCGACGCCACGGTGTCGAACAGTCCCATAAAAGCAATGCTGATGGGCAACCCGGCAAACAGATAGCAGGTTTCACCTTCGACCTCGACTTTGGTCAAGGCCTCCAGCCAATTGGCAAACGCCCGCGCTTGGGCAGCGCCGCGAGAAAAGCCGTACACATACAGGCGCATGGCCTTGATCAGCGGGGCGGTTTTCAGGCGATTCTGTAATTCGACCTTTTGTTGCATTTCGCGTATGGGTGCTTCGAGGACGGCCTTGCGGCGGGCGTAACCGTCACTGACAAGTGAAGCTCCCAAGGCATCCATGCCCACAGACGTGCCCATTTTCTGGATGAGTGCGTAGGCAGCATCTGAAGAAAGCCGTTCTTCACGACAGGACACTTTCAGGGCATCGAGCAACCGGGTCAGCCCCCAGTTAATACGATTCTCGCCCCCAGTCGCCATGCTCAGCCCCGA
>NZ_WIWC01000056.1 GCF_009600315.1 Pseudomonas helleri | reverse complement strand
TCCGTGGGCACGCCGTGACGGGCCATCCTTGGCCCAACACGGCTCTCCCGGCATCCATGCCGGTCGACCCACTGCGCAGAACCTCCACTCGGCCTCCCGAAGGGGCGGTAGATCAAAAGCGAGATCAAGATCAAAATCAAAAGCCAGATCAAAATCAAAAGCCAGATCAAAATCAAAAGCCAGATCAAAATCAAAAGCCAGATCAAAACCCCAATCAGCTATACGTCGCCAGCTCAGTCTGATGCGCCGCCAAAATCTCCGGCAACGAGCCTTTCAAATATTCCACCCAGGTTTTGATCTTCGCATCCAGATACTGACGAGAAGGATAGATGGCGTACAAGTTCAGTTCCTGCGAGCGGTACTTGGGCAGCATGCGCACCAACGTGCCGTTGCGCAGACCATCAATCGCCGCATACACCGGCAACACCCCCACACCCATCCCGCTGGTAATCGCGGTTTTCATCGCGTCGGCCGAGTTGACCAAAAACGGCGAAGAGTTGATCAGCACCATTTCCTGACCTTCCGGGCCTTCGAAGACCCATTTGTCCAGCGCAATCACCGGGCTGACCAGACGCAGACAGGCATGGTTAAGCAAATCGCTGGGTTTGTTGGCAGTGCCGTTGGCTTTTACATAGCCGGGGGACGCGCACACGATGCTGTAGGTAATCCCCAAACGCTGCGACACAAACCCCGAGTCCGGCAACTCGCTGGCCAGTACGATGGACACGTCGTAACCCTCGTTGAGTAAATCCGGCACGCGGTTGGCCAACGTCAGGTCGAAGGTCACATCGGGGTGGGTTTTGCGGTAGCGGGCAATCGCGTCGATCACAAAGTGCTGACCGATGCCGGTCATGGTGTGCACTTTGAGTTGGCCAGCAGGGCGCGAGTGAGCATCACTGGCCTCCGCTTCGGCTTCTTCAACGTAAGCCAGAATTTGTTCGCAACGCAGTAAATAACGTTTACCGGCTTCGGTCAGGGCGATGCGCCGGGTGGTGCGGTTGAGTAGGCGGGTTTGCAGGTGGGCCTCAAGGTTGGAGACCGCGCGCGAGACGTTAGCGGTGGTGGTGTCCAGCATCGCCGCCGCCGCCGTGAAACTTCCGGCTTCGGCTACGCAACTGAAGGCGCGCATGTTTTGCAAAGTGTCCATTAAGTGCTCTCAAGGGGCTAAAAGGGGACAGCAACCAGTTACACAGCGCCAAATTGTGACACGAAGTTTCTGGCATTACCGACAGCTTTACATACGACTAACGGATTATCCCTGTAACGGTAATAAAGATTCACCGTTTTGCCAGCTTATCGTTGCGTTAGCCACGTCCTAAACTAGTCTCCCTCAGCATTAACCCCCCCCCTCCTTTTCAGGAATCAGCAGCAGTGCCACGTCGCATGAGCAGAGAGCTTAAAACACTGAGTGTTTTGGCTTTATCGTTAGCATTAAATGGTTGCATCGGTTTCGGTGGCATTGGCCCCAAAGGCACAATGCTCGCACCCAATGCTTTAGCTACCGACGAGGCGATACAAAGCGCCGCGCAAGATGCCAATTGGCCCAAGGCCCAATGGTGGAACGCCTATGGCGATCCGCAACTCAATGACTGGATCAGCATGGCCGTGCAGGGCAGCCCAACCATGGCGATGGCCGCTGCGCGCGTGCGTCAGGCCAAGGCGATGGCGGGCGTGGCCGAGTCCGAAGAATCGGTACAAGTCACCGGCGGATCGACCATGAAACGTCACAGATGGCCGTCGGACCAACTCTATGGTCCCGGCGATCTGGATAAGGCCACTACGTGGGATAACGAAGCCTCATTGGGCTTCAGTTATTCCCTCGACTTGTGGGGCATGGACAGCAACACCACCGAAAAAGCCGTGGACATGGCGCACATGACGGCTGCAGAAGCCCGTCAGGCTCAGCTCGAATTGCAGAACAACGTGATTCGCGCCTACATCCAGTTGTCGCTGCACTATGCTCAGCTCGACATCATCGAATCGACCTTGCATCAGCAAGAGCAGATTCTTGAGCTGGCGCAAAAACGTCTGGACGGCGGTATCGGCACGTATTTTGAGGTCAGTCAGGCACAAGCGCCTCTGCCCGAAATTCATCGCAAAATCGACGCGCAGGAAGAAGAAATTGCCCTGACCCGCAATCAGTTGTCCGCCTTGGCCGGTAAAGGGCCGGGCGAGGGCGCGCGGTTAAAACGTCCGACACTGGTGCTGGGTGCCGCCCTTAAATTGCCTTCCAACCTGCCGGCTGAACTGCTGGGCCAACGCCCGGACGTGGTCGCCAGCCGTTGGGAAGTGGCTGCACAGGCCCGGGGTATTGACGTCGCACACGCCGGTTTTTACCCTAATGTCAACTTGATGGCCAGCTTGGGTTTTGTGGCCACGGGTGGGGGTGCGCTGGAGTTCCTGACCGCTAAAAAACTCACCTATAACGTCGGCCCGGCCATCTCGCTGCCTATTTTTGACGGGGGACGTCTGCGCTCCGAGTTGGGCGTAGCGTCCAGTGGTTATGACATGGCCGTGGCCAAGTACAACCAGACGCTGGTCAATGCGCTGAAAGGGATTTCCGATCAGTTGATCAAACGTGAGTCCATGGATAAACAGCAAGTGTTTGCCCATGAGTCGGTTGAAGCCGCGCAGAAAACCTATGACATCGCCATGGTTGCTTACCAACGGGGCTTGACCGACTACCTCAACGTGCTGAATGCGCAAACCCTGTTGTTCCAGCAACAGCAGGTTCAGCAGGTGGTCGAGGCCGCACGCCTGAGTGCTCACGCTGAACTGGTGACAGCATTGGGCGGTGGTCTTGGCGCCGGTAACGATGTGCCCAAAGCCGATCGTTACGCGCCCGACAAACCACCGGCAATCATGACGATGTTCAGTCGCTGATATTCAACCCTGATGGCTAATTTTGAGAGCCTGTAGATGAACCATTTACCCGCCCCGGTACGCTGGTTGCATTCCCTGGAATGGCGCCGAGGCTTTTACGAATGGGCACGCACTGACGGCGTGACCTGGGTGCATATTTTCAAGGTGCTGACGGCGGCGTTTCTGACGCTGTGGCTGGCCATGCGCCTTGAGTTGCCGCAGCCGCGCACCGCGATGATCACCGTGTTTATCGTGATGCAGCCCCAAAGCGGTCAGGTGTTTGCCAAAAGTTTTTACCGGTTTTTAGGCACTTTGACCGGCTCGTCAGTCACCGTTGCGCTGATTGCCCTGTTTGCCCAGAACACCGTGCTGTTCCTCGGTGCGATGGCGATCTGGGTGGGCATATGCTCGGCAGGTGCGGCCCGTTGCCGTAACTTTCGTGCCTATGGCTTTGTGTTGGCCGGTTATACCGCGGCTATGGTCGGCTTGCCTGCACTGGCGCATCCGGACGGTGCATTTATGGCGGCCGTGTGGCGGGTGCTGGAAATCTCGCTGGGCATCCTTTGTTCAACCCTGGTGAGTGCCGCCATCCTGCCTAAAACGGCGGGTGCGGCGATGCATGACGCGCTGTACAAACGCTTTGGCGTGTTCGCCGGTTTTGTCGCTGAAGGCCTGCGCGGCAAGTCTTCGCTGGAAGACTATGAAGCCAAGAATGTGCGCTTCATCGGCGAGAGCGTCGGTCTGGAAGGCATGCGCAGCGTGACCGTGTTTGAAGACCCGCACATGCGCCGTCGCAGTGGCCGTTTGAGCCGTCTGAACAGCGAGTTCATGGCCATCACCACACGCTTTAACGCCTTGCACCAATTGCTCGCGCGGTTGCGCAGCCGGGGTGTGGTGCTGGTGGTGGGGGCCATTGAACCGGAGCTGGAGTTGCTCGCGCAGTTGCTCGACACCTACGCCGGGCGTTCATTGACCGACAAGGATGCGGTGGTGCTGGCTGAACAGCTCAGCGCGTTTAAAGCGGGGCTGCCGGGGCATGTGCGTGCCTTGCGGGTGAGGTTTCTGGAAAGTGAACCGAGCCCTTCGGACTTTCTCGACTTCAATACCGCGTATGAGCTGTTGTTCCGTTTTGTCGACGACTTGCACAACTACGCGTTGACCCATGCCTCGCTGGCCGATCACGTTCACGAACGCGAGCGGTGGGACCAACCTTTTGTGTCGCAGACCAACTGGTGGTCGGCGGCGGCATCGGGCATTCGGGCGGCGTTTATTCTGGCTGTGCTGGGCACCTATTGGGTGATGACCGCGTGGCCCAGTGGTGCCACCATGACCCTGATCGCAGCGGCCACGGTCGGGTTGTCGGCGGCCACACCTAACCCCAAACGCATGTCATTTCAAATGGCCTGCGGGACATTCCTCGGCGCCATCATCGGCTTTATTGAAATGTTCTTCGTGCTGCCGCATATCGACGGTTTCGCGTTGCTGTGTGTGGTACTGACGCCCGTCATCATGCTGGGCTCGTTCCTCACCTCGCGAGCTAATTACGCCGGGATCGGTTTGGGCTTGTTGATCTTTTTTACGTCCGGCTCGGTGCCCGACAACCTGACGATCTACAACCCGTACCAGTTCATCAATGATTACATCGCGATGGTGCTGGGCATGCTGGTGTGTGCGGCCGCAGGCGCAATCATCCTGCCACCCAACAGCCGCTGGTTGTGGAGCCGACTGGAGCAAGACTTGCGTGAGCAAGTGGTGTACGCCATCAGCAACCCGAAATTGCGCGGCCTGAGTTCCAGCCTTGAAAGCCGTACCCGCGACCTGATGCACCAGGCTTACGGTCTGGCTGCCGGTAATCCGCAGGTGCAACGCACCTTGCTGCGCTGGATGTTTGTGGTGTTGGAAGTGGGCCACGCGATTATTGAATTGCGCAAGGAACAAGCCATCTTGCCGGTGCACCCGGCGTATGCCGAGTCTCAGCCCTGGCGGCAGGCCATCCGGGTCATGGGCCGGGCGCTGGTGCGGCTGTTCAGAGCACCGAGTGAAAGTAACCTCGAACGTGCGCTGATCGCCGTCGATCACGCGATCAATCGGGTGCAAGCGACCGATGAACCCTTCGCCCGTAATTTCGATACGTCGGCGCTGGTGCGTGTGCAGAGCTACCTTCACTTCATTCGATCTTCACTGCTTGACCCGCAATCACCGCTAGCGGCTTATGCCCAGCCGCAAGGAGTAGAACATGCCTCGTGAAATCGCCTTTCATGGTGTTTACATGCCGACCATGACCCTGATGTTTTTTATCGCGGCCGTGCTGGCCTGGGGCTTTGACCGACTGTTCTCCGGCTATGACCTGTACCGTTTTTTCTGGCATCCGGCGCTGCTGCGTCTGAGCCTGTTTGCTTGTCTTTTTGGCGCCATGGCGCTCCTTGTTTACCGTTGAGACCGACCGATGAAAAAGTTCTTCAGCCTGCTTGCCACCTTGCTGGTTTTGGCCCTTGCGATATGGATCGGCCGGACCTTGTGGGTGCATTACATGGAAACCCCGTGGACTCGCGATGGCCGGGTACGCGCTGACATTATCAATGTCGCTGCGGACGTAAACGGTTACGTGGTCAACGTGCCGGTCAAAGACAACCAACTGGTGAAAAAGGGCGACGTGCTGCTGGAAATCGACCCCGAGCATTACGAAATTGCCGTCAAACAGGCTGAAGCGCTGGTCGCCTCGCGCAAAGCCACGTGGGACATGCGCAAGCTCAATGCGACGCGCCGGGCACAGATGGACAACCTGGTGATCTCACGTGAAAACCGCGATGACGCCAGCAACCTGGCCAGCGCTGCGTTTGCCGATTACCAGCACGCCCTGCAACAACTGGAAGCGGCCAAACTCGACCTCAAACGCACCAAAGTGGTGGCGACAGTCGATGGCTACGTGACCAACCTCAACGTGCACAAAGGCGACTACGCCCGTGTCGGCGACCCGAAAATGGCCGTGATCGACAAGGATTCGTTCTGGGTGTACGGCTTCTTTGAAGAAACCAAACTGCCGCATATCCGCGTGGGCGACAAAGCCGACCTGCAAATGATGAGTGGTGAAGTGTTGAAGGGCCACGTCGAAAGCATCTCGCGCGGTATCTATGACCGCGATAACCCGGTGAGCCGTGAGCTGGTGGCGGACGTTAACCCGACCTTCAACTGGGTGCGACTGGCCCAACGGGTGCCGGTGCGTATTCACATCGACGAAATCCCCGACGGTTTCTTGCTGGCGGCGGGCACCACCTGCACCGTGATTGTCAAACCGACGGATGAAACCGCAGAGTGATGCTTCTTTAATCCGCGAAAAACGTCTCATGCAAATGACGCCAGAGCAGCTTGCCGCTGGCGTCTTTTTCAAACACCACGGTGGCGCGGCGGTCGGTGATTGTTCTGTTATCGACGGCTTGCAGCTCTCGATAACTGATCACCGCGCCTTGGTCGTAAAGGGCGATGCCTTTGAACTCGCTGAGGGTAATCACCAGCCCTGGGCGGGTGCCTCGCAGCTGCTCGAACAACTCCTCCATCCCGTCAATATCCAGCACTTTGGCGCTGGGTGTGATCATCGAAAACTCATTTGAAAAACGCGCCAGCAAGGTGGGTAGCACGCTGGAAAGGCCGCTGAACCAGTTCTCGATCTCGGTGAGTGTTTCTTCGACAAGGTCGAAGTAGGGCGAATAGTCAGTCATAAGTCTCTCGTTGAGCAGGGCAGCACTGTGAAGGTGCAAGCATAGGACACGTTGAGAGCGTGTGTAGCCGCTGACGAGGAGCGAAGGCTGCGATCGAGTGCGAAGCGCTCGCAAAGGCGTGTCAGGTCTTACGACGGCTACGCCGCCGGACGCAGCCTTCGGCAGCTGCTACGGGGGGAGGGAAATGGCGTAGCAGTTGCCGAAGGCGACGTCCGGTTGCGCAGCGACCGTAAAAAGGGTGATTCGGTCAGCGACTACAACGAGCCGGTTAAGCCAAAGCGCTTCATCAGGATTTTTTGCAGCAGCGCACGGGGCAACAATGCCGCCAGCAAGGGCATGGCCCGGCTGCCATTACCCACGCGCAGCAAGGCCGGTGGACGGGTTTTGCGCGCCGCGTCAAACACCGCCTTGGCACAGGCTGCAACGGGGGTGGGGTTGTCTTGCGAGGCGTTGGCTCTGGCGCGAATCCCGTCGCGCACGGGCCACCACGGCGAACCTTCAGCAATCAGTTGTTCGGCCTGCGCGCTGGCATTTTTGCCAAAGTGCGTGTCGATGGCCCCCGGCTGAACCTCCATCACCCGAATCCCGAACGGGGCAAGCTCCATGCGCAGGGCATCACTCAAAGCATGTACGGCGGCTTTGGAGGCACAGTAAGCGCCGGCAAACGGCGTAACCAACACCCCCGAAACGCTGCCGATATTGATCACCAGCCCCCGATTACGGCGCAACGGCTCAAATAACGCCCGGGTGATGCCCACCACCGAAAACACATTGGTTTCGAACTGCTGCTGCAAGCCCTTCACGCCGCCATCGAGTAACGGCCCCATAGCGCCGTAACCGGCATTGTTGATCAACACATCCAGGCCTTGGCCGTGTTGTTTGAGGCGGGCACTGAGTTGATCCACTTCAAGGCTGTCATTGACGTCCAGTTGCACCGCGACAAACCCGGCGGCCTTTAGCTGCGCGACATCTGCAGGCTTTCGGGCCGTGGCCCACACCTCATAACCTGCGTCCTTGAAATTGTTGGCCAAGGCACGGCCTATGCCACTGGAGCAGCCGGTAATGAGGGCAATGGGCATAAATGAATCCTGACTCGAATTGAAAGCGCGAAAGTACGCCGTCGATACGTGCGCGACAAGCGCAGGCGAAGCGCGCGATAGTCGAGGAGGGGGGGCGGGGGTTAAACGGGGCCGAAAAAAAGGCCAATCACAGGCAGTTGCTGTGATTGGCCGCAATTATTGCAAAAATTTACTGCGCGATGGTTTTGATCGAGACGCCGCGCTCAACCGGGGTCGAACGCCCGTACACATCTTCAAAACGCTCAATGTCGTCTTCGCCCAAATAGCTGCCGGACTGCACTTCAATGATTTCCAACGGGATCTTGCCCGGGTTGCGCAAACGGTGAACCGAGGCAATCGGGATGTAGGTCGACTGGTTCTCGGTCAGCAAAAACACATTCTCGTCGCAGGTCACTTCGGCCGTACCCGACACCACAATCCAGTGCTCAGCACGGTGATGGTGCATTTGCAGAGACAGGCAAGCGCCCGGCTTGACGGAGATGTGTTTGACCTGGAAACGGCCACCCATGTCCACCGAGTCATACGAACCCCACGGACGATAAACCTCGCAGTGGTTTTGGGTTTCGCTGCGGCCTTGCGCGTTGAGGGTGTTGACCATCTGTTTGACGCCCTGAACGCTGTCTTTGTGGGCAATCATCATGGCGTCTTTGGTTTCGACCACCACGATGTTGTCCAGGCCGATCACCGACACCAGCTTGCCATTGCCGTGAATCATGCAGTTGGTGCTGTCCTGAATCACCACATCGCCTTTGCTGACGTTGCCGTTGACGTCCTTTTCATTGACGTCCCACAGCGACGACCAGCAACCCACATCGCTCCAGCCCGCCGACAATGGCACCACACAGGCGTGCTCGGTTTTTTCCATCACGGCGTAGTCGATGGAGTTGTCCGGGCAGCACGCGAAGGTGGCTTCGTCGATGTCCACGGTATCAGCGTCCTGATGGCTGCGTTCCAGTGTCAGCAGGCAAGTGTCGTAGATGTCCGGGTCATGCTTTTTCAGCTCTTCCAGGAAGCGGCTGGCGCGGAACATGAACATGCCGCTGTTCCAGAAATAACCGCCGTTTTTGACGAACTCTGCAGCGCGCTTGGCATCCGGTTTTTCGACAAAGGATTCAACGCGGCTAACGCCTTCCGGCAGCCCGGCATCGGTGGCGGACTTGATGTAGCCATAGCCGGTTTCCGGCTTGAGCGCCGGTACGCCGAACAGCACCAGTTCGCCACGTTCAGCGGCAACTGTCGCCAGCGCCAAGGCACGTTGCAGGGCTTTCTGGTCTTCGAGTACGTGGTCGGCAGGCAGCACCAGCATCAATTCGTCGCGACCTTCGTTGATCAGCATCATCGCGGTCAGGGCCACGGCCGGTGCCGTGTTGCGGCCAAACGGTTCCATCAGGATGCGCTGCGTGTCGAGCTTACGGTTGGCCAGTTGTTCGTTGACGATAAAGCGGTGTTCTTTGTTGCAGACCACAATTGGCGTGTCCATGCCGTCAAACACCAGACGCTCCAGGGTTTGCTGGAACAGGGTCTGTTCGCCGGTCAGGGCCAGAAACTGCTTGGGGAATTGCTTGCGCGACAAAGGCCACAGACGCGAACCGCTACCACCTGAAAGAATTACCGGAATCATGTTGTCTCTCCAAAAATTTTAAAAAAGGGGAATTAACGAGTCGATACCGGGCGTTTTACCCAGGTCGGTGCCAGGCTGCTGCCGCTGCCCGTGATGTACAGAACAGCGGCTTCACCGCGTTCCAGCGCTACCGGCTTGAGGTCGCTGACTTTCTTGTCGCCGTCAAACAGGGCAAAGCTGACCTTCACCGGGTTGATTTCACGCTCGCCCCGGCTCTTGGCCGCGACGGTTTTCACCACTTCGGTCTTGCCGTCAGCGGTCTTCAGGGTCAGCGCCTTGTCGGTCAGGTTCTGCACCCGTACCAGCGACTTTTGCTTGTTCTTGAAGGGTGGTTCTTCAATCAGCTGCGGTTGGCCGCTGCCGGTGTTGACCAGCGTGTAGTAGTGATCGGCCGCCAGTTTGACCGGCACGTTTTGGCTACCGACCTTGGCGCTGTAATCGCCTTGGGGCATAAAACTGAAATCGCTGCTGCCCAGTGGCGCCACATCGTCCAGCGCGGTGTTGCCCACGGTGGCGCTGACTTCCTGATTGCTGGCGTTGAAGATGCGGACAAAGCTCGACCCTTTCGGGGCGCTCGGGCCATAGAGCGCGGCATCGCCACCGGCCCAGGCTTGCAGAGACAGCAGGCTGAGGCCGGCCATCAGTGCGATAGATTTGGCGAGACGACGTGGAGCAGGTTTGAACGGCATCGCTTTAATGGACATAAGTTGAACCTCTCTTTCAGTTTTGCGCCCGGTTGGGCGTCTCGGATTTGGCTGTGTTCTGTGCAAGTTGCGGCGCGCGTGCGCCCGCTTCTTTCAAGCTCGCGACCCACTTCGGATCAGCGTCGCCAATGTCGTTGTCCACCGGCAGGTAGCGCTCCGGGAATTCCCAGATCAGCACTTGGGGCGGGGTGTTCTTGAAGGCATCGCTTTTCAGGTAAGCGAGCATCGGCAGGATGGGGCCGTGGCCGTCCTTGGAGTCATTGATCACGTCACTGCGCAGCGCTTGTTTCAAGGCGCCGACAAAGTTCCAGTTAGGGTTGGCGCTGTAGCTGGTGCCCACCAGCGTGACCGGCACTTCGCTGTCAGCGAATAAACTGTCGGCGCTTTCAGGCGCGGCATCGGCGGCGCGGGTGGTGCGTTTTTCCAGCGGTTCGGACGGCGGCAGCAGGTGGCTGAACAGCGGGTCCAGTGGCAGGAAACGCTCCAGATCGCCGTTGTGCTGCTCGGTTTTTTCAACCTCGGTCACAAACTGTTGCGGCTCGCCACTCAGGGGAAATTGAGCACCGACAGCCTTGGCCAGTTGCTGTGCGGCGATTTGCGCACCGTCTGGCGTCCAGTGGGTGTCAGTGCGCAAAAACACCTGCGCGCCCGCCTGCTTGGCCTGTTGCAACGGGCCGAGCAGATCCGGAGCGATCACCTGACTGGCGGCCAATTGCGCATGAAAGTCGCGGTACAGATCGGCATGGATCGACGCCGGGCGTTTGTCACCCATGTGCTCGGGATACAAGCGCACTTTGGACGGCACCACGGCCATCACCAGCTTGATGCCGTGGGCCTTCAGAGTTTGGCGCACGCCTTCAACCAGCGCGTAATTGCCCGCCACGTTGTGTTCGGCGTTGGGCCAGGGTTTGAACTCTTCATCGCTGAACAGCCACTGGTCGCGGCCCAGAATCACACCCGGACGGCCTTCATTGAACAGAGTGAAGTCCAGCGCAGCCCAGAGGTTGGTACCCAACCGCTTGATCGGGAATTCGTCGTCGTAATGGGTCTCGACGGCTTTGCTCCAATGACCGTTAAGCACGGTGGTTTCGGGCGGCGTGTTGAAGCCCATAAAGCTGCGCAGCGAAACCGCTCCCAACCCCAGTAGCAGGCCGCAGAAGCTGGTGACGTAAACGATGCGTAATGTTCGGTTCATGGTCGGCTCCCCTTAGAACTGGAAGTACAGGAACGGCGAGAAGCTTTGCGCCGAGAGTTTGAAAATCGAAGCCACAAACAGCAGGCCAATCACACTGCGCAGTGCATAGCGTGACCAGTCGGCCGGCACTGCCTGGGCCTTGCTGACGTCCAGTTCGGTCGGTCGGCGGTACAGGTCGCGCAGGCCGAAGAAGGCCAGCGTCAGGTAAGCCACGATCAGGGTTGCCACTTGCAGGCCGGTGAGGTTGGCGCGGGTCAGTTCCGACAGCGACCATTCGTTGAAGCTGAACATGGCGCCATACATGCGACCGGCCACGTGCAGGTTTTCGGCGCGGAAAATCACCCAGCCAATCACCACGATCAGGAAGGTCAGGGCCCAGCGAATCGGGTTAAGCGCACGTGGGTTGGTGTTCAGGCCCAAGGCTTTTTCAATCGCCAGCCACATGCCGTGCCAGGCACCCCAGAGGATGTAAGTGATGTTTGCGCCGTGCCACAGACCGCCCAGCAACATGGTCAGGAACAGGTTGCGGTAGGTGGTCAGCGTGCCTTTACGGTTGCCGCCCAGCGTGATGTACAGGTAGTCGCGCAGCCAGGTGGAGAGGCTGATGTGCCAGCGCCGCCAGAACTCGGCGATCGACTGACTGATGTACGGCTGTTTGAAGTTTTCCATAAAGCGGAAACCCATCATCAAGCCCAGGCCGATGGCCATGTCGCTGTAACCGGAGAAGTCAAAATACAACTGCGCGGTGTAGGCCAGTGCGCCTAGCCAGGCATCGCCCGTGGTCGGGTCCTGCAAGGCGAAGCAGTGATCGGCGACCACGGCCAGGGTGTCGGCAATAAACACCTTTTTGATAAAGCCCTGCATAAACCGCGTGGCACCTTCGCTGAACTTGTCGAGGGTGTGCGTGCGGTTGTTGAACTGATCGGCCAGGTCACGAAAACGCAGCACGGGGCCAGCGATCAAGTGCGGGAAAATTGCCACAAACGCGGCAAAGTCGATCAGGTTGCGGGTGGCCGGGGTGTCACCGCGGTACACGTCGATGATGTAGCTGATGGACTCGAAAATATAGAACGAGATACCGATCGGCAGCAGTACGTGAGTGAGGATAAACGGGTCGAGACCGGCCGAATTCATCATCGCGTTGATGCTGTCGACGCCGAAGTTGGCGTACTTGAAGTAGCCCAGAATCCCCAGATCGACCACCACGCCCAGCAACAGCCAGCGTTGTGCAGGTTTGGTGCGCACACCAGCGGCGCCGACTTTGAGGCCGATCCAGTAGTTCCAGACGGTGACACCGATAAACAGCGCCAAAAAGTCCACGCGCCACCAGGCATAAAACACATAGCTGGCGATCAGCAACAGCAGGTTGCGATAGCGTTGGCCGCTCAAGTAATAGAGGGCGAGAAACACCGGTAAAAATAAAAACAGGAACACATTGGATGAAAAAACCATCCTGACCTCTCCGTGTGGACCAACAATAAAGGGCTCAGCCCCCCCAAACCCCCCCGTGAAAATAGGGGAGGGTGTTTGTGTTTCTTCTGGGGGTCGGTGTCGTTTGATCGACCCTCACCCCAACCCTCTCCCAGAGGGAGAGGGGGCTTGGCTGCGTTTGCTTTTAATTAGCGTGAGGGCAGCGTTATTTGCCTTTGTCGTGAGCCGGGTCGTACACCTTGGTCAAATCCCCGCCCAGTCGAAATGTCTTGAACGGTTGCATCTCGCGCTTGCGCTCAATGACTTCAGGCGCACAGGTGTAGAGCGTGCAGAACGGTTCCAGCCAGGCGAACTTGGCGTCTACCTTCAAGTCGGTCATGTCCTGCTCTTTACCGTTCTTGTCTTCAAACTCGTCCGGGTCTTTCACCCCGCTCAACACGCGTTCGCCCAAGCGCTTGAGCGCCGCATTGTTTTCGTTGCGCAGGTCCACGCCATTGACCAGTGCAAAACTGGCGATCATCGCCAGCGGTGGCAGGGCGTAGTTGTGGTAAGCCAGCGCCCGTTGCTGACGTTTCATCTCGTTGGGCAAATAACCTTGGGCGTCGACCTGATTGGCCCCCACCTTGAACTCTTTCACCGACCAGTCGAACAGGTCGCGGCGGTTAGTGGCGATGGACGTGGCCATCACTGACCAGGCGGCCCAGTACGAGTGATTGTTGGTTTTGACCAGCGGCAGATCATCCCAGTCGCTGACCACTTGATCGGCCATTTTGCTGAACCAGGCCTCGATCATCTGCGCCTGCTCAGGGTGCTTGGCCAAGGGTTGCGACTCGGAAAACTTCAGGCGCAAGTAAGACGAGGCCATGCTGCCCAGCGCCCATTTGCGCATGGACTTACCGGTATGGTTGAAGTCTTTGCTCATCAACGCATCGGCCTTGGCCCAGGCGCTCAGCCAGTTCAAGGTGCAATCGAGCTGCTCGGGGCGGCCGTCGCGCATAAATTGCATCACTTGTTTGCTGGTGCCGCGCTCCAGCGTGGTGATGCCCTTGGTGGCTTCACGAAAAGCTTTTTCCGAATCCACGTTCAAGGTCGAACGGGCCTTGTCCGAGCCTTCGTACTTGCTGCGAAATTCCAGCTTGTCGGTATACGGCTGCGGCATGGCCGTGCAGTCGTTTTTGAAATCGCCGGTCTTGAACGCTTCAATCGGGGCGTAATAGCCCTGCGGCGGGCGCAGGGGCGCGGCGGCGTTGGCGCTGCTGGCAAACATCGCCAAGCCCAACAGGGTCGGCGCCAGCAGTGTGCGTAAATTGATCGGTGCAGTTGGCATCAGAAACCTCATCGTCCGGCCTGCGCGGTGTGCTGCGCAGAGGTGGGGAATACGTTGCGTGTGCAGAGTTTGGCTTCGACTTTTTGCGCATCACCCGCGTCATCCGGGCCCTGAATTTCAAGCGCCAACAGGTTCTGGTCGGCCCAGTCTTCATCGGTGCGCAGTTCAAAGGCGAAACGTCCGTCTGTGTCGGAGGTTGTCGGCTTGTCGATTTTCAAAGTCTCGTGGCGACCGTTCATGTACCAGAGGGTGGCTTGCAAGGTTTTCACCGACGGGTCGGCGAAGCGGATGTCAATTTGATGGTTGGCGTTGTGCAACGGCTTGTTGGTGCCATTGACCAGTAACTGGTTGGTGCCGGGCTTGAGCGTGGTGTTTTTGCTCAGCAGCGCAGGTTTGCCTTCGCAACCGTTGCCCAGCAGCGACATCATTTGGCGATAGGTGACTTCCTGATCGAGGCGATACAGTGGCGAGAATTCCCAGATCAGCACCTTGGGCGGTGTTTTCTGGAACTCGTCGCTGCCCAGGTACTGCAACATCGAGCCTTCCAGACCACCGCCGGGGAAGGCGACGTTGAGGATGTCCGCGCCAATGTTTTGCTCCAGGAAGCCGGCAAAGTTGTAGTTCTTGCCGCTGTGGCTGGTGCCCACCAACGTGATTTGCGGGTTGGCCTCGTCGCTGAACAGGTCGCCGTCGCCCGCTTCGCCTTTAGGCTCGGTGCTGAACTGGTCCATGTACTGCACGGCGTAGCTGGTGCCGCACAGTTGCCCGGCCATGTTGTGCAGGGTGCCGGTCTTGCCCATGCGCCCGGAGATTTTGGTTTCGAACTCGCGCTGCGGGATGTCGGCAAAACCGGGGATTTTCTTCACGGTTTCGGCGACGATTTTGGCCGTACGTTCTGCGCCATACGGCGTCCAGTGCTGATCACCGCGGAAGTAGAAGTCGTGCGCCTGTTGTTCATCGGTCAGCGGCGACAAATCCGGCACGTAGTAGCCCATTTTGGCGAAGCGGCCCAGCATGGCCTGATAGTTTTTCAGGGCCGTGTCGTAGTCGAAGGATGCGCGCTCGGCAGGCATCAATTTACTGCGATTGACCAGACCGCGAGTCGGCTGGTAGACCACGACCAATTCCACCCCTTTGCTTTTGAACGCATCGTGCAGTTGCTGCATGCGCTTGTAGCCTGCGGGCGTGGTTTCGAATTGGGTGCGCAGGTCTTCCTGGGTACGGAACAACCAGTCGCCTTTGGCCTGCACCAGCGTGGTGAAGTTTTGCTGGTAACGCGTGGTGTAGTTCTTCGCGTCGTGGGCTTCGGGGCACAGGTTGCAGCAGTCCTCGGCGGTGAACGTCGGGGCTTCGATTTCATCGGCTTGCACGCCTGCGCTGGCAAGCAGAAGGCCTGCGGTCAGCAACGTGATCAAATGCGGGGGCATAACAGTCATCCTCAGTCGTGCAATTCGGTCTGGCGTTCAACGGGGTCGATCAGCACGGCTTTTTGCTGGCGCACCATCAGGTCGAGAATCTCGTCCTGACGTTCACCCAGAATGCCGTTCAGGCTGATACCGCTGGATTTGGTCGGGGCCAGCATCGACACCCGGTACAGCTCGATGCTCAAGGGTGAGTCAATGCTCAGTGGTCCGCTGCCGTTACCGGCCAGCTCGCCACCCACCAATATCAGTGACACTTCGGTGTCGAACGGATCGAGGTGAATATCGCGGTCGGTGTCGCTCAGGTCTTTGATGTGGCCGTACACGCCGGTCAGGCCGTTGGCCATCGAGAGGTTTTCGTAAAGCCGAATATTCACGCTGTTACGCACCCGAATACCGTGACGACGGTTGTTGAACACCTTGTTGCCCCACAACAGGTTGTCACCGCTCTCATAGAGGGTGATGCCGTCGGTGTGGTTCTGGAAAATGTCGTTGTCGGCAATCAGGTTGTTGACGCTATTACGGTCGATCACCAGGCCTGACAATTTGTTGTTGTGGCTGCGGTTGTTGAAGATGAAGCTGTCGTCCACTTCACGGGAAATAATTATGCCGTGTTTGCGCTTTGTGCCGTACACGTCGTTCTCGGCAATGATCAGACCGTGTGAACGGTCATGGGGGTCAATGCCGTAAACGATGTTGTCGCGGTAGGTGCTGCCCTTGACCACAAAGTCGCGGGTTTCGTAGCAGTAGAAGCCGTACCACATGTCCGAGAACTCGGAGTCGACGATCCAGCCCGTGGGCTCATCGCGTTTGACCACCTTGGCCATGTTGGGCGTGTACTGGGAAATACTCACCCCGTACGACTTACTGTTGGCGTAGCCAAAGCTGGCCATCTTGCTGTTGACGATGTAGGTCTCGGTGCCGCCCCAGGCCAGCAGGAACGGACGGAATTCGTTTTCATTGCGGAAAGTGGCCGGGCCGTTGGCCTTTTCACGCCAGCCAGTGACTTGGGTGTCACGCACAAACAACTGGCCATCGTTGACCATGAAGGAGCCGCCTTCTTCGGACAGACGCAGCTCTTTGGTGCTGCTGTCGATGTCCAGAATGCCTTGGTGTCCGACCACGATCGGCAAGCGCGCCAGATACACACCCGGTGCGGTTTCGCTGAAGTACTGCTTGGGCAGGCGTTTGGCCAGATCCTTGAGGTTTACATAGCCGTCGTCGATGAAAATCGCCTGGGGAATGCCGCCTTGACGCACCACCCATTCGGCCATTTTGTTATCGCCGCCGATGAAGTCTTTCAGGGCGTTCTCTTGCATCATGCGGCGCACGCTGATTTTGCCGGCTTTGCTGCGCACAATTTTGGCCGCCGCCGCTTCGCGGGTGTAACCCGACAAGTCGGGCAGGGCGGGCTTGGGAATGTCCAGCGGCGCCGTTGGCGCGGTGCTGACGGTGTAGGTTTTGGCTTGTTGCAGCTCTTTGGCCACTGTCGGCGTTACCGGCGCGACGGAGGCAAAGGCGGCCGAACTGGCCAGCAGCAGCGCGCCAGCCAGCAGGCTGATCGCGCCTTTATGGGCAGGATGATTCATGTCACGCACTCCCGTTGGCGTAGTCATCAGAAGCGCCAGATCACGTCAACAAACGCGCGGTGCATGTACGAGTCGACGTTCTTGCCGTAGGCATCGCCCGGCTTGAACACGCCGCCACGAAAGCGCACCAGTGCCGATGGCTCGTCAATCGACTGGCTCAGTGCGGCAGGCAGCAGGCCTTGTTTGAAGTACTTGGTGACCACCAGGTCCATTTCCTGACCAAGGTCGTTTTTACCGTCGATCAATGGCAGGGACGTGCTGGACAGCAAGCCACTGGTAGGGTCTTCACTGTTTTCCACGGCGTTGATGCCGTTACTGCCCACCGGTTTGCTGGAGTCGACGCGCCAGAACTTGTGGTAGACCAGCGAGGCGTCGTAGTCGTCTTGCAACTGCCATGAGGTGAACAGGGTGGCGCTCTGCATGTTCTGCATCTCGCCACGGAACGCTTCACCAAAACGGTGAACCCGCGAGCGAGTGCCGGTGTAGTTCGAGCGGTTACTCTCAAGCCCTGTCTGTTGGTAGTCGGCGCTGGCGCGGGAATAGGCCGCACCGACTTGCCAGTTCGGATCAAGGCGCAAACGAATGCCCAGATCGGTGGCCCAGCCGTCTACGTTGTCACTGGTTTTGGCACCCGCCAGGGTGCGCCCGTCCACACTGGAGGTGGCCAGGTTGTCACGTTTGCCGGACATGCCGGTGAGGCTGGCCCAATAGTTGACGGTGTTGGTGTTGCGGTAGTTGTACGCGTCGCTGTTGGCTTCGATACCGAGCCAGGTCAGGTCGCCGTTCTCGGTTTTATCCAGCGAGTCGACTTCTTCACCTTGATGCTTGAGCTTGCCATCGTCGTGGGTGTGGTGGGCGCGCAGGCCGACCCATTGACCGGGTGTCCACTGTGCCGAAATATCACCGAACAGGTGCAGGCGATCCTTGTCATCGGGGGCCAGATCGTGAAGGTCGGTGCGGTACTCGCTAAAGCGTTGCGCCGCGCCCAGATTAGCCTTCAGCAAGGTGGTGTCGAAGGTCCAGTTAAGGGCTTCGATATTGGTGTCGCGCCACAGGCCGTCGTCGTTGCGCAGGCGTTGGCGACCCATGCGAAGCTCTTCGCCGGGGTAGGCGGTGAAGCCTTTGTAACCGATCCAGAATTCACGCAGGGCCAGGTAGCTTTTGTCCGGGGTGCGCGAGTCGCTGCTGCTCGATTGCTGCTCATCGGCCTGTTGCAGGGTGTCGGTTTCGATGATGTCGCTGGACGTCACCGCCTGACCCATCACGTACGCGCTCCAGTTGCCGTGCTCGAAATACGCCCATGGGCGCAGGTCAAGGGCGATACCGTTAACGTCGCCGCCGTCACGGGTGCCGAGGTCGCGGTCGTCTTCGGACTGGGCAGTGATTTTGGTCTCAAGGCCGAAGTTCTTTTCATCGGTCAGGGCGGCCAGGGTCGGGCATGACCACAGCAGCGCGAAAGACAAGCCAATGCCCGCTTTCACAAAGGGATTGAGGGTCATAGGGCTTCCTCGCCGTGTTCTTGTTCTAGCTGTGCTTGCAGCAACAGGTTGGCGCGCAGGGCGCGTTCTTTTTCCAGCAGGCGTTCAGCCTCGGCGCGTTGTTCAGGCGGCAGTTGCTCGTCGAGCTGGCTCGCCAGTTCATTGCCCTGCGGGGTGTCCTGCACTTTCGCCAGCTGGCCGAACACATAAGCGTTCAACAGGTTGGGCTTGGTGCCCTTGCCTTGGGAAAACAACTGGGCGATGGCGAAGTCGGCGCTGTTCTGGCCGTTACGCGCAGCCTTGAGCAAATGGTCGAGGGCTTTTTGCGGGTACACCTCGCCCAGATAACCGCGACGGTAGATCTGGCCCAGGTAGTAATCCGCCGCGACTTCTTTGTCCACGGCACGCTGGAAGTGCGCTTCGGCCTTTTTCGCATCCGGGGTTATCCACTTGCCGTCGTAATACATGCGCCCCAGCAACAGCTCGGCGCGGGGCAGGTCGGCGGCGCGGCCGTTGTCCAGGTATTCCTGCAGCTGCGCGGTGTCGCCCTGATCCGGGAAGTCATAAAGCAATTGCGCCAGGCTGACCCAGGCTGCGGGGTAGCCGGGGGCGATGTTTTCCAGCAGCGATTTCGCCGTTTCGGGATCGGGTGTGCCCACTGTCGGATCGGCCAAAACCCGTGCTACACCGTCGACCTTCTTGGCCGAGGCTGCACCGCTGCGATACGCGCCTTGCAACTGCGTGACCAGCTCGGCCAGTTGTTCAGTTTGACCACGCTTCTGGTAGATAGCGGCCAGCTCGGCGTAATAACCGGCGTTGCCCAGGGACTGTTCCAGCAGCGTTTGCGCTTCCAGCAACTCGGCTTCGGTCGCATCAGGCTTGGTGGCCAGCAAACGGCCCAGACGACCCTGAGCACGCGGCGAGGTTTTCGCGGCAGCGCGGTAAGCGGCTTCGGCTTTCTTCAACTGATCGGCGTCTGGATTCGTCATCCAGATGTCCGCCAGGCCGACCTGCGCTTCGGTGTAACCCAGATCCGACAACGCTTGATAGTTACGCTGAGCGGTAGCGGTATCGCCACGCTTCAAGGCTTCATTGGCCAGACGCTGATCCGGCAGGCCGGAGCAGCCAGCCAGTGCAATAGCTGCAACCAGTGGTAGCAACGCCTGCCCCCGTAGCAGCTGCCGAAGGCTGCGTTCGGTTGCGAAGCGACCGTAAAACCCTTTGGCACGGTGTGTCAGAACCTGCGCGTGCTCAGGAGTGCGAGCGTTGCGCACTCGGACGCCGCCTTCGGCAGCTGCTACGGGAAATGGAAAGGGAGATGGGCTTGTCATGCTTACAAACCCGCAGCCGAGGCTTTGTCGATCAACCAGTTCAACGATGGACCACGGTCGCTGCGCACGTCTACCGGACGACCAGCCAGCGCGCTGTCGAGCGGGGCATCAGGTTTGATTTGCACGCGAATGTCAGACGACAGGTCGTCGCTGTTAAGGCTGGTGCTGCTGATGATCTTGCCGCTACGTTGACCGTCTTCACCGGCAATCTGGAAGTTAACCCGAGTGCCCGGCAGAACGTCACCGAACTGGCGATAGCTGAAGCGTGCCGCGATACCGGCTTCGCTGGTGCGCGGCACCAGTTTGAAGATCACATCACCCTTGCTGGCGTATTGACCATTGGCAACCACTTGTTCCGCCACTACGCAATCACACGGAGAGGTCAGGGTGCCGGTCATTTGCTTGCCGAACAGGGTTTCGATGTTCTGCGGTTGCAGCTGGTTTTCGTCCAGATGGCCTTTGAGTACGTCGAGCATGCTGGTGCTGAACGTCGCAATCGGAGCACCGTTGGCGGCCAGGTTGTCGTCTTTGATCAGGCTTTGCACCGTGCCGTCACGGGGCATGGTGATGTTCAAGGCAGGCACGCTGACCAGCGCCGATTGCGCGTGGGTGACGAAGTACAGGCCGTACACCGATTTGACGATAAAACCAAACGCCACCAGACCGACCACAAACACACCGGCGCTGAGCACCACGGCTTTCATGCGCCCGAACGGGGTCATGCCGCTGCCGCCATCCTTGACCTTGCGCGCTTTAGTGAAGTTGTCACGTTGCAGGGTGGCGAGCATTTCGCCCATGGTCACGATGTCGCCGCTCAGGTGTGAGGTGATCAAGTGACGCAAGGTGGCGATGTCTTGCAGGTCGAGGTTCTGGAACTGGCAGCCGACGCGGCCGGTCTGGCGGTCGACATTGCGCACCAGCAGGTCGACGTCCATGGTCAGGCCGAGGTTATCCACCAGAAATTGCAGGCGGCCTTTAAATACGTCGCCGACCTTGAACGTCTGGTTGGCGGCGTTGAAGCTCAGGCCACCGGCCGAGAGGTCGATCAGGCTGGCTTCCATCGGCGCGCGTTCGGCCGTGAGAAAGCGCAGCTTGGCCGGGATTTTGACCCGCGCATGTTGGCGCTGGGCTTCGGATTCGTGGACAACGTTGGCGTTAACTTGAGTGTTCATGGGTCTTATTCCTGATTAATTCGGTCGAGTCGGTTCAGACCATCGTCAGCAGCACAGCCACAAAAATGCTGGCAGCCGAGAAGGTCATGGTTCGAGACGACCAGGTGTTGAACCAACGTTGAAAGCTGGCCAGATCACGGGTCAATTTGGTGTCCTGACGGGTCCAGGATTGTTGGTCGATGCGGAAGAACACGTAGATCTTCACCAGTGCCCCAACGATCTGGTTGTAATAAAGAATGATTGGGTAAGCCGGGCCGATGGTGTGGCCCGAACAGGCCAGCAACAGGGTCAGAATCAAGCGGGTGATGCCGATCCACAGCAGGTAGGCGATCAGGAAGGTGATGCCGTATTTGGCCGTCGCAATCAGCGCCACGGTCAGGCCCAGCAGGGAAGTCCACATCGACACACGCTGGTCGAACAGCACCACGCTGGTGAAGGCACCCAGGCGTTTAACACCCAGCCCCAACGCGCGGGCGTTCTGGCGCAGGTTGTTGCCGTACCAGCGGAACATCAGCTTGCGGCTGGCTTTGATAAAGCTTTTTTCCGGCGGGTGTTCCACGGTGTGAATCGCCGCGTCCGGGACATAAAAGGTGTCGTAGCCCAGACGCATCAGGCTGAACCAGCTGGACTTGTCGTCGCCGGTCAGAAACTTGAAGCGGCCCAGACGCCAGTGTTGCAGCGAGTCACTTTCCACATCGGCAATAAAGTCGGGGTCAGTCACCACGTTGGCACGGAACACAGACATGCGTCCGGTCATGGTCAGCACGCGCTTGGACAGGGCCATCGAACACATGTTGATGTGGCGTTGAGCAAAGCGCAGCTTGTGCCATTCGCTCATGATGTAGCCGCCGCGCACTTCGCAGAATTCGTTGGTGGTCAGGCCGCCGACATTGCCGAACAGCTGAAACCACGGCACGGTTTTACGCACCACACCTTGCGCGAGCACGGTGTCACCGTCGATCACCGCGACCACTGCGCGGTTGTCCGGCATGTGTCGGGAGATGGCGCGGAAGCCATAGGCCAGGCCGTCACGTTTACCGGTGCCGGGAATGCGCACAAAGTCCAGTTTGACGCGGTCAGGCGGGTTAAGGCGCTGCCACATGCTCTTGACCAGCAGCTCGTCGGACATTTCAACCAGCGAACACACCACGGTGGTCGGCAGGCCGCAGTCAATCGCTTCACGAATCACCGAGCTGTACACCTGGGCGGTGGTCAGTGCATCGATTCGAAAACTGGTGACCATCAAAAACACATGCGACGGGTCAGCCGCCTTACCCAGCTTGCGAACCTTGCGGCGCAAGTGGGGGTACACCACATATAAAAACAGCATCCCGCGCACAAAGTGCGTGATACCCATTGAGTAGCGCCAGATACCCACGGCGCCAATCAGGAAAATAAAGTTCTTCGACTCGGAGTCAAAGATAGAGGTCGGCAACGCTAGCGCGAGGCCCATCAACAGAGTGAGATAAAACAGCCAACCGGCGGCTTGAAGAAGGCCGTTTTTAAGCCTGAGCATAATCGAGTTCCGTATGAGCATTTAGGCGGTACTGCGCAAACTCTGTAGCCGTTGGCGCAGGCTGCGATTGATATAAAACTCGCAGCCTGTGGCAGCGGCTACAGGGGCAGCGTGTTACCAGCAGATGCCTTCGGTACGGCCTGTGGTGCTTGTGGCATTGGCCATAAAGCCCACCAGGTCGATCACTTGTTTACCGGCCGGGGCGTTTTGCGCCAGGGCACGGAATTTCTCGTCGCGGTTACCCAGAATGATCACGTCGCTGTTATTGATCACAGCGTCGAAGTCCGAGTTGAGCAGGGACGAAACGTGAGGGATTTTCGATTCGATGTACTCTTTGTTCGAGCCATGAACACGAGCGTATTCGACGTTGGTGTCGTAGATGCTCAGGTCGTAGCCTTTGCCGATCAGCATTTCGGCCAGCTCGACCAGCGGGCTTTCGCGCAGGTCATCGGTACCGGCCTTGAAGCTCAAACCGAGCAGGGCGACTTTGCGTTTGTCGTGGCTGGCAACGATGTCGAAAGCGTTCTGCACTTGCGATTCGTTACTGCGCATCAGCGAGTTGAGCAGCGGCGCTTCTACGTCCAGCGAACCGGCGCGGTAGGTCAGGGCGCGGACATCTTTAGGCAGGCATGAGCCGCCGAACGCGAAGCCTGGGCGCATGTAGTACTGCGACAGGTTCAGGGTTTTGTCCTGGCAGACCACATTCATCACTTCACGGCCATCAACACCCACTGCTTTAGCAATGTTGCCGATTTCGTTGGCGAAGGTCACTTTGGTGGCGTGCCACACGTTGCAGGTGTACTTGATCATCTCGGCCACTTCGATGTCCTTGCGGATAATCGGTGCGTCGAGTTCTTCGTACAGTGATTGCAGTACATCGCCGGAGGCCTTGTCGAACTCGCCGATCACGGTCATTGGCGGCAGGTCGTAGTCGGCAATGGCGGTGCTTTCACGCAGGAATTCAGGGTTTACGGCAACGCCGAAATCAACGCCGGCTTTCTTGCCCGAGCATTCTTCGAGAATCGGGATAACCACGTTTTTTACGGTGCCCGGCAACACGGTGCTGCGTACAACGATGGTGTGACGGCTGGATTTTTCACGCAGCACAGCGCCGATTTCGCGGCACACAGCTTCGATGTAGTTGAGTTCCAGATCACCGTTTTTCTTGCTCGGCGTGCCGACGCAGATCATCGACAGGTCGCTGTCACGGATGGCCGAAGCAAAGTTGGTGGTGCCGCGCAGACGGCCCGTTTGAATACCCTGAGCCAGCAGCTCGCCAAGGCCCGGTTCAACGATGGGCGATTTGCCAAGGTTGATCAGGTCAATCTTGTCTTGAGAAATATCAACGCCAATAACTTCATGGCCGCGGGCAGAAAGACAACCGGCACATACGGCGCCGACGTAACCCAAACCAAATATGCTGATGCGCATCGTAATTGACCTCTGTCATGTTCAAGCCACTGAGTGGCCTAAGTTAAAAAATAAGGGTGAATCTGGAATTACGGCGTAACTAACCCGCAATACCGTGAACAGGCACTGTTATGTTTCAACGCTGTTTAAGTTGCACTTTTAAAGTGCAGCTACTTAATGTCTTGTAGGACAATCTGGCTGAGCCATCCTCCGCAGATACACGCAGGGGGATACCTCAAGCCATTGATTTATATGGCACGAAGGCGTTGAGCAGGTGATTCGCTTTTGGTTACCACACCCCGGCTGGCCAGAGTGTGTTAAGCGTTTATTTTATGAGTGCTGCGTAAGTCATTTCCTACAAGCTCGGTAATAATTGTTACGGATTCTATGAGCGGTGCTTCTGTACATAGTTCCAGCCCGCTGATCTCGTTTTTAGTTATTACGGGATATGTTGCAAAAGATGGCACTGGTTGCAAAGTGATGGCCCCAAAGGTTTCGCCCTTTAGTTACAGGTAGTTCATTCGCCGCGATAGTTTTGTGCCACTACTCGAAAAAAAATTAAGTGCCACTATGAAAAAAAGTCACATTTGTCGAGTGAATTTATATTTATCGAGGGGGTGTGGAGGGCGCAACGAGGTGCGACGCACACTCAGTGAGCTGAGGTGCGTCGAAAAAAGGCGGGATTACTCGGGGGCGTGATCGCGTAAAAAAACCAGCAGGTCGGGTTTCGACTGCTCGGCGCTGTAACGATAACCCTGAGCGTCAAATTGCTTGAGGTGCTCAGGGGTGTTGATGCGTTCCTTGATCACAAAGCGGCTCATCATGCCGCGGGCCTTTTTCGCATAAAAGCTGATGATCTTGTGCTGACCGTTCTTCAGGTCCTTGAATTCGGTATTAATGATGCGTGCGTTCAAGGCTGATTTTTTGACGGCTGAAAAGTACTCGTTGGAGGCCAGATTGAGCAACACATCATCGCCTTGTTCGGCCAGTGCTTCATTGAGCCACTCGCTGATTCGTGTGCCCCAGAAGGCGTACAAGTCCTTGCCGCGCGCGTTGGCCAGCTTGGTGCCCATCTCCAACCGGTACGGCATCATCAAGTCCAGCGGACGCAACAGGCCGTAAAGGCCCGAGAGCATGCGCAGATGGGTTTGCGCGTAGTCAAAGTCGTCTTCATTGAAATCCACGGCATTCAGGCCGGTGTATACATCGCCCTTGAAGGCCAGCAGTGCCTGCTTGGCGTTTTCAGGGGTAAAGGCCGGAGTCCAGCTGCCGAAACGGGCGGCATTAAGGCCTGAAAGCTTATCGGACAGGTGCATCAGCTCGCCAATCTGTTGCGGGCTTAATTCACGCAGTTGCTCGATCAACACCTGTGAGTGGTCCAGGTACTGCGGCAAAGTAAAGCGCGCAGTGGCTGGCGGCGTTTCGTAATCGAGGGTTTTAGCGGGTGAAATCACCATCAGCATGGGGGCGTCTCCTTTTAAGCGTGGGTACGATTGTAGGGAGTTGGGCGGTTTGACTCCACCTATCAGCGTCATAGAGGGGTGTTGATGTGTAGTCGCTGACGAGGAACGAAGGCTGCGATGGGCTGGTTGCCGCAGCCTCGTGGCAAGTCAGCGAGCGTGTGATCTGGCTTGTGATTTGGCTTGTGATCTGGCTTGTGATTTGGCTTTTTATCTGGCTTTTGATCTTGATCTGCCGCCCCTTCGGGAGGCCGAGTGGAGGTTTCGCGGAGTGGGTCGACCGGCATGGATGCCGGGAGAGCCG